>NZ_JBYSWS010000009.1:0-61584 GCF_058781425.1 Paenibacillus sp. FW507-14B1B | reverse complement strand
ACACGACCGTTAAGCCTTCCAGCGCCGATGGTACTTGGACCGAAGGGTCCCGGGAGAGTAGGACGTCGCCAAGCGAAAAACCACTGTCGATGCAATCGATGGTGGTTTTTATTTGTTTTTTGCTTATTTTGGCTCGAAACAAGCAAAAGATGACGTTAACTGATGAAGATTTTGTTACCGTTATATTGATAAAAATCAGTATAATAGAATTAATCAAAAGCCAGGGAACTATTACCTATATATTTCCGGTTTACGCAGGCTCTAGGATATAAGGCCTGAATGGAAGTTTCTCCATTAACCAAACTAACGATGCCTTTTCAACGAAGAACTGGTTAAGGTGGAGGAAGGAGGATAATGTATGTTTCATAATAGTCGACTGCGGCTTGCAGCTTTATTTTGTGCAGGCGCTATTCTGATCTTGGGTTCTGGGTGTGGTGCATCAGCGCAGCCATCTTGGGAGTCATTTGACGGAGCTGCCAATGTTAAATCTTTCCCGATACCTAAGGAAGCGAATAAGACGGAGCAAACGAAAGGGAACAGTGATCTGGATTATGTTCGCTATGCTCTGCCAGGATTGAAAGAGTCCGAGAGTCTACCAGAGCCTTATATCAATGTAATCGAATCATGGGGCTGGAAAGAGAAGAAGGAAGAACAGAAGGGCTCATCTTTGGTGTTCGAAAAGGGAAAAAGTATCGTTCATCTCACAGTGCATGACGACTTTTTAATTATAACGGTACCCGCACCTCTAAAAAAAGAGGCGATTCAAGGCTTAGAAAGTAAAAAATAAAAGATCTCAATCCGTTTCGGATGAGATCTTTTATTTTTATGTATATAAGTTTATTGCTTATAGTATGAGATATCCTGATCGCTGAACTTTAGCATGCCATCCTTAGGTTGGTCTGAGAAGCGTAGGAGTGCATAATATCGCGGGACAAGCAGCCATAAGTGCCAGAACAGAATGGACACTATAAATGATAGAGGTGACCAGAAAGCCATAATTCCGAATAAACAGGTGCTGATCCAGGCGGTATGTAATTGGACTTTGGCAAAGACATAGGAGCTTACATGCTGGTCAGGCATATAGCCTAGCCAAGGCGTCTTAAGGGAAAACCGCCATTTTTTCTGATAGATGGAACCTAAGAAGAACAATACGGATCGACCAATTACAAAATGAATCCATAGTATTAATACAAATGCGAGAAAAAAGTAAAGAAAGCTGTCCCACGATAGAATAAACATTTCTGATGCGACTGCTGCACATGGCAAGATAAGATATAGACTGGTCAAATGTTTGGAGAGAGGTATTTTTTTGAGTAATCGGTATTGATAAAAGGTAGCTTGTCCATGAGGTTGTTCTGCCATCGAGGTTGCTTGCCTCCTTTAAAGGGCATTGTGTGTATTAAATAAAGTCTTTTATGTTTTTTATCGGTCTAATTCTTATTTTTGTGAAGCGCTTTAGGTACAGACACCATGAAGAATTAAATACATATACTTATAAGGCAGAAAGAGATACTATGAAAATGTTTAAAATAATAGAAACTGTGTCATACTAATAGTAAAAGAAACAAGGTGGGATGGCTCATGGAAGAGATGAATGAACGCGTCTGTATTATATGCAGCCAGAGTAAAAAAGAAGGCATTACGATCGTATCCCAATTTGTATGTGAGGATTGCGAGTCTGAGATTGTGCATACGAATGCGGAGGATTCGAAATATCATTTTTTTATTCACCAGTTGAAGCAGATCGAGATGCCGAGTAAGGTTTAGAGAGACATAGAGATTGGAGGCCTGAAATCGAGAGGCCTTTTTTTGTTGGGATCAGCGATTATTGGATATTCGGGAGGCATAGGCGTAAGATACATTTTACGATAAAATAGAGTAGAGGGATTGGATCTTTACCGGAAGGAAATTCTTAAATGAATATAAATAGAGGCAAAGCACCGCTGGTAGAGGCGTTACTTGCATATAGCAGCAGCGGTAAGAAGTCATTTCATGTCCCCGGTCATAAGAATGGAAAAGCGTATGAGGATTTTGGCGGGGCTGAACTATTAAGCGAAGTTATGAAAATAGATGTTACAGAGATTAGTGGGACGGATGATCTCCATCATCCAGAAGGTGTAATTCGTGAGGCGCAGGAGCTTGCTGCTGATTGTTTTGGGGCAGAGGAGAGTTTTTTCCTCGTTGGAGGAAGTACCTCAGGCAACCTGGCAATGATTCTTACTGTGTGCACGCAGCCAGGTGATATACTCTTACTTCAGCGCAATGTCCATAAGTCTGTTTTGAATGGATTGATGCTTGCTGGAACGAAAGCGGTGTTTCTGGATCCAGAGATAGATGAAGGCAGTGGACTTGCAGTTATTCCATCGACGGAGACGCTAAAATCGGCTTTAACCGCCTATCCGGAGGCGAAGGGCGTCTTAATCACATCACCTAACTATTACGGAATGAGCAGTAGTTTACGGGAGATAGCTGATTTATGCCATGGTTATCATATTCCACTGCTTGTAGATGAGGCACATGGTGCACATTTTGGAATGCATCCGGATTTGCCGGAAAGTGCACTTGCTAGTGGAGCAGATGGTGTGGTGCAGTCCACACACAAAATGCTTGCTGCGATGACCATGGGAGCGATGCTGCATGTACAAGGAAAGCTGCTCGATCGGCGCCTGCTGCGCCAGCGGCTTGCTATGGTGCAGAGCTCGAGCCCATCATACCCCGTGATGGCCTCGCTTGATCTTGCCCGGCGCCTGCTCCACGCGCAGGGCCCAAGCGCCTTCAGAGCGGGCTTCGCTGCCGTGAAGGCGCTAAAGCGCGGCCTAGCTACGCTGCCGCGCTTCGGGCTGCTGCAACCGCCGCAGCCCGAGCTGACCGCCGCCGCAGCCACGGCCGGCGGACAAGCCCAGCCGCCGCAAATACATGCGGCAGCATACACGCGCCAGGACCCGTTCAAAGCGGTCATTTATGACCGCACCGGGGCCCTGAGCGGCTATGGACTCCAGCACGCGCTTGAAGCGCGCGGCTGTGTCCCAGAGATGAGCGACGAACGATATGTCGTTTTGCTCTTTACTTTAGGGTCGACGGAAGAGGATGTGAATCACCTCTTATGGGCACTCCAGCATATTGTAGAGGAAGAGGTGGCCTCAACGTCACCCGAAGACATCCCCAATCAACCCTTATCCGTGCTATCCGATGTTTCCACGTGGAACATTTCTAGAAATGCAGCGCCATTTTCGGAGCTGGTTCAGTTTAGCCTGACACCTCAAGATCGGGATCAAATTGAATCTGTTCTTGTAGAGCACTGTGGGGGGAGAATCGCTGCTGAAATGGTGATCCCATATCCACCTGGTATTCCAATTTTATATTCCGGTGAGCAGATTACAGAAGAGATCGCTAATCGGCTTATCGCCTTAAGAGATGCGGGAGCCAAATGCCAAGGCGCTGAAGATCATACGATCAGGACCATTCTCGTATACAAGAATTCAAGAAAGCAGGGAACGATATGAACCGCAAACCATTATTTATTACGATTGAGGGAGGGGAAGGTTCAGGCAAAACCACAATGATTGGAAGACTAGCTGCCTTCATGCAAAATAATTCTATTCCTTACCTCATTACTCGCGAGCCTGGCGGCATCGATATTGCGGAGAAGATTCGTTCTATCATTCTAAATCCGGAACATACGAGTATGGATGCACGGACGGAGGCCTTATTGTATGCGGCTGCTCGCAGACAGCATCTTGTGGAGAAGGTGGAACCAGCGTTAGCTGAAGGATTAACTGTCATTTGTGATCGTTTTGTCGACAGTAGTCTGGTCTACCAAGGGATGGCTCGGGGGATTGGCATTGAGGAAGTATGGGCAATTAACCAGTTCGCTATCGATAAGCGAATGCCAGATCTTACGATACTACTAGATATTGATCCTGAAGAGGGACTTTCTCGTATTATGGCGAATGGAGATCGCGAAATTAACCGCCTGGACATGGAAAGTTTAGCGTTTCACCGTATGGTGAGAGATGGGTATAAACACTTAGCAGATCAATATCCCAATAGAATTAAGGTAGTTGATGCATCAAAATCACCATCACAAGTCGAACGCGAGATGATTCGTGTGCTGGAAAGCGCGGTTTTAAAGGATTTTTGAGGATGTATGTCAAATAAATATATACTAGGCATTTCGTTATGCCATACTATGAAAACGGAGGGATTGCACCATGAAATTGATCGTTGCGATTGTACAGGATAAGGACAGCAACCGTCTTTCGGCAGGGCTCGTTAAAGCAAATTTCCGGGCAACGAAACTGGCAAGTACCGGAGGGTTTCTGAAAGCCGGCAACACCACGTTTATGATCGGGGTAGATGATGGTCAGGTGGAAAGTGTCATGAATGTTATCCGCACAAGTTGTAAAGTACGTGAACAGCTTGTTACTCCGGTTACACCAATGAGTGGTACAACGGACTCCTATTTGCCACTACCCGTTGAAGTGCAGGTGGGTGGAGCTACTGTATTTGTACTTCCTGTTGAACGGTTTGAACATTTTTAATGCATTGAAGTGCGTTAATTTGTATTAAGATGAGCCTGTTATAGATTATTTTGTTAATCTGGATGTTTTTCTTGCGGTATTTGAAGGCTTGTCGCCAAAAGAAGATCAAGTTCTGATATCATAATAAAGACATCTACCCGTTCTATATGAAAATGATTGTTTATGAAGGTAGAGCAATTTTGAAATACCGTTTATTGGGGACCGATTGCAAATGTTATTTCATAGCATGATTGTCCCCGATATTTAATTATGGAGTCAGTAAAGGCGGTAGATTTCGGTGAAGATCAATCCGGGCTTCAGGCCCATAAAAAGTGAATTGTCGGTCCCGGATAGTAACACTAAACCGATCCAGCAAAAGGCATTTTCCGACATGATGTATCAGCAAGGTGAGAAAGCTTCCAGAGAGGAGCTAGGGCGTCAGATGCGTGAAATCGCATTGCAGGGTGACCGATTAGCTCGAGCAATGACGATTCGAGAATTAAAGGCATATCGTCTAATGGTTAAGAGATTTTTGGAGGAGACCGTTCGCCGGGGTGTTTCTATGAAAGAGACACGCGGATGGGATCGTCGGGGCCGTGGTAAACGGTATAATGTAATTGATGAGATTGATTCCATGCTACTCACGTTAGCAGATGAGCTACTAGAAAGTGAGCAAGGAAAAATTGAGTTACTCGGTAAAATTGGAGAAATTCGGGGAATGCTGATCAATTTAGTTTTTTAGAAATATAGAAACGGATAAGCAGAGTTTATCAACGATCACGAATAGAACATGCCGTTTCTATTAGAAGCAGAAAGAGAGAGGACTTATGTCTTTTAACGATATATTAGGCCAGGAGGCTGCTAAACAGTTGCTTCAGAATGCGCTGCGGCGTGAAGCCGTTAGCCATGCTTATCTGTTCAGTGGTCCAAACGGCGCGGGGCAGCTGGAGACTGCGATGACCTTTGCCAAAGCATTATTCTGTACGGAAAGTCTGGATGATGCATGTGGTGAATGTCTGGAGTGCCGAAAGGTGGAACACGGAAACCATCCAGATTTAACGCTGGTTGAACCGGATGGGGCTAGCATCAAAATCGACCAGATCCGTGAATTACAGCGGATTTTCTCTTATCGTTCTGAGAAGAACAATCCAAAGGTTTATATTATAAATCATGCGGACAAAATGACAGTTCAGGCTGCAAACAGCTTATTGAAATTTCTTGAGGAGCCACAAGTTCCGGCCGTAGCTATACTGATTGCCGAGAATGGACAAGCTCTACTTCCTACGATACAATCACGCTCGCAGACGGTTCCTTTTCGGGCGCTAAATCCTGAAATGATGGAACAAGTTCTCGTAAGTGAAGGTTATCCATCAGCCCTTGTACGCTGTGCGGTTCAACTGGCCTCAGGGCTTGAGGGATGTAAGAAAATTTTGAATGAGAATTGGTTTGCAGAAATTAGAAACGTAATGTTACAATTAGGGAAGGAGTCTTTGAACCGCACTGGTGCAGCTATGATCACAGCTAGCCAGAAAGTGTTCAAGTCAGGGCTCTCCGAACATCTGGACATACTGTTCAGTTTGTTCCATTTATGGTTCAAGGATATGATACATGTCCAATACGGAAGGCAAGATCGTCTCGTTTTCATAGATCAGGCCGAGTTTATCTCCGGTCACGCGTCAGCCCGCAGCACGGCACAGTGGGTCTCCTACATGGATTTGGCCGCAGAGTGTCAGAAGAAGTTACGTTACAATGTCAACGGGCAGCTCTGTCTCGAGCAGTTATTAATGGGTTTGGGCGGAACTCAGGCGTGAGACAACCCCCAATATCCTAGGAATGGCCAAAATGTACGGGCTAACAAGGGGGTTAATTTTTGTACAGTGTAGTGGGTGTCCGTTTTAAAAAAGCGGGCAAAATTTATTACTTCGACCCACTGGATCTTCCAGTGGAGAAGGAACAATCGGTTATCGTGGAAACAGCTCGCGGTATCGAATATGGCCAAGTTGTTATAGGAAAGAAAGAGGTACAGGAATCGGATGTGGTTCTCCCGCTGAAGAAGGTGATCCGAATTGCTGGCGAATCTGATGCCCGTGTGGTAGAAGAGAATAAGCTGGCGGCCAAGGATGCATTTACAACCTGTTTAAATAAAATCCGAGATCACGCTTTAAAAATGAAGCTGGTCGATGTAGAGTTCACATTCGACCGCAACAAGATCATTTTTTACTTCACAGCGGAAGGCCGTGTTGATTTCAGGGAATTAGTTAAGGATCTTGCCGGTATATTTCGGACAAGAATTGAACTACGTCAGATCGGCGTACGTGATGAGGCCAAAATGCTCGGAGGCTTAGGACCGTGTGGACGCGTACTGTGCTGCTCGTCATGGCTCGGTGATTTTGAACCGGTATCGATTAAGATGGCGAAGGATCAGAGTCTATCACTGAATCCTACCAAAATTTCCGGTCTATGTGGAAGACTGATGTGTTGTTTGAAATTTGAGCATGACAATTATGAAAGCGTTAAGGAAGAACTTCCGTCCGTGGGTAAATTTGTTGTCACCTCACTTGGAGATGGCAAAGTGGTCGGCCTAAATGCGGACAAACGGACTGTACATGTACAGCTGTTTGAAATCGGTAAGGTCAAGGAACTTCCTTTGGATGACGTGGTCATCAAGTAGACCAATATAACGGTTACTTTCGGGGTGTAATCTTGGAAAAGAAAAACATTTTTGTGCGCATTCAAGAGATGGAATCACAGATGGGACACATGCACAGTGAACTGGGTGAACTAAAGCTGGTCATCAAGGAATTGCTGGAAGACAACCATCGTCTCAGCCTTGAAAATGAACAGCTCCGGAAAGTTTTTAAGAGGGAAGTTCAGTCGGCAGAATCGGAAACGACATCCCCACATAAGCAGCCTCAACTTGTTAAGAATGAGGAAAGCGTGGAGGATGTTGTCGGGGAAGGATATGATAACCTCGCCCGACTGTATCATGAAGGCTTTCATATCTGCAATGTCTATTATGGACACTTGCGAACGGAAGGGGATTGCCTCTTCTGCCTGTCCTTTTTGAACAAGTAAGAAACCGTAGGAGAAAACCGCCTACGGTTTTTTTCTGAAGAGATATAGATGTATACCATCATAGTAAAGTGTAAACTTATCTGGCATTCTAATATCAGAAGCGGTTGCAGTCATGAGATCAGGACGCAGCCGTTTCTGCCATTTATAACATTAAGCGGGTAAAGGGTTGGGATGATGAAACAAGAAGTACTTTTACACAGTTCAGAGCGAATTGATGATCTTCTGACACAAGATATAGGTATTATTCAGAGTGATGAGGTATTTAGCTTTTCTATGGATGCTGTCTTGCTGGCACGCTTTGCGAGCATTCCACAGCGGGGACGTATTCTCGATATGTGTACGGGTAACGGTGTGGTTCCTTTGCTGCTTACTACACGTACTAAGGCGGTCATTGAAGGGATCGAAATTCAGCCAAGGTTAGCTGATATGGCGAGACGAAGTGTAGTGATGAATGATTTACAGGATCGGGTTATCATTCGAGAGGGAGACCTGAGGGAATTATACTTGGAAACAGGATACGGTGTATATGATGCGATAACCGTTAATCCGCCTTATATGCCCCTGAACGGCAGTGATATTAAGCTCAATCAACACCAAGCGATCGCAAGACATGAGATTCACTGCACGCTTGAAGAGGTTATTCAGTCAGGATCAAGACTACTTCGTCCGGGTGGTAAGCTAAGCATGGTCCATAAACCGCTGCGTCTTGCAGAAATCATCAGTCTCATGCAAAAATACCGTTTAGAGCCGAAGATTATTCGTTTTGTCCATCCTAGACTTCATATGGAGGCGAATATGGTACTCATTGAATGTATTAAGGATGGTAAACCAGAGGTGCGTTTGCAACCACCATTGATTGTTTATGACGATGAAGGCAACTATTGTAAAGAGATGATGGAAGTTTATTACGGAACAAGCGAGGGAAAATCATGAACCTGACCTGTCAAAATAGCTTTGCTGTTCGTAAGGAGGGGGAACCTGGATCCTTGTATCTGGTTGCAACTCCGATTGGGAATTTAGAGGATATGACTTACCGTGCTGTACGTATGCTCCAGGAGTGTGACATTATCGCTGCAGAGGATACACGACAGACGCGTAAACTACTCACTCACTTCGAAATTCAGCCTAAGCAATTGTTTAGTTACCATGAGCATAATAAGGGAGCAAGTGGGCCTGAAATTATACGCTATATAATAGAAGGAAAAAATGTAGCCATCGTGAGCGATGCGGGTCTACCGGCCATTTCTGACCCTGGATCAGACCTTGTTAGACTTGCTATTGCCGAGGGTATCTCAGTGATTCCGATTCCGGGAGCGAATGCTGCTCTTTCAGGTCTCATTGCCTCGGGCTTGTCGACCGAACGTTTTACGTTTGTAGGATTTTTACCTAGAGATAAGAAGGATATTATTGCTCAATTGTCTATTTTCCAAGCCGCACAGGGTACGTTATTGTTCTACGAATCCCCCCACAGGGTAAAGAAAACATTAGAGATCATGCAAGAAGTACTTGGTGATCGCCAAGTCACTCTTGCACGCGAATTAACCAAGAGGTATGAGGAGTTTGTAAGAGGATCAATTCCGCAATGCTTGGATTGGCTAGAAGAACATCCACCACTTGGGGAGTACGTTATTGTGGTTGAAGGAGCAAGTAAAGAAGAAGAACTACGAGAACAAAACTCTTGGTGGCAGGAACTAACCCTTGAAGAACATGTGAAGCATTATGAAGACAGTGGAATGAGCCGAAAAGATGCGATGAAAAAAACGGCATCCGATCGGGGAGTCTCCAAACGTGATATTTATAATTCTTTGTTAGATAAATAACAAAAAAATACCTTCCTTCGGCTGGGTTCAAGCCGAGGAAGGCATCAAGGAGATATGAAAAAGGTTAGAATTAACAATTTGATTAAAACTATTATATACTATGTTTCTTAATTTGTCACAGGTGATGGAATTTCAGAGATACATTCGTTACAAACAATTTTACCTTTGAAGTAAGTTACATTCTCTGCGTTACCACAGAAGATGCAAGCAGGCTCATATTTCTTGAGCATAATGCGCTCACCATCAACGTAGATTTCCAAGGCGTCTTTCTCACCAATTCCTAGTGTACGGCGGAGTTCAATTGGAATAACGACCCGTCCTAGTTCGTCTACCTTTCTTACAATACCTGTTGATTTCATCATAACTGATTGATGCCCCTCTCGCCATAATTTAAAAAAGTCATAATTCGACATTGTTCTATGTTTTATGTTATTTATAGTACCAACGATTCCCAAATCAGTCAACCTATAATTTTGAAAATAAGAAACTTATTTACGAAATTATAGTGAACAAAACCCTCTATTTTACTAGGAAAATGTCAAATGTAGTAGGTTAATTGACTTCGTTTTACTCATATTGATTTGGAAAACACCTTTTTACTTACTTCGACATCATTCGACATTATATATCAAAAAAAGTGTTAAAGCGATGAATTCGTAGTTTAGGAATAGGAGATGAAGGACCATGCATTTGCCAATTAGCGAGGAAAAAGTGTTTAAAGATCCGGTTCATAACTATATTCATGTTCAGGACGACATCATTTGGCGGTTAATTAATACACCTGAATTTCAGCGGCTTCGTCGGGTAAGGCAACTTGGGACTTCCTTCCTGACATTTCATGGAGCTGAGCATAGTCGATTTTCACACTCACTTGGTGTATATGAAATAACGAGAAGAATCATTTCTCAATTTGAACGAAGTGGTTATCCAGATTGGCCGAAGGAAGAGCGTCTATTGACATTATGTGCGGCACTGCTTCATGACATAGGCCACGGACCTTTTTCTCATTCTATAGAAGAAGCATTTCATATGAACCACGAGGATTGGACCTGTCGTATTGTTCTTGGAGATACGAATGTGAACAGCGTTTTACGGGAAGTGGACTTTGAATTTCCGAAAAGAGTAGCCTCTGTTATTAACAAGACATATGAAAAGCCTATTGTTATTAATCTCGTTACAAGTCCCCTTGATGCAGATCGGATGGATTACTTGCTACGAGATGCTTATTATACCGGCGTTAATTATGGAACTATTGATATAGACCGGATACTGCGTATGCTTCGTCCGTATCGTGATCGCGTAGTTGTGAAAGAATCAGGCATGCATGCTGTAGAGGATTATCTGATGTCCAGATATCAGATGTATTGGCAGGTATATTTTCATCCCGTTACACGGAGCTCTGAAATTATTTTGCGGCAAATATTCAAAAGAGCAAAGGAGCTATATCAAGAAGGATTTATTTTTAAATTTATGGTAGATCCACTTCCTTCTTTATTTGAAGGCGACATTACTGTCGGTCAGTATTTGCGTTTAGACGAGGCTTTGATACAGACAAGTTTTCTACAGTGGACTGAGGAGAAGGATGAGCTTCTGAGTGATTTATGCGGTCGTTTTATGAATCGTTGTCTCTATAAATATGTAGAAATCGACACGATTGATATGGAGACCATCGACGGGATCCGCCAAGCCTTTCAAGAAGCGGGATTAAACCCGAAATATGACTTTGAGATTGATTATCCAACCGATCTTCCTTATGATGAATTTCATTCAGGCTCGCCTGAGAGTGATAAACAGATTCTGCTACTAGATAAACATGACCATGTACGGGAGATTTCTGAAGTATCAGATATTGTACGTTCCATTAGTGGAATCCATCGTGGACGCTACCGCTTGTATTTTCCCGAGGAAAAGGTAAGACCTGTACTAAACACGTTGCCTAAAGATATCGCTTCTGTGTTTGAGCAAATTAAATAATCAGCATCAACAGAATAGTAAATAATAAACACCAGCAGTTCTTTGGGCTGGTCTGCGACATGAGAGGAGATTATATCATAATGTTATTCGACACACATACACATCTAGATGCCCCTGAATTCGACGAAGATCGCGAGGAGGTTATAGGTCGCGCGCTTGAAGCTGGCGTAACCCATATGATTAATATTGGTTTTAATCGAGAGACGATCCCTACCACCATGAAATTAGCGGAAACTTATGAATTTATTTATGCTGCTGTAGGTTGGCACCCTGTAGATGCAATTACGATGAAAGACGGAGATTTAGAATGGATCACCTCTCTTTGCCATCATGAGAAAGTCGTGGCTATCGGTGAAATCGGCCTGGATTATCATTGGGATACCTCACCTAAGGAGGTTCAGCACCAGGTTCTTCGTTGTCAGATTGGACTTGCTCGGGAACTGAATATGCCGATTGTAATTCATAATCGGGATGCGCATGAAGATATCGTGAAGATTTTGAAAGAAGAAAAAGCATCTGAGGTCGGAGGGGTGATGCACTCATTTTCCGGCAGTTGGGAAACAGCCAAGTTGTGTCTTGATATGGGCTTTCATCTTTCATTCGGGGGACCCATTACGTTCAAGAATGCAAGACAGCCCAAAGAGGTCCTAGCACAGGTTCCATTGGACCGATTGCTCATCGAAACCGACTCTCCATATTTAACACCACATCCGTTTCGCGGGAAGCGAAATGAGTCTGCACACGTCCGTCTTGTAGCAGAGGTGGCAGCTGACATAAAAGGGTTGTCTCTGGAAGAATTAGGTTTAATTACAACCAGAAATGCAATGGAACGATTTGGAATAATTTGAAATCGAGAGTAAAGCGGATGAAAAACAGAGCATTAGCGACCAATTAAAGTTTTTTAATCAAAAAAGGCGACTATATTACAATATTTTAACCTTTTACCTGAAAAAATGTGGTTGATTGTTGCTTTACAACCTGTATCGAAACAGGATATCATCTTTTCAGTGATAGGAAGCTGATCGAAATTGAACAGCTGAATATTTTATGAACCGTCTCGCTTAATCTCCAAGTGAATTTGGAGAACGGGGGAACCAATACATGGATAGCTGGCAGAGATGCAAAGCTGAACTGTATGTGATTTCTTTTTGGGTCTTTGGGGTGAATTTGAGGGCAGCCGCCATGAGCGGATGACTTGAGATAGGGCGTCTCTCTTACGTCCGAACCCGACAGCTAACTCCGTAAGCGCAAGTAAGAGAGGCAAACTCGTGCATACCATTTCCAGATTGTAGACATCAGGAAGCCACGAAAGAGTCTCTATAACTCTTTCTTTGGCTTTCTTTTATTTTAGAATATTGGAGAGGGTGCCGTCATACTGTTGGTAAACAGGAGGTGACGGTTGTGTGGACGGGAAGACGGGGAATAACGCAGGGTGTAGATAGATAGCAGAGCACTCTGTGAGACAATTTGCTATAGTCGCGTCAAATGCAATCATGCGTTACCTAGACGGCGGGGCTATGAAGGAGGATGACATAGTGGGCATTTTTCAACACGAAGAGACCCATGAATCACAATCATCCAGCATGTCTTACGCATTACGATGGAAGCATGAGAATTTGCGTCAACTAATGCTGGCCGCCATTGGCGCCATCGCAATTACATTGCTCGTTATGCTGGTTGCTCACAATCGGGCGGGCAAAGAGATTCAACTTGTGGTTGATGGCCGAATCACCACAGTAGAAACCCATGGAGCTTTGCTGCATGAAGTGCTGGATGAGCAAGCTATTTCCCTGACTCCTCAGGATGAGGTTTCTATGCCGTTAAATGGTGTACTCCAAGATGGAGACCGTATTATTATCAAACGCGCAATACCGGTTACGGTGAACGCAGACGGCAAACAAAATACAATATTTACTACCCAAGATACGGTTGGAAATGTACTCAAAGAAACGGGTATTTCAATCAAGGGCGAAGATACAGTGAAACCTTCTCTAGATACAAAACTTGTCGGTCAAGAGGAAATCAGAGTCGTGCGCGTCACGAAACAAACTGTTAAACAGACTGAGAATCGTGCTTTCCGAGTGATTAAGACGGCAGACCCTTCTTTGGAAAAAGGAGATAACCGTGTATTGCAGAGTGGAGCGCCAGGCATTGTGGTCCACCACATTGAGAAGGTATACGAGGATGGGAAGTTTATCTCGAAGAAGGTTATTAAGAAAGAAGTACAGCGGAAGACGAAGGATAAAATTATTGCAGTTGGAACTAAAAAGGTTGTAGTGCCTGAGAAACCAGTTGTCGAAACTGTATCTGCACAAGCAGATAAAGCAACTGTATCCAGAACGGCTTCTACACCATCCCAAGCGAAGTCAGCAACTAAATCGGTAGCCACTAAGGAAAAAGCGAATAATGTGGTGTCTAGAGCCGGTGTTGATTTCGAATATAAAAAGGTATTAAATAACGTTTCGATGACAGCATATTCTGCTGAAGAGAGTGGCATCGGTACCCGCACTGCTTCTGGTACTCGTGTAACGGAAGGGCGTACGATTGCAGTGGATCCGAATGTGATTCCGATCGGCTGGTGGGTATATATTGAGGGCGTTGGCTTCCGCCGTGCTGAAGATACAGGTGGTGCCATCAAGGGTAACAAAATCGATGTGTACTATGATTCACTTAAGGCGGCACTTAATTTTGGACGCAAGAGCGGTCGCACGGTTTATGTGATCGGTCCAGTTAAGCCGGAGCTTAACTAACGCATGATTTTCGTTTTACAATGCCATGCTAATGCTATACTATTTAATTAATATGAATGTGATGCTAAGAAGAGGATGATTTATCCTCTTCTTTTGTTTTGGGAAGGAAGAACGTACGAATGATCAAAGAAGTGATTGTCGTGGAAGGCCGGGATGATACAGTTGCCATCAAACGGGCAGTAGAGGCAGACACGATTGAAACCGGGGGATCGGCCATTAACAGCCGTATACTGAAACGAATTGCGCTAGCACAGGAGCGGCGCGGAGTTATTATCTTAACGGATCCCGATCATGCAGGTGAGCGAATTCGCAAGATCATTGATACCAAGGTTCCTGGATGCAAACACGCTTTTATCCCAGAAGCAGACGCAACACGCCGAGGAGACATTGGGGTGGAGAATGCTTCGCCGGAATCTATCCGGCATGCCCTTGAACGCGTGCATACGTCGTTTGAGGGATCAGAGAGCTTGATTGGACTTGATGACTTACTTGAAGCGGGTCTAATTGTGCATCCTCAGGCTGCTGCCAGACGGATGATCATGGGCAATCTGCTTGGTATTGGGTATTGTAATGGCAAACAGTTTCACAAGCGTCTAGCCATGTTTCAAATATCACGCGAAGAATTTGCATCAGCGCTTGCCCAGCTGGAAGAGGGAGGTACGGAAATATGACACGTATTGAGGAGATTTCAACCCCGAGAAGAACGAAGGAGATTATTTCGCGCAATGGTTTTTCTTTTAAGAAGAGTCTAGGCCAGAATTTTCTTATCGATCAAAATATATTGTACAAAATTGTAGAGGCTGCAGGCCTGGATAAAGATAAAGGAGCGCTAGAAATCGGACCAGGGATTGGTGCTCTAACAGAGAAGCTTGCACAGACTGCAGGAGCGGTTACAGCCGTAGAGATCGATCAGAGGCTTATACCAATCCTTAAGGAGGTTCTAGAACCCTATCCGAATGTACGAGTGCATCATGGAGATGTGCTTAAAGTGGATCTGCAAGAGTTGTTCCGCGAGCATTTTGACGGTGTATCTAAGGTAAGTGTTGTAGCGAATCTGCCGTATTATGTTACGACTCCGATTCTGATGAAGCTGCTCGAAGAGAAACTGCCACTGGAGAATATCGTGGTTATGATTCAAAAAGAAGTTGCTGTACGTATGGCAGCTTCGCCAGGAAGCAAAGACTATGGTAGTCTGAGCATCGCTGTTCAGTATTATAGTGAGCCGAAGCTTGTATGTACGGTTCCTCATACTGTATTTATTCCTCAGCCGAATGTAGAGTCTGCTGTGATTCGTCTGCAGGTTCGGGAGAACCCTCCAGTTGAGGTTGATGATGAGGCTCATTTCTTTGAGGTGGTACAGGCTTCATTTGCTCAGCGTCGTAAGACGATTGCTAATAACCTGAAGAGCCGCTTTTTCCCAGGAGAGGGACGTGAGCGTTTGGAACAGCTATTACAGGAGGCTGAAATTGAGCCATCTAGACGTGGTGAGACACTTAGTATCGAGGAGTACGCCCGTCTTAGCCGTGTGCTGCTCAGCGCGGGTATACGTTAATAGACAGATGAAGCAAGGTGAGGCGCAGCTATAGGCTGCGTCTTTTTTATTTGGAGCTTTCTTGGATATTTTGCAAAGGTATACGAACCAATCGATACAGATGCCCATACGATGGAGGTAGGGGTGATATTGTGATGAATTTTGGAGACTTGGTCATTCGTAGATCGTACGGCGGCGATGTCACGTTCCGAGTGGAAGGTGTGCAGCAGAACACAGCCATCATCAAAGGAACGGACTTTCGGCTGCTGGCCGACGCGCCCCTTGGGGACCTGGTACAAGTGCCGCATCCTACGATGAGCGAACGGACGAAACAGGCGCAAATTAAAGCGAATGAGTCGTTAACCCGCCTGCAAAAATACCGCCAGGAGCAAAGCGAAAGGCGTCTGGCAGATTTAAGAAGTGAATGGGGATCCGGTGAGAAGGGCTATTTTGACGTTCCCGGTAAGGTGTTGCATCTTGATGGAGATCCCCTTTACTTAAAAAAGAGCCTTAGCTTATACAATCAGCTTCGGGTTCCAGCTGAAGGTCACTATATCCACGAGTCGACCATGGCGGAAGCTCTGTACCGCATGTTGCCGCGTGTTCGTCCAGATATTGTTGTTATTACTGGGCATGATGGTGTCTTGAAAAGAAGTCAATCTCGTGACCTATATAGCCTGGACAGCTATAAAAATTCTCAGAACTTTGTGCAAGCGATCCAAGTAGCAAGGCAGTATGAACGAAATTTGGATACGCTTGTTGTTGTGGCAGGAGCATGCCAATCTCATTTTGAGGCGCTATTACAGGCAGGGGCTAATTTTGCAAGCTCACCAGGACGTGTGCTCATTCATGCACTTGATCCCGTTTATGTTGCTGCTAAAGCGGCGTATACATCCGTTCGTGAAACAGTCAACATGAATGACGTGCTACACAATACGATAAGTGGCAGTCAGGGCGTGGGCGGTATTGAGACCCGTGGGACTTATCGAATTGGGTTGCCGCGTCTAAATGACCTATCTACGCTGAAAGTGACTCCATCGGTTAGCTAAATACAGTGTTCAAGCTCACTTTCGCAGAAGTGGAAAAAAGAGTATCTAAAAAAACCCCTGTATTAGGGGTTTTTTAGGTTCAAGTTAGACATACTACAAACGAAAAGCATCAGGTATTTGTCAGCATGCTTATAAAGAGGACAAGCTGTGATAAATTGAGCAATATGTACATATTTGTTGTCGGTTTTGCGCATAATAACGGATCTACGCTCGACATTTAAATGTTCAAAAAAAATTCGTTGACAAGATATTTTTGATGCTGATATAATTAATGGTTTTGATTTGACATTGACTTGGTAAATTGGTATAATGGACAAGGAAAGAGGTGGTCGTCGACAATGGCTAAAAATGCGCTGTTGGAAATCAAACGCAGTTTGGATGCTCATCTTGGGCAAAAAATTACGCTGCGGGCAAACGGTGGTCGCCGTAAGACCGTTGAGCGTACTGGTGTTTTGGAAGAAACGTACCCTTCTGTTTTCATTGTAAAGTTAGATCAAGATCAGCAAACCTTTAAACGAGTGTCTTATAGTTATGCAGATGTGTTAACCGAGACGGTGGAAATCATGGTGTTAGACGAAGACTGCCAATTGCGTATAACCTATATCAAGTCATAACTTTATGTAATGCAGAACAGCGTCCGTCATGCGGGTGCTGTTTTTTGTTGCCATGAAGATGAAGAATGAGGAGCCGTGCTCTATGTACATAATAAAGGGGAACCAAAGCCATCATCACTATTATTCAATAGGAGGCAAGCATACACATGAGCCGAAGAAGACGGAGTATGATGTCGGAAGAACTAAAGACCGAGCTGGCCAAAGAGCTAGGGTTCTATGATACGGTGCAGAAGGAAGGCTGGGGCGGGATCAAAGCAAGTGATGCGGGCAACATGGTTAAAAAGGCAATAGAGCTTGCAGAACGAGCAGCACGCCAATCAGATCGTTAATCTTAAGCATTATAAGGGACTTCCGCAGCTAGGAGGTCCCTTCCTTATATTTCATACGTTTTTTCATAAATTTTTTGGATTAATATGCGTATGGAAAAATGACTTCATGACGCCTGTTTGATAATATAAAGTCATTAGAAGTTTTTTCTGTAATGTGTTAAGTTGTGCTTATGGGAAAAGCTAAGGATAGGTGAACCTTCTTGAAAATATACGAAAAAGCGCCTGCAAAGATAAATTTAATGCTTGATGTACTTCATAAGAGGCCTGACGGTTTTCACGAAGTGGAAATGGTCATGACAATGATCGATTTGGCTGATCGACTAGAGATGTCAGAACAGCCAAGAGATACGATCATCATTACGAGTCAGGCGGGTTATATTCCCCTGGATGAGAAGAACCTGGCTTTTCAGGCGGCTAGGCTAATCAAGGAACGGTATGACGTTCGACAGGGTGTACATATTCATCTGGACAAAAAAATCCCGGTTGCTGCTGGCCTAGCTGGTGGAAGCAGCGATGCAGCCGCTACTCTCCGTGGGCTAAACCGGCTCTGGAATCTGAATATCCCTCTTGCAGAGCTTCTGTCACTGGGGGCTGAATTAGGTTCAGATGTTCCTTTCTGTGTTACAGGCGGATCTGCGCTTGCTACAGGTAGAGGAGAATTACTGACACCAGTACCGAGTCCTCCTCAGTGCTGGGCGGTAGTTGCTAAACCTCCGATTAATGTCTCAACAGCTGAAGTATATGGTCGCTTGCGTAGCGATAACATTCAGCATCACCCATCAGCCAGAGATATGGTTGCAGCTTTAGAGGAAGGCAATTTCCAGGAGATGTGTAGATCTCTAGGTAATGTGCTGGAGGAGGTTACTCTAAAATTGCATCCTGAGGTACAACAATTAAAAGATGCAATGATTAAGCTTGGTGCTGATGGAGTACTTATGTCCGGCAGTGGACCTACTGTGTTTGGCTTGGTAGCCAAAGAGTCCAAGGTTGCTCGGATTTATAATGGTCTTAGAGGATTTTGTAAAGAGGTTTATGCGGTTAGACTGCTCACATAAATGTGATGAGCTATGAGAGTAGTTCCGTGTAACCTTGTGGAAAGGCGTACAAAGATGTTATATTTACAGTATAATATTCGGATTTAGCGAGGAAGAAACCAAGTGAAAAAACTTAAACGAAGTGAACGATTGGTCGATATGACCCAATATTTATTATCTGAACCCCATACTTTAATCCCGCTAACTACGTTTGCAGAACGATATGGGGCGGCTAAGTCATCCATTAGTGAGGATTTAGCAATCATCAAGGAAGTATTCGAAGATGATGGGATTGGAGAATTGCAGACGCTGGCTGGAGCAGCAGGAGGTGTGAAATACATTCCGAAGCTGCGTAAAGACCATGCACTTTCTTTTGCCCAAGAGCTATGCCACAAGCTACAGCAAACGGACCGGATTCTACCTGGCGGCTATTTGTATATGTCTGACCTTCTGGGAGAGCCCTCTTTAATGAATGAAGCGGGGAAGATCTTTGCGACTGCATTTTCAGATCGAGATATTGATGTTGTGATGACAGTTGAAACTAAAGGGATTCCACTTGCATATGCTACGGCCGCGCAGCTTAATCTGCCGGTTGTTCTTGTGCGCCGTGACCATCAAGTGACGGAAGGGTCTGCAGTAAGCATTAATTACGTCTCAGGGTCACATAAGAGCATACACACCATGTCTCTTTCTCGTAGAGCGCTAAAAGAACGATCTCGAGTGCTGATCGTGGATGATTTCATGAAAGCAGGTGGTACCATCCAAGGAATGATGGATTTACTGGCTGAATTTAATGCTGATGTGGCTGGTGTTGGTGTACTTCTCGAATCAGGAGCGGTTGAGTCGGAGGAACGGTTACTGCAGAACTATATTTCTCTTGCGAGACTCTCGGATGTAGATTCCAAGAGCAAGATGATTACCGTTAGTCCCGGGAATTATTTCGAAAAATAGGTCTGACGGTATTTGTCGATAATAATAGCGTTTTCAAGCGAATGGGCACGAAGTCTGTCGAAAACATCACTTTCTAAAAAAAATTCCTGTTTTTAGGACATTTTCTAAATAAAAAAAGAAGGAATTCGGTTTGCTGTGTGGAATTATACACCAAGTCTCTGATGGAAAAAGGTGGTGAACACATATGCAAATTACGGATGTCAGACTCCGCCGTGTTAACTCTGAGGGGAGAATGAAAGCAATCGCATCCATTACCATCGATAATGAATTTGTCGTTCACGACATTCGCGTTATCGACGGCAACAATGGAATGTTTGTTGCAATGCCGAGCAAGCGCACTCCAGATGGAGAGTTTCGCGACATTGCCCATCCGATTTCTTCCGGTACTCGCGAGAAGATTCAGTCCGCTGTATTGGCTGAGTACGAGCGTGCTGCTACTGAAGAGGAAGTCATTGAAGAAGGCGCTTAAGATCGACTATTGGGGTTCAAGGAAAAGAGAGCCATACTTGTGGCTCTCTTTTCTTTTTTTCTAGAATGAGATATATTCAGTAGTGAGTTCAAGAGGAGGAGGCAGGGCCCTTGAAAAGATTGGCTATTGTGCTCGCCGCTGGGCAGGGCAAACGAATGAAATCGAAACTATATAAAGTTCTTCACCCCGTCTGCGGGAAACCGATGGTGGGTCATGTATTACAAACGGTTAATCAAGTTCACTGTGAACGCAGTGTGGTGGTTGTGGGTCATGGAGCGGAAACCGTCCGTTCATACCTAGGAGATGCGGCAGAATATGTTCTGCAGGAAGAACAGCTTGGAACGGGTCATGCCGTCAAACAAGCGAAAGAGCTTCTTGGTAATGAACATGGTTCGACGATCGTTATCTGCGGAGATACACCGCTTGTCACATCTGAGACACTTGAAGGTTTGTTGGCGCTGCATGAGAACAATAAGGCCGCTGCAACCGTGCTCACAGCTCATATGGACAACCCTAAAGGCTATGGTCGGGTAATCCGAGATGAAGAAGGCAAAGTGCTACGGATTGTGGAGCAGAAGGACTGTAGTCCTGAGGAAGATGCTGTAGGTGAAATCAATACAGGCACTTACTGTTTTGACAATGCAAAGCTGTTCGCTGCTCTCGACAAAGTAACGAACAACAATGCACAGCAGGAATATTATTTAACCGATGTTATCGGTATCATGAAGCAAGCTGGTGAGACGGTACTGGCATATCAGACCGATGATCATGCCGAGTCCATTGGGGTTAATGATCGCCTTGCTTTATCGCAAGCAGAGGGTTTCATGCGCGAACGCATAACACGTCGTCATATGCTGAATGGAGTAACCATTATTGATCCAGCTTCAACATATATCGGTGCTGATGTGACAATAGGCGCAGACACGGTTCTTCATCCAGGAACAATATTAAGAGGCAATACCGTTATTGGCGGTCAGTGCGAGATTGGACCAAACAGTGAGATTGAAGACTCGGTTATTGCAGACGGAGTGTCTATTAAATACTCTGTTCTTAGCAAATCCGAAGTCGGAGCAAGCTCAAATGTTGGACCGTTCGCTTATTTGCGTCCGGGCGCTAAACTGGGTGAGCATGTCAAGATTGGCGATTTCGTTGAAGTTAAGAATTCGACGATTGATGACGGTTCGAAGGTATCTCATTTGAGTTATGTCGGAGACGCAAAAGTCGGTAAAAACGTTAATGTTGGCTGTGGTGCAATAACAGTGAACTACGATGGATATAATAAGTCTATTACCGAAATTGAGGATGATGCTTTTATCGGCAGTAATGTGAACTTGGTTGCTCCGGTTAAAGTTGGTAAAGGCGCATTTGTCGTAGCTGGCACAACGGTCACTCATTCAGTGCCAGACAACGATTTAGCAATTGGTAGACATCGGCAAGAAAACAAACCCGGATATGCCGAGAAAATTCGGGCACGCGCTAAGGCCAAGAAGAACAGTCAGACACATTCATAGTTGCTGTCCTCTCTTAGGAGAAGCGGTGATTGGGCAGCCTAATTCAATGAACCAGCACGGAGGGTTTCTATTCTATGACTTATCTAGATTCTAAATTGAAAATTTTTACATGTAATTCCAATCCAAAGCTAGCCCATCAAATCGCCGATTATATCGGAATTCCGATGGGGGAGTCCCATACAACCAGCTTTAGCGACGGTGAGATTCAGGTGAAACTCTCCGAAAGCGTTCGTGGCTGCCATGTTTATATTGTACAGTCTACATGTGGGCCGGTTAATGATAACCTGATGGAGCTTCTGGTTATGGTCGATGCACTGAAGCGGGCTTCCGCAAAGAGCATCAACGTGGTTATTCCTTACTACGGTTACGCTCGCCAAGACCGTAAAGCTCGTTCGCGTGATCCAATCACTGCGAAGCTGGTTGCTAATCTCATTGAGAAGGCTGGTGCACATCGTGTAATCACGATGGATCTACACGCAATGCAAATTCAGGGCTTCTTCGATATCCCTGTTGACCATTTGCTTGGCGTTCCTATCATTGCCCAGTATTTCCGTTCTAAGCAAATCGAGAATCCAGTCGTTGTATCACCAGATCACGGCGGCGTGGTTCGTGCGAGAAAACTTGCTGATTTCTTGAATGCTCCACTTGCGATCATCGACAAGCGGCGTCCGGAGCCAAATGTAAGTGAAGTTATGAATATTATCGGGAATATCGAGGGCAAAACAGCTATCCTCATCGATGATATCATCGATACGGCAGGTACGATTGTTCTTGGTGCTAACGCACTTATGGAAGGCGGCGTAAAAGAAGTATACGCTTGCTGTACCCATCCTGTACTTTCGGGTCCTGCGATGGAGCGACTGGAGAATTCCCCGCTTAAGGAAGTTATCGTGACAGACACGATTCCGATTACTCATGAGAATCCGAGCAGTAAGTTGACTGTATTGTCGGTTGCTCCGCTCATGGGTGAAGCGATTATCCGTGTTCATGAAGAGTTGTCTATTAGTAAACTGTTTGAGATCGAATAATATTTGCTATATCTTAAAGGGTTACGTTTCCTCCAGAAGGAAATGTAACCCTTGTCGGCTATAGCGGACTTTAGCGTTCATCTGTATAAGAATCCATAAAGAAACCGGTTACAATTATGTAGGCGGGCAATCAGTACCCGGGACGTGAGATGAAGGTAAAAGAGTTCCGGTTATATAAGGTTCCTTCTACTTCCACAAAATGAGCGTCTACGGCCGTGATTAGGCCAACATCGAGATGACAGCCCTGTTCGTACACTTGCACCGGTATGGCGTGCTTCATGTGGTATTGAAAATGGCTATGATGCGTCAATCTCTGTTCATAATTTTTCAATGCCGGTCCACCTTCTTAATGTGAGGGTAATGTATTGTTCATATTGTACTCAGAAAGCTCGAAAGAAGAAAGTATAAATACAGAAAGGAATCAAGACGAAATGAAATGGATTGTTGGATTGGGCAACCCGGGTCCAGCTTATGAAAAGACGCGCCACAATGTCGGGTTTATGGCACTGGACCTTCTGGCTGAGCGTCATGGGATGAAATTTACGAATACCAAATCAAAATCAGTCATTGCCGAAGGCTTCATTGGAGGCAAGAAAACAGCGCTGATTAAACCGATGACATTTATGAATTTATCAGGAGAAGCTGTACGAGCTTTTATGGACTATTATAAAGTGGATCTTGAAGATATGATCGTTGTATATGATGATCTGGATACAGCCGTAGGTAAAATTCGTCTGAGATATCAAGGGAGCGCTGGCGGACATAATGGGATCAAATCCATTATCCAGCATACAGGAACACAGACGTTCAATCGGGTAAGAATGGGGATTTCCCGTCCGGAACCGGGACATGCTATCGTTGATTATGTGTTAGGAACTTTCCCGAAACGCGAACAAGAATTGTTGAAAGATATGATAGATACAACATGCGACGCTCTTGAATTTAGTCTCGATCATACATTTGAGCAAACGATGGCAAAGTTTAACGGAGCTTAGCGCTTCATCATTCATCACTCGGTCTGAAAGACTGATAAACCGGGCATACTGAAGGTATAAACGACCTTCAGGAGGCATATGATGGCGATAAACTATATTTGCAGACACTGTCGTACTTTTCAAGGCCGGATTGAATCCACACATGTTTCAGAAACTCAACTCGGATTCGATTCCTTGACCGCCGAGGAACGCAGGGATATAATAGCGTATGATTTTAATGGGGAGATTACCGTCCGGGTAACTTGTGATCATTGCAGAGAGGCGCTGGAAGCGCATCCCGAACTAAGTCTATTAGCAAGTCCCCTTCAGTAGTAAACAGCTTCTATGTTAGTCATAGGATGTAATGTAAGATGGACAAAAAACGCGGTTAGCGAAAGGCCGCGATTTAGCCTTGGCAGTTTGCTGAGGCTTCTTTTCGATTACACATTTTCGATAAATTTATACGTTAGCATAAGAGAGGTGCCCCTTTTGTTACAAGCACTTATAGACGTCTTTTCGGAAGATTCAGACTTTAAATCTATTGCAGCCGGTACATCGGCAGGAATGAGAGAACAGCTTATTTCAGGTCTGTCTGGTTCGTCCAGACAAGTCTTAATGGCTGCAATATTCCAGAGCCAGGAGCGTCCATTGCTCGTGGTTACCCATAACATGTTCTCGGCGCAAAAAATTGCAGATGACCTGCAAGAGGTACTATCTGCTGATCAAGTACTGCTATATCCGGCCAACGAGTTAGTAGCAGCTGAATCAGCCGTATCCAGCCCGGAGACCTTAGCCCAGCGAATTGATGTACTTCATCGTTGTGCGCGTGGCTTCCGGGGTGTTGTCGTGGCTCCGCTTTCAGGTGTGCGTCGTTTGTTGCCTGCACCAGAAGTGATGGCGGATGCGCGTATTGTACTAAACGATGGCGGTACGCTTGAACTCGAGTCATTCTTGAATCGGATGGTTGAGCTCGGTTATGAGCGTGTAGAGCGAGTGGAAAGTCGCGGTGAGATGAGTGTACGGGGAGGAATTATTGATTTCTATCCGATGACAACCCCTTTTGCTTACCGCGTGGAGCTATTTGACGAAGATATTGATTCCATTCGTACCTTTGATCCATCGGATCAGCGATCCATTGATAAAGTAAAAGAAGTGGTCATCACACCGTGCAAGGAAATAATTGCAGATACAGAGCGACTCACCCGTGCAGCTGAGAACATTTCGAGAATGTTGGAAACTCAGCTCGAGAGAATGACGGATAGACAAGCGAAGCTTCGCTTGCGTGAAGAAATAAACCGTGAAGTTGAAATGCTGCGAGAGCGTGTGTATTTCCCTGAGATCTACAAATATATTTCTCTCTTGTATCCGGAAAGAACGCATTTATACGATTACATGCCAGAAGATACGATACTTATAATGGATGAACCTGCACGTCTTCTGGAAACAGGGAAGCAACTAGAGCGGGACGAGGCGGAATGGAACCTTCACCTGATGCAACACGGCAAATCTTTGCCTGATCTCCCTTTATCACTTGATAGTGATGATGTCGTATATCAGCATCGATACCAAACGCTGTTGATCTCCATGTTTTTGCGTCAGGTACCAAGAATTCAACCTCAAAATATCGTAAACTTCATTACCCGAGGCATGCAGGATTTCCATGGGCAGATGAATGTGTTAAAGGCAGAAATGGAACGCTGGCATAAAACAGGTGTCAAGGTGATGATGTTGGCGGGTGGACCTGATCGTATGGATCGCATGAGACGCGTGCTCCAGGATTATGGAATTAATGAGCCCATTATGCTTGACGGAAGCCTGAAAAATGGTTTTGAGATACCTTCAGTTCATGCGGCAGTAATTACCGAGGCAGAAATGTTCTCACAGAAGCAGCGTAAGGTTCGCAAAAACACTAAAAATATGGACAACGCCGAGCGGATCAAGAGCTACACAGAGCTTAAAGTCGGCGATTATGTTGTACATCAGAACCATGGTATTGGTAAATACATGGGGATCGGAACACTTGAAATCAACGGTATTCATAAAGACTATATGCATATCCTCTATGCTGGAAGTGATAAGCTGTCGGTACCGATTGAACAGATTGATCTGATTCAAAAATATGTGGGTTCAGAGGATAAGGAGCCTAAGATTTATAAGCTCGGAGGTAACGAATGGACACGAGTTAAGAATAAAGTCCGTTCCTCTGTACAAGATATCGCTGATGATCTGATTAAGCTCTATGCTGACCGTCAGTCTGCGCCGGGCTATGGATTCGAGAAAGATACACCAGAGCAGCAGGAATTTGAAGATTTGTTCCCTTATGATGAAACCCATGATCAGCTCAGGGCAATCGAGGAAATCAAGAAGGATATGGAGCAGAATCGTCCGATGGATAGATTGCTCTGCGGGGATGTTGGTTATGGTAAAACCGAGGTTGCGGTTCGAGCTGCTTTTAAAGCTGCGATTGAGGGCAAACAGGTCGCAGTTCTCGTACCGACAACAATACTCGCTCAACAACACTATGAAACATTCCGAGAGCGGTTCTCAAACTATCCAATCAATATCCAGGTGCTTAGCCGCTTCCGCAGCCGTAAGGAGCAGAACGAGACCATTAAGAAGGTCAAACAAGGAACGGTTGATATTCTAATCGGTACCCATCGTCTTTTGTCACAAGATCTTGTGTTTAAAGATCTGGGTCTGCTTATTGTCGATGAGGAGCAGCGTTTTGGCGTAACGCATAAGGAGAAATTAAAGCGTCTGAAGACGAATGTGGACGTCTTGACGCTTACAGCAACACCGATTCCGCGTACACTTCACATGTCTATGCTGGGTGTTCGTGATTTGTCTGTAATTGAGACACCACCAGAGAACCGTTTCCCAGTACAAACTTATGTTGTTGAGCATAGCCAGACGCTTGTCAGAGAGGCTATAGAGCGTGAGTTGGCTCGTGGTGGACAGGTATATTATCTGTACAATAGAGTGCAAGGAATCCAGGAGATGGCTGCTCAAATTTCGATGCTTGTTCCTGAAGCCAAAGTAGGCGTTGGGCATGGACAAATGTCTGAGACGGAACTTGAGAAGACAATTCTTGATTTCCTAGATGGCGAATATGATGTGCTGGTAAGTACGAGTATCATTGAGACAGGCGTGGATATTCCGAATGTTAATACGCTGATTGTACATGATGCAGACAAAATGGGATTATCTCAGCTGTACCAATTACGTGGACGAGTAGGCCGTTCTAATCGGATAGCTTACGCCTACTTTACTTACCAGCGGGATAAGGTATTGACCGAAGTAGCTGAAAAGCGCCTTCAGTCAATCAAGGAGTTTACAGAGCTTGGTTCAGGCTTCAAAATTGCTATGCGCGACTTGTCCATTCGAGGAGCAGGAAATCTGCTTGGTGCAGAACAGCATGGCTTCATTGCATCCGTCGGGTTTGATTTATATTCTCAAATGCTAGCTGAAGAAATTCAGAAACGTAAAGTGAGTATGCTCGGTGAGCCGGCGGTACCGTCAGAGCACTGGAATACTTCGATTGACCTGGGAATTGATGCTTACCTGCCATCGGATTACATTTATGACAGCATCCAGAAGATTGAAATATACAAAAAGGTCGCCGTCGTATCCTCCTTTGACGAGGCAGCAGAGCTTGAAGACGAGCTGCTTGATCGATTTGGTGAATTGCCACTAGCGGTGCAAAATCTACTGGCTGTTTCCCGTCTTAAGGTATTCGGACGTATGTATGGAATTGACTCCATTTCTCAACGTGGAGATGATGTCCTTTTGCAGTTCTATGAAGGGCAGGATAAAATTGTTAACACGGTTAGGCTTGCCGAAATTGGAAATCTGTTCGAAAGACGTGTACAATTTGATCAGGGGCCCAATATGCTGATCCGTCTCAAGGGTAAGGGTCTTTCGGATCAACAGTTGCTCGAATTGCTAGAGCAATTTCTGGAGGCTGCCAAGGAGCCATTCAACCTGAAGGGAGATTTACAAAATGCCGTCAAGAAATAAAAAGGCGTGGAAGATGTTTATCGTATCGCTAACTGCGGTAATGTCCATGTCGGTACTCGCAGCATGCGGTGACGACAGTAAAGATAATGCACAACCGAAGGATGATAGCAAAGTTGTAGTGAAATACAAAGGTGGAGAAATTACGGAGAAAGAATTCGACCTTGAACAGCGTATGATGCAGTTCATGTCTCCGGAATATGCTCAGCTCCTGCAGATGGACCAGTTTAAAGAATATTTGGCCAAGCAGGGAGTAACCTATGAGTATCTCTATTCCAAAGCGGGTGAAGAGGCAAAGAAAGCAGCTAAAACTCAAGCGGATGATCTGGTGAAACAGAACAAAACCGCGATGGGTGAAGAGCAGTTTAAGAAATCCTTGGAGGCACAGAATCTGACAGAGCAAGATCTCACGAATTATATGCTTCGAGTATTAACCGTGATGGAAGATCAGAAGAACAAAGTGACAGAAGACGATATCAAGAAGGAGTTCGAAAGTAAGAAACAGGACTTCACGACGATTAGTGTCCGTCACGTTCTGATCGGATTTACAGATGCTGAAGGCAAGGAACGCAAAGAAGAAGATGCTTTAAAACTTGCCAAAGAGGTTAAATCTAAATTGGACAAGGGCGAAGATTTTGCCAAAATTGCAAAAGAGTACTCCGAAGATCCAGGATCGAAGGATAATGGTGGTCTCTATGAGAACAAGGAAGCCCGCACTTGGGTAACGGAGTTCAAAGAAAAGGCACTCACTCTTCCTCTGAACAAGATCAGTGACCCTGTTAAGACGGACTATGGTTACCATATCATGAAGGTTGAAAGTCGTAAGGAAGTTACCTATGACAAGTTGAGTGATACGCAAAAGGAAAGTATTCATAACGAATTGGCTTCTCTCAAAGTCGATGATTTCATGAAGAACGAGCTTGACGGTTTAATTGAAAAAATGGATCTTCCTAAGAGTGAAACTCCTACAACAGATGATAAGGGCACCGAGAGCAAAGACAAGGCCCCTGCAACAGGTGAAGGAACGAAAGACAGCGAGAAGACCGAAGAAACTGGAAAATGAACGAACGGATAATCTAGGCAAGGACAGCAGTCTCAGACCCGCATTTTTCACAGTCTAACTAACATGTCACAGTCATCAGTTGAATCAAAATCGCGCAGATGGGATCAGCTTCCTGCCGACCACTTATTTCATGCAGCTTTAAACTCCGAGATTTCTCGGGATGAGCTTCGTTTATCGAGTGTGTCAAAAGGAATGCTGAACGATCCATAGTGCGAAATTTGCGCTATGGATCGTTCTGCTCGGCAAGCCTTGCTGGTTCAAATAGAAATTCTTTTTGTAACCAATATCGGGCTAAGCATGTATAAGGATATGGGAAAGGATGAATACTATGGTCAGACATTACACTTATATACCTGGGGACATCCTCTTCCCGTACCCGCACAGTAGTTGAAAAATCTTCTTAAGAAAGTGGGGCAACATGTGAAATGAAAGCTACTGGAATCGTTCGCCGTATAGATGACCTCGGGCGCGTGGTTATCCCAAAGGAAATTAGACGCACACTGCGAATCCGTGAAGGAGATCCGCTTGAGATTTTTGTAGATCGGGATGGGGAGGTTATTTTGAAGAAATACTCTCCAATCGGTGAATTGGGTGACTTCGCGAAGGAATATGCTGAATCACTTTATGAAGGTACAGGTCATATGACCATTATCTCTGACCGTGATACGTTTATTGCTGTAGCTGGGGGTTCCAAGAAGGAATATCTGGACAAGCAGATCGGTAATTTGCTCGAAAATTGCATGGAAAACCGCAAAACTGTGTTGGAAACAAATACAGGAACATATGAGATCAGCAAAGATAACCCAGAGGAATTCTCAAGCTTTGTAGCGGCTCCAATCGTTACAGGGGGAGACCCGATCGGCTGCGTTCTGCTCTTGAACAAAGATGAATCGGTAAACATGGGTGAAATGGAAACGAAGATGGCTGAAACAGCTGCAGCTTTCCTTGGAAAGCAAATGGAGCAGTAATAGCAATAAGCTCTTTCCTGAATAAAGGCAATTTACTCCCTCTGATCCTCGGACCATGCTGGTCCGATAGCAGGTGGGAGTTTTTTGTCTTTCTGGAGCTATATGGTTTTAAGTTTTGAGTCTCCGATCCAGTTCCGGTTATAATGGGGTATCAAAGGTCCTTTTAAACGGACGAACCATAAGGGAATGGCGCTGACTAATGAAACATAATGAATCAGGATCTAGGCTTCTTCAGGGGGCTTTTATTCTTAGCGCGGCGGCAATCGGCTCCAAGCTGATCGGAACGTTGCAAAAAATACCACTGCAAAATATGGGCGGTGACGCCGTATTTGGCATTTATAATACGGTTTATCCGCTATATATGATGATCATTACAGTAGCAGCAGCTGGCTTCCCAGCAGCTTTGTCGAAATATGTGGCTGAGTATGAGGCTGGAGGACGTTTCGAAGATAGTCGGAGGATGCTTCGTGTATCGACTGTTACCCTTCTCCTATTCGGCCTTGCTCTGGGTGTAACGTTGTATCTAGGTGCGCCGATATTAGGGATATGGATCGGTGACGATCATGTTGTACCAGCATTAAGGAGCGGGGCACTGGCGCTGGCATTCGTTCCATGGATGGCACTTTTGCGAGGATATTTTCAGGGATTACACAACATGGTGCCTACAGCCGTATCACAAATTGTAGAGCAGTCCATACGGGTGGCTGTTATGATTGTCCTTCTCCTCTACATGATTGGTGCAGGCGCTGGCGTAGATCAAATTGCTGCTGGGGCATTATTTGGGTCTGCAGCAGGTGGATTAGCGGGTCTCCTTGTTATGGCTTACTACTGGCGTAAAGAAGTCTCCTCACGTCGAATTGTAGGATTCACAGCAGAAGGGGTTCATAAAGCAGGTGTAGAGTCACTTCATGGGCAATCTCAAAGCGTACTGTTGGAGCGGGAAGGGTATGTACGTATTCTTCGTCGAATGTTGGTTTACGCGTTGCCTATTTGTATGAGTGCTCTCGCAGTGCCTTTAATTGGCTTAGTGGACACTTTTACTGTACCTAGGCTTCTTAAAGACACGGGCCTATCGGGGCAATCTGTAATGGCCCAGTTCGGTATTTATAACCGCGGACTTCCACTTGTTCAGCTTGTGACAATGATGGCGACCTCTTTATCGGTGTTGTTTATCCCAGCATTGGCTGAAGCGAAATTTAAGAACCAGAAGGAACTTGTGGTGAAGCAGTGCCGACTCGCACTACGCTGGTTTTGGTTACTTGGTCTTGCAGCATCCGTAGGGCTCGCCGCACTCGCAATTCCCATCAACATTATGTTGTATCAGGATGCGGAAGGTAGTGGTGTGATGCGCTGGATTGCTTTTACGGCTGTTGGTGGTACCGTAAGCATTATCTCCGCTGCTCTGCTGCAAGGGATCGGTATCGTGCGAGCCCCGGCAATTCATTTACTGGCAGGTGCGGCAGTTAAGCTTGGTCTTAATCTGCTACTTGTACCTAGTATGGGCATTACGGGTGCCGCAATTGCTGGTGTGGTAGCACATTTCATCGCGGCAACGTTGAATGTAATCCTGCTTGCTCGCTCAACCGGCTTCCGACTGGACGTCGTTAATTCGCTTGCCAAGCCTGTATTTATCATCGCAGCGCTGGCGTTAGCAGCTTGGGGCATAAGTAATGCTACAGGTGACCTACTTGCGATGGTGGGCATTGCTGAGGGGCGCTTGAGCGCTGCTGCCTCCAGTCTGACTGGTGTAGTAGCGGGAGCTATTGTCTTTCTTGCCGGTGCTGTGTTTACGAAGCTTCTTACTGAAGAGGAGCTTCGCATGCTGCCGAAGGTCGGAAGTCCTCTAGTAGCGATGTTTAAAGCGATGCGTATGCTGAGCTGACAACGTGCAGGCGTGAGATGTCTTTCCGTCTGTGGTATAGTAGTGTACGAAAAACACCGCCCATAAGGATCGGGCGAAGAGCGGAGGAAGCTTTATGAGTGCAGCCATTACGGTTGTTGGCCTCGGTTCGGGCAACCCGGACAGGCTAACATTAGGCATTATGAAAACACTACAGGGTGCTGCCAAGGTATACGTACGCACCTTGTCTCATCCCGTGATAACGGCACTGGAAGAGCTCGGTGTCGTTATGGAATCGTTTGATCATGTATATGAGAGTCATGACACGTTTCCTGAGGTATATAATTTTATTGCTTCCGCATTAATCGAGGCAGCAAAGTCCGAAGATAGCAGTAGTGAGATTGTCTACGCCGTTCCAGGTCACCCTATGGTGGCAGAGGCGACCGTAAAGCTGCTCCGGGAGCGATGCCCGGAGCAGCACATAACGCTGACTGTACTCGGAGGAGAAAGCTTCCTTGACGAAGCCTTCGTCCGCCTCGGATTTGATCCGATTGAAGGCTTTCAGCTGCTGGATGCCGCCGAGCTTCGAAGCAGTCTTATCCAGCCGCAGCTTCATACGCTCATCGGTCAGGTTTATGACATGTTCACTGCATCAGAAGTTAAGCTTGCACTGATGGAGATCTATCCGGATGAATATGAGGTGATTGTCGGACATGCACTCGGCGTAGAAGGCGAAGAGTCTATTGTCCGTGTACCGCTTTTTGAACTGGACCGAATTGAAGGTTATGGCAACCTATCACTGGTTTATGTACCCCGTAGCGATGATGACGGGCTGCGTCAACGGACCTTTGCCCGCCTTCATGAAATCGTTGGTATTCTTAGAAGTCCAGAAGGATGCCCTTGGGATCGGGAGCAGACCCATGAATCCATTCGTAAAAATTTGATTGAGGAAACATACGAAGTTTTGGAGACGATTGATGAGGATGATCCGGAGCATATGCAGGAGGAGCTTGGTGATCTGCTGCTTCAAATCTTGCTTCATTCTCAGATGGAAGAAGAACTTGGTACGTTTACGGTCTATGATGTCATTCAGGGCCTGAATGATAAGTTGATATTCCGCCATCCACACGTCTTCGGTGAGAACTCTGCGAAGAATGCAGAGGATGCTTTACAGAACTGGGAGCAGATGAAAGCAGAAGAGAAGCGGCGGAAGGGACTTGATCCGGAGAAATCATCTGCACTCGATGGCATTCCCCGTGATCTACCCGCCCTGATGAAGGCTTATAAGCTGCAGAAAAAAGCATCCAAGGTCGGTTTCGACTGGGATGATATTAACGGTGTGTTCCAGAAGATTGAAGAAGAACTCGCTGAGCTGCGCGAAGCAGTAGCTGAGGGGCAATCTCCGGAAGATCAGGCACTTGAACTCGGGGATTTACTATTTGCCGTAAGTAATGTAGCCCGATTCATAAAGGCCGATCCGGAGGAAGCATTGACGAGAACGAACCGGAAGTTTGTCTCGAGATTCCGGTATATCGAGGAGCAGCTGGAAGCACAGGGCAAGTCAGTGCAGGACAGTTCCCTGCAAGAGATGGAATCTCTGTGGCAGTCCGCTAAGCGGATTATGTCATCTAATGGTGACGGCACACCGTGAAAAAAGACGGTTTTTCGCGCAAAAAATAAAAAAATAGGGTAATGCGGCAGGAATTGAGCAAACGGTCCAGAATAACCAAGTAAGGTATTTGTGGCTTATATGGCTGATTTACTACCTGCAGTACCGCAATCTTTTACTTTTCTGATAATTGGGAGGATTTAAAATTATGAACAAAACAGACTTGATCAACAACATTTCCAGCAAAAGCGGATTGACTAAAAAAGACGTAGAAAACGTTTTGAACGGTTTTCTTGGTGAAATTACAGATGCCCTTGCTAGCGGCGACAAAGTACAATTGATTGGCTTCGGTACATTTGAAACTCGTAAACGCGCTGGTCGTACAGGCCGTAACCCACAAACAGGTAACACAATCGAAATTCCTGAGTCTAATGTTCCTGCATTTAAGGCAGGTAACAAACTTAAAGAAGCTGTAAAGTAATGCGTGTCGATAAATTCCTTAAAGTATCGAGGTTAATCAAGCGGCGTACCGTAGCGAAAGATGTATCAGACCAAGGACGAGTGCTGATCAACGGCCGTGAGGCTAAACCGAGCGGCAACGTTAAGGTAGGCGATGAGATTACGGTCCAGTTTGGCCAAAAGCTGGTCACTGTCCGTGTCGAGCGTCTTGCTGAGACCACCCGTAAAGATGAGGCTACTAGCCTTTACACCTTGGTTAAGGAAGAACCGATCGTCAAAGATAACGGATTGGACTGGTAAGAGCAGTCTATCCAGGAGCACCCTCTCACATTTGTGAGAGGGTGTTTTTTTGTATGACGGTTACAGTTCTAAAGACAGGCTCTACCCCATAAGCTAATTCTAAAAGGAGGGGTACATGCCATGATCGACCAAGGGAAAGGCAAACATCATGACCTTAGGATGCAGAATCGCAAACAGCTCGACATCAGCGGCGTCCAAAATGTGGAGAGCTTTGATAGTGAAGAATTTCTACTGCAGACTGAACTCGGGCATCTGACCATCCGGGGCCAGAATTTACATATCAAAAATTTGAGTCTGGAAGAGGGGCTTCTGTCCATTGAAGGATTAGTGCACTCCCTCATCTACTTAAATCCCGGATCCCAGGCTAAAAATAAGAGCCTCCTCGGCAAGTTGTTTAAATGAACCCGCAAATCCAATGGATCACGCTGCTCTGGATGTTATTCTCCGGGGCGGCTATGGGACTGGCCTATGACAGCTACCGGGTGCTGGCAGGTCAGCTTCGCTTTCCTAGATGGTCGCAGCATGCGCTGGATATGGCGTACTGGATCGCAGCGGCTTTATTTGTATTCCGAATGCTATATGTGACAAACTATGGCCAACTGCGCTTTTACGTTTTTTTAGGACTCTTTCTAGGGGTTTGGATCTATTTTTTATTATGGAGTGTTATAACTAAGCGTTTTGTGGTAATGTTAATTCAGGCGGCAAAACGCTTGCTGTCGGTTGTAATGACGATGTTTCGCGTATTGGTCTGGAATCCGATCAGGGGTATCCTGAACCTATTGAAAGGGCTGATTAAGCTTCTCTGGAGATTGGTCATGTTCCTTTTACGTGTGGTACTGCGATGCTTGTTGCCTTTTTGGAGTCTTCTGAAATGGATGCTGAGGCCGATCACATCGCGTGTAAAGATGCCTGTTTGGGTCAAGGATGTGGCGGACAAGGTTATAAAGGCGTGGAAACGCTGGTTTTAGGAGGAATGAGTCATGGGAAGATTTGCTGAACAAACGAAGCAGGCTCCCCAAAAGACAACAAAGAACAAAGGCGCACTTCGGCGCAGAAGAATGTATATGGCCGTCATGGCGCTATTTGTGATCTGGGCAGGCTCAACGCTTTGGTCTCAAAATGTTCACATCCAAGACCGGAGTGAGATACTGGCACAAAAACGCCTTGAACAGCAAGCTGTGCAAGATTCATGGAACAAGTTGAATCTTGAAGTTGAGCGACTGCAAGATCCCGAATATATCGGGCAAATTGCAAGAAAGAAATTCGGACTTTACCCACCGAGTGAGGTTCCAATTATTCAACCACAGAATCAGGATGAATAATACTGGTAAAGCCATGACATACGTCTGTTGACCTCTTTTAGGTCATTGGGTATAATCAAATCACCGCAGTGAGATTCAAGAAATCGGACTGTATATTTTTAAGGGAGGATCATTTTATTCTATGGCAATTGAAGTGGGCACCAAGTTAGAAGGCAAGGTGACAGGCATAACGCATTTTGGAGCATTTGTGGATCTGTCAGGAGGTGTCACGGGTCTCGTTCACATCTCAGAGATCGCCGACAACTACGTTAAGGATGTCAACGATCACTTGAAGATCAACGATGTCGTTACCGTGAAGGTGATTAATGTCGACAAAGACGGCAAGATCGGTCTTTCGATCAAGCAGGCTGTTGACAAACCAGCTTCCGAAAGTCGTCCACCACGCGCACCAAGACCGGAGCGTAGCGGCGGCGGAGGCGGCGGAGGAGAACGATTCGGCGGTGGCGGTGGAGGATATAACCGTGAACGCGGCGGACGTCCATTTAAGCCTGCGGCCAACAAGCCTTCATTTGAGGATAAAATGTCACGTTTCCTGAAAGATAGTGAAGAACGTATTTCTTCACTTAAGAAGAATACAGAGGGCAAACGCGGTGGACGCGGAGCCAAACGGGTGTAATTCGATAAAATATAAATTTACCGCAGAGGGAAATAACCTTCTGCGGTTTTTTTGTCGCGTGATGCAAGGGTACGACACGTTCCTACGTGATTTACGTGTCAAAAACGTGAAATCCAAAAATGAAGGTGCCCCAATTCGGGAAACAGTGTACCCAAAATTTAGTCAATTGAATCACCCAAATGGTAAATGCATCAAGGGATTAGCCTGCCTTCTACGAGTTTTCGCGGAGGCAGGCTTTTTTGTCGGAAATTTCTTTGGAGCTTGTCCGGTGTTCTGACAAACTTTCTCGGTACGTCGGTTTTATAATGAGACCAAACAAATTCGTGAAAGAATGGGGTGCCAGGGTGATGGAAAAAAGAAACGTGGTAATGTTTCCGGGGGCAGATACGGCAAAAGGAGGAGCGGGAGTCTTTCGTGCCCGCTTAGCAGAACGTATTGGGCAATTGTCCTTCTTGCAGCGACCCCTTGAGCTACTGGCCGCTAAGAAGTGGATGATACTGCTGACCTTTATGGGTTTTCTGTTAGGAAGAGCGATGATTCTGGACGAGTTATCTCCGTTTGCAGCAGCTTATTTTGCGGTCATCGCATTTATGCGTAGAGATTACTTACTTCCAGTAGGGATCGCAGTTATTGCAGGAAGTATTTTTGCATCAAGTTCATCTGCATTGATGATCCCAGCGGAGCTTATCCTCTTCTACTTCATGCTTCGAGGGATGGAGTCTTATGAACGAGCAGAGTTGTCATATGCACCAATGATGGTGTTTGTGTCTACCTTCGTTGTAAACTTGTTCGCGCTGCTGATCGGTCCTTCCATGACCTGGTACGATGTGATGATGATGTCACTCGATGCAGTGCTCGGGTTCGTGCTGACGCTAGTGTTTATTCAGGCCATTCCGGTGTTTACACTACGCAAAAAAAATTATGTGCTCAAGAACGAGGAAATCCTATGCCTTATCATACTACTGGCCTCTGTTATGACAGGTGCTGTGGGCTGGGTCATTCAAGGAATGTCCGTGGAGCATGTGTTGTCACGCTACTTAATTCTATTGTTCGCTTTGGTTGGTGGAGCTCCTCTCGGTGCTTCGGTAGGTGTGGTTACTGGCCTCATATTAAGCTTAGCTGATATTTCAGCATTTGCTCAGATGAGTCTCCTTGCTTTTGCGGGTATGCTCGCTGGCATGCTCCGTGAAGGCAAGAAGGGAGGTGTTTCTCTAGGCATGCTGCTAGGGGCCACCATACTGTCAATTTATTTCAATAAACCTAGTGAGGTTATGCTCTCAACTTGGGAAACGTGCATTGCGATCGGACTGTTTCTGATTACACCTAAAAGTGTAACAAGGGCGATTGGCAAGTATGTACCTGGAACGCAGGACCATACGAAGTCTCAACATGAGTATGCGAAGCGGGTTAGGGACTTGACGGCCGATCGAGTGACCCAATTTTCTCAAGTATTTCGGCAGCTCTCTCAGAGCTTTGGACAGACGACAGGGACGATGCAGCCACCAGGTAGGCAGACGGAGGAAATGAATCATTTTATGGATGCGGTTGCAGAAGGGGCCTGCTCCTCTTGCTTTAAGCGAAATCACTGCTGGGATGCTAAGTTTTATCAGACGTATAAATATATGACCGATATGATGACCACGATTGAAGAGAATCCAGGTGTCGAGACAAAGGATCTTCCACCGTCTTGGGATAAGATATGTGGGAAGAAGGAAGAAGTGCTCGGTGTGCTAAAACAGCAATATCACTTGTACCAACATGATATGCAGTGGAAACGTCAAATATTCGATAGTCGTCATCTTGTTGCAGAACAATTATCCGGCGTATCGCAGGTTATGGAGGACCTTGCACGAGAGATCAAACGAGAAAGTCAGACGATGCATATCCAAGAGGAGCAGATAAGGGAGGCATTACAGCATTTAGGTCTATCCATTCAAGGCATAGATATTATTAGTCTGGATTCCGGCCATGTGGAAATTGAGATTATCCACGCTTACACAAGGGGGTATGATGAGTGCCGAAAGATCATTGCTCCGCTTCTATCAGATATTATCGGGGAACATATCGCTGTTGTAGAAGAGACGATGACTCATCCCCGGGATGGGCTGGCTACTGTTCGATTCGGTTCGGCGAAGACGTTTGAGATCACGACAGGTGTGGCCGCCGCAGCCAAAGGAGGAGATTTGTTATCAGGGGACAGCTTTAGTACCGTTGAACTTGGAAATGGAACCTTCGCGGTGGCATTAAGCGATGGAATGGGTAATGGAGAAAGGGCGAGGATGGAGAGTAGCTCAGCACTTAATATTTTGGAACAGCTATTGCAGTCAGGTATGGATGAGAAGCTTGCGATTAAATCAGTAAATTCGATTCTCATGCTTCGATCACCTGATGAGATTTATGCAACCGTTGATATGGCATTGATTGATCAATACTCTGCCCAGACTATTTTTATGAAAATTGGATCAACACCGAGCTTTATAAAAAGGGGGAATGAAGTCATCCCGGTCACGGCTAGCAATCTGCCAATAGGTATTATCCAGGATATTGAGGTAGATCTAGTATCCGTGCAACTTCAGGCAGGGGATGTGCTCATTATGATGACAGACGGGATTTATGATGCACCAGGATACGCAGTGAACAAAGAACTTTGGATGAAACGAATAATTCAGGAGGTAGACAGTTCAGATCCACAGGAAATTGCAGATTGCTTATTAGAAAAGGTTATTCGATATCAGCAGAATCAGATTCATGATGATATGACCGTCGTGGTAGGTCGTGTAGATCATTTTCATCCCGAGTGGGCGAATGTTCATGTGCCGGGATTTGCGCGAATGGAGCGTCCTCGTACTGTAAGTTGAATAAACGAATTACCCGGGAAATGCCTGCCTATTCTTTTAACTATCGTTTGAACTCTATAAAAACTGGGAATGATAGAGAGAACGATAGTTTAATGAAGTGACGGGGAGGATGCAAATATGAAACAGATTTTGCTCATCACGGATGGTTGTTCAAATGTAGGGCCTAGTCCGATTATGGCAGCAGCACATGCGCTACAAGAGGGAATTACAGTCAATGTTGTGGGTGTACTTGATTATGGAACAATAGGTGAGCTTGGTGCTTTTGAAATTCAAGAGATCGCCAAAGCTGGCGGTGGGATTCACCGTATTGTGGGCACGCCTATGCTCGCTAGAACGATGCAGATGATGACTCGTAAAACAGTTGTTCAAACTATACAGCAAGCGGTTAATAAAGAGATACAGCAAATACTAGGGGGAGGAGCAATTGAAGACCTTCCGCCTGAGAAACGATCACAGGTGGTTGAAGTGGTAGATGAACTTGCGGAGACTTCACCTTTGCAAGTAGCGCTATTAATTGATGCTAGTGCTAGTATGAAGCCTAAGCTTGGGGCGGTAGAGGAAGCAATTCGGGACCTGATGCTCAGTTTGAAAGCTCGATCGGGGTCTAGTAGGATTTCGGTATTTCATTTTCCTGGACGCGGGATTGGAGAAGATATCGTAAAGGATGTTGATTGGACTTCAGATCTGGATGGGGTGAGATCCTTATTTCAAAAGCTTCAGATGAAGGGCGCAACACCGACAGGACCAGCCTTACTTAAGGTGATTGATTATTATCGTTATGGTACACTAGATGGTAATCAATCATGGCTGGGTGATTCCGGCCAAGAGGAAGGGATGCTCGGTGACTACGTTGTCTAATTCCGGTTATCCGCCTGGAACCGTTATTACAGGGAAATGGCGGAAGAGTCGATACATCGTACAGCGGATGTTAGGCAAGGGGGCTAACGGCAGAGTCTATCTGGTACAACGGCCTGGACGTACGGAGCGTTATGCTTTAAAGATGGGATATGATACCCTTGATCTTCAATCGGAGATCAATGTATTAAACACGCTCAAAGAGCAGATGTCAGTTCCATACTTGGTAGAAGCTGATGACCATCAGGACAGCGCTGGGGAAGTTCCCTTCTATGTCATGAGATATGTTGAAGGAAGTCAGCTTCAGCGTTTCATTCGTTCACGGGGAAGAGAGTGGCTCGGTCTTGTGGGGCTTAAACTGCTCGAGCGACTCTCGGTGCTGCACCATTCTGGTTATATTTTTGGTGATCTAAAGCCTGAGAATGTAATCGTATCAACTTATGGGCAAGTGGAATTGATCGATTATGGCGGAGTTAGTGCTGTCGGCCGAAGTGTGAAGCAATTTACTGAGTGGTATGATCGTGGGTATTGGAATGCCGGGAGCCGGACCGGTGACGAAGGTTATGATCTGTTCTCGTTTGCCGTGATGTGTATTCAGCTATTGGATGAAGAGGCGCTTAAGACGGCCGCATCACAATTACCACAGGTCCGTCATGTCTCGGATCTTCAGGATGCACTACGAAAGAGCTCGCAGCTTAGGCCATATGCCGGCTGGTTGAGTAAAGCCCTTGCTGGCGAATTCGCAGATTCACGGGAAGCGGTGAACTATTGGAGAAGTCGTGTATATTCCCCATCCCGTTGGGACGGTGGGAACACGAAGACACCGCGGTGGCTTAGAAATTCTTTTGTTATGTCGCTTATTATTCTAGGTTGTGCGATATACTTATTGCTCCGTACATAATTCGTCATGCCGAATATTGCATATTATGGCCTGTTTATCGACAGAAAAAGGGGACATCAAAATTGGAACAGGATTGTTTGAGATCAATCGTTGAACGTGTTGAGGATGTGGCGCGCGAGAAGCAGCTATGGACTGCCCGTGATGTCATTATTGTTGCTGTCTCCGGAGGCCCGGATTCTGTAGCTTTATTACACGTTCTACATGAGATTTCAACTCGGAGTACACCTCTCAAACTGATATGTGCACATGTACATCATGGGTTTCGTCAGGAGTCCGACGATGAAGCTGTCATGGTTCAAAACCTAGGCGAAAGTTTAGGAATACCAGTAGAGACAGCTTATATCGATGTGCCTGCGTATATGGAGCAGAGTGGGAAAGGTGTGCAAGAGGCTGCTCGGGATAAAAGATATGAATTTCTCTTTGAGGTTGCTGAGAAGTATAGTGCAAGGTCCATTGCACTGGCTCACCATGCGGATGATCAAGCAGAAACGGTACTGATGCGATTATTGCGTGGAACGGGGCCATCTGGCCTTGCTGGTATGAAAATAAAAAGAGTTCAAAAAAATGTGGAACTGATCCGTCCGTTTCTTCGTATTAACAAGACGGACTTGATTGAGTTATGCGATCAACGCGGTTATTCCTATGCAGTGGATCATAGCAACTTGACGACAAAATATCGCCGTAATGCTGTTCGCTTAGAGGTACTTCCGTTTCTCGAACAGTATAATGGACAGATTTCATCTTCACTCAACCAGCTTGCAGAAGTTACGGGTGAGGAAGATGACTTCATGGAGCTCACTGCCGAGAATGCTTACCGCTCCCTTGTACGGGAGATCGATGGAAGGCTCGCATTCGACGCGCCTTCCTTTTTGGGCTTACATGTCGCTTTACAACGGCGTTTGATTAAACTAATATTAAATTATCTGTCGGCAGACCAGGAAAATACCGATTTCGTTAAGATCGAAACGGTCCGCCAAGGGGTTATACAGGAACGCCGAACCAATTGGCGTCTGGATTTAGGAGGCGGTTTGACCTGCATCCGTGAATACGGAGAGGTGAGTTTTTATCCTAAGCCGCTTGCAGGACAGGGGAACTACATATATCAATTGAATTCCCCCGATGGGCGGAATCTGGTTCTGCCGGAAATCGGAAAGATTTTAAAGCTTGTGCGTATGAATGGAGAGGAAATGAGGGATAGCATAAAGATGTCTTCTGGCGAGGCGTCATTTGATGCAGATCAACTTGTCTTCCCGTTAACCATACGTAGCAGGCGGCCCGGAGACAAGATAAAGATCATGGGATTAAACGGCAGCAAAAAGGTAAAAGATATTCTCATTGATGAGAAGATACCACCGTCTGTCCGTTCAGTTATCCCTATGGTTTGTGATGGTTCAGGTAGCATCGTGTGGATCCCGGGTGTAAGACGTTCTGTTCACGCCGCTGTTGGGCGGCATACAACATGTATTCTCCGCATGGAACTCGTGGATGCGGAGAAAGTGTAAAATCGGAATGGCCGTTTTTACACTTTCATAGTATAAACACGTAGGAGGTTCTCTCAGTTGCAAAATGACATTCAAGAAGTGCTTATCAGCGAAGAAGAAATACACGCTAAGGTTAAAGAATTAGGGGAAAAACTTAGCGCAGAATATGCGGGACGCGATCCTTTGGTGATTTGTGTTCTTAAAGGCGCGTTTATTTTCATGGCAGATCTGGTTAAGAACATTACGGTACCGATGGAATTAGATTTCATGGCAGTGTCGAGTTATGGTGCTTCAACAAAATCATCTGGTGTAGTAAAAATTATTAAAGATTTGGATGTATCTGTTGAAGGTAGAGACGTACTCATTGTTGAAGATATTATCGACAGTGGTCTGACACTAAGCTATTTAATCGAGCTGCTTGAGAATCGTAATGCCAAGTCGGTTGCTGTGGTGACTCTGTTTGATAAACCGGCACGCCGAACGGTAGATCTAGAGGCAGACTACACCGGGTTTGTTCTTCCCGATGAGTTTGTTGTAGGATATGGTCTCGATTATGCCGAGCATTACCGGAATCTCCCTTACATCGGGGTTTTGAAACCGGAGATTTACAGTAACTAATTGCCACGCTGGATCACAGATCACTGCTCTATCTTGTATATTTGAGATGGTTAGACAGGCTGTGGTAAAATATCTTATGTGTCTTTGAGAGGAGGTAGGGGATGAATCGGTTCATCCGGAATTCTGGTTTTTATTTGATTCTATTTTTAGTCGTGGTGGGCATCGTACAGTTCGTTACCAACGGCAACGAAGTAGCCGATACCCCTAGGTATGATCAGCTGCGGCAGGAAATTAAGGCCAACAACATTGAAGAAATAACGGCTCAATTTGACGGTTATGCATATCTTGTAACCGGTAAATATAAGAAAGTTGACGAAGATAAGTCAGCAAACTTCTCAACCTATATCCCAGCCACTGATGAAGCGATGAATGAACTTGTTCAAGCGAGCGAACAGAATAAGATTCAGTTCAACGTTAAGAAAATGGAAGGCCAGAGTATTTGGCTGACATTGTTATCATCTTTCATTCCGCTCGTAATCATGTTTGTTCTGTTCTTCTTCCTGTTTAACCAGGCTCAAGGCGGCGGCGGCAAAGTGATGAACTTTGGTAAGAGTAAAGCCCGTCTATATAATGAAGAGAAGAAGAAGATTACGTTCGAGGATGTTGCAGGAGCTGACGAGGAGAAGCAAGAGCTCGTTGAAGTTGTTGATTTCCTTAAAGATCCGCGTAAATTTAACACAGTAGGCGCTCGTATTCCTAAGGGTGTGCTTCTTGTGGGCCCTCCAGGTACAGGTAAAACCCTCCTAGCTCGTGCAGTTGCGGGTGAAGCAGGCGTGCCATTCTTCAGTATCTCCGGTTCTGACTTCGTTGAAATGTTCGTCGGTGTCGGTGCATCTCGTGTTCGTGACTTGTTCGAGAACGCGAAGAAGAATGCTCCATGTATTATCTTTATCGATGAGATTGATGCGGTTGGTCGTCAACGTGGTGCAGGACTTGGCGGCGGACATGACGAACGTGAGCAGACGCTTAACCAATTGCTCGTAGAAATGGACGGCTTTGGAGCTAACGAAGGTATCATCATCGTAGCTGCGACAAACCGCCCAGATATTCTTGACCCTGCCCTGCTTCGTCCAGGTCGTTTTGACCGTCAGATTACGGTTGACCGTCCGGATGTGAAGGGGCGTGAGGCAGTATTGAAAGTTCACGCACGTAACAAGCCGCTTACGAAAGACGTTAAGCTCGATATCGTGGCGAAACGGACGACCGGCTTTACCGGTGCTGATCTGGAGAACCTTCTAAACGAAGCGGCATTGCTTGCAGCACGTCGTAATCGTAAAGACATCTCCATGCGTGAGGTGGATGAAGCTATCGACCGCGTTATTGTTGGTACTGAGAAGCGCAGCCGCGTGATCAGTGATCGCGAGAAGCGTATCGTAGCTTATCACGAAGCAGGTCATACCATTGTTGGTTATTTCCTAGAGCATGCTGATATGGTTCATAAAGTAACGATCATTCCGCGTGGACGCGCTGGTGGATACGTAATTATGATGCCTAAAGAAGATCGTATGCTTGTAACGAAGCAAGAACTTCTCGACCGCGTTACCGGTTTGCTTGGTGGCCGTGTAGCGGAGGAACTGTTCATTGGTGAAATCGGAACCGGTGCTTACAGTGACTTCCAACAGGCGACAGGTATTATCCGCAGCATGATTGTGGAATACGGTATGAGTGAGAAACTCGGACCTATGCAGTTCGGTACATCACAAGGTCAAGTATTCTTGGGACGTGATATCGGACATGAGCAGAACTACAGTGATCAGATCGCTTATGAAATCGATCAGGAAATGCAACGCTTCATCAATGATTGTTATGAGAAGTGTAAGCAGGTGCTCACTGAGCACGCTAAGGAAGTTCACCTGATTGCAAATACACTCCTTGAGGAAGAGACACTGGAACTTGAGCAAATCAAGCAATTGATTGAGACAGGTGCTCTCAGTGACAAAGATTCAGGAGACGGCGGTCAAGGATCATCCGAGAATGGAGAGCCAATCATCGATAACATTGGTGACGTTCGTGTTCGGATCCAAGGCAAAGATGAGGCTGAACAGCCTAAATCAAGCGAAGATATCCCGAACAATCCATTAGACGGTAATGATTCAGAACGTAAAGGTCCGGACGACACTACACCTCCAGATGGATCGGACAACGGTAACAACAGATTGACATAATAAATGCGATAAAAACATCGCATTCCGAATAAAAACAAAGAACCGGAGAACGATCATTCGTTTTCCGGTTCTTTTTGTGCTTCTTATCACATTGACAGTCATTCGAACCTTGTGTACATTAGGTGATAAACGAAAGGTGCTTCCTTTCACAAAGGGGATACCAGCATCTTGAGTATGTTCAACAGCGGTCATGTAATGGGCCGCAATACATAAGGGGAGAGGGTCGCTCGTGGAAGCTTTGGCATTGGAGCGTAAAGCGGAACAAAACCGTGAACTGCGCGAACGCTTGATGCAGTTGAAGAAGGAACGTAATGCTATTATCTTGGCGCACTACTATCAAAGGGATGAAATTCAGGAAGTAGCTGATTTCCGGGGGGATTCGTTCTTGCTTGCCCAGAAGGCTGCTCAGACGGATGCTGATGTTATCGTATTTTGTGGTGTACACTTCATGGGGGAAAGTGCGAAAATTTTAGCCCCAAATAAGACGGTGATCATACCTGATGAACGCGCAGGATGCCCTATGGCAGATATGGTTAACGTGGATGGACTTCGTAAATTGAAAGCGCAGCACCCAAATGCTAAGGTGGTCACATATATTAACTCTTCAGCTGAGATCAAGGCAGAGACAGATATTTGCTGTACGTCTTCTAACGCAGTAAAGGTGATTCAATCTGTCGATTCTGATGAGATTATCTGGGTCCCAGATAAGAACCTCGGCCACTACGTTCAGCAGCATACGGACAAAAAGCTAATCATCTGGGAAGGTTATTGCAATACGCATGATATGCTGACCGTTAAGGATGTCGTTGAGATGAAAGCTAAATATCCGAATGCTGAATTTGTTGTTCATCCAGAATGTCGTCCAGAAGTCGTTGAAATGGGTGATTTTGTAGGTAGTACAACGGCTATTCTTGAATATTGCAGAGACTCCTCATGCAAGGAATTCATTGTTGGAACGGAAGATGGTACAGGATATCAGCTTCGTCTAGATAGTCCCGATAAATCGTTCCACTTTGCAACAAAGTTTCTTGTATGTCCGAATATGAAAGTAAATAATCTTAAGAAGCTGGTTAAATGTCTTGAGACAATGAAGCCTCAAATTTATGTACCGCCCGTTGTTGCGGAAAAAGCTAGAACCTCATTAGAGCGCATGTTACAAGTAAAGTAGCATGCGCTACTCTTCGCTAAAAGACAGGTGAATCACGTGATACCGCAGTATTTGATTGATTTTGATCTGCAGGATTTACCGGTGATTGAAACGGATGTGATCGTGATCGGTTCAGGTATTGCCGGATTATATACGGCGATTGAAGCGAGTACGGACTGTAGCGTACTGCTCATCACCAAGAAATCACTGTTAGAGAGCAATACGCGATATGCCCAAGGTGGCATTGCGGCTGTAACGGCAGAAGATGACTCTCCTGCGTATCATCGACATGATACGCTTTTGGCAGGTGCTGGCCTATGCTCCTCTGAAGCTGTTGATGTGCTGGTTCATGAAGGTCCGGCCGGTGTGCAGGAGTTAATCCGATTAGGAACCTCCTTTGATGTTGAAGATGGTGAAATTGCTTTGACCAAGGAGGGGGCACATAGCCATAGGCGGATTTTACATGCGAATGGAGATGCAACTGGATATGAAATCGTCCGTGCACTCTCCCTTCAGGTTGAACAGCTTCACAATGTAACGGTGTGGGACGATCATTTTGTTATAGATTTAATTACACAAGACAATGAATGTCTAGGCGCTTTGGTGCAAATGCCAGATGGCAGTCGTGTATTTGTGCGGGGACAGGCGACCGTGTTATGCTCCGGTGGTGCAGGTCAATTGTACCGCTATACAACGAACCCTGAAGTTGCTACATCAGATGGGATTGCAATGGCTTACCGAGCAGGTGCCGAGATTAGAGATATGGAGTTTGTACAGTTTCATCCGACAGCACTCAGCTATCCTGGAGCGCCTAGATTTTTAATATCTGAGGCAGTTCGGGGTGAAGGTGCTTATTTGCGGAATATTAAAGGTGAGCGCTTCATGGAGAAATACCACGAGCTATTGGAACTGGCTCCAAGAGACATCGTAGCCAGAGCTATTGTAAGTGAAATGGAAGAGACACGCTCCACCTTTGTATATCTCGATATTACACATGAGTCACCTGAGATGGTGAAGCATCGTTTCCCAACGATTTATGAGACATGTATGCGTTACGGGCTCGATCTAACAACAGATTGGATTCCCGTATCGCCTGCAGCGCATTATATGATGGGAGGCGTAAAAACAGGTCTTTACGGTGAGAGTAGTATTTCAAGATTATTTGCTTGCGGTGAGGTTTCATCTACGGGTGTGCATGGTGCAAATCGATTAGCGAGCAATTCTTTATCCGAGGCACTTGTTTACGGGCGGAGAATTGTAGAGCAGATCAGGCAATTACCGGTGAATACCTCGGAACCTGTATCCGTATCCTTCAGCTGGGATCGTAAAGATTCGTGCTCACAAGCGATTGTGGAACGCCGGTTGAAGCTGCAAAAAGTGATGGTTCGCTATGTAGGTCTACGCCGAACTCAAGAAACACTGCTTCGGGCGGTAGATGATCTAAACCGACAACTACCACTATTCCACTCGGAACTGACGAAACGGGAGGAGTATGAATTCGCGAATATGCTCACAAGCTCCCTTTTGATTATTCAAGGCGCACTTCGTCGTGAAGAAAGCCGTGGAGCCCATTACCGTGAGGATTTTCCGCTGACGGATAATGAAGGATGGCGTAAGCACATTATTCATGTCCGGGATCAAGGAATGACGGAGGAGTACAGCGATGATGTTTAATGGATATAATGAGAGTCTGGCTGAGAATATCAAGACTTGGCTTCATGAGGACGTCGGATCAGGTGATATTACAACAATGACGACGATTCCACAGGGGCATGAGTCTAAAGCCATTATCCATGCTAAAGAAGGTGGAGTTGTAGCTGGAATGCCGGCTGCTGAACTCGTCTTTCAGATCGTGGATAAGTGTCTTACTTTCAAAGCCCATGTTCAAGATGGTCAGCGGGTAGAAAAGGGAGATATATTAGCGGAGGTTGAAGGCAGCACGCATCGTATTTTGACCGGAGAACGGCTTGCGCTTAATCTTCTACAACGCTTATCTGGCATTGCCACGAAGACGAATGCCTTTGTAAGTGCATTAGAGGGTCTGCCGACTCGCCTTGTAGATACGCGCAAAACAACTCCGGGGCATCGTATGTTGGAGAAGTATGCAGTTCGCGTAGGTGGAGGAGCCAATCACCGTTTTGGCTTGTATGATGCGGTCATGATAAAGGATAATCATATTAAGGGTGCGGGCGGCATCACTGAAGCTGTAAGCAGAGCGAGGAATAATATCCCACACACGATGAAGATTGAAGTCGAAACCGAGTCACTGGTACAGGTCGAGGAAGCCTTATCCGCTGGGGCTGATATTATTATGCTTGATAATATGGATCCTGTTATGATGGCTGAAGCGGTGCAGCGAATAAAGATAGTATCGCCGCATGTTATAACTGAAGCGTCCGGCAATGTTACACTAGAGACGGTTCGCGAAATCGCACAGTCAGGCGTCGACGTCATTTCAGTCGGGAGGTTGACGTATTCTTTTGACAGCTTAGATATCAGCTTAGATTTAAACGCCAAGAAAGGAGGCGGAGCATCATGATTCTTGTTGTAGATGTAGGAAATACAAATATCGTACTGGGTATTTATCAAGACGAGGAACTTCTTCATCATTTTCGGATTAGTACCTCCCGTCAATCTACGGTGGATGAGTACGGTGTATTAATTCATAATCTGTTTCAAATGTCCAATATATTGGTAAGCGAAATAGAAGGGGTTATCGTTTCCTCTGTTGTGCCCCCATTAGTGGGAGTAGTGGAAGAAATGTGCCGTAAGTATATTAAGAAAACTCCGCTTATTGTAGGCCCGGGAATCAAAACAGGTCTGAATCTTCGTTACGAAAATCCGAGAGAGGTCGGAGCTGACCGAATTGTCAACGCGGTAGCGGCGGTCGACAAATATGGTGGCCCCCTCATCGTGGTTGATTTCGGTACGGCAACAACGTTTGATTGTATCGACAGTCATGGTAACTATCTTGGAGGAGCTATTGTTCCGGGTATTGGTATTGCAACCGAAGCGCTTGTTCAGCGCGCCTCTAAGCTCCCACGCGTTGAGTTAGAGAAGCCGAAGAAAGTCATCGGACGTAATACAGTGCATGCCATGCAGGCAGGGATTATTTTTGGCTATGCAGGTCAGGTTGACGGTCTTGTTAGACGTATCAAAGCAGAAATGGAATCAGATCATGTAAAGGTAATTGCAACCGGTGGATTAGCTGAATTAATTGCGAGTGAAACGAACTCCATTGATGAGATTGATTCCATGCTTACTCTGGAAGGGCTGCGTATTATCTACAACCGCAACTAATGTTCTAGTCGTCATTTTCATGAACTGATCAAACCAATCAATATAATGCAGAGTTATATATAACGAGGGCTCTGTTACTTAAGGTTAAGATTTTAACAACAAGAAGTGCGAGGAGGCTGTAAGATGGACAAACATAAAGACCGTATACTCCGAGGAACGGCAATGGGAGGCAAAATCAGAGCTTTTGCGGTTCGTACCACGGACCTGGTTGAGGAGCTACGGCGTAGACATGACACATTTCCCGTCGTAACAGCCGCTTTAGGGCGTACAGTATCAGCTGCTGCTATGATGGGTGCCATGCTAAAAGGTGAAGAGCGTATCAGTATTCAGGTCCGTGGGGATGGCCCGATTGGCTTGATTGCAGCTGAGGCGAATGCATACGGAGAAGTTCGAGGTTATGTGAATAATCCACATGTTGAAATGACAAACATTCGTCCAGGCAAAATGAATGTTGCTGCGGCAGTAGGTACCACTGGGCATATTCATGTCATTAAGGATCTAGGTCTAAAGGAGCCTTACCGTGGTAGTATTCCGATCATATCCGGTGAATTGGCTGAAGATTTCACATATTATTTTGCAGTATCGGAGCAGACGAATTCCGCAGTCAGCTTGGGAGTTCTTGTTGCACCTGATTATACCGTGGCTAACGCAGGTGGATTTATCATTCAACTGATGCCTGGGGTAACGGAAGATGAAATTACGATGCTGGAAAAAGCCCTAAGCGATATTCCACCAGTAACATCGTTGCTGGAAGAAGGGCTTGAGTTGGAAGATATTTTACGCCGAATTCTGCCGGATGTAACGATCTTGGAAGAAACGGAAGTTCGTTTCTCTTGTGATTGCTCTCATGAACGTGTAGAACGCGCATTAATTAGCATGGGGCAGGATGAGCTTGAGAAGATGATTCAAGAGGATCGTAAAGCGGAGGTTACCTGTCACTTTTGTAATGAGGTATACACCTATGATGAAGAACAGCTGAAAACCGTGTTAGAGCGGGCCAAATCTTAACGTATTGGGATGAGCAGCCGAAATGACGAGACAAGAGAAGGGACTATGGGTAACCGTCGTTGTCTTGATTGCAGGTGTGTTATTTATGGGGAGCTGGATGCTGTTCTCCGGGGTTTTATTTCAGGATGGGGATACGGAATCTGAACAAACCCCTCCTGTAGTCGCCTCTATACAAGATAGGGTGATTACAGAAGAAGAATGGACTAGTGAGCTGAAGAAAAGGTACGGCAGCGAAGTGCTTATGACAATGATGAACCGTCAGGTAGTCGAATTGGAGGCTGAAGCTGCAAATATTAAGGTTACTCCTCAAGAGGTTGATCAGGAGTTGGAGCGAATCGGGCAGGGATATGGCTCGAAGGAACAATTTCTTCAAGAAATGGAGCAGCAGCTAGGTCTGTCAGAAGAACTGCTGAAGGCAGAAACAAGTTACCGACTTACCTTGGAAAAAATAGCGACAGCTGATATCAAAGTTGATGATGCGGATATTGATCAATACCTTCATCAGCATCCGGACCAGTTCCGTCCTAAAAAGCAATTGAAATTATCCATCATTAAGGTGGAGAAGGAACCGGAAGCGGAAGCAGTGCTGGATCGGCTGGAGAACGGTGAAGATTTTGCCACCCTTGCCGAAGAAGTCTCTATTGATGAATATACCCGTGATAATGGTGGGCGGATGGGATTCGTCGAAGAAGATGATCCTTTTCAGCCAGAGGCGTTAATGAAGACTGCTCTATCCTTAAGTAAGGGTGATATTGCGGGGCCTATACAATTGGAAGATGGGTATGGAATAGTATATGTTCGCGATATTCTCATTCCTAAAGAACCAGACGAGAACCTAATCCGGGAAACGGTGCGTAAGCAGCTTGCCTTGGAGCAATCTGTTTCGCTTTCAGAGCTTGAGAGTCAGCTTCGAGAAAAATATAGTGCTCGTATCGTGGCTGGAATTCCCTCAGAGCATCCTAATAATTAATAAAACAGGCTTTTGCAGCGGAGTGATTCCCTTGTTGCAAAGGCCTGTTTTTCGTAAACATAGTTACGAGCCATTCTATAACCTGAAATGAAAGCTTTTCTTCGTATTGACAAGGAGAAATAAGGTTGATAATATGAAGTTACAAAAACCTACCGAATTACTCGGATATTAAGAGAGCGTGAGCCGGACGAGATTCATTGCCCGTAGTACCGTTTTCTCAATCATACAACTTAGATAACCGGATATATAGACGAACCGTTAAACGAATCAAGGGAGGGCTTCATTATGGCTAAAGTAGTAAACAGTGTGACAGATTTAATCGGTGGAACACCATTAGTCCGTTTGAATCGAATCGTACCAGAGGACAGTGCAGAAATCTACCTGAAGCTGGAGTACCAGAACCCGGGTTCAAGCGTTAAGGACCGGATTGCTATTAGCATTGTTGAAGAAGCGGAGAAAGATGGCCGTTTGAAGCCAGGCGATACGATTATTGAAGCGACAAGCGGCAACACGGGAATCGGTTTAGCTATGGTAGCTGCGGCGAAAGGTTACAAAGCGATTATTGTGATGCCTGAAACGATGAGTTTAGAGCGGCGCAACCTGCTTCGTGCTTATGGAGCAGAATTGGTCCTTACACCTGGGGCAGAAGGTATGAATGGAGCGGTTAAGAAGGCAGAAGAAATTTTGCGAGAAAATTCCGGATTCTTCATGGCCGAACAGTTTAAGAACTTAGCTAATGTGAAGATCCACCGGGAAACAACCGGTCCTGAAATCGTAGAAGCTATAAATTCCATTGGTGGTTCGCTGGATGCATTCGTTGCTGGGATCGGCACTGGCGGAACAATTACTGGAGCTGGCGAAGTCTTGAAGGAGTCTTTCTCGGACATTAAGATCTATGCTGTTGAACCTGCAGCATCCCCAATCCTTGCGGGCGGTAAACCGGGTCCACATAAAATCCAAGGAATCGGCGCTAACTTCGTTCCTGATATTCTGAATCAAGACGTTTATGATGAGATCATTCATGTTGAGAATGACGATGCTTTCGATACGGCGCGTCGTGTAGCGAAAGAGGAAGGCATTCTTGCAGGGATTTCTTCCGGTGCAGCAGTTCATGCAGCGCTGAAGGTGGCGAAGGAGCTTGGTAAAGGTAAGCGTGTCGTGGCTATCATTCCTAGTAATGGAGAGCGCTACTTGAGCACACCGCTGTACAATTTTGAGTCCTAATATCTTCCATTAAATTTAGGTTTATGACCTTCAATGTATTTATGCATTGGAGGTCTTTTCTGTTGAGATGAATATTCTTCGTAAAAGGCGATACAAATCACCTCAAAATAAATACAGTGATAGGGTGGTTTCGGGGTTTTCAAGTGGGGCAGGATACAGTATACTGACAGGCAACAGAACAGGCTTATGCGGATTAGGAGGACAAGCATGGATAGAAAGATAGAGCTAGCTCAATGGCTTGAGTGGGTGGAAGAGGGCTGGTCCGTGCTGCCTTATGTAGTTCAATATCAGGGGTGGAAGAAAGGATTGCCATCAACTTGGAAAAAAGCATGGAAGCATGCTTCACCGTACGCTTTCGTGCTGGAAAGTGGAAAGACCGGAAGGTACACTTATTTGGGGTTAAATCCCGTATCGATACTACAGGGAACAGGGCAGCAAGGTGAGATCACGGATTTGCGAGAAGGACAGACAACGCATGTCGAAGGAAAGCCACTTGAGCTTTTGGAGCGTTGGATGAGTGGACTTCGTTCACCACGAGTGTCTGGATGGCCTGACTTCCGTGGAGGTTGCGCTGGCTTTTTAGGATATGATGTGATCAAGTCACTTGAGGATCTACCCGTAATTGCACACAATGACGCGGGGTTTCCAGATTATTTATGGATGCGGATGGAAGAAGTGTGGATCTATGATCATGAGCAGCAGGTAGTGTATTGTGCTGTGCATGTGCCGTGGAAGCAGAACGAGGACAATGTTGATAATAAGACCGTAATTAAGAAGTTATATGAGGAAGCCATTGTAAGGGCAGAGAATATGTTGAAGCAGTGGAATGAGCTACTCGGTGCTTCTGCCTCTGAACAAGAGCAGTTAGAAGAGAAAACTCAGTTGCTAGCTCGGCAACAAAGAGCAGCGTCACTTTCAGGCCCGTATGTAGAAGGCTGGGACAAGCTCACAAGTGATTTTTCGCAGGAGGATTTTCAACGGGCGGTACTTTCAATTCAGGAGTATATTCGTCAAGGGGATGTATTTCAGGTGAATCTTTCGCTTCGAAGACATCTTAAGTTAAATGCAGATCCTGCGGACGTCTATGAGTGGTTAAGATTATTGAATCCATCACCCTACATGGGTTACATTACATCACCTGGATTTACCCTTGCCAGTGGTTCGCCAGAGTTGTTAATTAAGTTGGACGGAGATACGGTTTCAGCCAGACCCATTGCAGGTACACGCAGGCGGGGATCAGGACCTGAAGAAGATGCAGCGATGGAGGCCGAGTTGACCGGCAATGAAAAAGAACGGGCAGAGCATATCATGCTCGTTGATCTTGAGCGCAATGATATCGGGCGTATTGCTGCCTATGGTACGGTACATGTCCCTGAGCTAATGACTGTTGAGCGTTACTCTCATGTTATGCATCTTGTATCTCAGGTTGAAGGTCAGATCGCGAAGGATAAGGGAGTGTATGATGTCATTGCAGCCACCTTCCCAGGTGGAACTATCACGGGTGCACCCAAAATTCGAACAATGGAAATTATTGAAGAGTTAGAGCCAGTTACGAGAGGACCTTACACGGGCTCCATGGGCTGGATTGATTATAATGGTGATATGGAACTGAATATAATTATTCGTACTTTGGCTGTTCAAGAGGGCACGGGGTATATTCAGGCTGGAGCAGGTATTGTTATCGATTCAGATCCATATCGAGAGTACCGAGAATGCCATAATAAAGCGAAAGCATTGATTGCAGCAGTAATGTGCAGTGAAGAGGAAGCCGTAATAACCGCGGCAAAATAGGGGGAGTATACCATGATTCTTGTCATCGATAACTACGATTCATTTACTTACAATCTCGTACAATATTTAGGGGAGCTCGGCGAAGAAGTAAAAGTGTTTCGCAATGATGAGATTGATATTGCCGGAATAAAAACTTTGGCGCCCGATCATATTTTAATCTCACCAGGCCCTTGTACGCCGAATGAGGCGGGGGTTAGTCTTGAAGTAATTGAACATTTCAAAGGAAGTATCCCTATCTTCGGTGTTTGTCTAGGTCATCAGGCGATCGGACAAGCATTTGGAGGAAAGGTCATTCGGGCTGAGCGACTCATGCATGGAAAGACCTCCCCGATACATCATCTTGGTACATCCGTATTTGAAGGGTTACCCATTCCTTTTACGGCAACACGTTACCATAGCTTGCTCGTGGAAAAAGAAAGTCTGCCGGATTGCCTTGAAGTCACGGCTTGGACAGAAGAAGGCGAAATTATGGGACTTCGGCATAAGGAGTACGCAGTTGAGGGTGTACAGTTCCACCCTGAATCAATCATTACCGATCATGGTCACCAGATGCTTCGCAACTTCTTAAAACGTAAGGCGGGAGCCAAAGCATGAGATTTATGGGAGTTGATGGCCGTGTTGTAGACACGGCCGAGGCCGTGGTATCCGTTATGGATCACGGTCTTTTATATGGGATGGGCTTGTTTGAGACGTTCCGTACCTATCAAGGAGAACCCTTTTTATTGGAGCGGCATTTAAAAAGACTTGCGGAAAGCTGTGAACTGCTAGGTATCGTATATGATCCAGATCCTAAATACGTGCGAGAATGGATCGTAGAGCTTTTGTCAGCTAATCAGCTTGAGGATGCTTATATTCGCTATACCGTAACAGCAGGAGTGGAAGCACTAGGCCTTCCTTCCGGTAATTATGTAAATAAGACGGAGCTTCTGTATGTAAAGGCACTACCGGTAATACCAGCTTCTCTATATACAGAAGGCAAGGCATTGCAGCTCCTGGGTACACCACGCAATACACCGGAGACACCAGTACGCATGAAGTCGCTTCATTATATGAACAATATTATGGCGAAGCGTGAACTTCAGCGTTATCCTGATGCCATTCGGTTAGGAGCTGAAGGGCTCATGCTAACTGAGAAGGGTGAGTTGGCTGAAGGTATTGTGAGCAATCTTTTTTTTATCAAGGATGGAAAGCTGCATACACCGGATGTAGGAACAGGTATTTTGCCTGGTATAACCCGTGCTATAGTGTTAGAACTAGCCCAAACCCTTGGTATTAATACAGAAGAGGGCCGGTTTACATGGGATGACTTGATTCTTGCGGATGAGATATTTACGACAGGTTCTGTGCAGGAGCTTATGCCAGTGACTAGCCTTTTAAGACAAGGAGAAGAGCCGGTGATCGTGGGCAAAGGGCTTGCAGGACCTATCACAACATGTTTAATAAAAGCTTACCGGCAGAAAGCAGGAGTGTAGATGAAGACAACCATATATGAGCAGACCTATCTGTGCGGAGACACAAAGCTTGAGTTAGGTCAGTCTACATTAATCATGGGTATTTTGAATGTGACCCCTGACTCTTTTTCCGATGGAGGTCGTTACAATGAAACAGACCTTGCTGTGAAGCATGCTCTTCAATTGGTTGCAGAGGGTGCAGATATTATAGACATCGGCGGGGAGTCAACAAGACCTGGTCACGATAAGATTAGTGTCGATGAAGAGCTGGCACGGGTGATACCCGTGATCGAAGCTATACACCGGGAAGCGCCACATATTCCGCTCTCTATAGATACATACAAAGCTGAGGTAGCACGTCAGGCGATCGAAGCGGGTGCCCATATTATTAATGATGTTTGGGGATTCAAGGAAGACCCCAATATGGCAGGAGTAGCTGCTGCATTGGATTGTCCTGTGATCCTCATGCATAATCGTAAGAACCAAAACTACACCAATTTAATTGAAGATATGAAGTCTGACCTGATGGAAAGTGTGAATATAGCACTGGGTGCTGGAGTGAAACGCAGCCGTATTATTTTGGACCCGGGAATTGGTTTTGCAAAAGGTTATGAGGAGAATATGAAAGTGATGATGTCACTAGATGAACTCGTCAGCCTCGGTTATCCAGTTCTGTTGGCCACCTCACGCAAGAAATTCATCCGTACGGCACTGGATTTGCCAGTAGATGATGTAATTGAAGGTACGTCAGCCACGGTTGCATATGGAATTGCACAAGGTTGTCAGATTGTTCGAGTTCATGATGTGCAGGAAATCAAGCGAACAACACGTATGTGTGATGCGATGTTGTATGCTTCACCGGGATTGAAGCGGGTATAATAGAACAAGAAATCCATGGAAGGGTGGATATAAGAATGGACAAGATGATTTTACGCGGAATGGAGTACTATGGTTACCACGGCGTTTTTGAAGAAGAAAGAAAGCTGGGACAGCGGTTTTATGTTGATCTTGAGTTAGAGATGGATTTGAGTCGAGCAGGAAAAAGCGATGATTTGAGCCAAACGGTAAATTATGCAGAGATCCATGAGTTACTTCAAGGAATTATGCGGACCGAGTCTTTTAAGCTCATCGAAGCTTTAGCGGAGCATATTGCATCCAAGGTGCTTGACACTTATACTAGTATCGATGCTTTAACGGTTAAGTTGACTAAACCACATCCACCGTTTGACATTCATTTTGAAGGTGTTACTGTAGAGCTGCACCGGACTAGAAAGTGAGAATAACCATGAACCCACATGATACCTCTGAGACATCAGAGGCTTATATTGCTTTAGGGGCTAATTTAGGAGACCGGGAAGCGACGCTTTTTGAAGCCCTGGAACTGCTTGATTTACAGCCTGGTGTTACCGTGCTTCGTTGCTCGAACTTATACGAAACGGAACCTGTTGGTTATGTTGATCAGCCGATGTTCTTAAATATGGCAGCTGCCGTGTCGACTACGCTAGAGCCTCATTCTTTGTTAGCAGTCATGCAGCAGATCGAGGCGCGGTTAGGTCGGGTACGCTACATCCTCAATGGGCCCCGCACAGTCGATCTCGATCTTTTGTGGATGGAAGGACAACTATTAGATACACCGGATTTAATTCTTCCTCATCCACGTATGCTGGAAAGGGCGTTTGTATTAATGCCGCTGGCGGATATTGTTCCAGAGCATGAGCCCTCCGGGTTGTACACCACGGTTAGGACAGCAATTGAAAAACTGCGTGGAAAGGAAGGAATACAACTTTGGAGAACATGCAGCTGGCGAACCGCATCCGCGCTTTCCGAAAGTTAAAGGGGCTTACCCAACAGGAGCTTGCAGCACGTACAGGCATTTCTCTGGCTGTACTCGGGGCAATTGAGCGTGGAAATCGACGTACAGAGGAACAAATTTTAGTTAAAATTGCGGAGGCCTTGGACATAACTATACAAGAGTTAAAGGAACGCGGTTGAGTTGAAATAGATAAATGGTGCATAAAGGAGTGAAATAAGGTCATGTTGAAAATTGGAGACGTCGAGATGAAGAATCAGGTCGTCCTTGCTCCAATGGCAGGTGTCTGTAACCCGGCTTTTCGCCTAATTGCCAAAGAGTTCGGTACCGGTCTTGTCTGTGCGGAGATGGTAAGCGGCAAGGCTATCTTACATGGCAACAAGCGGACGCAAGAAATGTTGTTTGTTGACGAACGTGAGAAGCCTTTGAGCTTGCAGATTTTTGGAGGAGATCGGGATTCTCTTGTGGAAGCAGCAAAAGTGGTCGACCAGCAGACCAATGCAGACATTATCGACATCAATATGGGTTGCCCTGCACCGAAGGTAACTAAAATTGATGCAGGAGCACGCTGGCTACTTGACTCCAATAAAATTTATGAAATGGTGTCAGCTGTTGTCGATGTCGTTAACAAACCGGTTACGGTTAAAATGCGCACAGGATGGGACAGCGATCATATCTTTGCAGTTGAAAATGCATTAGCTGTTGAACGAGCTGGAGGTCAAGCCGTTAGTGTTCACGGCCGTACGCGTGAGCAGCTGTATACGGGTCATGCAGACTGGGACATTATAAGACAGGTTAAGGAAGCTGTATCGATTCCTGTCATTGGCAATGGAGATGTAGTGACTCCAGAAGATGCTCGGCGTATGCTAACTGAGACAGGCTGCGATGGTGTGATGATCGGACGTGGAGCGCTCGGGAACCCTTGGATGTTATATCGTACTGTCGAATATTTGAAGACAGGAGAGCTTCTTCCTGATCCTTCACCTCAAGAGAAGATCCGGATTGCGATCTTGCATATGGACAGACTGATTGCCATTCGACAAGAAGACGTTGCGGTCCGTGAAATGAGAAAGCATCTGTCTTGGTATTTGAAGGGTCTTAAAGGTTCTGCGCGGATTAAAGATGAAATCATGGAAGGAACCAAGCGTGACGAGATGGTGAGGCTTTTAACGAACTTTGTCGATCAGCTAGAGACAACGACGTCAGAAGATACGACGGAAAGTACTTACCCACAGGCAGCTTCCGCGATGTAAAGAATGGAATGTCCTATTGGTAACTTGAGGCGAACGATAGCGTTTTCATTCGTACGAGAGCGTTCATTGACTTTTTGAAATGGTTACCATATAATTTTTCAGTATAAATTCGCCTTGATATACAGTAAGCATCAGGGGAGTTCTGTTCCCCGAAGATTCGCATATAGTATGGTGGTATGGTGATTTAAATTATCTACATGACAGGAGAATCGGTTAAGATGAGCGATAAAGAAGTCATTCTCACACAGGACGGTCTGAAGAAACTGGAGGACGAACTCGAGAATCTAAAGTCCGTTAAAAGGCGTGAAGTCGCGGAGCGTATCAAAGTTGCCATCGGTTATGGTGATATTAGCGAAAACTCCGAATACGAAGATGCCAAGAACGAACAAGCCTTTATCGAAGGCCGTATCATTACGCTGGAAAAGATGCTCCGCAACGCACGTATCATTAATAATGACGATATTAATACCGATGTTGTAGGTGTCGGTAATACGGTCATTGTTGAGGATATGGAATTTGGTGACACAATGGAATATACCATTGTCGGAACTGCGGAATCTGATCCGCTCAACAATAAGATTTCCAACGAGAGCCCTGTCGGCAAAGCAATTATTGGCAAGGCAAAAGGATCAGTGGTCGACGTTAATGTACCGGCCGGCGTCATTCAATATAAAATCGTAGAAATTAAGAAGTAAGTTGGAATGAGCGTGGAAGCTTCCTTCGGGGGGCTTTTTTCGCTATTTGTATAGAGGCTAGTGAATGAATTGAAACATTTGAATTGTTTTGTTGCTTGTACGGTCCGGATACCGGCCGAGAGAATGAAGGAGATGAATCGACAATGACGGAAGAAATCAACAACCAGGAACAAGAGCAGGAACTAAGTGAACTGTTACAGATTCGCCGCAATAAATTGGACGAGCTGCGCAAGCTTGGTATCGATCCTTTTGGTGGGAAATATGAAAGAACAGATCATGCTGGTGATATCCTGAAGCAGTATGACGCATTAACAAAAGAAGAGCTGGAAGAGAAGCAGGTTGAAGTGAACCTTGCTGGTCGCATCATGGCGAAGCGGGGCATGGGTAAAGCATCTTTTGCTCATATTCAGGACCTTAGCGGACGGATCCAGATCTATGTGCGTCAGGACTCAATTGCTGAGGATAAGTATCAGGCTTTCAGTATTTTGGATCTAGGCGACATCATTGGTGTAAGTGGCACACTCTTCAAGACCAAAACAGGTGAAACCACGATTAAGGTTAAAAACCTGGAAGTTCTCTCGAAGTCGCTGTATCCCCTTCCTGAGAAGTTCCACGGTTTGAAAGATGTAGAACTTCGTTACCGTCAACGTTACGTCGATCTCATCATTAATCCGGAAGTACAGAAGACGTTCATCACCCGTTCGAGAATCATTCAATCGATGCGTCGCTATTTAGATTCACTGGGCTTTTTGGAAGTGGAGACTCCAACTCTTCATGCTATAGCAGGTGGTGCAGCAGCAAAACCATTTATTACGCATCACAATGCGCTTGATATGGAATTATACATGCGTATTGCGATTGAACTTCACCTTAAACGTCTAATCGTAGGCGGCTTGGAAAAGGTTTATGAAATCGGACGTGTTTACCGGAATGAGGGTGTTTCAACACGCCATAATCCAGAGTTTACGTTGATCGAGCTGTATGAAGCATATGCGGACTATAAAGATATTATGGCACTGACAGAAAATCTTATTTCCCATATCGCTCAAGAGGTTCTAGGAACTCAAGTGATTACGTACCAAGGTCAGGAAATCGATCTGACACCGCAGTGGCGCCGCGTATCTATGGTAGATGCAGTTAAAGAGGTAACAGGAGTAGACTTTGGCGTCCAAATGACAAATGAAGAAGCTCATGCTTTGGCAAAAGAACATAAAGTTCCTGTTGAGAAGCACATGACATTTGGTCATATTCTGAATGCATTCTTTGAGCAGTTTGTTGAAGAGACACTTATTCAGCCAACGTTTGTAACGGGTCATCCAGTGGAAATTTCTCCACTTGCGAAGAAGAATGATGAAGATCCGCGCTTTACGGATCGTTTCGAACTATTCATCGTGGCACGTGAGCATGCTAATGCATTCTCTGAACTTAATGATCCGATTGACCAACGTCAACGTTTTGAGGGCCAGATGAAGGAAAAAGAGCAAGGCAACGATGAGGCACATGATATGGACGAAGATTTCCTACGTGCGCTTGAGTACGGTATGCCACCTACAGGCGGACTGGGTATCGGAATTGACCGCTTGATTATGTTGCTAACGAATGCTCCATCGATTCGTGATGTACTGCTGTTCCCACACATGCGGAACCGTTAATTACAATAAGATAAGAAGGAACAGCCTCTGCTATTTAATTAGTAGGTGCTGTTCCTTTTCTTCTATATACAGTGAAAATGAAATAACAAATGAAGAAGAGATTATCTAGAGGTATACTACTACCTGTAGAAGTGGATATGAATGCAACAATTTTGAGGTCTAATGCTATATAGTAAGGAAGAGGGTTAAACGAATAGCAAGCTCATTTGAGAAATATATAAATGTATTATTTTACCTGATAATAAAAAACGATAAAGGGTTGCATTATACTCCACTCCCATGGTATATTATATTTCCGGCCGAGAGATGCGGACGGCGCACGAAACGAAAAGAGACAAGCTTACAGGAATTAAGAAAAATTAATTCAAAATAAAGCTTGCTTAATTCGAAAGAGTGTGATAAGATATAAAAGTTGCTGCGGCGAACGAGATTCGCGAGTGACACTGAAGAATTGACCTTTGAAAACTGAACAACGAGTGAGTTAAACCGATCTTACTTCGGTAAGATCAAATGAGAATTTTTAATTCTCGTCAGTTTTTCTAAATGAGCGAATCGCTCTTTTCATTAACTTTAATGGAGAGTTTG
>NZ_JBYSWS010000008.1:0-69619 GCF_058781425.1 Paenibacillus sp. FW507-14B1B | reverse complement strand
TTGATCTTACCGAGGTAAGATCGGTTTAACTCACTCGTTGTTCAGTTTTCAAAGGTCAATTCTTCAGTGTCACTCGCGAATCTTGTCCGCCGCAGCAACTCTTATATCTTATCACACTCTCTCGATGTTTGCAAGCTTTTTTTTGAATTTATTTTTTCGAAGAAATTCATTCGAGCTTGTTACTTAGCGATTTGTGTGTCGACCGTTTTTCTCGGCCGGATTTATAATATATCATACTTCCGATCATCTTTGCAAGACTTTTTTTGAAAAAGTTTTGCGATGGTTTATTGAAGAAGTAAAGCCGCCAAGTTGGCGGCGTCCTCTCTAAAAAGGAAGCGAGAATTAATTTACCACATAGTGTTTAGGTTAGTCAACACTTTTTTCGAAAATTAATGTTTCGTTTGTGGAAACTTCCCGTTACGTGCATATTTTGATAATTCCTTCTGGGGAGCAAACCTTGCATACATACGGAATACCGTTTTGTATCGGTTAGCAATGGCATGACGGATATTTTGATCAAGACGTTGATCACTCAGATCCAGCAACATCTCATCAAGCTCTTTTCGCAATACATAATCAAGCTCTTTACATTCTTTTTCGTTAAATAGCATTCCCAGCATTGTTGGACCTCCTCTTAATTGTACATTTTCTATTACAGTTCACATGTGTCATGTTCGGGCTCCATATGGAGCTATGTAATGTCAATATGAGATTAGAATACGGATTAATACCGTTGTTCTCTATGTCCGTACATCATGCTCTGTAAAGGGCTCTGATCCTAAACGATCAAAGCCCTTTATTAGGTATGCTCACTTTTCGGGAAAATTATGACATTAACCAAAACGTTATTGTACTCTCAATGCCTGCAGCCACTAATAGTAACAGAACAATCCATATCGAAGCCGTTAAAGATTTGCGCCAAAACTCTTTCCACTGCGCACTCATCCCGCTTCCTCTTCTCTCTCCAGGCGTCATGCTTCTAATTACAAGACCCCCTAATGCCAAGCCGTAAGCACAAGCAATAAGTATAACGGGGATTTCAATAATTCCATGTGGAAGAAGTCCCTTAAATATCATCTCCCCCAAATCTCCTCCATTCGATTCAACCAGATTTAGGAGGAAACCGATCACCATACCATTAATGGCAAGGAACACCACCGGAAGGACTCCGAACAATATACCCGAGAACAACACCAATATACTTTTGATGCTGTTATTGAGGAAAATGAACGTAAAGAAGCTAAGCTCTGGATTATCTGATTGTTTTAAACTTTGGCTTATATCACCTAATCCTTGAATCTCCTTAACAAGTATGTCCTTAATTGGGCCTGAACCTACCCACCCCACCACAATTCCAATTACAAATAAAACAGTGGAAAGGATCAGTGAGAATCGAATCGATTTCAAATCTTTTATAAAAGTACTAAAACGAAACATGTGATGCCTCCTTAATGTAGTAATAACTCACAAGTACGAGCATAGATTTTAGTAAACAAGCAGTAGCATTTGAAAGGAGAGGCTCTAGCATATGAATTTTTTCTATGTACTAAACGGCAAGAAAATAAAAAGGTTTTTCTTTGTTTTTGCAGCTGCCATCTTTGCTGTCGGTGTCATTTATGTGGAAAGTGACAACATCTCTGTTTTCTCAGAAAGCTCCCCATCAGCCATTTACAGCGTGTCTACGGACAAAAAGCAGATCGCTCTTACGTTTGACATTAGTTGGGGAGAAAAGCGCACAGAACCGATTCTTCAAGTCCTTAAGGATAAGAATGTTCCGAAGGCAACCTTTTTCTTGTCTGCTCCATGGAGCAAAAGTCATCCTGATATCGTGAACCAAATCAAAGATGGCGGCTTTGAAATTGGAAGCCATGGCTTTAAGCATGACAACTACAGCACACTCAGCGATGAAGAAATTCGCAAACAGATTTCCCAAGCCCATACTATTTTAACCGCAATGACAGGACAAGAACCCAAACTGATCCGGATGCCTAACGGCGATTTTGACAAACGAGTGCTAAATATTGCAGATAGCCTTAAGTACACAGTCATTCAATGGGACACTGACTCTCAAGACTGGAAAAACATTGGCGTTGATAAAATTGTTGATCGTGTCGTATCCAAAGCACATCCAGGCGATATCGTATTACTCCATGCTAGTGACTCCTCTTTACAGACACATGAAGCTCTTCCCAAAATCATTGATGAGCTGCGTAGACAAGGTTATGAATTCGTAACTGTTACAGACCTCCTTCAGCAAAGCACCGCTAAGGGATCTGAAGTACGTGATCAGGCCATGCTTCAAAAAAACATAAATGATGCAGCTGGATTATAAGGAACCTTATATATTTATGAGTCCTTAATAAAAAAAGAGCTAATTTGATTAGCTCTTTTTTTCATCCTGTGTAACTTTATGAAGCGTCAACATCTGGTAAGCATTACACGCAAGCAACGGGATAATGATAAATACAGTAGCATTGTTAACCCCGATCTTTAGTACCCCGATTATCTCCAGGATTGTTACTGCGAGCATGAAGAACATTGTTGGTATGAGTGCATTGATGTTGGTGAACTTCACTTTGAAATATGTAACAACAACTGCAATGATTAAAATTCCTATTCCTAACGTAAGATCCCAGCCGAGATTCTTCTCTCCACCTACAAATGTACGCAGGAACATAAGCTCTAGTAGCGCTAGTACAGAGAGTACAATTTGTACATACTGCCACGTCTTTCTTTTAAACACCCCAATGCCCATATAGTTCAAGGTGAGGTAAGCGAAGAAACCCAATTGGGAATAAACGCTTACAAGTGCTCCATACCCGAACAATATTAATGGAAATATGAGCATGTCCACTGTACCCTTAAACTCAATGGTACCTGTTGCGAACTGTAATATCAGTCCTGCGACAACCGCCCCTATTGCTCCAACGAGCATTGTCTTCCAAAACAACCTTGCCCACTTGCGTAAGCTCAAATGCTTCCACCCCCATTAAGACATTATTTTACCAACGTTCACAATAAAAAACCATTCCCGCTTCGACATATTTCTTCGTTTACATCACATACTATCCTTAGCATTCACCTAAAGGAGGACAACGGTAATGAAGTGGCCGTTATTTCGTTTATGTATTATTTTCTGCGGAACTACCGCGCTGCTTACCGCATGCGGTTCGGACCAGGCATCTTCCCAACAGCAATTTGGCTATAAAGAGATGAAAACCATGGTGGTTGATATTTTAAAAAGTGATGAAGGAAAAAAGGCGGTAGAAGAAGCTCTCGGTGGATCTGGAGCCTCAAGTGGAGGCGGGTCGATGAACATGAAAATGATGTCAGCTCAATCCGGTGAGCAGATCCGAACTGCTGTAAAAGATACACTCGTCTCCGAAGAGTACAAGAAAGAGCTTGAAAAAATTATGACTGATCCTAAATTCGCGGGTGAATTCGCTAAAGCGATAAACTCAGAGAGCAAACAGCTCCACATGCAGCTTATCAAAGATCCAACGTATCAAAAATCAATACAGGAGATTATGAAATCTCCAGAGATGATGAAATCGTTTCTAGACTTAACCAAAACTCCAGATTACCGTAAGCAATCCATGACTATTATGCAGGAAGCGATGCAAAACCCTCTTTTCCGTATGGAAGTACTTGAGCTACTTAAATCTGTCGTAAAAGACGAACTGCAGCCTTCCGTTGAGAAGAAGGGCCAACAAGGCGGGCAGGAAGAAAAGCAAGGCGGACAAGGGGCAGGATCCGGTAACGAGGAAAAAGGAAAAGAACAAGGTGGATCTGGCGGCGGGAATAGCTAAGTCCCTTTATTAACAAAAAAAGCTCCCTTAAATTAGGGAGCTTTTCTCTATAGTAATTTGAAATCTTTTATGATGCCGTTCCTTCACATTTGCCGGCAATTCGCACAGCTATTTCGTCGTATATATTCGCGCTCTCTGTACCCGACTTATATACAGATGGAGAGAAATCTGGATCTGCCATAAGGTTATCCGGTGCTCTTAGAGGCAATTGTCCTAGCAACTCCGTATGAAGTGTCTCTGCCAGCATTCCTCCACCCCCACGTCCAAAGACATAGTCCTTTTCCCCGCAGTGTGAACAGCTGTAGTAAGCCATGTTCTCCACAACTCCAAGAATCTCATGGTCTGTCTGTATCGCCATAGCCCCTGCACGAGCTGCTACAAATGCAGCTGTAGCATGAGGGGTAGTCACAATAATCTCTCGGCTCTGCGGTATCATCTGGTGAACATCTAAAGCCACATCACCTGTACCCGGTGGGAGATCAAGTAGCATATAGTCGAGGTCGCCCCAAGCTACATCTTCGAAGAATTGACGCAGCATTTTACCAAGCATCGGGCCACGCCATACAACTGGACTATTCTCACGAATGAAAAATCCCATAGACATTACCTTAACGCCAAAACGTTCAACAGGGATAATGACACCCTCGTCTGTTACGTTGGGTCCTTCCTCGATCCCCATCATATCAGGCACACTGAAACCGTAAATATCAGCATCAATCAGCCCTACCTTTTTGCCTTGACGCGCTAAGGCTGTTGCTAAGTTGACGGTAACGGTTGATTTACCAACTCCACCTTTACCACTCGCGATTGCAATAAAATGAACTCCGGAATTTTCACTTAAAAGTGTATTATTCTGCATTCCGGCAGCATGTCCCTTTGTAAGTTTCTCAAGGTCGTTCGGATCTTCTTGTTCTGTATTCACTAAAGGGCGCATCCGAATATGAATGTCTTGAGCACCAATGGCTTGAAGTAGCTCCCTAATCTGTCCATCAAGTTGTGCTCGATCCTCTTCATTGCTATACGTTACTGATAATCTAACTGTACTATCCTTTACCACAATATCGCGAATTCGTTGCAGCGCAATCAGGCTCTCCCCTGTATCTGGATCCTGTATTGGCTGTAGAATCTCCTGTACCTGCTCTCTGCTTATCAGCATGACAATCAGCACCTCGGCTCTATGTAATGGCTTTATCTGAATGTTTCAATTCTTAACTAGTATACCACTAGTTCGCCTTCTCTGACGACTGATTCACTCGTTCTCCTGACATATAGCGTAAAACTCCTTTGTACACAGAAGCAGCTACTTTTCTCTGGTATTTCTCATCACGAAGTAATTCCGACTCTTGGGGATGGGAAAGAAAACCTACTTCTACAAGCGCTGATGGAATTTGCAATGCTTGCAGTAGGAACACTTTATTATCCGTTTTGGCCATACGATCGGTATTCTCGAGGTTATGCCTAATTTCGTTCTGGATCAATTCAGCTAAACTTTTACTATCCCCGTTATTAGGCGGATAAAAGGTCTGTGCTCCCCTCCAACGATTAGAAGGTATGCTGTTTAGATGAATAGTCAAAAACATATCTGCGCGATTATCCTCGATGAGCCGAACACGTTTCTTCAAATCCTCTGTTTTCCGTTTAGAGTACCCTTTCGTTTCAGGTGCAGCTAAATCGTAGTCTCCTTCTCTTGTCAGCACAACAAGCGCCCCAGCTTGCTGAAGATAATCACGTAAATAAAGAGTTACAGCAAGATTGATATCCTTCTCAATGATGCCTTGTTTACTGACCGCACCCCCATCAGGTCCACCATGGCCTGCATCAAGGGCAATTACTTTACCTGCGAGCGGTAGATTCCAGTACTTCACCGTTTTTGCACTAGGAATCTCATACGTTATGACAGCTAACAATAGAGCGAACAAGGCAAGACCAAAGAAAGTTTGCTTTATTCGTCTCCAAGATATCCACAAAGTTACCTTGTCAGATCGCTGTTTGGACATAAAAAATCCACCTCGTCCCATGAGTGTTGTAATTCATGCATATGGGACAAGGCGGAAAAATATACCCTCTTTATACAGTTGTATGTTCCATTGTATGTTCCTTCATACCCTCAATCAAAATTTGAGCCACCTCAGGGCGTGTGAATTCTGGTGGTGGGCATTTGCCTTCTCGGAGAAGTCCCCTAACTTTTGTGCCAGATAAGGTCAAATGATGTTCTTTATCATGGGGACATGTTTTACTAGAGGCCATGTTACCACAAACCGTACAGAAAAAACTATGTTCAAAAAAGAGAGGAGTTATATCCAGCTCTTCTGGAGTGAAGTTACTAAATATCTCTTGAGCTTCGTATGTCCCATAATAATCACCTACGCCAGCATGGTCACGACCAACAATAAAATGGGTGCAACCGTAATTTTTACGGACAATCGCATGGAATATAGCTTCTCTAGGACCAGCATATCGCATCGCTGCAGGGAATACACCGAGGAATGTTCGGTTGGCAGGATAATAGTGTTCAAGAAGTTTTAAATAACTTCTCATACGTACATCAGCAGGTACATCATCCGATTTCGTCTCACCAACAAGCGGATTTAAAAAGAGAGCATCCACAATCTCCATTGCACTTTTTTGGATATACTCATGTGCTCGGTGAACCGGATTTCTTGTCTGAAACCCAACGACTGTCTTCCACCCCTGCTCTTGAAAGTGTGCTCTTGTCTGAGCAGGATCATAATAAAACTGTCCAAACTTCTCAGGCTCTGGTCTTTGAAGAACCTCGATAGGTCCTCCTACGTAAATAGGGGATTTTTCGTACAGCTTTTGAACACCAGGATGCTCCGGATCATCGGTTTTGAACACTTGAATTGCTTCTTCACGCTGATCAACACGGTAAATGCTTTCTATGCGAATGTTAGCATACACGATGCTGTCTTTCTCCCCAACCAGAGCAACTTGTTCCCCCACGGAAAGTTGATTAGCTGTCTGCTCTTCTACGGATAAAGTAATGGGAATGCTCCATACTGTACCATTAGCCAATCTCATTGAACTTATTACCGACTTGTAGTCATCTTCATTCAGAAATCCTTCTAATGGAGAAAAAGCACCTACAGCAATGAGGTCCAAATCTGAAATGGTCCAAGTATTCACTGGAATTTGCTTTAGTGTATGGGCTGCATTGATTAATTCATCACGTCTATGTTCAGGCACTAATCTCTGAATTAAATGCCCTCCATGCGGCTGAATGGATGTCATGAATATTCCTCCCCGTGTTTTTTGATTGTTATCCTATGTTTTTAGTAATAACGTTATTTATGAAGACCACATTCTGTCTTTTCGTTACCAGCCCAGCGACCTGCCCGTGGATCTTCACCAGGGAGAACTTCACGAGTGCAATAATTACAGCCGATGCTAGGAAAATTACGATCATGTAGTGGGTTGTAAATGATATCATTGGAGCGAATATACTGCCATACATCTTCACTCGTCCAATCAGCAATCGGATTAAATTTGACGAGACCAAACTTACTGTCATATTCAACTTTTTTGGAATTAGCACGTGTTGGCGCTTGGTCGCGACGTATTCCAGTGATCCAAGCATCATATTGAGATAAAATGCGGGTCAACGGTTCAACTTTTCTTATGCCACAACATTGATTGGGATCAACACTCCATAATGAATCTCCATATTGAACCGTCTGTTCCTCCGGCGTAATTAAAGGGGAAACCCGAACAAATTCCATCCCATACTTAGCCTCTAGTCGATCACGGGTATCGTAGGTTTCTTGGAAGTGAAAGTCAGTATCCAGATAAAAAATATCCGTGGATGGACTAATTCTCTGTACCATATCCACCAATACCACGTCTTCAGCTCCAAAACTACACGCAAAAGTAATATTGGGAAATGCTTCAATAGCTTGCGTAATAATATCCTCAGCTGTAGCTTGTTCAAAACTTATGGCTCTTTCCTTAATCCATTGCTCTTTTTCAAGTAAATTCAACGTAATGCCCCTCCCTCATTACAATCCCTTTAAATCCTACATTAATAGTATGAATTAAATACAGTATAGATCATTTCTAATTATTGTCAACATGTGGTGGGGTGAAAACAGAAAAAAAACCTCTTCCACAAGTGGAAAAGGCCCTTTTATTCTAAGTTATGTTTCATTATTACTTGTGCTTCGGAATTTCAAATTCCTGAATGCCCGCATATTCCGGTGCAATGATATATTTATCAAACACTAAGACAGGGTTACCAGCCTCATTAATATAGAACTGCTGGTTATCCTCAATTCCCTTGGGCCCTTTTGAGGCAAAGAACTCCTCATAGTAGTATAGAAGATTCTTATCCTTTTGGGCACGCTCTTTTACTTGACGTTCTATCTCACGATTTGCAATCTGTTTGAAATTGTCACCTAAAAGATCTTGAAGTGTAATATCCTTACCTGTCTTAAGATCAATGTTATACATATACAGTGTTACATACTCGGATTTTTCCGGAACACCCATCTCATCAAGATACTTTTGAGTTGTATTATTACGTTCTGTTTGCGTTATAACAAATGAAAGGATATCCTGATTGTTACTGTGTACCTCGTAATCAAACTCATATGTCATTGGTATATACTCGGATTCTTTGTTTTCGGGGGATAAATAGTTCTTTTTATATTCTGCTGCGTATGCCTCTGCTTCTGCAGTTAAGGTTTCAATTTTCTTGGAGATCTCAGAATTTATCCGTTGTTCTAGTTCTTTATTTGAAAAATCTGAAAAGACTGGCATTTTGACATGTGTTTCATTGGCATCTCGTGAAATTGTGTATTCACTAATGGTGACGACTTTTGCAATGCTGTTCAAGATCGGAATATTAGACATGGAAGACGCGAAGACCGTACTCGTATTCACCATAATAACAAATGCGAAGCAAGCAGCCACTGGAATCAAGGTATATTTCATTTTGGATAATTTCTTACTATTCATAGGTTTAACACCCTTTTCATTATGGGCCGATTCAAGCACTCTTTGTCTTATTTCTTCTTTATTGACTAGGTTATCTTCTATTAGTTTTTTCATCATCTCTTTTTCAGTCATAATTGTGCACCTTCCTGACCAAATTTTCTTCTTATTTCTCGGGTAGTACGATATAACCTGGTTTTCACTGTAGATTCATGAAGCTTAAGTACTCGAGCGATTTCCGCAATGGTCATATCAGCATAATAGAAAAGTAAAAAGACTTTCTGAATACCTTGAGGTTTGTTTTTTAAATAACACCAGATTTGATGCAACGTTTCGCGTTGGACCACTTGAGACTCTAAGGAATTTACAAAAGTATCACTCTTTAAATCGGCTACATTGTATTCTTCGTCATCATCCTTTTCCCCAAAAAGGGGAATCACGTTTTTTAATTTATCTTGGAATCTATATCGCTTCGATAAGTTTGTCTTCGCGACGCGAATGACATACGCTTCAGGATTTTGGATATATTCAGTTCCCTTTTCAGCAAGGATTCGATAAATTGATAAGTATGTTTCTTGCAGAATATCAGAGATATCCTGAGTGTTACTACATTTGCATGTAACGTAGATGAGACATGCCTGATAAGTATCATCGTAAATTTTGTTGAATAGACCGTCGACGGTTTCGCGTTCCACTCTCTCACCTCCAATACTATTGAAGAGGAAACGGACTGTTAAATTGTTTCAGGTAAAAAATTACACATGCCTCTCATTTATAAACACAAGTAAAAGGCCCCTGCCCATGTAGAGGAGCCTCTTACCTGTATTTATTAATTTACTAACGTACATACCTTGAATGCACGATTTTGAGTTAGAGATCTCATATACACAAATAAAAAAACAACCTGTTCCACCAATGGTGAAACAGGCTGTGTACGTTGATATTAACGTTTGGAGAACTGAGGTGCGCGACGAGCCGCTTTAAGACCGTATTTTTTACGCTCTTTCATACGAGGGTCACGAGTCAGGAATCCTGCTTTTTTCAATGAACCACGGAATTCAGGGTCAGCTTTCAGCAATGCACGGGAGATCCCGTGACGGATTGCTCCAGCTTGACCAGAAATACCGCCACCATGAGCGATGACGAGAACGTCATATTTGCCCAGAGTTTCAGTCAGGTTCAAAGGTTGTTTAACGATCAGTTTGAGTGTTTCCAAACCGAAGTATTCATTGATGTCACGTTTATTAATGACAATTCGTCCTTCACCCGGTACAAGGCGAACACGTGCTACCGAGTGCTTACGACGACCTGTCCCATAGTATTGTACTTGTGCCATGAAACTGTCCTCCTTTTAATTAACCGCGAAGTTCGTAAACTTCTGGTTTTTGAGCTTCGTGTGGATGTGCTGTGCCTGCATAAGCTTTGAGTCTCAGCTTCATTTTATCGCCCATACGGGTTTTTGGAAGCATACCATGAACCGCGCTTTCGATCACGCGCTCAGGGAATTTTTTAATCATGTCTTCAGCTACAGTCACCTTCAAACCACCTGGATGCATGGAGTGACGATAGTATTTCTTGTTACTCATTTTCTTACCAGTCAGGTGAATTTTCTCAGCGTTGATTACTACAACGAAATCCCCTGTATCCACATGTGGAGTAAATTGAGGCTTATGTTTGCCGCGGATAAGAGCAGCAACTTCACTTGCCAAGCGGCCAAGCGTTTTGCCTTCGGCATCAACGATGTACCAAGAACGCTCAACTTCATTTGGCTTAGCCATATAGGTCGTACGCATGTATAGTTCCTCCTTGTTTTCATCCGAAAATCTGTGTCAAATTTTCTTCATCTATCTTCGATCGTATGTCTAACATTTTTAAAGTGATGGATTGTTCTCGGCATTTTCTTAACCGGGGCTGTGGGAGAGCCGTTAAGAAAACACAACTTATATAATACAGGAACAACCCCTAAATCGCAAGCGATTTTTTAGGTAAACATCACGTATTTTTACTGGATTCATTGAACAGGATCCCAAAAAGATCGAATACGGTTTGTCCTTCAATATTAAGACTTTATGATTACAATAATTTAGGTCAAATCATTGTATTCGAAAGAGGATAGATCGTATTCAACATCCCAAAGCATAAGACCTGTCCCCATTGCGGTAGGACCGGCTGCTGCCCGGTTCTTGGCTTCGAGTATCGCCTTGATACTCTCAGGTGTTCGTTTTCCTTCTCCCACTTCCATAAGCGTCCCCATTATAATCCTCACCATATGCTGTAAAAAGCCACTCCCAGTTACATACGTATGAACGATTCCCTGATCTCTGCTATCAGGACGACACGAAGTTGTATCCGTCTCAATCCAAGCATCATAAATTGTCCGTATATGCGATGGTTTCGTAGATTTTCGTGAAGCAAATGTTGTGAAATCATGGGTACCGATCAGGTAGCGCAGCCCTTCTTCCATGGCAGCGATATTGAGCTTGCCATGATGATGAAATTGATACCTGCGGTTAAACAGATCAGGAAATTGATTGGCATTAATCGTATACCGATACGTTTTTCGCTTCGCTTCCCGTCGAGAGTGAAATTCAAGTGGTACTTCCATCGCATCTGTAACGACGATATCCTGAGGTAGCCTCGAATTAAGTGCAATGCACCAACGCTCTACTGGAATCTTAGACCCCGTATAGAAATTGAACACCTGGCCCCGTGCATGAACACCTGCATCCGTACGACCAGAAGCGGTAATCTTTAAACGCTCTCCTGAGAGTTGCTCAATCGCATCCTCGAGTAGATCCTGTATCGTGTTTCCACCAGGCTGAGTCTGAAATCCATTGTAGTTGGTTCCGTCGTAACTGACTTTCATCAGAAGATTGCGCATGGTTCCCTCCTGGTTCACTTCCTTGAATCTGCTACCGAAGTAGACACAACTTCGCCGTCCATATTAGGACGGCTTATGTGTAACATGATCGAATAGAAGAATTACTTCTATATCTAAAAAAGAGCCCCCAAGGAGCTCCTTTTCATCATGCTAGCCGATCCCTAATTGTCAGCCGCATGACTAGAAGGCCCTCGCATACGATGCCCTGGGGTAGCCGAGATGAGTCGGAAGCCGACTTGATCCATCTCGAACCACGACCCGATTGGATAGGCTGCACAAGTTATCCTATTGGATAAACTAGTGTAGAGCCGGGCATACATAACTACAGTCGCTTCAGAATGCAGTGCTCACTTCCTTGAGTATGTTAAGATGCAGAACCATCCTAACATGATATCAAAGTGTGATCTAACGGGATCGAGTTAACTACGCGCGGTCAACCAGTTCCAAGTAAACCATTGGAGCTGCATCGCCACGACGAGGTCCTAGTTTAAGGATACGAGTGTATCCACCTGGACGCTCGGAGTAACGAGGCGCGATTTCGGAGAACAATTTTTGGATTGCATCTTGCTCTCCATCAACTGTCTCACGACGAACGAATGCTGCTACTTGACGACGAGAATGCAAATCATTACGTTTTGCCTTCGTGATCAGTTTTTCAGCGATCGAGCGAACTTCTTTAGCTTTCGCCTCAGTCGTTTGAATACGCTCATATAGGAACAGGTCGGTTACCAGGTCACGGAACAACGCTTTACGCGCACTGGAGTCGCGGCCCAACTTTTGGTATGCCATGTGTTTTCCCTCCTTTGCTAAAACAATCTCAAACTATTCTTCCGTACGGAGTCCTAAACCAAGCTCTTCGAGCTTCTCTTGAACCTCTTCCAAGGATTTGCGGCCCAAGTTACGAACCTTCATCATATCCTCTTCTGTTTTCGTAGTTAGCTCTTGTACCGTGTTAATGCCGGCACGCTTGAGGCAGTTATAGGAACGAACAGAGAGATCTAGCTCTTCGATCGTCATTTCAAGCACTTTTTCTTTCTTGTCTTCTTCTTTTTCGACCATAATTTCAGCATCTTTCGCTTCGTCAGTTAGACCAACGAATAAGAACAAATGCTCAGTCAAAATTTTAGCGCCGAGGCTGACAGCCTCTTCTGGCCGAATGCTTCCATCCGTCCAGATTTCGAGTGTCAACTTATCGTAGTTGGTTACTTGACCAACACGCGTATTTTCTACACCGTAGTTCACACGGCTAATCGGCGTGTAGATCGAATCGACGGGAATGACGCCGATAGGCTGGTCATCGCGTTTGTTCCGATCCGCCTGGACATAGCCACGACCGCGACTCGCAAAAATACGCATGTGAAGTCTCGCACCAGGGCCGAGCGTTGCAATGTGAAGATCCGGATTAAGGATTTCAACATCGCTATCCGCACGAATGTCACCAGCGGTAACAACCCCTTCGCCTTCGGCATCAATTTCGAACACTTTTTCTTCATCGGAATGAATCTTCAGCGACAAAGCTTTAAGGTTCAAAATGATTTCAGTCACGTCTTCCATGACACCAGGAATTGTGGAGAACTCATGTAGAACACCATCAATCTGAACAGATGTAACGGCTGCGCCAGGCAGCGAGGACAGCAGGATGCGGCGAAGTGAATTCCCCAGCGTCGTACCATATCCACGCTCTAACGGTTCTACAATGAATTTTCCATAGGTTCCTTCTTCATTGACATCAACGGTCTCAATTTTCGGCTTTTCGATTTCAATCACGCAAGTACCCCTCCTTCAAACGTCGCTCCTATATGAAACTGTCATCTTATCCAGTAATCCATGTAGTATGCCTAAACAACCATTCTTAGCAGATTGCACCGGATTTATACCACATTAACAGGATGACTTCATTATACGCGACGACGTTTTGGTGGGCGGCATCCGTTATGTGGAATCGGTGTTACGTCTTTAATGAGGTTAACTTCCAGACCAGCTGCTTGCAGAGAACGAATCGCTGCTTCACGGCCAGCACCTGGGCCTTTAACCATAACTTCCACTGCCTTCATACCATGCTCCATTGCAGCTTTAGCAGCTGTTTCAGCAGCCATTTGTGCAGCAAATGGAGTAGACTTACGGGAACCTTTGAATCCCATGCCGCCGGAGCTCGCCCAAGAAATAGCATTTCCGTGGGGATCCGTAATGGTTACGATCGTATTGTTGAACGTGGAACGAATATGAGCCACGCCAGATTCGATATTTTTGCGGTCACGACGTTTAGTACGTACGACTTTTTTTGGTTTAGCCATTGTTTGTTATCCCCCTTTCCTATTTCTTCTTGTTCGCTACCGTACGACGAGGACCTTTCCGTGTACGAGCATTAGTTTTAGTACGTTGTCCACGAACTGGCAAGCCACGACGGTGACGAACACCACGATAGCAGCCAATCTCAGTCAAACGTTTAATATTCAAGGAAATTTCACGACGCAGGTCGCCTTCTACCTTAACCATTTTGTCGATCGTTTCACGCAATTTACCAACTTCATCTTCCGTCAGATCACGAACACGAGTGTCCGGATTGATGCCTGCTTCTTTGATAATTTTCTGGGAAGTCGTTTTACCGATTCCGAAAATGTAAGTCAAGGCGATCTCAACGCGTTTGTCACGTGGCAAATCCACACCAGCTATACGAGCCATTACGCTACACCCCCTTCTTTAACCTTGTTTTTGTTTGTGTTTCGGATTTTCACAGATAACCATTACATTCCCTTTGCGGCGAATGACTTTGCATTTTTCGCAAATAGGCTTCACAGAAGGTCTCACCTTCATGTTAATTACCTCCTCAAAGTTTTACGTGTGTAAAACCAGCTTCGAAAACTAGACTTTTGTTTTGCTAGCAGCAAAACTGTTCGTAACCGCTGCTGAGTTTTACTTCAGTAAAACCGCTTCGCAGCTTTCCTTTATTCCCCAGGGGAACGATATACTATTTACGGTACGTGATACGACCTTTGGTCAAATCGTATGGTGATAATTGTATGACCACTTTGTCACCTGTAAGGATGCGGATAAAGTGCATCCGCAATTTCCCGGAAACGTGAGCGAGAATTTGATGACCATTCTCAAGCTCGACTTTAAATGTTGCATTCGGCAACGGTTCGATAACCGTACCTTCAACTTCAATGACATCTTCCTTGGCCACAGTTATTCTCCTTTCTGATCAACACTTGGATTCGTCGGATAAAAACTTGGCTACGGCGAACCGCAGCTTTCCATTTGTTACCCGACCGCTTTCTTGCAAACTGTTTACAACCTCACTACTAATGAATGGTTGGGGTTGCAGGTGAAGAAGGCTCTTCTTCTTCGCCTGATCAAACTTACGTTTGTTCCCATCCGCAATATTAACAAACTTGCTGTCTTCTATCGAAACGACAATGGCGTACTGATCAGCATCTCTGCCTCTCAATATCTTAACGACCTGACCAATCTCAATTGTGTTTGGTTTATTCAAATCAATCACCTAATCAGCCAGCTTCGTCAAAATTTCCATACCGTCTTCGGTCACCGCTACCGTATGCTCGAAGTGAGCACATAGTGAACCATCGACCGTAACGACTGTCCAATTGTCTTCCAGCGTCTTAACATTGCGCTTACCGGCGTTAACCATTGGCTCTATCGCCAGTACCATACCTGGTTTGAGTCTAGGTCCTCGGTCAGGAATGCCATAGTTCGGAATTTGCGGATCTTCATGCAGATCGGTGCCCACACCATGCCCCACATATTCTCGGACAACAGAGAATCCTGCATCTTCGATATGACGTTGAATGGCATGAGAGATTGTAAACAAGCGGACATCGGGTTTGATTAGCGCAAGTCCGGCAAAGAGAGAACCTTCTGTTACATCCAGCAATCGCTGAGCTTCATCGGTAATCTTCCCTACAGGGTAGGTCCATGCCGAGTCACCGTGGTAACCCTGATACTGTGCACCGATATCAAACGTAACGATATCGCCTTCGATTAATTTGCGTTTGCTTGGAAATCCATGCACCAATTCTTCATTAACTGATGCGCAAATGCTGGAAGGAAATCCGTTGTAGCCTTTGAAAGACGGCAAAGCGCCTTGGCTGCGAATGAAACGGTCGGCCATATGATCGAGTTCCCCGGTTGTAATGCCGGGTTCAATGTGTGCAGAAAGGAGTTTATGACACTCGGCCACAATCCTACCTGCTTCTCTCATCAAGCCCAGTTCCTTATCGGATTTACAAATGATCATTACACTTAACCTCGCAGTACGGACGCAATTTCAGCGGAAACCGCGCCGATTTCCTGATCACCATCAATTTGACGCAGAAGACCTTGTTTCTCATAAAACGTGAGGAGTGGTGCAGTTTTGTTGATATATTCGTCCAAGCGAATGCCTACGCTCTCTTCGTTGTCGTCGGAGCGTTGATACAATTCACCGCCGCATTTATCACAAATGCCTTCCTGTTTAGGCGGATTAAAGATCACATGATAAGTTGCGCCGCAGTTCTTACAGATCCGTCGTCCAGTAAGACGAGCCATCAGTTTCTCACGGTCAACTTTCAGGTTGATGACATGATCAAGACGAGTATTCAAGCGGGCTAGAATGTCATCCAGCGCTTCCGCTTGCGAAAGGGTTCTTGGAAAACCGTCCAATAAAAAACCTTTTTCGCAATCGGACTGCTGCAGTCTTTCAGCCACAATACCAATTGTCACATCATCTGGTACCAACAGACCTTGATCCATGAATTCTTTTGCTTTAATCCCAATAGGAGTTCCTTGTTTAATCGCCAAACGAAACGCGTCGCCTGTAGAAATATGAGGAATGCTGAATTCATTGACAATGGTTTCTGCTTGTGTTCCTTTACCTGCCCCAGGAGGGCCCATGAATAAGATGTTCACCTTAGTCCCTCCTCCTGTCTTATAGTAAGAACAGCACAATAGGTGCCGGAAGCAGAATTGACCACTAACCGGAACCTATCGACTATTTATTAATAAATCCTTTGTAATGGCGTTTGATCAATTGGCTTTCGATCTGCTTCATCGTATCCAGTGCAACACCGACTACGATCAGCAAGGATGTACCACCGATTTGAACCGTACGCGGAAGGCCAGCAAGCGCTCCGAAGAATACTGGAAGCACTGAGATAACAGCCAGGAAAATAGCTCCTGTCATTGTCAAACGAGTCATAACTCGAGTCAGATACTTCTCGGTAGCTTTACCTGGACGAATACCTGGTACATAGCCGCCATTCTTCTTCATGTTGTCAGCCATCTGGTTTGGATTCATCTGCACAAATGTGTAGAAGAAGGTGAAACCAATGATCATAACTACATAGAGGACCATACCCAGTGGTTTATCATATGCAAGGTTAGTGGTTACCCACTTTGCCCATGCGTGTGTAGACCAGAAGCTTGCAAGAATAACAGGGAACTGAAGCAGAGACATTGCAAAGATAACCGGAATGACGCCAGCGCCATTGATTTTCAGTGGAATGTGTGTGTTCTGTCCACCATACATCTTGTTACCTACAACACGTTTAGCATATTGAACCGGGATTTTGCGAATACCTTGCTGGATAAACACAACACCGACTACGATCAAGACGAGTACCAGAAGGATAATAATAGCCTTCAGAATATTCAAGAAAGTCTGACTGTCTTGAATGAAATTCGACTCAACTGTTGTACGGATATGCATTGGAATTCCCGCAGCGATACCTGCAAAGATAATAATTGAGATACCGTTACCGATTCCGCGTTCCGTGATCTGTTCACCCAGCCACATCAAGAATGATGTACCAGCTGTCAAAACGATCGCGATAACGAGGTAATCAACGAAGGTAGCATTCGGGATCATTTCGGTACCGTATAGACGGTTAAATCCGATTGACATACCGAAGGCCTGAATCAAGCCCAACACTACCGTACCATAACGGGTGATTTGAGCCAACTGCTTTTTACCGTGTTCCCCTTGTTTGGCCCATTCCGCAAATTTCGGAATGACGTCCATCGACAGTAACTGTACGATAATGGACGATGTAATATATGGAAATATCGAGAGGGCGAAAATCGAGAATTGCTGAAGTGCGCCCCCCGAAAACGTGTTGAGTAGACCGAACAATTCGTTACCTGCTTGATTCGATTGAGTAAACACATCTTTGTTCACACCAGGAACTGGTACGAACGATCCGATACGAAAAATAATCAATACAAACAGGGTGAACAAAATTCGCTTACGAAGATCATCGACACGCCATATATTTTTCAGGGTCTTAAACATTAGATCACCTCGGTTTTACCGCCGGCAGCCTCGATCTTCTCTACCGCAGATTGAGAGAACTTATTAGCTTTTACAGACAATTTCACGGTTACTTCACCGTTGCCAAGAATTTTGATGCCGCTCTTCGTATTGTTTACGATTCCGCTCTCGACCAAAACTTCTGGAGTTACTTCAGTACCTTCTGCAAAGCTGTTCAGTTCTTCGATGTTCACAATCGCGTACTCTTTACGAGTTGGATTCACAAAACCGCGTTTAGGCAGACGACGATACAGCGGGTTTTGACCGCCTTCGAAGCCTGGACGTACACCACCGCCTGAACGGGAGTTTTGTCCTTTGTGACCTCGACCTGATGTTTTACCCGTACCACTACTTGGTCCGCGACCAACGCGTTTGCGCTCTTTACGGGATCCTGGGGCTGGGCTCAGCTCATGTAACTTCATCGTTCGTTGCACCTCCTTAATGTATCCGGGGTAATCCCGGGACTAACCTTCGATTTCTTGAACAGAAACCAGGTGATTTACCTTCTTGATCATACCGCGAATGGCTGGATCGTCATTATGAACCACAGAATGGTTGATTTTACGCAATCCAAGTGTTTTCACGGTCACACGCTGATCTTCCGGACGTCCGATCACGCTGCGCACGAGGGTGATTTCAAGTTTAGCCATGAGATTCCCTCCTTAACCCAACAGCTCTTCGACGGATTTGCCGCGAAGCTTGGCAACTTCTTCAATACGTTTCAGACGGGACAACCCTTCTAAAGTCGCATTGACCATATTCATGGAGTTCGAAGAACCTAGGGATTTTGTCAAAATGTCGCCTACGCCAGCCAGTTCAAGTACTGCACGAACTGGTCCGCCGGCAATTACTCCGGTACCTTCTGATGCTGGCTTCAAAAGAACTCGGCCTGCACCAAAGTGACCTGTAACGAGGTGAGGAATTGTTGTTCCAACCAAAGGAACATGAATCAGGTTTTTCTTAGCATCTTCGATGGCTTTGCGGATTGCATCCGGTACTTCGCCAGCTTTACCAATACCTGCTCCAACCCAACCTTTGCCATCACCGACAACTACCAGTGCGCTAAAGCTGAAACGGCGTCCGCCTTTTACAACCTTAGCAACGCGGTTAATATTTACAACTTTTTCAGTCAGTTCTAAAGTGTTAGGATCTACACGCAAGTCGTTTACCTCCTTTTGAAAATGTCTTAGAATTCAAGGCCTGCTTCGCGAGCTGCTTCAGCCAGTGCTTGAATACGTCCGTGATACAAGTATCCACCACGATCGAATACGATCGATTTATAACCTTTGTCTACTGCACGTTTTGCAACGAGCTCTCCGACTTTACGAGCGGACTCAACGCTTCCGCCGTTCTTGATGTCGCTGCTCAAATCTTTATCCAATGTAGAAGCCGATGCCAAAGTCACGCCGGCCACGTCATCGATCAGTTGAGCGTAAATGTGTTTCGAAGAACGGAACACATTCAGACGTGGACGTTCTGCAGTGCCTTGAATTTTCTTACGCACACGCAGGTGTCTTTTCAAACGAGCTTTGTTTTTGTCTTGTTTCGTGATCATGCTTCCCTTTCACTCCCTTCAGTTTTGCCTTAACAGCTTCACTTTAAGACTCATGGGGTAAGTAAGGACAAACAGGTTAGCAAGCCTCCCGGGCTGCCCCGAGAACCGCTACCTTATTTCTTCTTACCGGCCTTACCTTCCTTACGGATAATGCGTTCACCTTCGTACTTAATACCTTTACCTTTATACGGCTCAGGCTCACGTACGGAACGGATTTTAGCAGCGTATGCACCTACGCGCTCTTTATCGATTCCTCTTACAGTGATCTTCGTGTTGGAAGGTACTTCAAACTCGATTCCTGGCTCAGGAGTAATTTCAACTGGGTGGGAGTAACCCACGTTCAGAACGATTTTATCTCCGGATTTACTTGCACGGTATCCGACACCAACCAGTTCAAGGTTTTTCGCGAATCCTTCAGTCACGCCGCTTACCATGTTCGAGACAACGCTGCGGGTCGTGCCGTGAAGAGAACGATGAGTTTTGTTGTCGGAAGGCCGAACAACAGTGATTTCGTTGTTTTCTACTGTAATCTGCATGTCTTTATGCAGTTCACGAGTCAAGGTACCTTTAGGTCCTTTTACCGTGATAACAGTGTTATCCAGTGTGACATCCACACCGCTTGGGATAGCAATTGGTTTACGACCAATACGGGACATTCATTGCACCTCCTATCTTGTGACGTTTATTACCATACGTAGCAGAGAACTTCTCCGCCGGCTTTGGCTTGACGAGCTTCTTTGTCGGTCATAACTCCCTTAGATGTGGAGATAATCGCGATACCCAGTCCGCCGAGAACACGAGGTACTTCATTACTCTTCGTGTACACGCGTAGACCTGGTTTACTAATTCTTTTCAGACCTGTAATGACGCGTTCGTTGTTGGAACCATATTTCAAGAAAACACGAATGATTCCTTGTTTGTTATCTTCCACAAATTCCGCATCACGGATGAAACCTTCACGCTTCAAGATATCAGCGATTTGTTTCTTAATCGTCGAAGCAGGCATTTCTACTGTCTCGTGACGCACTGTGTTAGCGTTACGAATACGAGTAAGCATATCTGCAATTGGATCGGACATAGTCATGTGTGGTAAACCTCCTTCCCGGTTATAAACTTCTTACCAGCTTGCTTTTTTCACGCCAGGAATCTGGCCTTTATAAGCTAATTCACGGAAACAAATTCTGCAAATTTTAAACTTCTGCAGTACCGAATGTGGACGACCACAACGCTCGCAACGGGTATATGCCCGTACCTTAAACTTAGGTGTGCGTTGTTGTTTAACTTTCATCGAAGTTTTTGCCACTTAGCCTGACACCTCCTAAATAGTTTCGGAGAAACCGTCTTATTTCGCGAAAGGCATACCCAATTGAGTAAGCAATTCACGGGACTCTTCGTCAGTTTTAGCCGTTGTAACGATAACGATATCCATACCACGAACTTTATCTACTTGATCGTACTCAATCTCAGGGAAAATGAGTTGCTCTTTCAAACCGAGGGTATAGTTACCACGTCCGTCGAAAGCTTTTGTAGATACGCCATGGAAGTCGCGTACGCGTGGAAGCGTAACGTTGAACAACTTATCGAGGAAGTAATACATACGCTCACCGCGCAGTGTTACCTTAACGCCGATTGGCATATTCTCACGTAGTTTGAATCCGGCGATGGATTTCTTCGCACGGGTGATAACTGGTTTTTGACCAGCGATCAATTGCATGTCGCTCACAGCGGAATCAAGTACTTTTGAGTTAGCTACTGCGTCACCTACACCCATGTTGATGACAACTTTCTCAATTTTAGGAACTTGCATAACCGTCTTATAGTTGAACTTCTGCATCAAGGCAGGAGTGACTTCGTTAAGAAAACGTTCTTTCATTCTGATTGCCATGATTCAAGGACCTCCTTTCTACACTTCTTATTAATCGATTGATTCTCCGGATTTCTTAGCGATACGGACTTTCTTACCGTTGTCCAGCACTTTGTAACCGATACGGGTTACATTTCCGCTCTTAGGATCAACGTGCATCACGTTCGAAACATGAATCGGAGCTTCTTGCTCGATGATACCGCCTTGCGGGTTTTGTTGGTTAGGCTTCTGATGCTTCTTGATCATGTTTACACCTTCCACCAAAACGCGGTTCTCACGAGGATATGCTGCGATGACACGGCCTTTTTTGCCTTTGTCTTTACCGCTGATCACAATAACTGTATCGTCTTTTTTAACGTGCAGTTTATTGTTGTGGGATTCCAGAACTTTTTTCACTCTAGGCATTCGTTACACCTCCTGGGGCTTGACTGGGCAAGCATAACTTATCTCAATCATACCGATTAGATTACTTCCGGAGCCAAGGAAACGATTTTCATGAAGTCTCTCTCGCGAAGTTCGCGAGCAACTGGTCCGAAAATACGAGTTCCACGTGGGCTTCTGTCTTCTTTAACAACTACCGCTGCGTTTTCGTCAAATGCAATGTAAGATCCGTCTTTACGACGAACGGAACGCTTCGTACGAACGACAACCGCTTTAACTACATCACCTTTTTTGACAACGCCGCCTGGTGTTGCTTGTTTGACGGAGCATACGATCAAATCACCGATCTGTGCTGTACGGCGACCTGTACCACCCAATACGCGGATACACATCAGTTCCTTCGCACCGGAGTTGTCGGCAACAGCCAAACGAGTAAATGGTTGAATCATTGAAATTTCCTCCTTTCGGGAAAACTGATTACATCTTTAGATGATTACCGCTTTCTCTACAACTTCAACCAGTCTCCAGCGTTTGTCTTTGGAGAGCGGACGAGTTTCCATGATTTTAACGGTATCTCCGATTTGAGCCGTGTTGTTCTCATCATGCGCTTTAAATTTTTTCGTGTACTTAATGCGCTTGTGATACAAGTTATGCTTCTTATAGGTTTCAACAGCTACAACGATGGTTTTATCCATTTTGTCGCTGACAACTTTACCAATTTGCACTTTACGAGCATTGCGTTCTTCGCTCATTGTGTTGGCCTCCTTCCTGAATTCAGACGGCAACGTCTGCTTCATTAACTAATCCCAAGTTCTCTTTCACGGATAACGGTTTTAGCACGAGCTATTTCTTTGCGCACGTCACGAATCCGGGTCGGATTATCAAGCTGGCCTGTAGCCAATTGAAAACGGAGATTAAAGAGTTCTTCTTTAAATCCGGCGATTTTTTGCTCGATTTCTGCAGTGGTTAAGTTGCGCAGTTCATTAGCTTTCATTTGCTTCACCACCCACTTCTTCACGTTTCACAAACTTCGTTTTAACAGGCAGCTTGTGAGCGGCGAGACGCATCGCTTCGCGGGCGATTTCCTCAGACACGCCTCCAAGTTCAAACATAATCTTGCCTGGTTTTACAACTGCAACCCACTTCTCGACATTACCTTTACCACTACCCATACGCACTTCGAGAGGCTTTTGAGTAATCGGCTTGTCTGGGAAGATTTTGATCCAAACTTTACCACCACGACGGATATAACGAGTCATCGCGATACGCGCAGCTTCGATCTGACGGTTCGTGATCCAACCTGGTTCCATTGCTTGCAGGCCGAATTCGCCGAAGTTCAGTTCAGTACCGCCTTTTGCCCGACCTTTCATATGGCCGCGCTGTTGTTTGCGGTGTTTTACACGTTTTGGTACCAACATGATTAGTTGCCTCCTTCCTGAGCAGCTTGTTTCTTAGCCGTAGGAAGAACCTCTCCACGATAGATCCATACTTTCACGCCGATACGGCCGTAAGTCGTATGCGCTTCTGCTGTACCATAGTCGATGTCTGCACGAAGCGTATGAAGTGGAACAGTTCCTTCGCTGTAGCCTTCCGTACGAGCGATCTCAGCACCGCCAAGACGTCCGCTAACGGATGTTTTGATCCCTTTCGCTCCAGAGCGCATAGTTCTTTGAATTGCTTGTTTCAAAGCACGACGGAAAGAAACACGACGTTCCAATTGTTGTGCAATGCTTTCAGCTACAAGAATAGCGTCCAACTCAGGGTTCTTAATTTCAGAGATGTTGATGTGAACCTTCTTGCCGCCTGCGATTTTAGTCACTTGACCACGCAGTACTTCAACTTCCGAACCACCTTTACCGATAACCATACCTGGTTTCGCAGTGTGGATCGTCACGTTCACACGATTAGCCGCTCTCTCGATTTCAATACGGGATACAGCGGAGTCTTTCAATTTATTTTTCAGGTATTCACGGATTTTAACGTCTTCCAGCAAAAGATCACCGAAATCTTTGCCTGCATACCATTTGGATTCCCAGTCACGGATAATACCGATACGGAGTCCTATTGGATTTACCTTTTGGCCCACACGTTTTCCCTCCTTATTTTTCAGCTACCACCAAAGTAATGTGGCTGGTGCGTTTGTTAATCCGGCTTGCACGTCCCATCGCACGAGGGCGGAAACGTTTCATCGTCGGACCTTGGTTGACGTAAACTTGGCTCACGACCAATTTACTAACATCCATAGAGTAGTTATGCTCAGCATTTGCGATTGCTGAGTTCAGCAGCTTCTCAACAACTGGAGATGCAGCTTTCGGAGTGTGACGAAGAATCGCGATCGCTTCACCAACTTGCTTACCGCGGATCAAGTCAACTACCAGTTGAGCTTTACGAGGAGCAATCCGAATCGATCTTGCATGTGCTTTTGCTTCCATTGTTTAACCTCCTCTCAAACAAAGAGCTGTATTAATTAACGTCTTGTTTTCTTGTCGTCTTCGTGACCTTTGTAAGTACGCGTTGGCGCGAATTCGCCCAACTTGTGACCCACCATGTCTTCCGTTACATATACAGGCACGTGCTTACGGCCATCGTATACGCCGAATGTGTGACCGATAAATTGCGGGAAAATCGTGGAACGACGGGACCAAGTTTTGATCACAGCTTTTTTGCTGGATTCGTTCATGTCCTCCACTTTTTTAAGCAGATATCCATCGATAAAAGGTCCTTTTTTCAAACTACGGCTCATATTGTAATCCTCCCTTCACCAAATTGTCTCGTATCTCGCAACCTCACACGAAGTTATGCACAGTGTGTATTACTTCGTGCGACGGCGAACGATATATTTGTCAGAAGCTTTTCCTTTTTTACGAGTCTTAGCACCAAGGGTTGGTTTACCCCAAGGAGACATAGGTGATTTACGTCCGATAGGAGCGCGACCTTCACCACCACCGTGAGGGTGATCGTTAGGGTTCATTACCACACCACGTACTTCAGGACGTTTGCCGAGCCAACGGTTACGACCAGCTTTACCGATCTTGATAAGCTCATGGTCTCCGTTACCTACAGAACCGATAGTAGCACGGCAAGTTTTCAGAATGTGACGAACTTCACCAGAAGACAAACGTACTGTTACATACTTTTCTTCCTTACCGAGAAGTTGCGCTTCTGTACCAGCAGCACGTACCAATTGGCCACCTTTACCTGGTTGCAATTCAATGTTGTGGATAACTGTACCTACTGGAATGTTCTCCAAAGGAAGAGCATTACCAATTTTAATGTCAGAACCTACACCAGAAACAACTTGGTCTCCAACTTTCAGTCCTTTAGGTGCGATAATATAACGCTTCTCGCCATCCGCATAGTGGATCAGAGCGATGTTAGAAGTACGGTTCGGGTCATACTCGATCGTAGCAACGCGACCTGGAATGCCATCTTTCGTACGTTTGAAGTCGATAATACGGTATTTACGCTTGTGTCCGCCGCCATGGTGACGAACCGTAATTTTACCTTGGTTGTTACGTCCAGCTGTTTTGCTCAGCGGCGCAAGCAACGATTTCTCCGGCTGGTTCGTGGTGATTTCTTCGAAAGTCGACACGGACATGTTACGTCGAGCCGGGGATGTCGGTTTATACTTTTTAATAGGCACTGAATTTTCCCTCCTTACTCAGAAATTTCTTATTCAACCGATTCAAAGAACTCAAGCGGTTTGCTGTCAGCTGTCAAAGTTACGATAGCTTTCTTCCATTCTGTAGTGTAACCAGAGTGGCGGCCGTAACGTTTCGGCTTCGCAGGAACACGCATTGTATTCACGTTCGATACTTTAACTTTAAAAATGGATTCAACCGCTTGTTTAATCTCGGTTTTGTTAGCACGAATGTCTACTTCGAAAGCATATTTCAGTTCCGCCATGTAGTCAGCCGTACGTTCCGTGATCACTGGGCGCTTGATTATATCGCGAGGATCCTTCATTACGCGAGCACCTCCTCTACCTTCTGAACTGCTTCCTTCGTAATGATCAGTTGATCGTACGTCAGTACGTCAAGAACATTAATGCCGTCTGCCGCTACGAATTTCACTCCAGGAATATTACGAGCGGAAAGGGCTACATTATCATCATAGCTAGGAGCAACGATCAGAGCTTTGCGTCCAACTTTAAGGTTACTCAAGATGTTAGCGAACTCTTTCGTTTTCGGAGCATTTAGCGTCAATTGATCCAATACGATAATCGCATTATCAATCACTTTGGAAGACAAAGCGGATTTGATCGCCAAACGACGAACTTTCTTAGGCAGTTTGATGGAGTAGCTACGTGGAGTTGGTCCAAATACTACGCCGCCGCCTTTCCATTGTGGTGAACGGATCGAACCTTGACGGGCACGACCTGTACCTTTTTGTTTCCAAGGCTTACGTCCGCCGCCGCGTACTTCAGAACGTCCTTTGACTTTATGAGTACCACGACGCAGAGAAGCGCGTTGTAACAATACTGCGCTATGCAGAACATGCTCATTCGGCTCGATGCCAAATACCGCATCGTTCAATTCAACTTCGCCAACTTGGCTACCGTCGATATTTAAAAGTGCTACTTTAGGCATTGATTGTTCCTCCTTTCTTTAGGTGATTATTTTTTCACCGTTTCTTTAATTTGCACTAGGCCTTTTTTAGGTCCAGGAATAGATCCTTTTACAAGCAACACGTTGCGTTCAACGTCCACTTTAACGATCTCAAGCTTCTGGATTGTAACCGTCTTGTGACCCATGTGACCCGGCAGACGCTTTCCTTTAGGAACGCGGTTAGCTTGGATCGAACCCATGGAACCCGGACGACGGTGGTAACGAGAACCGTGAGACATTGGTCCGCGGCTTTGTCCCCAACGCTTGATTACGCCCTGGAATCCTTTACCTTTAGAAATACCAGTTACGTCAACATATTCGCCTTCAGCGAAGATATCAGCCTTCACTTCTTGTCCAACCTCGACACTCGCGAGGTCAACACCGCGAATTTCTCGAACGTAGCGCTTAGGTGCAGTGTTTGCTTTTTTCGCATGTCCTGCTTCTGGCTTAGTAGCGTTCTTTTCTTTCTTGTCAGAGAAACCGATTTGTACAGCTTCGTAACCATCGTTCTCTAGATCTTTCTTTTGCAAAACAACACAAGGACCTGCTTCGATAACCGTTACAGGAATCACATCACCTTCAGCGGTAAATACTTGAGTCATTCCGAGCTTTCTCCCTAAGATACCTTTCATGTTGACACCTCTTTTCTCTTCAATAATTCGTTATTTCTAATCTTACAATTTAATTTCGATATCTACACCGGACGGCAGGTCCAAGCGCATCAAGGCATCCACAGTCTGTGGAGTCGGGTTAACGATGTCGATCAAGCGTTTATGTGTACGCATTTCGAACTGCTCCCGAGAATCCTTATACTTGTGTACCGCACGGAGAACTGTAATGATTTGCTTTTCAGTTGGCAGCGGGATCGGACCGGATACACCAGCACCCGAACGTTTTGCTGTTTCAACAATTTTCTCAGCGGATTGATCAAGAATTCTGTGGTCGTATGCTTTCAAGCGAATACGAATTTTTTGCTTTGCCATTTTATTCCCTCCTTCTATCGCCCAATTTGGTATCGGACATACTCCGTGAAAATTTTCTGGACACCTGCCTCATGGCAAAGGGGCCGGGTGTGTCAGTAACCTCTCACATCATCGCAACGTCGCAGAACAACATTCATTATTATATAGAAAAGATAGGCGCATTGCAAGCATTTAATCATAAAACATATTTTCACAAATTTTTGAAGATCAAAAATCGGTCTATTCATACATGAATGCACTTTAAGAACAGTTTTATATTACATCTTTTCAGTTACAGATTTAAAATTATCCGCGGATGCTGCCGCCTCTGATGTGGCTTCACCAATTGCTTCAATATTCATGGTAAGGTTCCGCATTTCTTTTTCAGCATTTATCATCTCATCGGTGCTAACCTTTACGGACTGTAAAATGTCTGCAAACAATGCACTTGTCTCTGCTGATTGCTCACGCCCTTGATGTGCTAGAGATTGTACATGCTTGATAGATTCTACAACTCTTGAAGTAAGTTCTCTTGACCTGCTAACAAAATCAGAAATTCGGACTACCGTATTTCGAGTATCCTCAGATAGTCGACTCACCTCTGTTGCAACTACAGCAAATCCTCTTCCATGCTCACCTGCACGTGCAGCTTCTATAGTAGCATTCAAAGATAACAGCTTAATCTGGGATGCAATTTCCTGAACACTTTCTACAATAATACTAATATGTTGAGAAGAATCATTCAACTCTTGCACAGCAATCTGCATTTCAGTAGTACTTTCATCTATTTGATTAATACGTGTGGCAAGATCAGTCATTCCTTCTTCACCAGCTTTAGCAAAACTCATAGATCCCAGTGCAGTTTTAGTAGTTCGCTCAAACATATGACCAACTTCTCCACCGCTACTTATCAGTTTTTCCACCGCATCATTTATATTCATATTTAAATCAGCTAATTCTTCTACGAATAATGAAATATTATGTTTCAATTCGTTCTTAACGATCTCATATTGTTGCTGCTTTTCTTTCATATTTTCCTTTTCATAAGCATCCAAAACCAGTTGTTGTTCCAAACTCAGTAACTTTGTTACTGTTCTAACAACCATGAGACGTTCTTCTTCTTGATCAGTTTCATGATAAATTACTCTCACGAACTCATTTTGGAGGTTTTGAAATGCAGATAAATACCATTTGGGTTCAAGTCCTACAGATTTGTGGACCTGAGCAATTCTTAACCTCTTGGATACATACGCTTCATTAATCTCACCATTAAATATTTCGAGTAAATGATCTCTGAGTGTTCGCTTCAAACGTTCTATCGTACTATGCTGTACAATTAACTCTCTCAACTTATCCACATCGACCACAGATTGATAAAACGCTTCTGTTATCGAATCCATATTCGCTTCCATCCGAGGACGTATTTTTCGTAAAAGAAACAGATCTGCTTCAGTCAGACCAATCATTCTCATTTGTTCATTTAATTCATTTACGTTCTCCAGTTGAATATACTGTTTGTCTAACCCTGAGTTCATCACATTCGCAATTGTGGAAGACGAGTCTGTTTCCTTAACAGCCGAGTCTCCTGTTTTCTTTAAGAATGAAAAAGGACATTTCATCGTCTCTTGTCTCTCCCTAAGTGACTATGTGCCACCTTCTAATGTTATACAAAGTATATACATGATTGTACTAACTAAAAAAAGGAAAGTAAAGTATTCATCATAGTTCCGTCATTTTTTTGTGTCTAACTTACGTCCATATATATAAATAAAAAAAGACAAAGCCCGATCCAATGGGATCGGGCTTTGTCAACATTTACAGCACATTGTTGCTCGTTACAGTACATTGTTGCTATATTCGAGGCTTAGTTAGCCTTAAATTACTTAATGATTGTTGCTACGGAACCAGCACCTACTGTACGGCCACCTTCACGAATAGAGAACTTAGTTCCTTCTTCGATCGCGATAGGGGAAATCAGGCTAACAGTAACAGTGATGTTATCACCAGGCATAACCATTTCAGAACCTTCTGGAAGGTTGATTACACCAGTTACGTCCGTAGTACGGAAGTAGAACTGTGGACGGTAGCCAGTGAAGAATGGCTTATGACGTCCGCCTTCTTCTTTGCTCAGTACGTATACTTGAGCAGTAAATTCTGTGTGAGGTTTAACAGAACCTGGCTTGGACAATACTTGTCCACGCTCGATTTGTGTACGGTCTACACCACGAAGCAATGCTCCGATGTTGTCACCAGCTTGAGCGGAATCCAGCAATTTACGGAACATTTCCACGCCCGTAACAACGGATTTCTTAGTTTCTTCAGCGATACCAACGATTTCGATTTCTTCACCAACTTTGATAGTACCACGCTCTACACGACCTGTAGCAACAGTACCACGACCAGTGATGGAGAATACGTCCTCAACAGGCATCAAGAAAGGCTTGTCAGTGTCGCGCTCTGGCAATGGGATGTACTCGTCGATAGTTTTGAACATTTCAACGATTTTTTGTGCCCATTCGCCATCTGGGTTTTGTAGAGCTTCACGAGCGGAACCACGAGTGATCGGAGTGTCATCGCCTGGGAAGTCATACTCGCTCAGAAGGTCACGAACTTCCATTTCAACCAATTCCAAGAGCTCTTCGTCTTCAACCATGTCGCATTTGTTCAAGAATACAACGATGTAAGGAACACCTACTTGACGGGACAACAGGATGTGCTCACGAGTTTGCGGCATTGGGCCGTCAGCTGCGGATACAACCAAGATTGCGCCGTCCATTTGAGCAGCACCAGTGATCATGTTTTTAACATAGTCAGCGTGACCTGGGCAGTCAACGTGAGCATAGTGACGAGCGTCAGTTTCGTACTCTACGTGGGAAGTAGAGATTGTGATACCGCGTTCGCGCTCTTCTGGAGCTTTATCGATTTGGTCGAAAGACATTGCTGCACCACCATAAGTTTTGGACAATACACTTGTGATTGCTGCAGTCAAAGTAGTTTTACCATGGTCAACGTGACCGATAGTACCGATGTTAACGTGTGGTTTCGTACGTTCGTATTTAGCCTTTGCCATTTGAACAATTCCTCCTTAAGGGGATATATATGTTTAGGCCAGACTGTGGTGATCGGGACTTTCATCCCGCCACAAGCCCAGCAGGTAAAATGTTATTACTCTCCGCCTTTAACCTTAGACACGATTTCTTCGGAGATGTTCTTAGGAACTTCTTCATAGTGGGAGAGTTCCATGGAGAACACACCGCGTCCTTGTGTACCGGAGCGAAGTGTAGTAGAGTAACCGAACATTTCGGAAAGAGGCACTTTGGAACGGATAATTTGAGTACCACCACGGGAGTCCATACCTTCGATACGTCCACGACGGGAGTTCAACATACCCATTACGTCACCCATGTATTCCTCAGGGACAGTAACTTCTACTTTCATGATTGGCTCAAGCAGGACAGGCTTACATTTCTCCTTAGCTGCTTTAAGAGCCATCGAACCAGCGATTTTAAACGCCATTTCGTTGGAATCGACATCATGGTATGAACCGTCGACGATTGTAGCTTTAACGTCAACAAGCGGGAAGCCGGCAAGAACACCGTTCTTCATTTGCTCTTCAATACCTTGTTGAGCCGGTCCAATGTATTCTCTAGGTACGGAACCACCGACAACCTTGCTCTCGAATTGGTTACCGCTACCTGCTTCCAATGGTTCGAACTCAACCCATACGTGACCGTATTGACCACGACCACCGGATTGACGAACGAATTTACCCTCAACGCGAGCTGCAGTACGGAAAGTTTCACGGTATGCTACCTGTGGTTTACCCACATTGGTTTCAACCTTAAACTCACGACGCATACGGTCGATGATAACGTCCAAGTGAAGCTCACCCATACCTGCCAAGATCGTTTGGCCAGTTTCCTCGTCAGTATGCGCACGAAGAGTTGGATCCTCTTCTGTCAACTTACCGAGAGCCACACCCATTTTATCTTGGTCAGCTTTGGTTTTTGGTTCAACTGCGATTTCGATAACCGGATCAGGGAAGTTCATGGACTCGAGAATAACTGGATGCTTCTCATCACATAGTGTATCACCTGTACCCGTATCTTTCAAACCAACAGCTGCTGCGATATCACCTGCGAAAACTTCAGTGATTTCTTGACGGCTGTTCGCGTGCATCTGAAGGATACGTCCGATACGTTCGCGTTTGTTTTTCGTTGCATTTAGCACGTATGAACCCGATTGAAGAACACCGGAGTACACACGGAAGAACGTAAGTTTACCAACATAAGGGTCTGTCATGATTTTGAATGCAAGAGCTGAAAACGGCTCTTCATCAGAAGAGTGACGTTCAACTTCTGTACCATCTTCCAAGTGACCTTGAATGCTTGGTACGTCTGTTGGTGCTGGCAAGAAATCGATAACAGCGTCCAACATAAGTTGAACCCCTTTGTTACGATAAGAAGATCCGCAAATAACTGGGAAGATCTTAACTTCGATAACACCTTTACGAAGTGCTGATTTGATCTCATCAACTGTGATCTCTTCACCTTCAAGATATTTCATTGTTAATTCTTCGTCAAGTTCTGCTACCTTCTCGATCAACTCATTGCGAAGTTCTTCAACTTGATCTTTGTATTCTGCTGGAATTTCGGTTTCTTCGATATTTTGTCCAAGGTCATCCTTGTACATATATGCTTTCTCAGCAATAATATCGATGATTCCAAGGAAGTCTGCTTCAGCACCAATTGGAAGCTGAATAGCTACCGCATTAGCTTGCAAGCGCTCCTTCATGTCTTTAACAACATTCAGGTAATCAGCACCGATAATGTCCATTTTATTTACGTATGCGATACGAGGTACACCGTAACGGTCTGCTTGTCTCCAAACAGTTTCCGATTGAGGCTCAACGCCCTCTTTCGCACTAAATACACCTACTGCCCCATCCAATACACGAAGGGAACGTTCAACTTCTACTGTGAAGTCAACGTGCCCCGGGGTGTCGATAATATTAACGCGATGACCCTTCCAAGAAGCGGTAGTCGCAGCGGATGTAATCGTAATCCCGCGCTCCTGTTCTTGTTCCATCCAGTCCATAGTAGCAGAACCCTCATGGGTTTCACCAATCTTATGAGTACGGCCTGTGTAGAACAAAATCCGCTCTGTAGTGGTCGTTTTACCAGCGTCAATATGCGCCATGATCCCGATATTACGTGTATTTTTCAAGGAGAACTCTCTTGTCGCCATGCGAATAGTCTCCCTTCAAAATAAAATATATTAGTTGCTGAATCCTACCAACGGTAGTGAGCAAACGCTTTGTTCGCTTCAGCCATTTTGTGAGTGTCTTCACGTTTCTTAACGGAAGCGCCTGTGTTGTTGGAAGCATCGATAATCTCAGCCGCCAAACGCTCTTCCATAGTCTTCTCACCGCGGTTACGGGAGTAGTTTACGAGCCAACGTAATCCTAGGGATGTACGTCTCTCTGGTTTTACTTCGATTGGCACTTGGTAGTTTGCACCGCCGACACGACGAGCTTTAACTTCCAGAACCGGCATGATGTTCTTGATGGCTGCTTCAAATACTTCCATTGGGTCATTGCCCGTACGTTCTTGGATAATTTTGAATGCGTTATAGAGAATGCTTTGAGCAACACCTCTCTTACCATCCAGCATGATGCGGTTGATCAGACGTGTAACGAGCTTGCTGTTATACACCGGATCCGGCAGCACGTCTCTTTTAGTAACTGGACCTTTGCGTGGCATGGATATCCCCCTTTCTTCAATCATGTTGTTTCAACATGTACTATAAAATTAGCTCTTCACTTTTGGACGCTTAGCGCCGTATTTAGAACGAGCTTGCATACGATTGTTCACACCAGCGGTATCAAGTGCACCACGAACGATGTGATAACGTACTCCCGCAAGGTCTTTTACTTTACCACCACGGATCAAAACAACACTGTGCTCTTGCAAGTTATGTCCGATACCTGGGATATAAGCTGTAACCTCGATGCGGTTTGTCAAACGAACACGAGCGTATTTACGAAGCGCTGAGTTCGGTTTACGTGGAGTCATTGTACCTACACGAGTACACACACCGCGTTTTTGCGGAGCACTGAGGTTAGTATCCTCACGTTTCAAAGCGTTGAATCCTTTTTGCAGTGCCGGTGACTTCGATTTGTAAACTTTAGCTTGACGGCCCTTACGAACCAGTTGGTTAATTGTTGGCATGCTGCCACCCCCTTCCTATATTTCTCATCCTCTTATGAACTTTTTAAGTCCACAGACCCAGGCGGTTCATAAAAAGACAAATGAAAAGTCTTTGCCGAGAGAAGAAGCCTCCTCCAACAAAAACAGTTCGTACTCACTGTTTTAAGACTGCTACCATTGCTGCACCGACTTCGATGCCGCAGGCCTCTCCGAGTGTCCTCATTGTAGGCACATACGTAATATCTACACCGTGCTTAGCGCACAGGGTTACGATTCTGGAAGTCAAACGCTGGTCGCAATCTTCAGCTACATAAACCTCAGTAGCCTGACCGATTTCAACGGCCTTCATTGTTTGTTTGGTGCCAATCTTAACATGAGCATCCTGTAATCCTTTATCATTAGACATTGGAAATTCCTCCAAAAGAACAGGGATAAAGCTACTACTCACGCACCTTTGCTATATTAGCATCTGCATTAAATGATGTCAAGCAATTTATCAAGGTAGAAAAAGAATATTGGGAGAGAGTTAGTTCAGCAATCACCGTGCTAACTCTCTAATTCCCTATCATTCTTTATTATTCTACGTTAGCTGTTTCCAGTTCCTTGTTCTCGCCATTTACATCATCTTGACCCTCGAACTTCACACTACGGTAACGGTTCATACCCGTACCTGCAGGGATCAGTTTACCGATAATTACATTCTCTTTCAGACCAAGCAACTGATCGACTTTACCTTTAATAGCGGCGTCAGTCAGTACGCGTGTTGTCTCCTGGAAGGAGGCAGCCGATAGGAATGAATCAGTCTCAAGGGATGCTTTTGTAATACCGAGCAGAACCGGCTTAGCGACCGCTGGTTCTTTTCCTGAGAGAATTGCCTCTTTGTTAGCCGTTTCGTATTCGTGAATATCCACGAAGGAACCTGGCAACAGATTGGTATCTCCAGCATCGACGATGCGGATTTTGCGAAGCATCTGACGAATCATAACTTCGACGTGTTTATCATTGATTTCTACACCTTGGTTACGGTATACACGCTGAACTTCCTGAAGGATATAGTTCTGCACGCCACGGATACCCTTGATGCGAAGCATTTCTTTAGGGTCGATCGAACCGTCAGTCAATTCATCCCCGGCTTCGATGTGCTTGCCTTCGCTTACGCGCAGACGGGAGCCATACGTAACGGCATACGTTTTCGTTTCCGCTTCACCTTGGATTTCAATTTCACGACGATCTTTCGTTTCGCGAATCTCTTTAACAACTCCGTCAATCTCACTGATCGTTGCTTGACCTTTAGGATTACGGGCTTCAAAGAGTTCCTGAATACGCGGCAAACCTTGGGTGATGTCATCACCCGCAACGCCCCCGGTATGGAACGTACGCATGGTGAGCTGTGTTCCCGGTTCACCGATCGATTGAGCAGCGATAATACCAACCGCTTCACCGATTTCGACAAACTTACCTGTTGCCAGGTTACGTCCGTAACACTTCTTGCAGACACCATAACGTGCGCGGCAGCTAAGAATGGAACGAATCTGCAGTTTCTCGATACCAGCTTTAACGATTTCGTCAGCTTTATCTGAATCGATCAATTCGTTACGGTTAACGATAATCTCTTTAGTCTCCGGATGACGGACTGTTTCAAATGCATAACGTCCTTCAATACGGTCATAAAGATCCTCGATAACTTCCTTACCATCTTGAATCCGGCTAACAGTGAAGCCCTTATCTGTACTACACTCATCTTCGCGTACGATGACATCCTGTGCTACGTCAACCAGACGACGTGTCAAGTAACCGGAGTCAGCGGTACGAAGAGCTGTATCAGCAAGACCTTTACGAGCACCGTGCGTGGATAGGAAGTACTCGAGTACTGTCAGACCTTCACGGAAGTTCGATTTAATAGGCATCTCGATAATTCGACCAGACGGGTTGGCCATCAGACCACGCATACCGCCAAGCTGAGTAATCTGAGATTTGTTACCCCGCGCTTTGGAGTCTACCATGAGCATGATGGAGTTAAAACGATCCATCGACTTCATAAGCACATCAGTAAGATCATCTTTCGCTTTGGACCAAATGTCAATTACGCGGTCATAGCGTTCTTCATTCGTAATCAATCCACGACGATATTGGTTCATTACGACGCTAACTTTCTCATCGGACTCTTTAAGGATTCCAGCCTTTTCAGGCGGAACGATAACGTCAGATACCGCAACTGTTACACCAGCACGTGTGGAGTATGTGAAGCCAAGCTGCTTGATTTTATCCAGAATAACTGAAGTTTCTGTTGTGTGATACGTTTCAAAGCAGCGTGCAATAATTTGACCCAAGTATTCTTTACCGACAGCGCCGCTGATTGGAAGACTTTGAATAACTTCTTGGATATTAGCACCCTTTTCATAAACGAAGTATTTCTCCGGCGTACCTTGGAATAGGTTTACACGTGTTGCTTCGTTAATGTATGGGAAGGTGGCAGGGAAAATCTCGTTGAAGATGATCCGTCCAATAGTCGTTACCAGCATCGCTTTTTGTTGCTGTTCGTTAAAGACCGTTTTACCAAGAGCTTTAACTGGAATCGCAACACGAGCATGCAAACCTGCAGCTCCACGTTGGTATGCAGACACAGCTTCGTTAACACTACCCAGAATCATACCTGTTCCCTTTTCTTCCTTGTTATCCATAGTCAGATAGAAGGAACCGAGAACCATATCCTGTGATGGTGTTACGACAGGCTTACCGTCTTTAGGGTTCAAGATGTTTCCAGATGCAAGCATCAAGAGACGTGCTTCTGCTTGAGCCTCAGCGGACAACGGTACGTGAACGGCCATTTGGTCACCGTCAAAGTCAGCGTTGTAAGCTGTACATACGAGTGGGTGCAAACGGATCGCGTGACCTTCTACCAGAATCGGTTCAAATGCTTGAATACCAAGTCTGTGGAGGGTAGGGGCACGGTTCAGAAGGACCGGATGCTCTTTAATTACTTCTTCAAGTACATCCCATACTTCTGGACTTACGCGTTCCACTTTACGTTTTGCGCTCTTGATATTATGAGCTAGGCCTTTATTGACCAGTTCTTTCATAACAAAAGGCTTAAACAATTCCAGTGCCATTTTCTTAGGCAAACCGCACTGATACATTTTCAAATATGGACCTACAACGATAACGGAACGACCAGAATAGTCAACACGTTTACCGAGCAAGTTCTGACGGAAACGTCCTTGTTTACCTTTCAGCATGTGGCTGAGGGACTTCAAAGGACGATTACCAGGTCCTGTTACAGGGCGTCCACGACGTCCATTATCGATCAAAGCATCTACGGCTTCTTGAAGCATCCGCTTTTCGTTCTGAACAATAATATCTGGCGCACCGAGATCAAGCAGTCTTTTCAGACGGTTGTTCCGGTTAATTACACGACGGTACAAATCGTTCAAGTCGGATGTAGCAAAACGTCCACCATCCAATTGAACCATTGGACGAAGTTCTGGAGGTATAACAGGCAAAACATCCATAACCATCCACTCTGGTTTGTTACCAGAGTTACGGAATGCCTCGATAACCTCTAGACGCTTAATTGCACGATTACGGCGTTGTCCTTGAGCTGTACGCAGTTCTTCTTTCAAGAAATCAAGTTCTTTCTCGACGTCAAGATCTTGAAGAAGCTTCTTCACAGCTTCAGCACCCATACCTGCTTGGAATCCGTATCCGTACTTTTCACGGTAGCTACGATATTCCTTCTCAGACAAAAGCTGTTTCTTCTCAAGTGGCGTATCGCCTGGATCCGTCACGACATAAGATGCAAAATAGATGATCTCTTCAAGAGATCTTGGTGACATATCCAAAGCCAGACCCATACGGCTTGGGATACCTTTGAAATACCAGATATGGGATACAGGAGCAGCTAGTTCAATGTGGCCCATACGTTCACGACGTACTTTAGCGCGTGTAACTTCAACGCCGCAGCGATCGCAGACTACGCCTTTATAACGAACACGCTTGTATTTACCACAATGGCATTCCCAGTCTTTTTGCGGTCCAAAGATACGTTCGCAGAAAAGACCTTCCTTCTCAGGCTTCAATGTACGGTAGTTAATCGTTTCCGGCTTCTTAACTTCTCCACGAGACCAAGAACGAATCTTCTCTGGGGAAGCGAGACCGATTTTCATATACTCAAAATTGTTAACGTCCAACAAGGAGCAACCCTCCTCAACCTAGTCCTAATTATGTGCTTCCGATCATAACACCACCGCCGGCTGTTAACCGGCGGGGTGATTATTGACCGTTATTCCACTCCGACTTCAGTGCCTTCCAAGTTAAGGCTCAATTTATCGCCTGCCGCATCATCTTCATCATCGAGTTCTTTCATCTCGATTTCCTCTTCGTTCTCGCTAAGGATCTTAACGTCCATACCGAGTGATTGGAGTTCTTTAATCAATACTTTGAATGATTCTGGTACACCTGGTTCCGGAACATTCTCGCCTTTAACAATGGATTCGTAGGTTTTCACCCGGCCGACCACGTCATCAGACTTAACCGTAAGGATTTCTTGCAATGTATATGCAGCGCCGTATGCTTCAAGCGCCCATACTTCCATCTCACCGAAACGTTGTCCACCGAACTGTGCTTTACCACCGAGCGGTTGTTGTGTAACGAGAGAGTATGGTCCAGTGGAACGAGCATGGATTTTATCGTCAACCATGTGCGCGAGCTTGATCATGTGCATGACACCAACGGTAACCTCACGTTCAAAACGCTCACCCGTACGGCCGTCATACAGAACAGTCTTACCATTGCGCTGCATGCCTGCTTCTTCCATTGTGTCAAACACGTCATACTCACTTGCACCATCAAATACTGGCGTAGCCACATGGATACCGAGCTGCAAAGCAGCCATACCCAAGTGAACTTCCAGAACCTGACCAATGTTCATCCGTGAAGGTACGCCGAGCGGGTTAAGAACAACCTGCACCGGAGTGCCATCTGGCAAGAACGGCATATCTTCTTCAGGCAAAATACGGGCAACGACACCTTTGTTACCGTGACGTCCTGCCATTTTGTCACCTTCAGAGATTTTACGTTTCTGAGCGATGTACACACGAACCAATTGGTTAACGCCCGGTGGCAATTCGTCACCGTTCTCACGTGTAAACACCTTCACATCAACGATGATACCGTCACTACCGTGAGGAACACGCAGGGATGTATCACGTACTTCACGAGCTTTTTCACCAAAGATTGCGTGCAAGAGACGCTCTTCCGCTGTCAGCTCAGTCACACCCTTAGGCGTTACTTTACCAACAAGGATATCTCCAGCACTGATCTCAGCACCGATGCGGATAATACCGCGCTCATCAAGATTCTTAAGCGCTTCTTCACCGACATTCGGAATATCACGAGTGATTTCCTCAGGTCCGAGCTTTGTATCACGCGCTTCAGATTCGTACTCCTCGATATGAATCGAAGTGTACACATCTTCTTTAACAAGCTTCTCAGAAAGTAGAATCGCATCCTCGTAGTTATAACCTTCCCAAGTCATGAAAGCCACGACTACGTTGCGTCCAAGCGCCAACTCGCCCATCTCTGTGGAAGGACCATCCGCAAGGATGTCACCTTTTTTAATAACATCACCACGTTGAACGATTGGACGTTGGTTAATACAGGTACCTTGGTTCGAACGCATAAATTTGTGTAATTTATGTTTAACGAGATCGCCTTTAACTTCTTGTCCATCCACAGTTTCAATGCGGCGAACCCAGATCTCATTAGCAGTCGAACGCTCAATAATTCCGTCATGTTTGGACACAATACATACACCTGAGTCCTTAGCGGATTTATGCTCCATCCCTGTTCCTACAAGTGGAGCCTTAGGAATAAGAAGCGGAACCGCCTGACGTTGCATGTTAGATCCCATGAGAGCACGGTTAGAGTCATCGTTCTCAAGGAACGGAATCAGAGCCGTTGCTACGGATACTACCTGCTTAGGAGATACGTCCATGTAGTCCACGCGATCTTTAGGCATTGGCAAAATGTTATCAGCTTGTTTGTTATAACGTACGATTACCATATCGTCCGCAAACTTGCTGTCTTCTGTCAAACTCGCGTTCGCCTGAGCTACAACATAGTTATCTTCTTCATCAGCAGTCAGATAATCAATCTGCTCTGTAACTTGACCTGTCTTCGGATCAACCCAGCGATAAGGCGCTTCGATAAAGCCGTATTCGTTAATACGAGCAAATGTCGACAAGGAGTTAATCAAACCGATATTCGGTCCCTCTGGCGTCTCAATCGGACACATACGGCCATAGTGACTGTGGTGAACGTCTCGAACTTCAAAGCCCGCGCGTTCACGCGTCAAACCACCAGGTCCGAGTGCAGAAAGACGACGTTTATGCGTCAATTCAGCAAGCGGGTTCGTTTGATCCATAAACTGCGACAACTGAGAGCTACCAAAGAACTCTTTTATTGATGCAATTACCGGACGAATATTGATCAGAGCCTGCGGAGTAATTACACTCGCATCCTGAATGGACATTCTTTCCCGAACAACACGTTCCATACGGGACAAACCAATACGGAATTGGTTCTGCAGAAGTTCACCCACGGAACGCAGACGACGGTTACCCAAATGGTCAATATCATCTGTGTTACCGATGCCGTGAAGCAAATCAATGAAATAGCTGATAGACGAAATAATGTCTGCCTGCGTAATATGTTTCACTGACTTATCGATATTGCCGTTAGCGATAATCTTAACGACTTTACCATCTTCAATCGGAGAGAACACATCGATCGTTTGTAGTGTGATATCCTCACCATCTTGAACGCCGCCAGCAACATGATAAGTCTTGTAGCCAACACTCTTCTCAAGGTAAGGCATAATTTCGTCCAAAAGACGACGATCCACTGTTTGACCAGCTTCTGCAATGATCTCACCAGTCTCCACATCAATAAGACTCTCAGCCAAGCGTTGGTTGAAGAGACGGTTCTTAATGTGAAGTTTCTTGTTGATCTTATAGCGACCTACATTCGCCAGATCATAACGCTTCGGATCGAAGAAACGAGCAACCAAGAGGCTCTTCGCATTATCCAAAGTTGGTGGCTCGCCCGGACGAAGGCGTTCGTAAATCTCAATTAGAGCCTTCTCAGTCGAGTCAGTGTTGTCTTTGTCCAGGGTGTTACGAATATATTCGTCATCGCCCAGCAACTCCAAGATTTCTGCATCCGTACCAAAACCAAGCGCACGCAGCAGTACGGTTACAGGTATTTTACGTGTCCGATCGATCCGCACATATACAATATCCTTAGCATCCGTCTCCAGCTCCAGCCATGCGCCGCGATTCGGGATAACCGTCGCAGTGTATGTTTTCTTGCCGTTTTTATCAACTTTAGTGCTGAAATAGACGCTGGGAGAGCGAACCAACTGGCTGACAATGACCCGTTCGGCACCATTAATGATAAATGTTCCGGTTTCCGTCATTAACGGAAAGTCTCCCATGAACACTTCTTGCTCCTTGACTTCTCCAGTCTCTTTGTTAATGAGCCGGACTTTTACACGGAGCGGCGCCGCATAAGTTACGTCGCGTTCTTTCGCGTCATCGACGGTGTATTTCGGTTCTCCAAGGCTGTAGTCGATAAACTCCAGCACCAAGTTACCTGTGAAATCTTGGATCGGCGAGATGTCTTGGAACATTTCGCGGAGTCCTTCCTCCAAAAACCACTCATAAGATTTTTGTTGGATTTCAATCAGGTTCGGAACTTCGAGTACCTCATTAATACGTGCATAACTTCGCCGAGTGCGTCGACCATATTGAACAAGATGTCCTGCCAACTTAAACTCACCCCTCATGTCTACTCACTTTTAAAAATTCATTGCGAACCTCTGTTTGTAACACTATAATGGAACGTACAGAGGAAACTCCCATAAATAGAGAAAAGCCCTTATCGAATATCTTTCGAAAAAAGAGCAGCTTATCCATGGTTATGATAATCCTCTCATATCCAGTAGATTTGCCCAAAATGTACATATTATACGTCAATATGACTGACTTTATGCAATGATGCCCACATTAAGTCTTGACATTTCAGCAAACTAAAGACAAGGAGACCATCCTAATACTGACATTTTATAATAATACCACAGCCAGAATTCCGAGTCAATAGCCTATTTGCTGATTCAAGAAGAAGTTTTTATCGCTTTAAATATACGATATCCCTTATCTTTCGTTACTTCCTCTACTCGAGAGAACAGGCTTTCCAGTTTGGCTTTGGCCGATGGGGAGCCTTGTTTTTTTTGAATAACAATCCATAGCTGACCCCGATCATTCAGATGCTCATAGGCTTGTTCAAAGATCTTGTGTACCGTTTCTTTCCCTGCCCGAATCGGTGGGTTGGTTATAACGATATCAAACATTTTGCCTTGCACACCTTCAAATAGATCACTTTGTAAAATAGTGACATTACTTATGCCATTTAACTTCGCATTTTCTTTAGCCAACTCTACCGCACGGCTGTTTATATCTATCATCGTTACATGGCCTTCCATTGCAAGTCTTGCAACCGAGAGCCCGATAGGGCCATAACCACAACCGACATCCAGCACAGCGGACTGACTTGGAATCTCCAGCGCTTCGATTAACACCTTACTTCCATAATCCACACCACTCTTGGAAAAAACACCTGCGTCACTAATGAACTTAAACTTGCTGCCACGCAGCACTGTTTCCAGCTCCCGCCTATCATGGCCAGTCACCGGTTGGTTAGAATAATAATGCTGATTCGGCATACCAACCTCCGTAATGCAAAAATCGAATGCCGCTTGTACGGCATCATGTAACTACTATCCTCTAACTCTAGTATAACCGCCTAATCGAAAAAACAGTCCATTACAATAACAAACCCCTTGAACAATTATTCAAGGGGTTTGTTTCATGCTGCAATTTAAGAAGGAATTACTTCACTTCTACGGATGCGCCTGCTTCTTCCAATTTAGCTTTAACAGCTTCAGCATCTTCTTTAGATACTTTTTCTTTCAATGGTTTTGGAGCGTTGTCAACGAGTTCTTTCGCTTCTTTCAAGCCAAGGCCTGTGATTTCACGAACAACTTTGATAACGTTGATTTTGGACGCGCCTGCACCATTCAGGATTACGTCGAATTCAGTTTGCTCAGCTTCAGCAGCTGCGCCAGCGCCTGCACCTGCAACAGCTACTGGAGCTGCAGCAGTTACGCCGAATTCTTCTTCGATTGCTTTAACGAGATCGTTCAGTTCCAGAACGGACATGCCTTTGATTGCTTCCAAGATTTGCTCTTTGCTCATTTGGGTTGAACCTCCATTTTATATTTAAGATTTTATTGTTTTATACTGCTTGGTGAATAAGGTGCTTACGCGCCTTGTTCTTCTTTCTCAGCAACAGCTTTAACTGCAAGCGCGAAGTTCCGCACTGGAGCTTGAAGCACGCTGAGGAGCATGGACAACAGACCATCGCGGGACGGAAGTTCCGCAAGCGCCTTGATTTCGTCCACTCCGATGACACGGCCTTCTACTACTGCGCCTTTCAATTCCAAAGCGTCATTCTTCTTAGCGAAATCGTTCAAGATTTTCGCAGGAGCAACAACATCCTCAGTACTGAAAGCTACAGCCGTTGGACCCGTCAACGCTTCATCCAACTCAGTCAGCTCTGCAGCTGCTGTCGCACGACGAAGCAGGGAGTTTTTCAATACTTGAAATTCGATGCCAGCTTCACGAAGCTGCTTACGCAGTTCTGTTACTTGAGCAACGTTCAATCCACGATAGTCAGCTACAACTACAGTTGCGCTTTCGCGAAACTTAGAAGTAATAACGTCAACCGCATCTTGTTTAGCTTGAATCACTTTTACGTTTGCCAATGTCTACACCTCCTGATTGTATGGTTAGCTGGGACCTGTAAGGCCACCATCCTACGGGCACTAAAAAAGCCTCCGTAGAATCACGAAGGCCTGATGAATCATCATTATGCCGGTTGCCCGATCATACTGCTGACGTTCTATCATAACACCTCGGTAGGAAATTAAGCCAGCTAACGGCACCTACTGTCTACGGTAAGCATATTCAACTTTAATGGTCAGTCACATGGACTCACAACTGTTACATAATATCAAACCAAGACAAGCAAGTCAATGGTAAATATTATTTGTAAGCAGCTGTGTTCACGCGAGCGCTAGGACCCATTGTCGAAGATACAGCGATGCCTTTAAGGTATACACCTTTAGCAGCAGCTGGCTTCGCGCGGTTCAATGCATCCAAGAGAGCCTTAAGGTTCTCATTGAGTTTAGCCGCATCAAAGGATGCCTTACCGATTGGAGCGTGAATTTGACCTGCTTTGTCAAGACGGTATTCGATTTTACCAGCTTTAATTTCTTGAACAGCTTTGGAAACATCGAATGTAACTGTGCCAGCTTTAGGGTTAGGCATAAGACCTTTACCACCAAGCAAACGACCCAATTTACCGACTTCACTCATCATGTCAGGTGTTGCTACGCAGACGTCGAATTCGAACCAGCCCTGTTGAATTTTGTTGATCATGTCTTGATCGCCAACAAAATCAGCGCCAGCCGCTTCAGCTTCCTTCGCTTTTTCACCTTTTGCAAATACCAGAACGCGTTGCGTTTTACCTGTACCGTGAGGTAGTACTACTACACCACGAACAGCCTGGTCTTGTTTACGTGGGTCTACACCCAAACGCACTGCCACTTCAACAGTTTCGTCGAACTTGGCAACTGCAGCCTTCTTCACAAGCTCTACAGCTTCCAAAGGCTCATAAGTCGCTTCGCTATCAATAAGCTTAGCAGCTTCAAGGTATTTCTTACCGTGTTTAGCCATGATTGTTTCCTCCTTTGTGGTATTAGCGGAATTTCCTCCCACATATTCCGGGTCAAGCCCGGTCTAAAGACTATTAGTCTTCGATTGTGATACCCATGCTACGAGCAGTACCTTCAACCATCAACATTGCAGCTTCAACAGTTGCAGCGTTAAGGTCAGGCATTTTTTGTTCTGCGATTTGACGAACCGCATCACGTTTAACAGTTGCTACCTTCTTCTTGTTAGGTTCGCCGGATCCTTTTTCGATCTTGGCAGCCACACGAAGCAGAACAGCAGCCGGTGGAGTTTTGGTGATGAAAGTAAAGGAACGATCCTCAAACACCGAAATTTCAACCGGAATAATCAAACCAGCTTGATCAGCAGTACGAGCGTTGAATTCTTTACAGAATGCCATGATGTTGACACCTGCTTGACCCAATGCTGGACCTACTGGAGGAGCCGGATTTGCTTTACCTGCAGGAATTTGCAGTTTTACCATCTTGATAATTTTCTTCGCCATGTAAGACACCTCCTTGCATCAATAGTGGTAGCGGACGCTTTACGCCCTCCCACAAGAAACCCGAAGCTTAAAGCTTCTCAACTTGAGTATAATCCAACTCCAGCGGGGTTTCCCGTCCAAACATGTTGACGTGAACCTTAAGCTTACTTTTTTCAGCCAAAATTTCTTCCACGGAGCCCACGAAATTCGCAAAAGGACCAACCTTGATACGAACTGATTCCTTGATGTCGAATTCAATCTTCGGTTTCGGTTCATCCATACCCATATGCTTCAGAATCTGTTCAACTTCTTCTGGAAGCAAAGGCGTGGGTTTTGAACCGGAGCCTGTCGAACCGACAAAGCCCGTAACCCCTGGTGTATTGCGAACAACATACCAAGAATCATCGGTTTGAATCATTTCGACCAAGACGTATCCCGGGTAAACTTTACGCATGACGGTCTTTTTCTTACCGTCTTTGTTTACAATTTCTTCTTCCATAGGAACAAGAACTCGGAATATTTTGTCCTCCATGCCCATGGACTCGACACGTTTTTCCAAATTGGCTTTGACTTTATTCTCATACCCAGAATAGGTATGAACTACATACCATCTTTTTTCCATATCAAGCCACCTGGGACCCTTCTAAATTATCGCTTCGATCACAGCGGAAATACCGATGTCTAAAACCCAAAAATAAATTGTGACAAACGCAATGGTGCCGATAACGATGAGAGTATAGTTCGTCAGTTCTTTACGATTGGGCCAGCGAACTTTTTTAAGTTCCGCCCAGCTTTCAGAGAAAAAGGAAAACAGAGACTTGAAACTACGTTTCACGCCGACTACACCTCCAAAAACTATCTGGTTTCGCGATGAGGAGTTTGCTCGTTACAGAACTTGCAAAATTTCTTCATCTCCATGCGGTCGGGGTGATTTCGCTTGTTCTTTGTGGTTGTGTAGTTTCTTTGTTTGCAGCTTGTACAAGCCAAAGTGATAATTACCCGCATGATTTGCACCTCCCGAAGACGTCCTTCTTCATCAGAAGAACCGATATTAATCCTAGTAGAAAATTCGTCCTGTCCTGTAACAGACATTTTGAAATTCCTGCGAGATGAACAAAAGCGTTGTTCCAATGCTGTAACAACGTTCCATTCATAAAACACGCGAATTTAGGCCTACCTAAAACACTTTATCACATGGTTGACGCCTTTTCAAGCCTTTTTCTCTCTGAAAGCAGGCTGCATTTACTTACCATTATGGTCATACTTCAGACAAATGAAACAATGGAATATTTAAAAGAAGTAAAAAAAGGCCCGATCTGAGCCTTTCACACATCTACATCAGTCTAATTATCCCGAATCTCCAAATAACGTTCAAGCTTTCGCTTTACCCGCTGGAGAGCATTATCAATCGATTTAACATGACGTCTTAAATCCACAGCGATCTCTTGATAGGAACGTCCGTCCAAATAAAGCATCAGCACCTTCCGTTCCAAATCACTTAGGATCTCGGACATCTTATCTTCCAAGCCAACAAACTCTTCTTGATTAATAAGTAATTCTTCCGGATCACTTACAGCCGTACCACATATAACATCTAGCAGTGTTCGGTCTGAATCTTCATCATAAATCGGCTTGTCCAACGATACATAGGAATTCAATGGAATGTGCTTCTGTCTCGTGGCTGTCTTAATTGCTGTAATGATCTGCCTTGTTATGCATAGTTCAGCAAAAGCTTTAAACGATGAGAGCTTGTCCCCTTTGAAATCACGAATCGCCTTATAAAGGCCGATCATGCCCTCCTGTACGATATCCTCACGATCTGCACCAATTAAGAAGTAAGATCGAGCCTTAGCACGTACGAAGTTCCGGTACTTGTTGATCAAAAATTCAAGCGCCCCGCTGTCACCTTCACGGACCGCCTCGACAATGTCTTCATCACTTATCAAATCATACCCCGACATCATGATTTCCTTGAGGTCGACACTCAATAGAATCCCTCCGGCCCGGAACGCACGGTACCCCGTCACTCGCTTGAAATATATGTCAAGTATATATGATGTATATAAGACCGTCAACCACGTCATGACTAATTTAAACCGATCATAGAAGAAATGTAAGGGTTTTCTTTGGGGTGTCATTATTTCAAAAAATCATTCTCTTCGCCAACGTTCAAACATGAGCCGAACATCAGGCGACAATTTATTGTCTATGGTATTCCTCTTGGACTTGGCCTGATCCTCTTTAATTTTGCGAGATACCTCTCGTTCACTCTGCTCTACTTGAGTAAGTAGTTCCCTAGCTGAGATGCGCAGAGCCCCGAGAGCAAATATAATATGCTGTTCCATCAAGTCACTCGTAGCGACATAAATTTTACGCCGGCGGTGGCTGAAATCGACAACAAGACGCTCAATGCACTCATCAGCAGTTTCTTTTTCCTTCGTGAAGTATACCTGCACCTTCCCTTGGGTAAAAGATTTGCCGAGACCCGGAACCCGGTAAGCATCAAAAACCGCAATAACCCGAAGACCAGAGAACGCTTGGTAGTCAGCCAGCTTTTCAAGAAGAGCATCCCTTGCCTCCTGCATGCCGATGTTAGCAAGCTCCGCGAGAAACGGCCAGCCGCCGATCATGTTATATCCATCGACCAGCAGCACATCCCGCCAATCGGCCATCTTATCTAACCTTGAAGATGGCGACGGCGGAGTACTTCATACATGACGACACCGGCAGCCACCGAAGCATTCAGTGAATTAATCTGACCATTCATCGGGAGCTTAACAAGAACATCGCATTTTTCACGGATCAATCTGCCCATTCCCTTACTCTCATTACCGATTACGATCGCAACGGGTCCATTAAACACATTCGTGTCATAGATATCTTCCGTTGCATCAACAACCGTTCCTACAACCCATACTCCCATTTCTTTCAACTGCTCTATCGTCTGTGCAAGGTTGGTTACTCTAGCCACCGGAACATATTCAACAGCTCCAGCTGAGGTCTTGGACACCGTTGCAGTTATCTGGGCCGAGCGACGTTTGGGCAAAATAACACCGTGTGCACCCGTGCAATCGGCTGTTCTGAGTATCGATCCCAAATTGTGAGGATCCTCAATCTCATCAAGGATAAGTAGGAACGGAGCCTCTCCCTTATCTTCGGCAATCTTTAAAATATCATCCACCTCTACATAAGCATGCGGTGCAGCCTGAGCAACAACACCTTGATGCTGAACACCGGGAACGAGTTGATCCAACTTACGTTTATCGACATTCTGAATCACGATGCCGAGCTTTCTGGCCTCAGCAACAATTGGCATAATCAAATGCTTTTGCGCGTTATCCGCTATCCAAATTTTATTGATTGTGCGTCCGGAACGGAGCGCCTCTGTTACGGAATGTTTACCGGCGATTACTTCTTCTTCTTGCATGTCTTTCTTCCTCCTGCGATACCTGCTAAGACCGTAATTCTCCATTAGGCCTTAGCGGTTAAGTTTTATTCTATCTCCATCTACTGCTATTATTCAGCTGGATCTGCTATAAACTCGATAGATTGCTTTATTAATTCCTGAAGTCGTTCATGATGCCCAGCGTAATATAGATAGCCTACCAGACACTCAAATGCCGTCGCGTGTCGATACTCCAAAACATCAGCATTCTTTGGAATACTGCCTGATTTAGCGTTACGACCCTGACGTACCACATCCCGCTCCTCCTCCGTCAGTACCGGATCAAGGAACGCAAGAATGCGGCTCTGTGCTTTCGCAGAGACAAAACTTGTTGCCGTACGGTGTAAATGGTGAGGACGAAGATTCTGCAGCGATATTAAATACTGACGGACCGCAATTTCATAAATTGAGTCTCCAATGTAAGCAAGTACGATCGGCGGTATAAGTCGGACGGGTTTGGAAGGAGGGAACGGAAACCAGCTCCCTCCCATTTCCTTAGGATCTAAACCGCTCATTTGCGCCGCCAGCGCATACCTTGCGCTGTATCCTCAAGCAAGATACCTTCTGCCGATAAACGGTCACGAATCTCATCAGCACGTGCCCAATCCTTATTGCTACGGGCCTCTACTCGCTCAGCGATCAAGCGTTCGATTTCTTCATCTAGAAGTTCCTCTGCTGACGAATTTACAATTCGCAATACACCGTTCATTTCTTCAAAGGCAGTCAGCACCTTCTGGAGGTCTTCTGCTGGTACAGATGCCTTTTGGAGAATATGATTCGCTTCCGTTGCCCACTGGAACATAGCCGTAATTGCATCCGGTGTATTGAAATCATCTTGCATTTTGCTATGGAATTCAGCAAGAACATCATCCATTTTAGCGGCAACTTCTGCTCCTGTCTTACCTTCCGGTGCCCCTACTGCCGTTTCAAGACGATGACGGACGTTACCAGCTGCATTCGCAATACGATCAATACTATTCTGCGCTTGATCCATCACTTCATCACTGAAATTGAGTGGATTGCGATAATGAGTCGATAGCATAAAATAACGGACAGCCTCTTTTGTATACTGTGCACGCAGATCCTTAACTAATACCCCGTTTCCAAGGGACTTAGACATCTTCTCATTATTTATACGAATGTAACCGTTGTGCATCCAATAATTCGCAAGTGGTTTACCTGTTAACGCCTCGGACTGAGCTACCTCACACTCATGATGAGGGAACTGCAGATCCTGTCCACCGCCGTGAATGTCTAATGTATCCCCAAGGTAGCGACGAGCCATCGCAGAGCATTCGATATGCCAACCCGGACGTCCGTTCCCCCAAGGGCTTTCCCAGTATATCTCTCCTGGCTTTGCTGCTTTCCATAAGACGAAGTCCTCTGGATTCTCCTTACGCTGATCGACTTCAATTCGGATACCGAACTGAAGCTCATCGAGTTTCTGCTGTGAGAGCTTTCCATAATCATCAAACTTACGAGTGCGATAGAAGACATCGCCACCATTCTCATATGCAAAATCTCTATCCATGAGTTCACGAATGAATTCAATAATATCATCCATGTTCTCAGTAACACGCGGATTCATTGTGGCACGAGGAATTCCGAGTCCATCTAGATCCTCAAAATAAGCAGAGATAAATTGATCAGCCACTTCTGGAACTGTGGTTCCAGTCTGTTCTGCTTTACGGATCATTTTGTCATCTACATCCGTAAAGTTAACGACATAATTGACCTGATTACCTTGTTGTTCAAAATAAGTACGTACCACATCGAAAAAGATCATTGGACGTGCATTTCCGATATGAATATAGTCGTAAACAGTCGGGCCACACACGTACATACTTACTTTACCCGGCTCCTGTGCGGTAAATGTCTCCTTCATACGGGTTAACGTGTTGTAAATTTGAAGTGCCATTTGTATGGTCACGATCCTTTCTCTTATCGCTTTTGTAAATCTCTATGCATGGGAACATCTGAGCGATTCAACTCTGGGCTCGCTAGTTGCTCTTTCTGTGTTGTCAATTCTTTGCGCAGTTCATCAATTTCCTTCTGCATACTGCGCAGTGTATCAACGATCGGATCCGGGAGATTCGTATGATCAAGACGGTCACGTACACGCTCACCATTCTGTTTGACCACTTTTCCCGGATTACCAACAACGGTGCTATTCGGAGGAACTTCTCGAAGCACCACCGCATTAGAACCAATGTTGCTATTCTCACCAATGGTGAAAGATCCAAGAACTTTAGCTCCCGACCCAACGACTACATTACTACCGATGGTAGGGTGACGCTTGCCTTTTTCCTTACCAGTACCCCCAAGCGTTACACCTTGGTAGATAACAACATCATCACCAATTTCACATGTCTCACCAATAACAACACCCATACCATGATCAATAAAAAGTCGCTTCCCGATCCGAGCTCCTGGATGTATTTCGATGCCCGTCATAAACCGGCTAAACTGTGAAATAATACGGGCTAAAGAGTACCAACGCCGTTTGAACAAAGCATGGGCAATTCGGTGAGCCCACAAAGCATGTAGGCCCGAATACGTAAACACAACTTCAAAAAGTCCTCGGGCAGCCGGATCATTCTCGAACACAGTCCGTATATCCGACTTCATTTGCTTGAACATGAACGATCCCCCTCCCCAGTTCGCCCCATCATAGATCCATTACAATAATAAAAAACGCCCCTGCAGCTCTCGCTGCAGAGGCGTCAAACACGCGGTTCCACTCTGCTTAAAACCGGCAAACTCCTCCCATGGATAAGGGACAGATAGCACGGTTCAACTTCAAGTCTTTAACGGTGACGGCCGGCATGATCTAACGGTATATGACCGCTTCAACCATACAGCTCACAGGCGCATTTCCGCTTTCGGCAACGGGATAACTCACAGCCTGGAAGAATCAAGTGACCTTGTCCTCTCCCGGTTATCCTCTCTGGATCGTGCCTTACATTACACGTACTTCTCCTGATCCTAGCTTTTCAATTTGTACTTTCTTATATATTACCCAAAAGACCGTTTCCTGACAAGAAAATATCAGACAGAGGTCTGACTCTGCTAAGCGCCTTTGATCTGAGCACGCAAACGATCGAGCACACGGTCTTTGCCTAGTAGCCAAATCGTCTGATTCAAGTCACGACCATGGGTTTGCCCTGTAAGAGCTACTCGGATTGGCATAAAGAGTCCTTTACCTTTGAAACCCGTTTCCTTCTGTACTTCTTTAATCAAAGCTGCAATCTTGGTTGCTGTAAACTCCTCAGAGCCTTCCAATTTTGCCAGGAATGCCGAAAGGACTGTTGGAACCTGTTCTTCAGAAAGAATAGCAGTAGCTTCCTCATCCAACTCAAGGTGAGTACGGAAGAACATTGCAGACAATTCAACAATCTCAGAAGCCGATGTCATCTGCTCTTGATAAAGAGCGACCAACGCACGAGCCCAAGCATCCTGCTCTGGTGACAGGTCTGCTGGTAAACGTGAAGCGCGCTGAAGATGTGGAATCGCCAAATCTGCAATACGGTTCGGATCTGCCTGCTTGATGTAGGTATTATTCAAATAAGCAAGCTTATTCGTATCAAATACTGCTGGACTCTTCGAGAGGCGATTCGAATCAAAGACTTCAATCAGCTGTTCTTTAGAGAAAATTTCTTCCTCTCCCTCTGGAGACCAACCGAGCAGAGCGATGAAATTGAACAAAGCTTCCGGCAAATAACCAAGCTGATCATACTGCTCGATAAACTGAATGATCGATTCATCACGTTTGCTCAATTTTTTATGGTTCTCTCCAACGATCAAGGTCATATGACCAAAGCGTGGAGGCTCCATACCAAGCGCTTCATAAATCATGAGCTGACGAGGTGTATTGGAGATATGGTCTTCACCACGCAGTACGTGGGTAATTTTCATCAGGTTATCATCAATAGCAACCGCAAAGTTGTATGTCGGAATACCATCTTTCTTAACAATGACAAAGTCACCCGTTTCCTTCGTGTTGAAGGAGATCGTACCTTTAACCATATCATCAAAGGTATATACTTTATCTTCTGGAACCCGGAAACGAATGCTAGCAACTCGGCCTTCTGCTTCAAAAGCTTGACGCTGTTCTTCTGTCAAATCACGGTGTTTACCAGAATAGCGCGGGGTTTCTCCACGTGCAGTCTGTTCCTCCCGCTCCTTCTCTAGCTCTTCTTCTGTGCAGTAGCACCGATAAGCAAGTCCACGGTCCAAAAGATCCTGCCAATATTTACGGTAAATATCGAGGCGCTCTGTCTGACGATAAGGGCCATACTCGCCCCCAACATCCACACTTTCATCCCATTCCATGCCAAGCCACTTCAGATATTTCAACTGACTTTCTTCTCCGCCTGCTACATTGCGTTTCACATCTGTATCTTCGATACGGATAATAAATTTACCATTGTGTTTGCGTGCGTACAAATAATTAAATAATGCCGTTCTGGCATTGCCGATATGTAAATGTCCCGTTGGACTCGGTGCATAGCGCACACGGACTTCTTCGGTCATTTCTAACCCCTCCGTTTTGCTTCTCTCAAAGATTCTTTCAAGATGATAGCATACCTTGAACAAGGCATACAATAGATTGAGCAGCGATCCCTTCGCCTCGACCTGTAAAACCTAATTGCTCCGTTGTTGTTGCCTTAACATTCACTTGTGCTTCGTCTGCTTCAAGTGCCTTCGCGATAATCTTAGTCATCTCCGGAATATGCGGTGCCATCTTTGGTTTTTGAGCAATGATAGTACTATCCACATTCCCAAGACGGTAACCTTTTTCTTTCGCCATCTCCCACACTTGCTCCAAAAGTTTCAGGCTGTCTGCATCCTTAAACAACGGATCTGTATCTGGAAAGTGACGACCAATGTCTCCGAGACCCAGAGCACCAAGAATAGCATCTGTAATCGCATGAAGAAGCACGTCAGCATCAGAGTGCCCTACCAGACCCTTTTCGTACGGAATGGTAACACCGCCAATAATGCACGGCCTTCCTTCCACGAGCTGATGTACATCAAATCCTTGACCTACTCGTATCATCTTTGTATCTCTCCTTTAAGTGTTCTTCAAGTAGAAACGGCTTTATCTAGTATAGTTCGCAGCCATTCTACGAGAAATATAAGAAAGTATAAGCCCCTAGCTTATACTTTCTTATATTTTAAAAATGCGGCATACTCCAAGTCTTCGGGCGTTGTAATCTTAATGTTTGTATATTTGCCTTCCGCAATTGCCACAGGTAGCCCTGCTCTTTCCAGCAGCATCGCGTCATCAGTCCCGGAGTATCCCTCTCGCTCTGCGGACTCATGGGCTGCCAGCAAGTCACAAAGACGAAAAGCCTGTGGGGTTTGAACAGCCCACAGACTATGACGATCAGGAGTAGCTGTAATCAGCCCCTGTTCGTTCACCTGTTTGATCGTATCCTTTACAGGAACGCCGAGAACTGCAGCACCTTCCCGAAGTGCGACATCCCGGCAGTTATCGATCTCCTCACGGGTAACAAACGGTCTAACGCCATCATGTATCATTACCCATTCTGTATTCATTTGCTTGATCCCTTGGTAAACGGACTCCTGACGCTCACTTCCACCCGGGATGACTGCTGACACCTTGTCCAAGCTATATTCCTTCACCCACGCCTTACATCGACTGACATCATCACGTCCGGTGACCAGAATGATCTCCTGCAACCACGGCACTTGGTTAAAAATATCCATCGTATGCACAACGATTGGTCTACCTTCGATCTGCAAGAACTGCTTGCTCTCTCTGGTCCCCATTCGTGAACCTTTTCCTGCTGCCACGATGACAACACCAAAGCTCTTACTCATACCAAAACTCCTGTCTCTACCCAACAACTGTACCTATCGCTACAGCCGGGAACGGATATGTACATACTCCATCATACCCCGTTTACTGGGCTTTTTCCAACAGTTTCGGTTTTGCAAAGATCATTCGGCCCGCTGAAGTCTGCAGTACACTCGTAACGAGTACTTCCATCATCGCCCCTATATATTCTCTTCCACCTTCAACTACGATCATCGTTCCGTCATCCAGATAGGCTACACCCTGACCGTGTTCCTTCCCATCCTTGATGATCTGTACCAAGATCTCTTCTCCTGGCAGTACGACTGGTTTGACCGCATTAGCTAAATCGTTGATGTTGAGTACAGATACCCCTTGTAGCTCACATACTTTGTTCAGATTAAAATCGTTAGTAACAACTTTTCCCTGAAGTACTTTCGCCAATTTAACCAGCTTGCTGTCCACCTCTGAAATCTCCTCGAAGTCTCCTTCATAAATAAGGACTTTTACATCCAACTCTTTCTGAATTTTATTCAAAATATCCAATCCTCGTCGTCCACGATTACGCTTTAGCAGGTCCGAGGAATCAGCGATATGCTGCAATTCTTCAAGCACAAATTCTGGAATGACAATCGTTCCTTCGATAAATCCTGTTTTGCAAATATCAGCAATTCGGCCGTCAATAATCACACTGGTATCCAATATCTTATGCTCTTCAATTCCTCGACCTTCCGGTTCGTTAGCTTGGCTCCATTTCCCTGACATCCAGAGCGAAGCAAGCTCCTCCTTCTTTTCGAGCCCAATACGTAGACCCACATATCCCCCAAGCAGCGTAATGCCAACCTGAAGCAAGCGTCCCGCTTGCCCAAGCCAAGTAAGACTAGGCGATAACAACAGAGACAACAGCAAACCTCCAAGTAGTCCTATCGTGCCTGCTGCTAGATCCGTCATCGGTATACGTGAGAAAGAGGAAATGACATTTTGTAGCCTGCCGTCAAATTTGTCAGCTACAAGCATAGCAATCATACCGAATAGCAGTCCTCCAAGCAGTGCAGAGACGCTGCTCCCTCCAGCAAAAACACCTTGACCGAAAACCGAGAATAGTTCGGGGAACGACCTTTCCACCATATGATATAACGTATACCCGCACCATGCTCCACACAGTACTGTAAATGCTAAGATAGCTTTTTTTAACATGGGTTCCCGCACCTCCTTATTAAAATTATTCATTGTATAATTTCCAGTATGGTCCAATTTGCCAAGCCGTAATCGTGATAAAGTTATTTTTCTAAAATTAAAGCTAGTAAGAATAATTTTTTGGAATAAAAGAAAAAATGGGATGCATTCAAGAGAGTGTGTGTTAAGCTGTATGTACGAGAATATCAACCATTCTAGCCTCTCCAGTGCTCTGTTATCGGTTGAAATTCCCTGAACGGCTGGAATATAATGAACACAATTCATAATATCGATATCGAGGTGGATAATAATCATGAGCGCTCCTAGCTTACAGGCTTTTCAGGATCAAGTTTCCGAATTGTTGCTACGTCACCGCAGTCTTTTGGATGTCCTGTCTAAAACCGGTCAAAGCAATGCTTCCGTTAATCGTGCTGTAACCAAAGCTATTACGGAATGCGGTTGTATCGAACTTCACGCCACGAAGCAAACCTTCGATATGGGTGCAGATCTCGAACAAGCCAAAGAACTCGCAGGTACTCATGTTGATGGCCAGTTGTGTGAGAATTGTCGTGAAGCCATTAGTTCTGAGCTAGGCCGTAATTTGTTCTATATGTCAGCTATGGCTAATCTGCTGGATATTCAGCTAGATGAAGTGGTTATTAAAGAGTCTCAGAAGTGCTCAACTCTAGGCTTGTTTAACTTGTCTTGATCTTCTTGAGGATTTTGTAAATTTAGGATTTCACCAACTATATAACAAAAAAAAGCATTTAGATCTCTGCTCTTTAGCAGCGATTTAAATGCTTTTTTTATAGATGAATTACCTTACCATATAAAAAAAGCGGCCCATTCTTGGGCCACTTTTCTACTAAACCGAAACATTCTCGATAACATAAGAGTCTGCTTCACTCTGTGTATTCATTAACGATCTGAGGAATGATAGGCCTCATCCGATTTACGTTCTTCTTCACGATGTTTACGGCTAAGTTTACGGAAATTCTGTTTCAAACCGTAACCCGCATAGATAACAAGCGGAACAAAAATCAACTTGGAGGTTTGTTCTGGAAGGAACACAGCCACCATAACCGCAGCAATAATCACTAGGGGAGTATATTTGATCGCTTTTCTCGGAAGCCCAATTTTCTTGAAGTTTGGATACTTGACACCGCTGATCATGAGATAAGAAAGCAGTAACATTGCAATGATCATATAAGGAGCTGTAATCTCTTCATGAAACAGAGCCAGCGTTGCAAGTACACCACCAGCTGCTGGAATTGGCAAGCCGATAAAATACCCAGGAATTCCTGGACGAACGTTAAATCGAGCTAAACGCAGAGCACCGCACATCGGGAAGATGGCTGTGACTGTCCACGCAAATGCATTGTTCATATCCGACAGAGCAACCGTGTACATGATAAGCGCAGGCGCAACACCAAAAGAGATCACATCAGATAAAGAATCAAGCTCTTTACCGAATTCACTCTGCGCATTCAGTGCACGAGCAACGCGGCCATCCAAACCGTCGAGAAGCATGGCAATAATTATCATGATGGCGGCCATACTGGTCTTGCCATTCGTCGCCAAGATAATGCCAATCATTCCGAGAAACAGGTTACCTAGAGTAAACATGTTCGGAATTGACTTCGTCATTTGTATATTCACCTCGTTAAATTTTACATCACATTCATCGATTGTATGAGATTTACATTTGTCTGTCAATGAATACTTGCTCTTGCAATCTCTTCAATCCATCCTTAATAGTACGCGCACGAACCTCACCGATACCATCAACTTCATCCAATTCGTCAATTGTCGCGGCCATGATACTTGGTAAATCTTCAAACCGATCCACTAAATTACGAATGATAACATTGGGGAGACGTGGGATTTTGTTTAGAATACGATACCCACGTGGCATGATCTCTTCTTCAGAAGCAGCTGCCGAGGAAGGATATCCTAAAATTTTAATAATATGATGAATATCGAGAAGCTCATCATCCGTCAGACGTTTCAGAGACAGAATAATCTCACGGATTTTATCTTCACTATACTCACGAGCGTAATCAGAGTAAAGCAACCAAGCTTCTTCTTCAATGTTACTAACAAGCTCATCCATCTGCATACTAATCAGACGGCCTTCATTCCCCAGCTCATTGATATAGCGCTTAATCTCCTTCTTAATGCGTAGCACCATCTCCACACGCTGAATAACATTTACGATCTCAGGAATGGTGACCAGTTCTTCAAACTCAGAAGCGGAGAGATTTGTTAATGACTGATTAAGAACCACGCCGTATCTTTCAAGAGTCTGAATAGCTTGGTTTGCTTTGGTCAAAATAACGCCAATTTCCTTCAGGGCATATCGTAATGACCCTTGATACAATGTAATAATATTTCGACGCTGTGAGATGGAAACAACCAATTTCCCGGTTTGTTTTGCCACCCGCTCTGCAGTCCGGTGCCTGATTCCCGTCTCAGAAGAGGAGATCGAAGAATCCGGGATAAGCTGCGTGTTGGCATATAAAATCCGCTTAAGATCTTCACTTAAAATAATTGCCCCATCCATCTTCGCAAGCTCATACAGATAGTTAGGTGAGAAGTCGCAATTGATGGAGAAGCCACCGTCGACGACCTCCATAACTTCAGGACTGTAACCGACGACGAGCAGCGCGCCGGTCTTAGCCCGCAGTACATTCTCAAGCCCATCTCTGAATGGCGTCCCCGGCGCCACTAGCTTCAGCAGATCATTCATTTTGTCCAGTTGGCTCGTTTCTTTCACTTTAGTATGCCCCCTAATCTAACGCAACCGCTAGTGCATCTGCCACGGTATTGACTCCAATAATTTGTATGCCTTTTGGATGCTTCCAGCCCTTTAGGCTTTTCTCAGGCATAATCACTCTTTTGAATCCAAGCTTTTCTGCTTCCTTCACTCGCTGCTCCGCTCTTGAAACGGCACGGACTTCACCTGTTAAACCAACCTCTCCAAAGAAAACATCATACGGCTTGGTCGCCATATCCCGGAAGCTTGATGCGATACTAACGGCTATCGCTAAATCCACCGCAGGCTCATCTAGTTTAACCCCACCAGCAACATTCAAATATGCATCTTGGTTTTGTAAGAACATTCCCATCCGTTTTTCCAGCACAGCTATAATTAAGTTCATTCGGTGATGATCGACACCAGTCCCCATTCTTCGCGGTGAAGGGAAGTGCGTTGAAGAGATGAGAGCTTGAAGTTCGACCAATACGGGTCTTGTGCCTTCCATGCTTGCAACTACCGTTGAACCAGCCACTCCTAGTGGACGTTCTGACAGGAACAACTCTGAGGGATTACCGACTTCACGTAAGCCTTCTTCTCCCATCTCAAAAATACCAATTTCATTCGTTGACCCAAAGCGGTTCTTCACCGCCCGAAGGAGTCTATACGTATGATGCCGTTCCCCTTCAAAATATAATACACAGTCTACCATGTGCTCAAGCAATCTTGGACCAGCTATGGCGCCTTCCTTCGTCACATGCCCTACAAGCACGGTAGCAATCCCTTTGACCTTAGCCAGACGCATAAACCTTGTTGTACACTCACGAACTTGAGCAACACTTCCAGGCGCACTGGATACATCAGGCTGATAAACCGTCTGGATCGAGTCAATTACAACAAATTGAGGCTGCACGTTCTCGATCGCTTCTTCAATTGTCTCCAGATTCGTTTCACACAGGACGAATAGCTCTGATGACAGTGCACCAAGACGGTCTGCACGTAGCTTGGTCTGACGCACCGATTCTTCGCCGGAAATGTACAATACTCGAAGTCCGTTTCTTGCCAATTGATTAGACGTTTGGAGCAGCAGAGTTGACTTCCCAATTCCGGGATCGCCGCCTACCAGCACAAGTGAACCAGGGACAAGCCCCCCACCAAGCACACGGTTTAATTCAGCAATACCGGTCTCGATCCTCGGTTCCTTACCACTTTCTATATTTATGATCGAAACGGGCTTTTCTTTACTATGAAAAAGAGGAGAATTCATCCCCTGTGTCTTGATGACTGTCTCTGTTTCTTCCACCATTGAATTCCAGGCTTGACAGCCGGGACATTTCCCGTACCATTTCGGTGATTCATAACCACAATCAGTACAGAAAAATTTTGTTTTTGTTTTTGCCATGACCTCTCCTTTATGATGCGCATCCTTTGCCTATATTCGTCAAAACCCTGCAAAATCAGGCATTAATCAAAGTTTACCATTTATTCTAATTCATCGTAAAGAATAATCAAAAAGTTTCCCCATAAAAGTCAGGCCAATTCAGGATAACTCTATAAAAAGAGACCCCGCAGGCAGTAAACCAGCGGGGTACTCTATAAAATCTTATTTATTCAGATTTAGCAGTTGCAGATTGCTTCGTCTTCTTGACGGTTAATTCACCGTTCTCCTCATCGATAAGCAACTCATCGCCCTTCGAGACATTTCCTTTCAAGAGTTCCTCAGATAAGCGGTCTTCAATGTGCTTCTGAATAGCTCTACGCAGCGGACGAGCCCCGAATGCCGGATCATATCCTTCCTTAGCAAGGAATGCTTTCGCTTTATCCGTCAGCTCGAATTCTACTTCAAATTCACGCAGACGCTTGCGAAGCTCATCGGACATCAACGATACAATCTCAGCGATATGCTTCTCTTCTAGGGAGTGGAATACGATAATTTCATCAATTCGGTTCAGGAACTCAGGACGGAAGCTCTTCTTCAACTCATCCATCACTTTATCCTTCATGTTGTTGTAATCTCTACCTGCATCGGTTGCAGCTGTAAATCCTAATGTAGAGTTACGTTTAATCGCTTCTGCCCCTACATTGGAAGTCAGGATAATCAACGTATTACGGAAATCAACCACACGGCCTTTGGAGTCAGTAAGACGTCCATCTTCCAATACTTGAAGCAGGATATTAAATACTTCCGGGTGCGCTTTCTCGATCTCATCGAGAAGAACGACAGAGTATGGCTTACGGCGAACTTTCTCAGTGAGCTGCCCACCTTCTTCGTATCCAACATATCCTGGAGGCGCCCCAACGAGACGGGATGTGGAGTGTTTCTCCATGTATTCCGACATATCGATACGAACTACAGCATTCTCATCACCAAACATCGATTCAGCCAATGCTCTTGCTAGCTCAGTCTTACCTACACCTGTTGGTCCAAGGAAAATGAACGAGCCCATTGGACGTTTTGGATCTTTAAGTCCAGCGCGTGCCCGGCGAACTGCCCGGCTCACTGCCTTAACTGCTTCATCCTGACCAATCACACGGTTATGAAGTAGTTCTTCCATATTGAGCAGGCGTTCGGTTTCTTCCTCTCTGAGTTTATTCACAGGGATACCAGTCCAGTTCGCAACCACGTCTGCGATATCTTCTGGAGTAACCTCAGAATCAGTCCGACCTTGTTTTTCTTTCCATTGATTCTTCGTGATTTCAAGCTCTTCTCTTAGCTTCTGTTCGGTATCCCGCAATGCCGCTGCTTTCTCAAATTCCTGGCTCTGAACAGCTGCATCTTTCTCCTTGCGGATATCCTCCAGATGAGATTCTTGATCCTTCAGGTTCGGCGGAATCGTATACGTATGAAGTCTTACCTTAGAACCCGCTTCATCAATTAGATCAATCGCTTTATCCGGTAAGAAGCGATCCGTAATATAACGGTCAGACAATTTTACAGCCTGTTCAATCGCCTCGTCGGTAATCTTCACCCGGTGATGGGCTTCATAACGATCACGCAGTCCATACAGGATCTGAATAGCTTCCTCTGGAGAAGGCTGATCCACCGTAATTGGTTGGAACCGGCGCTCCAGAGCTGCATCCTTCTCGATATATTTACGATATTCATCCAGCGTAGTAGCTCCGATACATTGCAACTCGCCCCGTGCAAGAGACGGCTTCAAGATATTAGAAGCATCAATAGCTCCTTCAGCGCCACCAGCACCGATCAAAGTATGAAGCTCATCAATGAACAGAATGATATTTCCCGCTTGACGAATTTCATCCATGATCTTCTTCAGGCGATCCTCAAACTCACCACGATACTTTGTTCCTGCAACAACTGATCCCATATCCAGCGTCATTACCCGCTTATCACGAAGTGTTTCTGGGATTTCGTTATTGATAATCTTTTGAGCAAGACCCTCAGCAATTGCCGTCTTACCTACACCAGGCTCACCGATCAGAACCGGATTGTTCTTCGTACGACGACTGAGTACCTGAATCACTCGCTCGATCTCCTTGCTCCGACCAATGACCGGATCAAGGTTGCCTTCTTTTGCAATGGCAGTCAGATCACGAGCAAGACTGTCCAGCGTTGGAGTGTTTACATTTTGCGGCTGCCCATGATGACTTGATACCGCTTCGCTGCTTCCAAGTAGTTGAAGAACCTGCTGGCGAGCTTTGTTCAAGCTAATACCCAGATTGTTCAGTACTCTCGCTGCAACACCTTCACCTTCCCGAATCAGACCTAGCAAAATATGCTCTGTACCAACATACGTATGGCCAAGCTTACGAGCTTCATCCATTGAGAGTTCAATTACTTTCTTTGCTCTTGGGGTATATGCAATATTCGTCGGTTGCTCTTGTCCGCGACCGATTAATGTCTCTACTTCATCCTGTATCTTCTCAAGCCCTAAGCCAAGACCAATCAGCGCTTTAGCGGCAATGCCGTCTCCTTCACGGATGAGTCCCAGCAGGATATGTTCTGTGCCTATGTTGTTGTGCCCCAAACGCACAGCTTCTTCTTGAGCTAATGCAAGCACTTTTTGCGCACGTTCCGTAAATCTGCCAAACATCATAGTATTGCACCTCCACGAATGATTGTTTTATTTCTCGGAATAATGAAAAATCGATTTTCAAAACGCTCTAGAATGCAATATATAGTTCGTGATAAATCTTACCAATCTATATATCGTTGATTTTAAACCGCTTCTTCGATTTTTGCAAAATTTCCATCTATGATATGTTTCATTGTTCCTTACTAAGGGTTTCGCGAATCAGTTTTGCACGGTATACATCACGTTCATTATGATTCATCGTTTCACCAAATTTTTTCTGTAAAAAACCAGGCTGGGTCATGACATTAAGTTCATTCATAACTGAACTTGGTGGGCCATTAAGTAGACCGAGATCAACGCCAAGCCTTACATCAGATAATCGCTGCGCTGCTTCTTTCGACTCCATAACCTCAGCATAAGATAATATACCGTATGATCGCATCACGCGATCGGTAATCCGAAGTTTCGATTCGCTAATTAATCGCTCACGAGCATTCTTCTCATGTTCTATGATTTGCATTGCGACACTGTGCAGATTCTCTATAATTTCAGACTCAGTCTGCCCTAGTGTAATCTGATTGGAAATCTGAAATAAATTCCCTACAGCCTCACTGCCCTCACCATAGATGCCACGTACCGTCAGTCCCACCTGAGAGACAGCTGACAAAATGCGGTTGATCTGCTGAGTCATCACAAGCGCAGGCAGATGCATCATGACAGAAGCACGAAGCCCTGTTCCGACATTTGTAGGGCAGCTTGTAAGATACCCTCTTTTGTCGTCAAAAGCATAATCAACTTTGGCTTCGAACAAATCATCTAGCTTCGTTGCTCTCTCCCAAGCCTCATGCACTTGGAAGCCCGGATACAAGCACTGGATTCGTAGGTGATCCTCTTCATTAATCATGATACTTACCGATTCATCTTCCGTAAGTATCACCGCTCCATTTCTCGATTCATCAGCGAGACTTGGACTAATGAGTCGCTTCTCAACCAACACTCTCTTATCCAATCCATCAATCTCATCTAAACGAATGGTATGAAAAGGACCCAGATCTTGTAATTCTTCCTGATCCTTTAAAACACCTGTCAGGCGCTCAAGCACTTCTCCCGACTGCTCGCCTGTCGCAAGCAGCGGAAAAGGAAGATGCTGCAAATTGCGCGCCACCCGAACCCGGGTGCTGATGACTATATCAGAATCCTGACCGTTTCCGCGCATCCATTCGCTCAGCGCTTGTTCGGTAAACCGAAGATTCGACATCACGCATTCCTCCTACCTTCAGCATTTTGCAAAATGCTCGCTTCAAGTGCAGTATTGTAGTCCATAGACTTAAGCCATACTCTTCTCGAGCTCACGGATCTGATCACGGATTTCAGCAGCTTCTTCAAACTCCTCTTGAAGGATTTTATACTGCAGTTCCTTCTTAAGCTCATCAATTTTACGTTTCACTTGGATCTTACCACCACTTCGTTTGGGGATCTTACCTACATGTGTGGTATTACCGTGAACCCTTTTGAAAAGTGGATCCAAGCGATCAGAGAAATATTTGTAACAAGAGCTGCAGCCAAAACGGCCAAGCTTACTGAATTGTGAATAGGTCATACCGCATTCCTCACAACGGGGTGCTTGAGGTCCCCTAGAACCCTGAGTTTGACCTTTTCCCGTAGGATCGAGATCAAGCAGACCTGACAAAAGACTGTGAATAGAGAAACCATTCGACGTCCCAGGGATCAATTCCCCTTTTTCACGGGCACAAGTTTCACAGAAATGGAATTCCGTCTTCTCTCCGTTTACAATCTTGGTGAAATGGAGCGTCGCCGGCCGTTTACCGCATTCTTGACACACCATATTCATGACCCTCCTTTTAACAAAGACTCATTTACCCAACAAAGAAACAAGCATCGCCTTCATAATTCTGGCACGAAGCTCATCTCGGTAAGGAAGTTTAACGTTCAGACATTCCCTTGAGATTGCTGCCCGCATGAGGCAAGCTTCACGCATCGTCAAAAACCGTGATTCTTCGAGCTGGTAAATCAGCCCCTCTGCTACTGTCTGATCAATGAGATTTCCTATCGAATGATGCAAGTGATGGTGAAGAGCTGTATGCTTCGGCAACTCAATACGCTGAATACGTATATAGCCTCCTCCGCCACGTTTACTTTCCACCAAATACCCCTTCTCTAATGTAAAACGGGTACTAATAACATAATTAATCTGGGAAGGAACGCATGAGAATTTCTCCGCAAGATCATTACGCTGGATCTCAATTGTACCCTCCGAGCTTTCTTGCAAAATACCCTTCAAATATTGTTCGATAATATCAGAGATATTACGCATGATTATTCATCCTCCACTGCTTGAAACGCTAAGCCGTATTGATCTTACACGTCCTCACAGAGTCTTGCCGATACTTTAATTTTAACCAACTTGGCGCTTCATTGAATCCTTTATTGCTGACTTTGACTTTCTTTGACTTTAAATTTATTATAACACAATTTTTTATTTTGCCAAGGGGGCTTCTCTTTCAGTCTAACCGTTAAAAAGTGAAAATATTCCGCATACCACTCCATCAACCAAAATAAAAAGACCCCGCCATTATTCTAGCAAGGTCTTACATATGATGATGAATATTATACTTCCACCTTACGATCGATCAGTTTAACCATAGCATATATAAGTACTCCGGCGAGAAGTATTTCAAATATAAACGGTCCCCATGGGATTTGAAAAGTCTCATTGGTAATTGGAGTTCCAGTCCCTCCCTCTTCAATTCGAATGGAGAATGTTTGACCCACCCATCCACTATCTGAAGTGAAGATTTTGTACTCCATCCACTGTATTACATTTTGAATGACAAAAAAGAGCACGATGCTGAACCATAACCCCCACTGCTTGCGAATTGCACGAGCTACTACGATCGAGAAAAAGATAGTTATCATAACAAATGTATATTTCCAGCCGCCACCCAATGCCATTAATACATAATCCGAAGTAATTAAACGGGGGAGGTTTATTATTTCACCTATGCTTCCTATGTTCCAGAATATCCATAAGTGAATAATCACCAATATCATAACAATCACTGTACTGATCCAGGTCTGTATTAACGACGATACGATAGTCCATATAGATCGAATAGGTAAGAGGCGGCGATTATATAACTTAATATTCTGATCAAATGTTCTGCAGATAATTACCAGTAGGATCGTACTCACTATACCATAAGCTAGCATGCTCAAGGGCACCAAGAGCCATAATTCCCATCCTCGTATATAACCGATCGATGTAAACAGTGTTTCTGAGATCAACAGAACGGTCATAAGACCAAGAATTACATTCGAATTTCGTTTCCAGTCGTATTTCAACAGTTTCATCATTCTGCGAACACCTCTTTGAACATTTCATCAATGCTTTTACCATGCTCTAGACGAATATTCTCTACTTCCTCGTGCATAACGATCTCACCGTTCCGTATAAAGACCACTTCATCAAAAATACGCTCAATGTCTCTCACTAGATGTGTTGATATGATGATACTGCTGTTCTCATTATAGAACTCCACAATCGCATTGAGGATTTTGCCACGTGCGACAGGGTCAACGCCTCCAATCGGCTCATCCAGCATATACACGTAAGCATTGCGTGAAAGTGCCAGTGTCAGCTGGAGTCGTTCATTCATTCCTTTGGATAATGAGCTGATCTTATCGTTTAAATTCAAGTTCATGAATTTCAACATATTATGTGCCTTCTCTACATCAAAATCAGCATAGAAGTCCTGAAAAAACTTGATCGCATCAGATACTTTCATCCATGATTCTGTGAGCGGACGATCTGGCATGAAAGAAACCAACGATTTCGTCTCCAATCCAACGGGTTTACCCTTAATAGTCACTTTTCCGGCTGAGGGATGAACAAGTCCTGCCGCAATTTTCATCATCGTACTCTTACCACTGCCATTCGTTCCAAGTAGACCGATAATTTTACCCTCAGTAATGTCGATAGTTACATTGTGTAATGCTATTTTGCCACCGTAATTCTTAGATACATTATGAAATTGAATTAGACTCTCCATTTAAATTCTCCTCCTTCCTATCTAGATTCCTGATTAACGTCTTCCTTAACAGCCTCAGCCACAATAGACATAATATCTTGCTCTTTAAAGCCCAATTCCTGCATACCACGGATAAAATGCTCCAGCAGCTCACTGGCCATTTCTTTTTTTATCGTCATGATCTTAGATCCCTCACTCGTCACGTATCTGCCCAATCCGCGCCTAGTCTCAACAATACCTTCTCGTTCTAGTTCCTGAAAGGTGCGTTGCACCGTATTGGGGTTAATCTGAAGGTCGGCTGCCAGTTCCCGGACGGATGGAATCTTATCGCCAGGCTTTAGCCCTCCTCTTACGATTTCTCTTTTTAAATAATTCATAATTTGTAAATAGATCGGCAGATTATTGTCAAATTCTATGCTCACTATCGGTTTTGCTCCTTTCCGCCGCTCTCCTCTAATTAGTTGTTTTCAGTTCATCAAGCGACATCCCGTTTTTTAAACGTAACAAAGCCCGTGACAAGAAACAAGAGGAGATACACAGCAAGTACGATGGCAGAGAACGTCAGCGACATGCCGGGAAGCAAGGAACCTAAACCATCATTATAAATCGAGAGATCTACGTTCAAGAATGGTAAGTACTTCGCCCATGAATACCCTGCAAGCAATTGAGTTACTAGACTTTCAATAACAACCATGAACATCCCAATCCCAATTGCCGGTCCAGTTGACCTCGTTACAATCCCAACAGCGAATGTAAATGAGACGTACATGAGGGTATATACGAAACCATATCCTGCTGCTATAAACACATCCTGTAAATTCGTTGATCCTTCACCTGTACCGAACATCAATGTGCCAGTGGTAAGCCCGACAACAAGCGCAAATGCTATAAGTGAAATAATATATAGCAAGATAACGACATACTTCGACGCAAGAATTTTGGTTCGGCTTTGTGCACGAATCAGTAGAAGCTTAATTGTTCCAAAGCTATGTTCCTTAGCTACCGATCCAGCGGTCACAACAATTGCTAGCATCGTTAATACTTGACCCATTCCTTTAGAAGCAACAACCATTTTGGCAAATTCATATCCTGTGCCGGCATCTCCACCTGAGAACGACTTTAACATATAAGCTACAAAAATAATCATCGCAGCCACTAAAGCATAAGGAATGAAAAAGCTTTTCTTTTTGAACATCTTCAACCATTCATTAGTAACAAGATTTCCAAAGCTACGCAATCCGATTGCCTCCTGTCCATTTCAAAAATTCTTCTTCCAATGATTGCTTAGTTTCCTCAATCCGGTATATCGACACTTCTGCATCACCCAAAATCTTGATGATCTGAGGTATATTTTCATCTTTCAACTGGAGGGTGACTTCACTTCGATTCGGCTCAACACCAATCACTCTAACCTCATCCAGTGTGTGTACTGCTTCCAGAACATCCTGTGTACTACTGACTCGGAAGTTAACGGTAACGAGATCATTCTGCGGCTCACTACCAATCGGACGCTCCGTTACAAGCTTACCTTCTTGTATCACGATCACCCTGCTGCACATAAGCTCCATTTCAGATAACAAGTGACTTGAGACCAGAATGGCGATCCCTTCTTCTCTGGCAATCAGTTTCAAGTAATCCCGCATTTCCCGAATACCTGCTGGATCCAATCCGTTCGTTGGCTCATCCAAGATAAGAATAGATGGCTCATGAAGAAGTGCTTGGGCAATACCAAGTCTTTGCCGCATTCCTAGGGAATAGGCCCGAACTTTCTTGTGAATAGCATCCTGTAATCCCACCAGCTTGATGACCTCATGAATTCTTGACTCTTTAATTCCTTCAGCCATTCGCTGATACTGCTTCAGATTATCGTATCCACTCATATACGGATAAAACTCTGGATTTTCGATAATCCCACCGATATGACGTATCGCTTTCACAAACTGGTGTCTAACACTGTGCCCACGCACAATGACATCCCCTTGAGACATTTTTATAAGACCAACAATCATTCGTATGGTTGTCGTCTTCCCTGCTCCGTTCGGTCCTAGAAGACCAACAATTTCACCTTGTTGTATATCAAAAGATAAATTATCTACAATGTTCTTAGCTCCGATTGTCTTAGTGATATGATCTGCACTTAGAACCACTGAATTTGGCTTATCTTTGTTTAAACTCATTGCTACACTCCCTTTTGCATTAGTGTTATAGTTAAATAGTACACTAGGATAGTGTTGTTGTAAAGTGTAGTGAGCTGTTTTTTTCATACATGGAGGTTTATTATTGAGAACTGGTGCAATTAAGCACGCTGAATTAATACAGTTCCCTTGGCTCAGAAGGAAAACCGTCGATACTTCTGTACAGAAATCTTATTAAAAAGTCATGGACGCTTTTCACAGAGATGTATTCGTGATCTTTATTGTCATGTAGTTTGACCCTTATAATTTATTAACTGTAACTTTAATCCAATTGTTGTCGTCTATAGAAATAATGAAACATTAAATATCAAAAGGGGGCTTATATTTGTATAAATTGCGTATCCAAGGGCTCGTTCACTCCATTCTAATACTGCTATTTATACTGACTGGATGTTCTGGTTCTGAGGTTAATGAAGAAGAGGATGTCATCAATAGACACGGAGATATAAAGAACATTGATAATCTAAACGCTTTTATAGAAAAAAATAGAGAAAACCTGCAGGTCGTACATTATACAATTGAAGGTGATCCCATTTTTTATGTATTAAAGTATCAAGGAAATCAGATTCAAATGAAGTATGACAACACCCAGGACGATTACAGCACACCGATGGTTTCCAAGTTCACCTGTGACAGGCTACAAAGAAACGAAGAAGATACCTACTTAGAATATGTACTCACAGGATGTAACGGTAAGGAAGACGATATCCAGATACTTAAGATTCCTTATGATGTGAAGGAGATAGACTCCTTTGATTTTGTTTTGAAATATGGAGTGCATTTAGGCAATCAAATCAACACACTAAAGAAGACGTTGACTAAAGATCTACAGAACGGCGAAACCGTAGAAGTCTCTGATTTCCAATTCAGTTCAGAAGAACGTCAGTCCATATATAAGAATATGGTGCTTGCCAACTACATGGAAGAAAAGCAATTAACTACATCCTGTAACAAAAAACCTCATATCGCATACGACCTCACTGTTTATTCTGGTAATCGAGTTCTTCATTACGAATGGTCGGAATGCGATAAGAGTAAAGATGGGCAGCAAATGACTTCACTCATCAATAAAATCATCGATATCGTCAGAGATAAAGACATTTACAAGCAATTGCCTCCAGTTAAAGGAGGCTATGAATAGAAATATTCCAGAAGATGTTGAATAAACAAATAAAAAAAGCCATTGTTGATTACTCAACAATGGCTTTCATTGTGCTTGGCGACGTCCTACTCTCCCGGGACCCTTCGGTCCAAGTACCATCGGCGCTGGAAGGCTTAACGGTCGTGTTCG
>NZ_JBYSWS010000007.1:0-149746 GCF_058781425.1 Paenibacillus sp. FW507-14B1B | reverse complement strand
GATGTAGCTCAGCTTGGTAGAGCACCTGGTTTGGGACCAGGGGGTCGCATGTTCAAATCGTGTCATCCCGATTGTTACATCTGCGGGTGTAGTTCAATGGTAGAACTTCAGCCTTCCAAGCTGATAGCGTGGGTTCGATTCCCATCACCCGCTCCATACATAAAGTAGACATCACCAAGTGTGATGTTTTTTTTACATCTTGAGGTCATACCTCTGTGAAGTGGCAATGCGCTAAAGTTATGGGTTATGAAGACTAGTTTTGTGGGAAGATAAGGCTTGTATTGAAATGTTTATAGCTAAAAACAGTTTTTTTTGTCGATCTGGCGAATTTTTTCGGTTAGAAAGTGGAGATTTTCGTTCGCATTTATTGTATGATATTAGGAAGGCATAAAAAAGATAAACTGTTAGAACGGGTTTAGATGGGAGGAGTAGCATGACTGAACTTACTGTAACCGCAAAAAGCAATTCCAATAATCTGCTGCGGCGTGATGTACGGTTTTTAGGAAACATTCTTGGCGAAGTTCTTGTCCATCAGGGAGGCAATGAGCTTTTAGAGATCGTTGAGAAGATTCGTGAAACTAGTAAATCATTACGTTCCGTGTTTTTACCTGAATTGTTCGCAGATTTTAAAAGGATTGTCAGCACGCTGGATCCAGACAATCGTCATCAGGTGATCAGAGCGTTTGCTATTTATTTTCAATTGGTCAACATCGCAGAACAGAATCATCGAATTCGCCGCAAACGCGACTATGAGCGTTCTGCAGGCGAGAGTGTACAACCAGGATCGATTGAAAGTGCAGTCCAGGATTTGAAAGAACGCAATTTCACGTACGAAGAAGTTCAAGAGATTCTTGAAAGTCTTTCCCTGGAGCTAGTAATGACCGCACATCCTACAGAGGCGATGCGTCGCGCCATTCTCGATATCCACAAAAGAATTTCGGAAGATGTTATGCTCCTTGATAACCCAACGCTTACATTCCGTGAAAGAGAACAGCTTCGTGAAAAGCTTCTTAATGAAGTCATTACACTATGGCAGACGGATGAGCTGCGTGACCGCAAACCAACAGTGCTTGATGAGGTTCGCAATGGTATGTATTATTTTCATGAAACGCTGTTTCACATTTTGCCAGAAGTTTATCAAGAGCTTGAGCGCTGCTTAACTAAGTACTATCCCGGTTCTGACTGGCATGTACCGACATATCTCCGTTTTGGCTCATGGATCGGTGGCGACCGTGACGGTAACCCTTCAGTAACAGCTGATGTAACTTGGAAGACGCTTGAAATGCAACGGAAGCTGGCTATTCGGGAGTACCAGAATATTTTGACAGGGCTCATGAAAAACCTCAGCTTTAGTGCAACGATTGTAAACGTGTCCGATGAGTTGAAACAATCGATTCTTACGGATCGTGAGAACGTTACACTGAAGAAGATGGAAATTTGGCACAATGAGAAAGAGCCATATCGAATCAAGCTTGCTTATATGCTAGCTAAGATGGTTCACGTTCTGGATACCAATATGACTGGTAAAGAGCGTTATGAATCACCAGAAGAATTCATCGAAGACTTGCAAATTATTGATCGTAGTTTACGGCATCATTATGCCGATTATGTAGCGGACACATATATTAAGAAATTGATTCGTCAGGTTGAACTGTTTGGGTTCCATACGGCTACTTTGGATATTCGTCAACACAGTAAAGAGCATGAAAATGCAATGGCTGAGATTTTGGCGAAAATGAACGTAGTTAGCGACTACGCTTCACTTGAAGAGGAAGACAAGATTGAGCTTTTGAATAAGCTGCTTAATGATCCTCGTCCGCTCACAACTCCTTATCAGGAGTACAGCGACAGCACAGAAGAGTGTCTTGAAGTATACCGTACGGTATATCGAGCTCAGAAGGAATTCGGGGTAAACTGTATTTCGAGTTACCTGATCAGTATGGCTGAGGGCGCGAGTGACATTATGGAAGTTATGGTCTTCGCGAAGGAAGTAGGATTGTTTACCAAGGAGAACGACGGTACAGTGGTTGCTACTCTTCAAGCTGTACCATTGTTTGAGACAATTGAGGATCTGCATGCAGCTCCAGATATTATGCGTCGACTGTTTAACCTTCCGATCTACCGTGAAGGCGTGAAAGCGATGAATGATCTTCAGGAAATCATGCTTGGTTACTCTGATAGTAATAAAGACGGTGGCGCTGTTACAGCGAACTGGGAGCTGCAGGTAGCCATGAAAGAGATTACGGCTGTGGGTAGTGAGTTCGGCGTGAAGCTGAAGTACTTCCATGGACGTGGTGGTTCACTCGGACGTGGTGGTATGCCACTTAACCGTAGTATTCTGGCACAGCCTGCTAGCACGATCGCTGGTGGCATCAAGATAACGGAACAAGGTGAGGTTATATCCTCTCGTTATTCCTTAAAAGGAATTGCATACCGTAGTTTGGAGCAAGCGACATCAGCATTGATTCGTGCGTCGATTAATGCGCGTACGCCAGAAGAGAATGCGAATGAAAAAGAGTGGGAACAAATTTCCGCGAAAATTTCAGAAGTATCTCAGAAGAAGTACCAAGATCTAATCTTCCGCGATCCGGATTTCTTGAGCTTCTTCAAAGAATCCACCCCGCTACCTGAGGTTGGAGAGTTGAATATTGGTTCACGACCTTCCAAGCGGAAGAACAGTGACCGTTTTGAGGACCTACGTGCCATCCCTTGGGTGTTTGCTTGGACTCAGAGTCGTTATTTACTCCCTGCTTGGTACGCGGCTGGTACGGGCCTTCAGAGCTTCTATCAAGACAATGAAGACAATATGAAGACTTTGCAGGATATGTACATTAATTATCCTTTCTTTACATCCATGATCGATACTTTGCAAATGGCTATGGCGAAAGCTGATTTGATCATTGCGAAGGAATATTCACTTATGACAAACGATGATGTGGCTCGTGAGCGAATATTTGGCCTCATTAAAGAGGAGTTCAAGCTTACTAAAGAGATGGTCCTCAAGATCACAGGACAACAGGATATCCTGGACAATCAACCGGTCTTGCAGGAATCCATCAGACTCCGCAACCCGTATGTTGATCCGTTGAGTTATCTGCAGGTTCAACTACTGAATGAGTTGCGTGATCTACGTGAGAAGGGCGAAGATGACCCTGACTTGCTTCGTGAGGTATTGCTGACGATTAATGGTATTGCTGCCGGTCTTCGGAATACGGGTTGATATCTAGCGTGAAATGTATTAGATAGGGATGGTCTAAAGTGAGGTTCCCTGGAGGAGCCTCACTTTTTTAATTTTGTCACCAGAGGGTTATCCTCTTTGCACATTAACTTGAAAGAATAGATATTAAAGAAGCTGTTAAGGCTGTCGTGAACACCTTGTTTTTCGAATTGTGTTGCAATTTATAATGAGTTGAATTACCATTTTAATGATGCTTTAGAGACTTTTAGACGTTACCCATCAGACCATTCTGGGGGAATTATGGTGGACAATTTGGATGTAAGATTGGCTAAGCTAGCTCGTAAAGGAGATCAGCGAGCATTTGCCGAAATCGTAGGACTTTATAAAGATAAAATATTTCATCTAGCATACCGGATGTTAAATAACCGGCATGAGGCTGAGGATATCGTTCAGGAGACATTCCTGCGCGTATATAAGAGTCTAGATCGCTACGATGAGAATCAGAAATTTTCAACATGGATATACCGGATTGGGACAAACCTTTGTATAGATCGGCTGCGTAAGCGCAAGCCGTCCTACTCACTTGATGCGGATATGAATGATCAAGAGGGAATGGACGGTTATTCGATGATACCTAGCGATGATCGAACACCGGAATCCGAAATGCTAATATCCGAGACACAGCGGATTATTCATCAGGCCATTGAGTCACTTCCCGCTAAGTATAAAACAATAATGATATTGCGATATATTCAGGACATGTCACTTCAGGAGATCAGTGATGTTCTTGATCTACCTGTGACAACGATTAAGACGAGAGTTCATCGCGGTCGGGAATATTTACGTAAGAAGCTGGAATTTAAGTTGTAGATTTATAAAAAAATTATGAAACATCACCGCTTCCGATTCGTATTGAACATTAAGCAAGTCTTATGCCCCTGAATGGGGAGTAGACCCAGCACAGAGATTGAACGAAAGGACTGGCTCATATGGATTGCAAATTGGCCGTCTCTTTGATGCACGATTATTTGGACAATGATCTGTCCAAGCCGCAGCAGCTGGAGCTAAAATCCCATATGCTGCAATGTGTTGACTGCCGGAACAGGTTCGAGGAACTGGAACAGACGGATATGCTGCTGTTTTCCTTGACACATCATGATACAGGGCCTTCCGACGATTTGACGGACCGAATTATGGGAATGCTGCCTAAGCAAAAGAAACAGAAGGTTTGGATCACATGGGTGAAGAATCATCCAGCTATCACAGCAGCAGCTCTTTTTCTTGTCGTTATGCTCTTTAGCACCGTCAGCTTCTGGGACCAGGATAATCAACTTGTCGTAAAGGGTAGTGAACTCGATAAACTCGTAATCGAAGGCAAGACGGTTATTATTCCACCGGATCAGGTCATTACAGGGGATATAACTGTGGAGAATGGCAAGGCTCAGGTTTTCGGACAGGTTCAAGGGAATTTAACTGTCATCGACGGAGAGCTTTTTCAAGCTTCTACGGCTCACATATCCGGGCAAGTAAAGGATATTGATAAGGCAATGGATTGGATCTGGTATAAGATCACCAATCTGTTCTCGGATGTCGCTTACCGCTAAGATGAGATTTGCACCTTGTTGAATAACGGCGCCTTTTTTCTCCGGAAGGAAGGCGCTTTTTTGTGATTTTTTGTTATTTTTTTACGAGGAATGGGTGCTCGACTTGCATCGCGAGGTTTAACGTTATAACCTAGATAGTGTAGAGCACATACTACATATAAATCACAGGCGTTATTAAAGGATGACGGGGGTTGCAGTATGGAGTATTTTACGGACTTAAACTGGAAAGAGTCCATTAAGGATATAATCGATATACTTATCGTTACCTATATTATTTATCATCTGATCTTACTCGTACGCGGTACACGGGCTGTTCAGCTATTAAAAGGAATCCTGGTCTTGGTGCTTATCTGGGCGCTCAGTACCTGGTTTGATCTTTATACACTGAAGTGGCTGATGAATCAGATCTTCACGTTTGGTGTGCTGGCAATATTTATTATCTTCCAGCCAGAGCTAAGACGTGGGTTGGAGCAGCTTGGCCGTGGAAAGTTGTTTGGCAGGTCAGCTGATATGGATGAAGAAACCAATAAATTAATCGCAGAAACGATTAAAGCCGTGAATTATCTGTCTCGTCGAAAGATCGGTGCTTTGATTGTTTTTGAGCGAACAACCGGTCTGAATGAGTTCGTGGAATCGGGTATTCCGATGCGTTCTGTAATTAGCTCTGAGCTGATTATTAACATTTTTATCCCCAATACCCCACTCCACGATGGAGCAGTTATCGTCCAGAATAATCAGATAGCGGCTGCGGGATGTTATCTACCTTTGTCGGAGAATCCTTTTATTAGTAAGGAACTTGGAACGAGGCACCGAGCAGCAATCGGAATCAGTGAGGTTGGTGATGCAATCTCTGTAGTTGTATCTGAGGAAACAGGACAAGTTTCCCTTGCAATTAACGGACATGTTGTACGTGATATTAAAGAAGAGTCACTCATCTCGAAACTGTATGAAGAATTGCGACCTGCCGCCTCCATCAAAGAGAAACGTTCGTTCTTCTGGAAACGGAAGGGAGACGGTGAGAATGGATAAATGGTTTAAGAATAACTTGACAACTAAACTTATGGCCCTTGCGGTCAGTGTGCTGTTGTGGGGAATGGTTCATATGGATAGTGGGGCTCCAACGCCTCCTACCACCATTATTGATACGAAAATAATTGAAGATGTCAAAATACAAACCTATGGCTTTGATGATTCCGATTATGCCCTAACGGGCATCAATATCGACAGAGTGAATCTGGAGGTCAAAGGACGTCGCTCTGATATCACAACGATTTTTGCTGATGAATACAAAGTGAAGTTGGATTTAAGCAGTGTCAAAGGGCCAGGTACGCACACACTTCCACTAAAGGCTTCCTTACCTGGTGGAGTGGAGCTAGTGTCAATTAATCCTTCTGTAGTTACTGTAACCGTAGAAAAGCGGGTAACCAAGCCCGTTAATGTTACGATCGGAACCAAGGGAGAGCCTGCCAAAGATTATAGAGTTGGTGCACCTGTGACCATTGAACCAGGTAGTGTGAATGTTACCCTTCCAGAATCAGAGCTTGCTCGCTTGGCTGAGGTCAAGGGGATTGTTGATCTGGACGGAGCTAATGAAAATATCGTAGAGAAAAAGGTGAAACTTGCGGCATATGATAAGGATGGGAAAGTGTTGGAAGATGCAATTCTAGAACCTTCTACCGTCGCTGCCGAGATTCCAATCGAAGCCTCTTTCGTAACGGTTCCAATTGAATTTGAGTATACAGGACGTCTTCCTGAGGATTTAGTTCTTTCCAAAGTGAATCCCAAGGTGAAAGAGGTTAAGTTGTTCGGGAGCAAAGAGGCTCTTGCAGGAGCAAAGACCTATACTGGGGTTACAATAAATTTAGCCAATGTAAAAAAATCTGGAATAACGGTTCTTACGGCCGACTTGACGCCGCCTGAAGGTTTTGAGAGAATCGAGCCTAGCTCCGTACAGGTTGAGATCAATGCTGTTTCTCATGGGGAGCGTGTGATGGATGGTATACCCGTCTCTCTTAAGGGAGTACCTTCAGGGATGGAGGCCAGAATAACAGAACCTAAAAATCAAACGATGTCATTGACGCTGACGGGAGCACCGGATTTGCTCAACAGTCTGCAGCCTACTGACATTGGTTTGGTTGCGAATGTCGCCGGCTTGAAGGCCGGAACACATGAAATACCGCTTCAGGTGACATTGCCCAATTTTATTAATCGGGTCGATCAGAAGCGCCTAGTTGTGAAAGTAGAGTTAACAGAAATCGACAAGCCGGTTAGCGGCAAACCAACGGATAAACCGAATGAAGACACAAATACTGAAAAACCAGATGTGCCTGCAGACAAACCTGGGTCAGGTAACGGCAATGGAAATAACAATGGTAGTGAAAACGGCAACGGCACTGGATCTTCGGATGACAATCAGACAGATGAAGACAATACCGATCATCCTGGCACGACACCTCCATCAGGTGAGAACCATGAAGAGGGAACCACGTCAGTAAACAGTGTAGACCCACCAAGTGAATAACACGATAAGAGTAGATAAAAAGGAGATAACGTAACATGGGGAAATATTTTGGAACAGATGGTGTCAGAGGGGTTGCCAATAGGGAACTGACTGCTGAATTAGCTTATAGTATTGGACGGTGTGGAGGTTATGTCCTCACTGGTGATAAAGAAAAGCCGACAGTAGTTATCGGTATGGATACCCGTGTATCTGGAGCGATGTTAGAGTCCTCTCTGGTTGCTGGATTGTTATCCATCGGCGCGCACGTCATTCGATTGGGTGTTGTTTCAACACCTGCGGTGGCATACATTACAAGACTGCTCAAAGCAGATGCTGGCGTGATGATCTCAGCTTCCCATAACCCGGTAGAGGATAACGGGATTAAGTTCTTCGGAGGCGACGGTTTTAAACTGACCGATGAAACAGAGTTGAAGATTGAAGAGCTGATGGATGCCGAAATCGATGAACTTCCTCGTCCGATTGGTAAAGATTTAGGTGAAGTCATTGTTAATGATGAAGCTAAATATAAATACTTGGAGTACTTGAAAACAACGATTACTAATCGTTTTGACGGGTTGAAAGTGGTACTCGACTGTGCGAATGGTGCAGCTTATGAGCTAGCTCCTAAATTGTTCCGTGAGCTCGGAGCAGAGGTTATTGCCATTGGTGCAGAGCCGAACGGTCTGAATATCAATGAACAATGCGGATCAACACATCCAGAGCATTTGAAAGAAGAAGTGATACGTCATAATGCAGATCTCGGATTGGCATTTGATGGGGATGCAGATCGACTTATCGCGATAGATCATACAGGTGAAGAAGTGGATGGAGACTTTATTCTATGCATCTGCGGTGAGGCTATGAATCGTGCTGGCAAGCTGAAGGAAGGCACAGTTGTATCTACGGTGATGAGTAACATCGGATTCTACAAAGCTTGTGATACCTTGAAACTAAAAACAGCTAAAACAGCTGTGGGTGACCGTTATGTGATGGAGGAAATGCGTCGTGGGGGTTATAACCTCGGTGGCGAGCAATCTGGGCATGTTATTTTCTTGGATTACAATACGACAGGCGATGGTATTCTAACAGGTATTCAGCTTGTGGATACTATTGTATCCTCAGGTAAGCGTCTGAGTGATTTAAAGTGCAGTATGCGTAAATATCCACAAGTACTTGTGAATGTTCGTGTTGGCGATAAGAGCAAGTATGAAGGTAATACACAGATTGAAGCTGCTATTGCTGAAGTTGAACAGCTGCTTGGCGACAATGGCCGTGTGCTGGTTCGTCCTTCAGGAACAGAGTCTTTGATTCGTGTTATGGCTGAAGGCCCGGATAAAGATGAACTTGATCGTTATGTGGCACAAGTTGCGGATGTTGTGAAGCGGGAACTGGCATAATCGCTGGTTTCTGTTTATAGGGTCTTTATAGGGTGTAGAGTTAAGCTCCGGTTGGGCCGGTGGGACTATCAATAAGGTTTCACCGGCTTTTTCATGAGAATTTCACAATTATAGGGTACATTGTCGTAGGTGTGTAGTCGAGTTGCCAAACTGGCATCGCATGAATATAATATATAAATATCATTCAAAGATAGAGAGCGAGGATTGTGAGGTTACGTTGTTTTACAAGCGCCAGAGCTTGAGTCTGCGCGGGAATGGTCTGAAGCTATGAATGAGAACGAATCATTCATAGAAAGCCATCGGCAGAGCAAGCTGACGAGGTGGAGGTGTTCGAAATGTTCGGCGGGGGCCTCCCGGTAAATTGCATCAACCGTAAGTCGGATCGGAAAATGAGTGGGCGACCGTTCATACAACGTACCGACAGATGCCATCATACTAACCTAACCCATGAGTGTGCGATAACGCGGTCTACGCGGTGGAAGAAGAGTGCATTCATGACGATTATACTATTCGGAATATATAGATATCTGATATGACGGAACGTTGATAATTGAATAGATCATTCTTCTTCTGATATGCCGCACATATGCGCCGCGTTATTTTCCACACGATCATATATGGAAAAAACGGAGGAATCATACTATGTGTGGTATTGTCGGATATATTGGAAATCAGAAGACTCAGTCGGTGTTGATCGATGGATTGAAGAAGCTAGAGTATCGCGGTTACGACTCAGCTGGAATTGCTGTGTTCACAAACGAAGGTCTTCGTGTTGCTAAAGCGCAAGGACGTCTTGCTAACCTGGAATCCAAGCTGGAGGGTGCTCCACTTGTCGGTACAGCCGGGATTGGGCATACGCGCTGGGCTACGCATGGTAAGCCGTCGGATGTGAATTCACACCCGCATACGGACAACAGCCAGAAATTCTCGGTAGTACACAATGGGATTGTGGAGAACTACTTGGAGCTAAAGGAAGAGCTGATGGAACAGGGACATCATTTTGTATCTGAGACGGATACGGAGGTTATTTCCCATCTAATTGCTCGTGAGTATGACGGTGACATTGTAAAAGCGGTACAGAAGGCTATTCGCTACATGAGAGGTGCTTTTGCTCTTGGTGTACTGACTGAGTATGAGCCTGATAAATTGGTTGCTGTGCGTCAAGCCAGCCCACTGATTATCGGTCTTGGTGATGGAGAGAACTTCATCGGTTCTGATATTCCGGCGATTCTGAAATATACGCGCGATGTGTACATTTTGAATGACGGAGAGATGGCTTTGCTTACTGCAGATGCTGTCGAATTGATGACAATCGAGGGGAACTTTATTTCTCGGGAAATGATTCGTGTCGATTGGGATGCCGTTACAGCGGAAAAGGGCGGTTATGATCACTTCATGCTGAAAGAGATTCATGAACAGCCGAAAGCTTATCGCGATACGATGCTCGGACGTGTGGATGAGAGTGGACGTAAGGTCGTATTGCCTGAGCTGAAGCTAACAATGGAGCAGATTGTGAAGATCCGTAATGTGCAGATTGTTGCCTGCGGTACCGCATATCATGCCGGCCTGATCGGGCGTCATGTTATTGAATCACTGGTTCGTATTCCGGTGGAAAATGATGTGGCTTCTGAATATCGCTACCGTTCACCAATTGTTACCCCTGAGACCCTTGTGATTGTTGTTAGCCAATCTGGTGAGACGGCAGATACACTTGCTGCACTTCGAGAAGCTAAGCGTAATGGAGCACATGTACTTGCCATTACTAACGTCGTAGGTAGCTCGATTGCCCGCGAAGCAGATGACGTGCTTGGCACGCTGGCTGGTCCGGAGATTGCAGTGGCGTCTACCAAGGCATACACATCACAACTGATTGCATTCTATCTGTTCGGTCTGTATTTAGCTCAGGCTCGTGGTACGATTACAGAGGATGCTGCGGCTGAGATTCTTGCAGCGATGGAAGCTCTACCTGAACAGGTGGAGTCGATGCTCGCGAATACAGAAGCAATTAGAAATTATGCGGAACAAATCTCGAAGCATGAGCACTTGTTCTTCATTGGTCGCGGCCAAGATTATGCCGTTGTTCAAGAAGGATCGCTTAAGCTAAAGGAGATCTCATATATTCACTCTGAAGCTTATGCTGCAGGTGAATTGAAGCACGGAACACTCGCTTTGATCGAGGATGGCATTCCAGTGATCGCTTTGGCGACACAGGAAGACGTACTTGAGAAGACGGTTAGCAACATCAAGGAAGTTAAGGCGCGCGGTGCTGACGTGATGGTGATCACGCATGAAGAGCAGGTCGTGAACCTGCTGAAGTCTGTGGATCAGGCTTTTGCGATTCCGAAGACATTGCCGATTCTTACAGCAGCATTGTCTGTTGTGCCGCTACAGCTTCTAGCTTACTATGCGTCGCTTGCACTGGGTCATGACGTGGATAAGCCGCGGAACTTGGCGAAGAGTGTGACGGTGGAGTAGGAGCGGGGAGTATCAGACTCACAGCAGTGTAGCCCGCAAAATAAAGTCCTTAACCAGTAAAATAAACTCGTATCAAAGCAAATAAAGTCGTATCAGAGCCTAGCAGATTCAGGATTATTTCCTGACATTTGCTCGGCTCTTTTGTTTTAGGGAAAAGGGAAGGGAAATGAAAACTTCTTCTCGTATCTTATCTCTGAGGATATCTCAGGCTACTTAAGGATTTGCGGAATATTCTGATATTTTCTCAGGCTTTTTATTCAGGCTATTCCTGTGCCCTAATCCCTGTCTTTTTCCCTGCATTTTCTGATACGACTTTATGTGCTCGTGTGGTCAGATAAATCAGGATGAACAGGTGGGAAGGGCGTAGAGACGGGCTTTTTTGAAGGTGAGGAAGTTGGGGGAGGAGCCATACGACTTTATTTTCGTTACATACACAGATACGGACATACGCTACGAGTAACTCTTCTACAGTCTTAGATTCGACATCCAGGATTACAACACGACTCCTCTTTTTGTGGGGCTACCTTTAGGTAGCCTCATTATTTTATAGATTGGGAGTGGAAGGAATGGCTAAGCGGAAACGTGAGATTACACAAGCTAAAATAGAACGATTTCTTAAAGAAGGAAGAGGTCAAGGTAACGGAAAGGACTATCTTTCATGGCTTAGTGTTCAAGATGTTCCCTCACAAGGGAGTGCGACTCGTGGTATAGGTTGGACTACTGACCGGCGACATGAGCTTTTTCCGATATCGAACGTGATTATTGCTACCTTCAGGATTATTCAGAAGGGGTATCAGATATTCGAGAGCAATTTCCACTCCTTCCACTTGAAGAAACATTAATGATAGCAGAGAAAGTAGGCGTCGAACACCCGGAAGATCCTAAGACGGGAACTCCTATTGTAACGACAACAGACTTTCTGATTACTTATAAAGATAAAGAATATGCAAGATCGGTTAAGTGGTGCATCCTTTACGTCTAATGTTTCTAATAAGGTTTTTGTATGGTTCATACTCAGAGTTTTTAAAACGGTCTGATCAAGAACTAGCCCCTTTTGCTAAAGGTCTGTGGCCATACCTGAACAAAGCGGCGGATCATTATAGAGGGTCTATCATTAAAGAGTGCCAAATTACTCGCTGTTCGGATACTGGACAGCCTGTAGGGACATTTCGATGTGCATGTGGTTTTTCGTATTCCAGGATAGGACTGGATTTATTGGAATAATATAGATTTCTAGGGGCGGAATTAAATCATTTGGTTCGGTATGAGAAGCTAAGCTCAAGGAATGCCTGAAATCAGGCCTGTCCTATCGTTCAACGGCTCTTAAACTTGGTGTCGATACAAACACCGTCATTAAATATGCTAACGGAAATACCACTAGACATACATCAACTTTAAAAGTAATAGGAAAGAAGAACAAGGTAACCAATTCGTCTAATTCAAACAGATGCAAGCCTGTTAGTGTGGAATGGGAACTCCGTGATTTAGAGCTAAGTTGGTAGGTTGAAGAGACATATAAGGAGCTTATGAATGATCAATCTAGACCTGTTAGAGTGTGTCAAGCAACCATAGGGAAACGAATTGGTAAGTTGAGCATGCTTGAAAAGCAAAAAGATAGGCTTCCTATTACGATAGACATTCTATCGAATTATTTGGAATCTGTATCAAAGTTTCAAATTCGAAGAGTACGCTGGGCTGCTGAACAAATGAATGGTGTATGGCCTTTGAAAAAATGTTATCTTGGATTTAAACGGATACAAGTATAAAATCGATGTTGGATTCTGTATATCGACTGTTGCTCAGTCAGGCAATAAAGAATTCACCGCGAATCTTCATGCTGCTCGTAAGAAAGGTATCCCACTAGACAATGATGTATTTGAATCAGATCCTCTACAAGTGCATGTTCGAGGAGAGCAGTTCATTGATTATATTTTGGTCAATGAAATTATTGTTTTCAGCGGCTTCAAACATCCTCATGAGGAAATCTTATTTTGGCACCCGTCTAAGAAGAGACGTGAATCCACTCATGGTGATAAACAAGTTCGACTAACTTCAAGAGCTGACTGTGATGATTACATGTTGAACTATGAAAGTGATCATGCGAAAGAGGACATCCATCAAGATGTCTTGGAAGCTCCACCTACCTTTATGCACTTTTCTAACATTCCTGTCGTATTTACATGTAGACAACATGTAAGGCAATCCAATACGGGACAAGATGTTATTGTTAACTCAGGTAGAGGTGGTAAGACTTCAGGGATACATGAAGAAGTAAGTAGGTGGTGACACACCTCCTATAGACTTTCAAACGCTTGAGACGATTTCGGCTTCTGAGGGAATTGGTTTGGATTCTTTTTTCGAGATGATTCAGTTATTAAAACAAACGTTTCCTGTTAAGATCAGCATGTCTTTATTGCGAATACCTGCGGGCAGACGTTTTTCCGTATGTCCGAATGGAGTTCGTAGGACTTGCGCTGTTGTGCAGATTACGAGTGCAGTGAGTACGTCATATATACTAGAAGCCGCTAGACCGGATAACTGGTCGATCTCGACTTTGATTCTTCGTCCTTCGCAGCAGGTTCAGCTTAAGGTGATTGAGGATACTATCAAGCAGCTTCTAGGGATTAGTTCATAAGAGGGGCCATTGGGATCGGAACGTACTTGAACGGTGTGCTGGTGTGAGCGTTGAGAAGTTGAAACATATTCAGAGTGATAAGAGCAGGGAGTGGACAAATAAAATATTATTGAAAATTACTAGTTAGTTAGAAATATATATGGTTGTAATCATGAAGATTCTGTAGAATGGAATTAAGAGGTGTTCTTCCTGGAATAATACATTTAATTATGGTATCCTGGAACAAAATATAGATTGGGTGGCTTAAATGAATCGTCAAAAATATAATGTTCTCGATTTATTTTCTGGGGCGGGAGGAATGTCAGAAGGCTTTTTACAAGCTGGATTTAAAGTTACTAATGCATGTGACTTTAGTATAGAAGCTTCACAGACTTATATAAATAGACATATACAATTAGGTTACACAGATGTTTTATTCCATCAGGGGGATGTAAAGGTTTTAACAAAACCAAAGAAGTTGAAAGAGTTTCTTAAAGGCAATGAAATATCTGTTGTTGTTGGTGGTCCACCCTGTCAGGGGTTTAGTTTGACAGGGAAAAGGAATAAAAGCGATCCTCGAAATCATTTATTTCTCGATTACTTAAAAATTGTAAAAATAGTAAAGCCTAAATACTTCATTATGGAAAATGTTGAGGGTATTCTTTCATATAAAGTAGAAAGTTTGAAAGCCATAAGTGGTGCAATTTACGAGAATGTAACTGTACCAGAAATTATCCTAAAAGAAGCTGAAAAGTTTGGATATAGAGTTAGATACAAGTTGTTAAATGCAAGGAACTATGGAGTCCCACAGAATCGACCTAGAGTAATTTTTATTGGACATCAGATAAAAAAAGTTAAAGGTAAGTTTGTTGATATAGTACCTCCCCCTGATTTCCCGGAGCCCTATAATTATACCGTTTCTGTATCTGAAGCCATTTCAGATTTGCGATTTTTAAAACAAGGACAAGAAAGTTCGAGCTATTCTAATAGATACAAACTCTCAAAATATCAGAAAAGCATGCGAAATGGTTTAACTCCTTGTACAAATGGTGAGGGATTAAAGTCGATAAAGTTATTAAATCATAGTGCCTCAAGACATGAAGAAAAAGTAGTAGCGCGATTTAAAAAACTAAGGCCTAACGAGAGCATTGCTCAGTTATTAGCGCGACTAGATTATGAAGAGTATAACAAGTATTATACGAAGAAATATAGGTGTACAAAATTGCACAGAGACAATGTATCACCAACTGTTCTCACATTACCAGATGATATTGTTCATTATGATCCTAACAATCCAAGGATATTAACTGTGAGAGAATTAGCAAGATTGCAATCATTTGATGATTCATTCGAATTTCTTGGTAAAAGAACAACAGGTGGAAACCGGAGAAAGTATGAAACCCCGCAATATACTCAAGTAGGTAATGCAGTACCACCTTTATTTGCAAAAGCAATAGCTAGAGAAATAGCTAAGGTATTAAATCAGTAAAGGTAGGTGTTTTGATATAATGAGTCAATTTATGCGTTTTAAGGCTTCAACAAATGTAAAAAGCCTAATCGGTAAGGATTTAGTGACAGATGAAATAACCGCCGTTTTTGAATTGGTTAAAAATTCGTATGATGCTGATGCTAAAGAAGTTATGTTGATTTTCTCAAATCTAAAAGATGGTTGTGGTAGATTAATTATTCGTGATAATGGTACTGGAATGGATTTAGATGATATTGAAAACAAGTGGATGGTAATTGGCACAGAGAGTAAAAAAGGAAAAGAATTTTCTGATATCTATAACAGGCCTTTAAATGGCGATAAAGGTATAGGTAGATTCTCTGTTGATAGACTTGGGTCTAGATTAAAATTATCAGCTTTAAAGGCAAAATCAAAACAAAAAATAAATATGGAATTTGATTGGTCGGTCTTTGAAAATAATTATACTAGTTTAGACAGCATTACAGTGCCATATATACTTGAGACACAAGTTAGCGAAGATCAATCTCAAGGTGTAACTTTAGAAATTGAAGATCTACGTGATCATTGGGATGAAACGTCAATTTCTAAACTTATTAAAAGTTTACGTCATTTTAAATCACCGTTCAGGAGTGTAAAAGATAATTTTTCAATTAAAGTATATGCACCAGATTTTTTTGATGATGAAATTGAAATCACCCCCTACAGGTTAGAAGATATGAGTAATCTTTGGGTAAGAACATCTGTTAGTATAGATAATCCAAATAATATTGAGATAATGGTTTGTAGGGATGGAATAGAGTATAAAGAAGATTACCCTAATACCTATGACTTTGGCCCAATATTCTTAGAAATATTTTTCTTTGATACACCCGCAAAATTAAGGTTTCACAGTCGAATGGGAATGCGTGTTAAGGACTTCGGTAATATTCGTTTGTATCGGGATGAGTTTAGAATTCATCCTTACGGTGAAGAGTGGAATGACTGGTTGGATTTGGATAGAAGGAAAACACAGGGGACGGCGAGGTTTTTGGGTACTCGTGATCTTATAGGTTTTGTTCAAATTAATAAATTATATAATAAAAAAATTGAAGTACTTACAAATAGGCAAGGACTAAAGGAAAATGAGTATGAAAGGCAACTTAAAGAGTTTATTTTGGAGTACGCTGTCAAAGTCTTAGAAAAGTACTTTTTCAAAAAAGCAAAGAATGAAACATTCCAAGAAGCAAAAAAAAATGTTGATGAAGCGGTCAAAGAACTAACTAAGGTTGCTAAGGAGTTACAAAAAAATTCACCTACGGCAGCAAAAGTCATTCGGCAGGCAGCAAACATTGTTCAAAAAAGCCAGGCCGAACAGGCACACTTTGTAAAAAATCAAGAAGAAGTTTTAGATGTATACAAGAGAAATGCCAATAAAGAAATACTTTTACATAAAATCATTCATGAAGCATTAATAAGAATAAAGAATGTTAAAACAGCTTCATCGTCTGGGCAAAGAAAAATTCGTTATTATAGAAGAAACAAGAATAGTACGTGTACAGAGATCGTAGCGTACTTAAATAATAGTTTTGATAAAATTGATATATATACTGATGATGCAAGAGATTATTTGATGGGTGCTAGAGACCATTTGATTAGAGAAAGAACTAAAGAGTTAATTAATCTGAAGGAACATGCCAGACAATTCTTGGCCGCCTTTCAAGATGAGTTTAATCTAGAGAAAATAAACTGTTCATTAATTTCTTCAGAAAGTATTTTATATAAAATAGACGTAGATGATTTCAGGACTATATTCAGTAACTTTGTAAGTAATTCACTTAAATCATTTAAAAAAATATCTAAGCAGAATAAAGAAATTAGAGTCGAGATTACTGAGAATGCAAAAAATATTATTATTATATTTAAAGATAACGGAACAGGGGTACCTGAACATATTAGGGATAGAATCTTTGATCCATTTTTTTCGACAACTGAAGGCTTTGGTATGGGACTCTCTATTGTTGATGAAATCATTAAAGAATATAAAGGAGAACTGAATTTGGCTAAGAATTTTTCGTCAGGCGCCGAATTCCATATAAAATTACGAAAGTAGGATTCGGATGTTAATTAGAAATGTTCTAATTGTTGATGATGACCAAAGTGTAAATGATGCGATTGAAGAATATCGAGAAATTTATAATGAACTCAAAGAATTGTATAATTTCCAGTTCGAAATAAACTTTTTCTGGGAAGATACAATTCAAGGTGCACTAAAAAAACTAAATAAAAAAGATCAAGTCTTTGATGTTGCTCTAATTGATTATGATTTTTCAAATGATATCAATGGATTGAAAGGTGTTTATTTAGTTTCAAAAATAAGAGAGACAATTAATAAAAGATGCAAAATAGTATTTTATACTATGCATGGACTATCCTTATTAGCTAAAGAAGACTTTGTATCGTTAATTAATAATGATATTTTCAGATTTATTTCGAAGAGTGGCGAGATGCTCTCAATGAAATATGAAAAAGTTGGTGAAAAAGCAGATCAAATAATTGTAGAGGCACTCATTGATGCTTTGGAAGCTTCTGATCCTATAAGTAATTCATTGGAAAAATATTTAGTGAAATACAAAGATGTTCTAAATGATATAAATTTATCGTTTGGAGAACAGCATTACAGTATAGAAGAACTGATAAACTCAATTAGACTATACGAAGAGCCAGGGAATTCATTTGTAAATAACTTTCTTGAGATGTCTGTTATTGATTTTCTTGAGACAAAGTAGAGGAGATAGTTTTGGATATTATACATTTCAACTCAGATGAATCTGGATTTAGATTTATGAAACGAACTGAGAATTATTTTGATGATGTGTTCAATAAAACTTCTGAAGAACTTTATAACCAGTATGTAGACATTAATGAGTTTATCGGGAAGTTACAACAGAGGATACAATATCCTGATGTTGTTTTAATAACTTCTCATGGAGCGAATGATTCATTATTAAGTGTGAGGCGTGGAAGACTGGTGAGATCAATGAAACTGCATCAGGCGCGTTTATTTAAACATAATTTTATTATGGCAATAGCTTGTCAAACTGTTAATGAATTTGGTCCTGAGGCAATACGTGAAAATGCACAAACATATATTGGTTTTAATGATTTTATACAATGCGATTTTGAATTTAACAGTAGTAAAAATGAAAAGTTTAATAGTATTTTAAAGACTATATTTAAGAAGATATATCAAGATTCATTTTTTTATTCATTTGAAAAGTTTATAAAGAACTGCTTGACTGCAAATGAGTTTTTACAAACTTGGGAGGTCACTTTTAAGAAAAGTCTAAGAAAAGCTGCGAAAATGGAGCTCAAAGATATACGTACAGAGTTTAGTGTACCACTAACTGAAAAATATGAGACTCAAGTAAAAGCCTTAATAAAGCTCGAGTTTTTATCAAAATACAATACATTAAGTAATAAACTAATATTATTAGGAGATCCTAACTATATTCCGTGGTATTTTATCGATAAACTAGAACAACATGAATTAGAAAAGGCAATTGAAAAAGTGGACAAAATATTAGACATCAATAAATACTATAAGCATTTCCTAAAGTGTCTAATTTATAGGTCATTGAATAAGGCAAAAGAATTTCAAATATCAATAACTGCATTAGAAGAGTGTTTATCTGATGATACACTCTTATTTGTGACTCCTGTCCCGATAACAATTGCAAACTAAATAATTAACCAGTCTAACACTTTATTTTTGCGTATTGATAGTATCAGGACTAACAAGAAGATTTCAGTCTAAAACTTATTTTTCAAAAGCTGCCGATTTTAAGCTTAAAAATCGCGTCACAGTAACAACTCCAGTTTAACACTTTATTTTCTCCATACAATCTAATGTGCTTTTGTAGTTAAAGTTGTGTTTACTGGACTAGTAAACAAGTTAATTAATACATCTAGAGGGTAGCCTGAGAGAATAATCTTAGGCGCCCTCTTTTTTTAGTATGATTAAGGAAATATATTCAAGAATTCAAAGTAATATTGAAGCGGAACAATATGTATGGCTTATGAGGCGGTGGGGTTTTGTATATAAGAAGGTACTTGATTTTATGGGTTTCTTTTGTTGTTTTGTTCAGCGTTGCTGTATGGTGCTTAGAACTAGTCGAAGGATATAAAATCACCACAAGCGAATATTATGGACTTCGTAATATAGGCTTTATGTTCATCATGATGATGACTCTTATGGCGTCTGTCTTCTATCCTGTCATTTTGTTACCTTTATCTATCGTGTTTAGCCGATTTGTGAACGGTGTATCTATTCGGGTACTGCTATATTCCATACTGGGTGGCATCGGAGGAACTTTAATATTTCATAAGTTTTACAGTCACTACTTTATTCAAGAATACAATCTGAATTCTACCAACTCCATTATCATTTTTGGGCTGGTAGGATTCATATATGCGCTAATTGATAATGATCTGAAACGTCGAACATATAAACATCCAACACAAAAAGGCAACCCAATATAATCATTTGGGCTGCTTTTTTTGGTGAATGGAGAAATGTTACTCTTTCCATAATAGTTCGAGCACGATGACAAGCATAGTACCCACGAGTAATCCATTGCTTAAAACATATTGTAAAGAAGACGGGATTCCGTTAAAGGCGCCTTCTGGAAGAAACATGATTCCCAAACTGATTAATAATGCGATTCCTAGTATGGTTAATCGACGTTGATTTAATTGCTCACGCAGGATTGACTGAAATGAAATTCCGATTAACTGGACAAAGGTTGCTAAAAGTGCAGCGTTAGCAATTGGACCTGGTAGCAAGGATATGAAGCCTACAATAATGGGAAGAAAAGATATCCCTACTAATATCAGACTTGCTATAAGGAAAGGCTTTGCTTTTTTTTGTCCCGTTAATTGTATGAATCCTGCTGATGCAGGTAATGGAACGATTCCAATCGTAGAGAATAATGAGGAGATCAGATGTGATATGCCTCCAACCCATATGCCACGGTTCAGAGTTTGTTGTTCATTCTCTTGTGATAATGGAGTCACTTGTTGTACGGCTGAAATGGCAGCAATCGTATTTGAAACTAAAAGAAAGGTGAATAATGTAGCCGTTATTATCATTCCAATATCAAATCTAGGTGCGCCCCAAGCCCAGATCTCTGGCACCTTAACAAAGGTTGTGGGAGCAGAGATCGGCGATGATTTTCCTAATACAGCATACAATATCCAGCCACACGAAATTCCAAGCAATACAGCATAGTTTTTGAGCCATCCTTTCCCTTTTATAGATAAGAAGATGATAAGGGAAAAAACAAATAGTGCGATGGTTGCTGTTACATAATCAGGATGCGTGACAACTCCTTGTAATCCAAGCATCCCTTTCAACAACACACCACTGAGCTGAAGAGCTAGGATTAGAAGAAATGTGCCAGTAACCAAGGGGGTAAACAACCGTGAAACCCGTTGCACAAGTCCTGTAACACCTAGAAAGAAAAGTATGATTCCTGCAATGATCAATCCACCTTCTAATAGTTGAAGTGTGGCTTTTGTAATCTGCCCCTGACTCATAGCTACTTGCCCAAGCACGACAAAGATACTTACCCAAGAGCCGGCTGGCCCGTCTGCAATGGAATAGCGATGTCCGAACCATGCTTGTATGAATGAACTAATGCCTACAACGAAAAAAGTTCGCTGCATCAATGTGGATATCTCAGCTGTTGATAAATGGAATACTCCGCCAATGATAATGGGCAATGCAATAGCATTGGCTAATAGAAACACAAACCATTGTAGGATACTAAAGCTAGTTTTTATATATTTTTTATTCATATTATTATCCTTTTGTCCTTTGTTAGAAAACAATCTCATAGAAAAATTCATCCTTATCGATACAGATGTATGATTAAGGATGAATTTTTAGATAAAGATCATTTGAATTTATATATGATGAAAGAATTTAATCTAATTAATTACCATGCACGGAAGGGTAGGAATTTTCCGTTAAGTGTAATAACGATACGAGGGTCGCCACCATTTGGATCTTCTTGTGTATCCACGCCAAGATTGAAGTTAATGGCACTCATAACACCTTCGCCAACTTTTTCAAGGATTAATTCTCTAAGCGTTGGAGCGTATTGTAACATCATTTCATATAAACGGTACAAGATTGGATCAGTCGGAGGCATTTGCATGATTTGGCCTCTTAGCGGAACTACGGTTAATGCTTGTACTACCTCTTCATCTAGTTCTAGTAGTTGGCCCACTTTTTCGGCCTCTGGGCGTGTCATTGTCGCTTGTCCTAGCAATGCAGTTACCACCCAAGTTTCAGAGTGTTCACTTACCTTTGAAATTTCTTCCCATGTCAAACCTTTTGCAATTTTTGCGTCCATAATTTTTTGTGTAGCTTCTTGTCTATTCATACCGAATAACTTCCTCTCATATGTGAAATTATAATAAAAAATTAATGTCTTCTTTCATTCAATTCTTTATATCCATCAACTACTAAATCCAATTTACCTGTATGAGGATCTATAACTAAACCATGTACCGGAACATCTTTAGGAATAAGCGGATGATTTCTTACTAAATCAACGTTAGCTTGAGTCGAGTCTTCAACATCATTGAAGCCAAAAAGCCATTTTTCCAGATCAACACCTGCATATTCAATCGCTGATAAAATTTCCGGTGTAGTTACTCCACGATCTAGCATTTTTTGAATTGTTCCTTTTGGATTGGTTTGACTCGCACCACATCTATGGTGTCCAATAAGAAATATTTCATCTGCATTGAGATCATACACTGATGCTATAACACTCTGCATAACACTATCGAATGGGGAAGCAATCTTACCCCCTGCATTCCTGATTACTTTAGCATCACCATCGTGTATATCTAGTGCTTTTGGAAGTAGTTCAACCAGGCGAGCATCCATGCAGGAAACCACAACCATACGTTTTTTAGGCATCTTTGATGCTTCACTAGGAGCGTATTCCTCGTTTTGTACAAATTGTTCATTGTAATCCAAAATATCTTGTAGTAACATGTTCTAACCTCCTGTAAGTCTTGATGTATTTTCTCTTATAAGTTGCGCTCTAAGAGAATAAACTAAGTATAGTGAAATGTAGCGATAAGCAGAATAAGTTGCTGAAACACAATCTGACTTTCTACTTTCGCGATGAAAGGATTGATTGATATTCTTGATCAGACAGATTTTGAGATACTGAAATTATTAAGTGAAAACTCAAGAATACAATGGAAAGAACTTGGTCAAAAGATACATCTTACGGGGCAGGCTGTTGGAAATCGTATTCGAAGATTAGAGGATTTAGGGGTTATTGAACAATATACAATTGCAATAAACCGTATCAGACTAGGACAAGTAGTAACTGCTTTTGTCACTGTATTTGTACAAACCACGAATCATCAAGAGTTCAAACGTTTTTTTCAAGCAGAAGAAGCCATTTCCGAAGTTCATCGTACAAGTGGTGATGGATGTTACTTATTAAAAACACATTTTTCTTCTAATGAAGAGTTAGACATCTTTCTTGAACGCTTATTAAAGTTCGGGAATTATCGTGTTAACTTATCCATAGGAAGATTAAAATAAATCGTGACATGAACGAAGACATTACTCCTTCAAGGTATTTGCAGTTAAATGTTGAATACGTACTAGAAGATAAATTCAATACGTACATGAAGGAGTAGACATGGAAGATACATGGATGGAAGTTGAATCTTTATTAGGCTTAAATCGTTACATCGAGGAACAGATGAAGGCGTGGAAGGTGCCGGGGCTATCGATTGCGGTCGTTAAAGACGGGGAAGTCATCATGATGGAGGGATATGGACATCGCGATATCGATCAGAGACTACCCGTAACGCCCGATACCCTATTTGCCATCGGATCTTGTTCGAAAGCTTTTACAGCTTTAGCTGCAGGAATTCTAGCGGATGAAGGAACTTTAGATTTAGATACCCCTGTAAAAGAATATCTTCCACATTTTAAAATGCATGACGAGTTGGCAAGCGAGCGGATCACAGTGAGAGATATGCTGTGTCATCGTTCAGGTTTACCTAGGCATGATTTGATGTGGTATAACTCACCACTTAATAGAGAAGAGATTATAGAACGACTACAGTATTTAGAACCCAATGTGGATTTTAGAACGAAATGGCAGTATCAAAATATTATGTATATGGCTGCAGGTTATATTACAGGTCATGTATGTAATTCCTCTTGGGAAGAGGTTGTGCAGAACAGAATATTAACCCCGCTAGGAATGACATCCAGTCAATTCTCAGTAGAAACAACACAGTTGCAAGATGACTATGCACTTCCTTATGTGGTACATGAAGACAAGCATAAAGCTGTTCCATTTCGTAATATTGATGCGATGGGTCCGGCTGGATCTATTAATTCTAATGTCAAAGATATGGCCCAATGGATCAAGTTACAGATGAATGAGAGGCTATTTGACGGTGAACGAATTGTTTCACAAGATATGTTGGCAACGCTCCATATGCCTCACATGGTAGATGGAGTACCTGGCATCAATCAAAGTAATATGGATATTAACTGTTATGGACTTGGCTGGTCGATTGAACCTTATCGCGGTTCACGGATGATGCACCACGGAGGTAGCATTGATGGATTTAGCGCTCATGTTGCCTTTATGCCTGCGGAGAAGATCGGTGTGGTTGTCTTATCGAATTTGAATGGAACACCTCTTCCGATGTACATGTCCAACCATATATTGGATCGTCTGCTAGGTGGTGAAGTTGAGGATTGGAGTGGTCAGGCTCTTACAAGAATGAAGAATCATTCAGAACCGGTAGAAGATCCATCTTCGGATAACATAGAGAAAACAAATGACAAGAAAAAGTCTAGGCCGTTAGGGATACCGCTTGAGAATCTTGTTGGCTCCTATGAACACCCAGGATATGGTATTATGGTCATCGAGCAAGTGGGAACTGAGCTTGAAGTAGAATTCAACTCCATGAAATTACCTCTTAAACATATGGACGGCAGTTTATTTGAATTGAATTATACAGCGTTTGAGCTTAAAACATCGCTAACTTTTCATACCGATCCCGATGGGGAGGTTATCCGGTTATCTGCGGTATTGTTATTAGAGCCTGGTGCGAAAGAGATTGAATTCATCCAAATTAAAGAGTAATGAGGCAGGTTTAGAAACATGCAGATTATAGAACTACCGATAGAAGTTGAATTTAACGGACAACAGCAATACATATATCCAAGCTTAATCGAGATAAATCGTGAATTAACTTTAGTCGATACAGGGTATGCTGATTTTTTGCCTTTAATCGAGAAAGAAATACTGAACAATGGATATAACATGGATCAGTTAAAAAATATAATTGTTACGCACTATGACGATGATCATATAGGTTCTTTACATGCGTTCAAAGCAAAGTATCCATCTGTTCGAATCATTGCCAATGAAATTGAATCCCAATATATCAGTGGTGAAGTAAAGTCGGAGAGATTGGCTCAGGCCGAAGAGATGCTAGCAAACATGCCTCTGGAAGAGATAGACTTCGGTAAGTGGTTTGTACAACAATTAAAGAATCTAAAGCATGTTGCAGTTGACGAGCAGTTACATGAGGGTCAAATGATATTGGATCATAAATGCAAAGTTATAGCCACACCAGGTCATACTTCAGGGCATATCTCACTCTATCTTCCTGAGTTGAACAGTGTGATTACAGGTGATGCTGCTGTTCTTGAAAAGAATGAGTTGTGTATTGCGAACCCACATTTTTGTTTGGATATGGAGAAGGCGCAACAATCCTTGGAGAAGATTAAGTCTTTACAAGCGGGAACTTATTACTGCTACCACGGTGGGAAATTAGATCTGCACAAGTGATGAATATTGGAATACTCAACGACATCCGTTCGCTAATTCCTTAGCGAACGGATGTTTTTTGTATAAAGAGGACTTAATCTCCCTGATCAGAACGATCTTTAAATATAATTGGTGTAAAGTTCGAGTATTGATGTATTTTTTAACAAAATAATGGTATAAATATCAATTTATACTCCTTAATCACGAATCTTTTTCTCAAAAATGACAAAAAGGTATTTACTAAAAGGGAAGGTTAACGGTATATTTAAATGGCTCAAAGAAATAAGAAGAGATGCGAGTAGGCAATTTAATAGGTGGAGGAGGACGTAATTATTTTGTAAGCGAAAGTTAGCTAGATTTGTGAGAAGGAAACACATCATGAGCTTTTGGAGGTAATCTGATGAATGCATTAAATCCTATACAAAAAGAAGAACTCATGCGTAAAGTAGCTAAATGTATGCCATGGATTCTTTTGTTCGAATTTTTCCAAGTTTTCAATGAGAATATATTTTCGCTAATTACGCCTAATCTAGCTGTTGACTTCGGAGTTAGTCCTTCTACCGTCAGTCTAGTAGTAACACTCGGGAAATTGTTCTTTGGTGTGGCTGCAATTGTCGTAACTGCACTATCAGATATAATGAGTATCCGCAAGTTAGTCTTATTTAGTTGTTTTGTATTTCCTGTTGTGACCTTACTCGGTCTATTTATTGGGGATAGTTTCGTCTTGCTTATCTTATTCCGTGTCTTGTTCGCTGTAACGATTGCTGCACCTGTCGCGTTACAGATTGTTATTGCCATTAAGTATTTTGATAAGTTAACGGCAGCTAAATATTTTGGGTATAACGCAGCTATATTCCAATTGGCAGCAGCATGTGGGAACTTATTCGGTGGCTATATTACAGAATATCTCCACTGGAAGGTTACATTTTTAATTCCATTAATTACTGTAATCGGCGTACCGATTATTTATAAGCACCTTCCAAAAGATGATGGTAAAACAGGTAAGTTTGATATTTTAGGAGTATCGTTGTTGACGGTCATTTCTGCTTTACTTATTACATTCATGACTTTTAAAATGCAGCATCTGAGTCTGTTCTTGATTGCTCTAGTCTTTATTGGAGTGTTCATCGTACATACGAATAAAAGTAAAGATCCATTCGTTAAACCGTCGCTTTTCAAAACAAAAGGCATCATCTGGTCACTTGTTGTATGTTTGCTGTTCTATGGAACCCAAATCGGTTTTGCATTTATTTTTCCTTTCATTGTGAAATCGGTATATGGCATGTCCGTTAGTATTATTGGGACGTTCTATATGATTACAAATGTCGCAGCGTTTATTACAGGCATGCTGACAGGGCGCATCATTAAGAAGATTGGTTATCGTAATATGGGCTTGCTTGGAGGGGCTTTTATTCTTGCGGGTCTAGGTGTCGTAGCCTTTTTGGTAGGGTATTCTGTCGTGTTTCCGTTCCTTGGAATGGGTCTATTTAATATCGGTTATGCTTTATTCTTCTCTGGTTATCTCACGAACTACACGCAATTGCTTCCTGAGGATCAGCATGGAGCGGGGATTGGAATCGAGAAGTTGGTGCTCAACATAGGAAGTTCACTGGGTGGAGCCTTCGTTGCGATGTTATACGGCCAACAATTTATGATGGGAAAAATCGTGGATACTTCCTCAAATGTTGATTCCGGTATGTATAGCAATATTGCACTGGTATTAATGATTATGATTGCTGTTGCTATCTTTATTTTCACCAGAGTATTTAATAAGAACTTTAACAAGATTGGAAAAACCGATGAATCCATAGCTTAATTGTGATGATAGTATCTCTAGAAAAGTATAGAAGGGGGAAATCAATATGAGCAGAGAACATAAGCAGAATAACCCTAACATTGTTTATATTTTAATGGATGATATGGGCTTTTCGGATTTGGGCTGTTATGGATCGGAAATAGAAACACCGCATATTAATAGTTTAACGGAGGATGGTATCCGTTATAATAACTTTCACGTAACGCCGTTGTGCTCACCTACACGCGCTTCCATATTAACAGGACGCAACCATCACTCCGTAGGTATGGCGAATATTACGAATTTTGATCTGGGGCCGGAGTATCCTAATACTCGAGGTAGAGTATCGCATAATGCAGGTATGCTATCTGAGATCTTAAAGGATCAAGGATATGGAACGTTTGCTGTAGGTAAATGGCACTTAGCGCCCGTTCACCATGCTTCACCAGCGGGACCCTATGATTACTGGCCACTAGGTAAGGGATTCCAGCGGTTCTATGGCTTTATGGAAGGTGAGACGGATCAGTTCCATCCCGATTTGGTCTATGATAATCACTTCATTCCAACACCGAATAGAGAAGGATATCATTTATCTGAGGATTTAGTGGATCATGCCAAGCAATTTATAACGGATCATGTATCCGTTGTCCCGGAGAAACCATTCTTCCTCTACCTATCATTCGGTGCTCAGCATGTTCCACATCAGGCACCTTTAGAATACATTCAAAAGTATCAAGGTAAGTATGATGTAGGATGGGATACCATTCGAGAAAATCGCTACAAAAAACAAAAAGAGCTTGGAATCATCCCTGAAGATGCAGTGTTACCTCCACATAATCCTGGTGTAAGACATTGGGATGAGCTGGGGAGTGATGAGCAGAAAGTCGCCGCTAGGCTTATGGAGATCTATGCAGGATTCCTTACGCACACGGATGCACAGGTAGGGAAATTGCTTGAGCATTTAGAAAGAATCGGGAAGTTAGATGATACCATTATCGTATTTATCTCTGACAATGGCGCTAGTTCAACGGGACGTAGAAATGGAAGCATTGACTATTCCAAAATTGTAGAGGGTGCAGAAGATACATTAGAGGAATTGCTTGAGGAATACGATAACTTATATGGAGACCGTGTAAGTTGTGAGTATCCGAATGGATGGGCCCAAGTATGTAATACACCGCTACGGTTTTATAAGCAAACATCATATTTTGGTGGCACAAGAGTACCGTTAATTGTGAAGTGGCCAAACGGAGAACTCCAGGATCGCGAGATCATTCGGAATCAGTTCCACTATGTAACGGATATTACGCCGACAATGCTAGATATATGTAATATTGAGGCTCCAAATGTGATTAAAGGTGTAGAGCAGATTCCAATGCATGGGCAAAGTATGCGTTATACCTTTAATGATGCACAGGTAGAATCAAGGAAGACAACTCAACATTTTGAAATGTGGGGTCATCGGGGGATGATTCATGATGGCTGGAAAGCCGTTACCTTTCATCAACAGGGCTCAGACTTTAATGATGATGTGTGGGAATTGTTTAATATAAGAGAAGATTTCACAGAGAGTCACAACTTGGCGGAACAGTATCCTGAGAAACTACAGGAGCTCATTGATTTATGGTGGAGAGAAGCAGAAAAATATAATGTTCTTCCACTGGAGAATATTAGCTGGAAAGATATCACGCGATACAATCCTGAGTCCGTAACGGATCGTAATACATTTGTGTATTATGGGGGAATGACGCATATTGGTTCAGCAGCAGCTCCGCCAACGGTAGGTTGTTCGTATACTATGACTGTATTCTGTGAGCGGGAAGACTCCAAGAGTGAAGGTGTTCTTGTTGCCTTTGGTAATTATGATGGTGGTTATACACTTTATATTAAAGAGAATAAACTCCATTTCGAATACAATCATTTTAGAATTATTTATGCATTAGAGGCACAGGGGAATGTTCCTACTGGTAAGCTAAAGATCACTTATCAGTTCGATAAGGAGCCAGATTCGATTGGTGGAACAGGTTCATTGTACATTAATGACCAAAAGATAGCTGAGAGAGAGTTCCCTAAGACACATCAGTCCAAAATTTCTAGAAAAGGGCTTAGTCTCGGATATGATAGCACACCAACCGTAACGCTTTCTTATCCTCAAGAGTTCCCATTTAGCGGGATCATTGATCGGGTAGAATTTGTATTAGATAAAGATCAAGCGGGTAGAACTGAGATGAACAAGCAGGAACAGTTCCAAGAATAGTAGCATATGGAGCGAATACCAAAAAAGTCTTCAGCGGACATAGCAACATGTCTTAGCTGAAGACTTTTTTGATTTCATTATACTCCATAATAATCTAAGATGAGGCTCGCTGCACCGATGGCAATCGAATTGTACCCCGATGTTGTTCTTACAATTTGGATCTCATAACTGTGATTTTGCACGGTGTTGTGTTGAATGGTTTCTACTACTTTCTCATAAAAAACAGATTCCATAGAGAGCATGCCACCTATGACTACGATATCAGGAAGTAATAAATTAATTAGATTGGAAAGTCCAATACCATAGTAGAATGCAGCATCCTCAACAATGGAATGACATAACGGATCTCCTTGTCTAATGGCTTCTAATATGTTCTCTGTATTAATGTATTCAATATCTTGAACCATTTGATTGAGAAGTGAGGGCTTGCTTCGCTTGAGCTGGCGTATGATCTCTTCACGTATAGCTGGAATACTACTGTATGTAGCTAGACAACCAAATTTTCCGCAATAACATTTCTTTCCGTGAACATCAATAACGGTATGACCTAAAGTGTTTTGTATGGCGTGTTTTTGTTCATATAGATTTCCTTGGATAATGATTCCCGATTTAATCTCAACACCACAGAGAGTGTAGACTAAGTTCTTTGAGACATTTTTATATAACTTGCGATATTCACCTAATGCGGCTAGATTGATTCCCTTTTCACTTCGTACAAGGACATTGTATGTATCTTCTAACTGTTTTTGTATCTCTGAAAAATAAATAGTGCGGAAGGAATGATGGATGTCCGAAGTTATGTCAGTATCCATATAGCCATTGTATTGTATTTCAAGGCTATTATCCCCAATTCCAATTCCGAGCAGTTGTGAATCCTGAATGTCATAGTTGCTGATGGATGCATTAATTCTGCTGCATAGAAATTGAATGATATCCTCGGATATCGTGCTTTCATTTATCTTTAGTAAATCTTTTTCTAGAACATCTAAACTCAAATTAAGCAATGTATACGTAATGTGTAATGGTGAAATGTCTATTCCAATAACGTAGTGAGAGTTAGGGTTAATCACGTATATTACAGGCTTTCTACCGCCACTCGATTGCCCTAAACCACTATCCATAATGACTCCAGAATGAATTAACTCATCAAGTAAGCGTGAGCAAGTGCTCGGTTTATAGCCCGTAATTTCGACTAAGCCTGTGATACCAATAGGGCCGTGTAGACGAATAAGTTCATACAATTTCTTGAGACTCGTCATTCTCGGTGAGGTGAAATCTTGGAATTGCTTTAACATAGAGGACCTCCAGCATGGTCGTGTTATACATGTATTGTACAACAAATAAAAGATACGAAGCCATGTTGCTTCGAAATCTACATATGACCTATAACAGCAGGGTGAATTTATTAAGCTGGTTAATGATCGATTTTGATGGATATATGCCAGTTGAGCGGAATCTTGTATTGAGATAGACTAAGGTTAAGTTATTAGTCGATCACTTGGGGTGAGGGTATTGGTGAAAGCAGTGAAGTAAGCCTCCTGAAATAAGAATCGAATTATTTTAGGAGGCATGAAGATGAAATTTAATATTATTGATGTAGAACATTGGAGTAGAAAGCCCTATTTTGAGCATTACTTAAATCAAGTGAAATGCACATTTAGTATGACGGCCAATGTAGATGTTACAGGGTTACTAGAGACGATCCGTGGGAAGGGAATAAAGCTATACCCAACGTTTATATTCATGATTATTAAGGTAGTGAATGCACATGTGGAATTCAGAACAAGCTTGAATGAAAAGGACGAAGTGGGATATTGGGATCGGATGACACCAAGCTATACGATCTTTCATAAGGATGACCAGACTTTTTCGAGCATTTGGACAGAGTTCTCAGATGAGTTTCAAACTTTTTATGAGAATTATCAACAGGACATGGAGCAGTATGGTAATGTCAAAGGATTTCTAACCAAAGATAATGTACCGAGGAACTCTATATCCATTTCTAGCATCCCATGGGTTCAATTCACAGGATTTAATCTTAATATTATGAATGATGCTAAATATCTACTGCCAATCGTTACGGGGGGGAAGTATTTTAACCAAGAGGGTAGAACCCTACTGCCTATATCGTTGCAGGTACATCATGCAGTATGTGATGGATACCACGCTAGTCTATTCATAAATGAACTACAGGAACTGGCAGATCATCACGATGACTGGCTGAGGATTGAGTGAAATATTAAATAAGTTGACTATGTATGTATACAACGAAAAAAGGACTTGTGTAAGTCCTTTTTTTATTTCTAGGGGCTTGAAACGGGCTATAACGAATCATCTTGAACTTGAATATCGGATAAGGGAGACAGAACATCACCACTTGCTTTTTCATCAATTGAGTAGTAAAGTGATAACAAGAAGGAATACTGGAGAGGGGAAATGAAATGCAGAATAATACAATCGGATCATTAATTTGGCTAAGACTTATGCGTTTCACGAACCAGAGTAACCAGATGTCAAATGAGTTCCTAAAGCGATTTGATCTTACCACAGCACAATTTGATGTGCTTGCACAGATTCATATATATCAGCCCTTAACACAAATGGAGCTTGCGGAGAAAGTGACCGTAACACAAGGTGGAATTTCACGTATGCTTGCCCGACTTGAGAAGGAAGGGTATATAGAACGGAAGCAGGATTGGAAGACGAAGACGATCTCTTTAACGCCGCAAGGAACAGCAATCTTGGAGAAGGCTATGCCTGAGCAGCTAGCGTTCCAATCCTCATTCTTTGATGACGTATTGACAGAAGAAGAGAAGAAGACACTTTATACCTTAATGACGCGTGTTCATAAGTATAGTGAGAAAAAAGAAATACCACCTGAATAGCTAAACAATGGTGGTTTTTCTACACTATCACTTGATTAATCAAGTTAAACATGAGGAGGAATATACATGTACACCATTCCAGGGCATCACCATATTTCAATGATTACAAAAAATGCACAACTTAATAATCAATTCTATCGGGGAGTCCTTGGCTTACGTAGGGTGAAGAAGACCGTCAATCAGGATGATCCGTCGATGTACCATTTATTTTATGGGGATTTAACAGGGAGCGCAGGAACGGAACTATCGTTTTTTGAAATGCCGATGGTAGGCAGTACTGTTCGTGGTACGAATGCGATCACTGGAATTGGACTACTTGTTCCATCCTTGGAAAGTCTGGACTATTGGAAGCAACGGTTTGAATTATTTAACGTCGAGCATGGAGATATAACAACGTATGCTGGCAGAGAAGCATTGCCATTTGAAGATCCTGAAGGATTGCGTCTTATCTTGATCAATAATCAAGGTCAGAATGTACCGGAATATTGGGCTGCTTGGGAAGATTCTATTGTTGAAGAAGCACACCGTATTTTGGGCATGGGGACCATTGAAATAACCGTAAGAAGTATGGATACGATGGCGAAAACTTTAAAAGAGATGTTCGGATATATCGAAGTTTCTCGATCTGAACAAGAGGCTATCTATCAGTCCGTTAGCGGGGAGGTTCTCGGGGAGATACTCGTCAAACAGAAAGATGGACCTCGGGAAAGACCGGGAAAGGGAAGCATTCACCATCTGGCGATCCGTGTGAAGAATGATGAGGAACTTACCTACTGGTATGAAGCTATAAAAGCTCGGGGGTTAAATTCATCGGGAATTATTGACCGCTATTATTTCAAGAGCTTGTACTTCCGTGAATCGAATGGCATTTTGTTTGAAATTGCAACGGATGGACCTGGATTTACAGCAGATTCCAGTGTGGAGTCGTTAGGGAAGGAACTCGACTTGCCGCCGTTCTTAGAAGATAGACGTGCAGAAATTGAAGCAGCACTTACACCATTAGATTGATAGGGAGAGATATAAACATGGAACAATATCGCATTGACAAAAATAAAGGAATTGAGTTTGGTCTATATTCGATTGGTGAGCATTTAATCAATCCGTTTACGGGAAAACGGATAAGCGCAGAACAGCGTATCCATGAAATTATTGAAGCTAGCAAGCTAGCAGACGAGGCGGGACTTGATGTGTTTGCTGTAGGTGAGAGCCACCAGGCGCATTTCACAACACAGGCGCACACAGTCATTCTCGGGGCTATTGCCCAAGCAACCAAGAACATAAAAATTGCTAGTTCAGCCACCGTGCTCAGCACATCTGATCCGGTACGTGTATATGAGGATTTCGCAACACTGGATCTGATCTCTAAAGGCCGTGCTGAGATCGTTGCTGGTCGTGGATCTCGGATTGGCGCTTATAGCCTGCTCGGTTACGATGTACGTGATTATGAAGAGCTGTTTGAAGAGAAGATGGATCTGTTAATGAAGCTGAATGAAGAAGAGCTTGTAACGTGGGAGGGGCAGTTCCGTGCACCACTAAATAATGCATCCATTCTTCCACAGCCGCAAAGTGGAAAAATGCCGATCTGGCGGGCAGTCGGAGGTCCACCAGCCAGTGCGATCAAGGCAGGTCATGCAGGTGTTCCGATGATGTTAACAACGCTTGGTGGTCCTGCAATTAACTTTAAACTTTCAGTGGATGCATACAGAGAAGCTGCAACACGCGGTGGATTCGATCCGAAATCTTTACCGATCGCAACAACAAGTTTATTCTATACTGCGCAGGACTCACAGGACGCGCTTCGTGAATACTATCCACATATCAATTCCGGTATGGCGGCACTTAAAGGAAGTGGCTACCCTAAACAGCAATTTGCACAGTCCACCGACTATCGGGATGCATTGATGGTAGGAAGCCCACAGCAGATCATTGAGAAAATGTTATATCAATACGAGCTGTACGGACAACAGCGGTTCATGGCACAAATTGATTTTGGTGGCGTGCCATTTGAGAAAATTATGCAGAACATTGAACTGATTGCAACCGAAATTATGCCTGCGGTTAAGAAACATACATCAAAATAATAAGGGAGGGATAATCATGAAAATCGCAATGATTGCCGGATCCAATGTAGGGACTAAGACCAGAACAGCCATGGATCACACCTTAAAGGTAGCTCGTGAGAAATATCCGGAGGCAGAGATTACACTGCTAGACTTAGCTGAGGTTCAGATGGTGTTTAGTGATGGTCGAAACTACTGGGAATATGAAGGGGATACTAAATACGTTACCGAAACAATTATGGCTGCAGATGCACTAATCATCGGGACCCCGACCTTTCAAGCTTCGATCCCCGCGACACTCAAAAATATTTTTGACTTATTACCCGTCAATGCATTTCGAGACAAGGTCGTGAGCATTCTTGCCACAGCAGGGACATCTAAGCATTATCTCATGGTAGAGCAGCAATTGAAGCCGATTCTGTCCTATATGAAGGCTCAAATCGTGCCTACGTATGTATTCATGGAGGAAAAGGATTTCCACCGCAAAGAAATAGTGAATGATGATATTTTATTCCGGATTGATCGGTTGGTCGAGGATACCGTGCTACATGTAGATGCGGTCAAGAATATGCAGAGGGCCAAAGATGCAGCTTACGATTTCTAATGAAACCTGACCAATAAAACAGGTGAGGATGATGAAAAAGACACGGAGGAAACTTTGATCCGTGTCTTTTTTTGTTACACGATAAGATGAAACTTTATAGTGTAGGGAGCGTATACCCCAATATCTTGAAAATTGGGGGGCTTTCGTATGTCTTTTTTTAATAAAATCCTTGCGAGTGTAGGAATTGGATCCGTTCAGGTCGATACACGTCTTGAGAAATCATCTTATTATCCTGGCGAGGATGTAAAGGGTATTATACACATTACGGGCGGCAACGTGGAGCAAAGTGTAGATCATATTTACGTCAAGCTGATGACGGAGTATACCAAGGAAAGTAATGACAGAAAGTACACCGAGTCCTTCACAATAGCTAAGGTTAGAGCTTCTGACAAATTGATCGTAAAGCAAGGCGAAGAGCTAGAAATTCCATTTGAATTTCCTCTTCCGTTAGAAACACCGCTTACCCTGTCCAGACAGCCGGTGTGGCTGCGTACGGGGCTTGATATCGAGAATGCGATTGATCCTAAGGATCGTGATTTTATTGAAGTAATCCCACATCCCTATACAGCGGTAGTGTTGGATGCAGTGTCAGAACTGGGCTTCCGCTTCAAAGAGGCAACCTGTGAATATCATTCACGGTTAGGACGTGGGATACCTTTTGTACAAGAAATCGAGTTCTATCCGGGCAGAGAATTCACTGATCGAGTGAAAGAGCTTGAACTCATCATGCATTTGGAGAGAGACGGTATATCTCTTCTTGTAGAAGTGGATCGTAGAGGACGAGGGATCTCTGGCTGGCTTGAACAATCACTTGATATGAATGAGCGTCATGCCTGGATTACTTTAGAACACGCTGACTTGCAAAAGGGTTCTGAGTATATCGCCAGATTACTAGAAGAATTAATTGATACGAAAACACGTTAAATGATGGCATTTGCAATTGAAATTTATGGGTTTAGCATTCACGGATTTTAGTATAATAGATATACTCTGTAACTAGAAAGGATGGTCCTATCTATGAAGTTTACTGAATATCCGTATAAACGACCGGACATCAAAGAAGTTGAACAACAGTTTAAGAAATTGCTGAAGCAGTTCGACGAAGCATCTTCTTTCGAGAAGCAAGATGAGGTTATGTCCACGATTAATGAATTAAGACAGAACGTAACTACACAATCTACCTTAGCGAGCATCCGTCACTCTATCGATACGAATGATTCATTCTACAAGGCAGAACAGGATTTCATGGATGAAGCTGAACCTGTCTTACAGGAGTACATAACCGATTATTATAGAGCTCTTGTCCAGTCGAAATTCCGTTCTGAGCTGGAAGCGAAGTGGGGCCGGCAGCTGTTCGCACTTGCTGAGCTATCATTGAATACTTTCAGTCCTGAAGTGATTGAAGACTTGCAATTAGAGAATAAGTTGTCGACAGAATACTCTCAGTTGATCGCATCGGCGAAAATCCCTTTTGACGGTGAAGAGCTTACCCTCTCACAATTGACTCCCTATGAATTATCCACAGATCGGGAAGTACGTGAACGGGCCTATACAGCGCGTTATCAATTCATGGCAGACCATGAAGCTGAGTTTGACCGGATCTACGCTGAATTGGTTCAGGTGCGGACGAAGATTGCTAAGAAGCTGGGATATAACAATTTTGTGGAGCTAGGCTATGCGCGTATGGCTCGGACCGATTATAACGCGGATATGGTGGCGAATTTCAGACAGCAGGTGCAAGATTACATTGTACCTATTGCCTCGAAGCTGAAGGAGCGTCAGCGCAGCCGTATTGGTGTTGATCATTTGCTATTCTACGACGAGGGCTTTACTTTCAAGTCTGGAAATGCAACTCCGAAGGGTGATCCCGAATGGATCGTAGAGAACGGCAAAAAAATGTATAGCGAATTGTCACCTGAGATGAACGAGTTCTTTACTTTTATGATCGAGAATGACCTTATGGATCTGGTGAGTAAAAAAGGGAAGCAGGCTGGAGGATATTGCACATACATTCCGGACTACAAAGCACCGTTTATTTTCTCCAACTTTAACGGAACCTCTGGTGACATTGATGTCCTCACGCACGAGGCCGGCCATGCTTTTCAGGTGTATGAAAGCCGTGGGTTTGATGTACCGGAATATAACTTCCCAACATATGAAGCGTGTGAGATTCATTCCATGAGCATGGAGTTCTTCACTTGGCCATGGATGGAGCTGTTCTTCAAAGAAGATGCAGATAAGTATAAGTTTAGTCATCTAGCCTCAGGCCTGGAGTTCATTCCATATGGCGTGGCTGTAGATGAATTCCAACATTATGTATATGAGAATCCGGATGCGACTCCAGCTGAACGCAAAACAGCATGGCATGAAATCGAACGAAAATACTTGCCGCATCGTGATTTTGCAGGTAATGAATATCTGGAGAACGGGGGGTTCTGGCATAGGCAGGGACATATTTTCAGATCTCCGTTCTACTATATTGACTACACATTGGCTCAAATCTGTGCCTTCCAGTTCTGGGTTCGTCTGCATGAGAACTATGAAGCGGCTTGGGCTGATTATTTGAAACTATGTCAAGTTGGTGGCAGTAAGTCTTTTGTTGAACTCGTGGAGTACGCGGGTCTTATTTCTCCGTTTAAAGATGGAGCTGTAGCCTCCATTGTGGGGGACATTGAGAACTGGCTGAATAGCGTGGATGACAAAGCACTGTAGGCAATAGATAATATAATGAACATCAAGAACCAAGTGAGAAAAGGAGGCACCCTTAACTTCACTTGGTTCTTTTTCCGGAGTAAGTAATGGCTGTTTATTTATCTGATTTGTTCTTTCCGAATGAACAGGTTAAACTATTATAAGTATAGTACCTATACATACTACAATAAATGGAGGGATAATTTATGTCTCAAAGTATCGTACACACAGCAAAAATAGTCCATTCAATGGCCATCCAAAAAATTCAGCCTATTCCGGAGGAACTATTCGATATTCAACCAGCTCAGTTTAACAATACGATTCGCTGGCATGTCGGTCACATCATCGTGAGCTTGAATCATTTCCTCTCGATTTCTGTTCCGTATTCTTATGAACTTCCAGAATCATATGCAGGCTTGTTTATGACGGGAACGAAACCATCTGACTGGAGCGTAGAACCTCCTACTAAAGATGAGCTTATGCAGCATCTGTCAGGTCAGCTCGAGCGTTTGGCAGACGTATCCCCAAGTGCGCTTGAGGAAAAACTGAAATCGCCAGTTAATCTTGGCCCTATGCATTTTGAAACTGCGGGAGAGATGGTTAACTTCGCATTGATCCATGAAGCGATGCACCTTGGAAATATTTCAAGTATGCTCAAAGTAGTTAAAGCTTAAAGATTAAACTATAGAAATTGGCGGTCTCAGCCGGTATATATACCGGACTGAGGCCGCTTTTATTATGGCTAATAGAAAAAGACCCCTAAAGATTAGGGGTCTTAGAAGTATTGATATTATGCGCTTTGAGCAGCTGGAGCCTTATCAGCGTCTTTATCCACAGCTGGCTTTGAACGTTTGATGAATAGTGCAAGTACTAACGCAATAAGAATGATACCTGCTGAAACTAAGAAGGAATCATTAATCCCTTCTATAGTACCTTGAGTCATCACTTGCTGCTTAAGTGCAGCTAGCTCATCAGCAGAAGGTTTGCTTGTCAGTTTAGCCATCGCTGATTCCATCATATTTTCAATATGTGTCTGCGTACGGGTGGACATAACTGTAACAAGAAGTGCTGTACCAATGGCACCGGAAACTTGGTTCAAGGTACTATTCATGGCTGTACCATGAGGTGTGTAACGCATTGGAAGCTGGTTCAGTCCGTTCGTCATGATCGGCATCATAACCATGGACATCCCGAACATCCGGAAAGTGTACATAAGGATCAGTGTGTTGTAAGACGTTTCAAGTGAAAGCTGACTAAAGAAGTAAGTCGTTACAATGGTAATCGTTAGACCGATTAAACCGAGCGCTTTTGCGCCAAACTTATCGAATAGCTTACCAGTAATTGGGGACATGATCCCCATCACGATCGCACCAGGAAGCATAAGCAATCCGGAATCCATTGGCGAGATACCACGAATGGATTGCAGGAATATCGGCATAAGCAGCATCGCAGAGAACATCGCCATGTTGACGCAAACCGAAATGAGTGATGATAATGCGAACATCGGATATTTATAAACACGGAAATCTAGCATAGGTTGTTTTAATTTAAACTGACGAAGAATAAAGAAGACGAGAGCGATAAGGCCGATAATCAGTGTTACATATACCTCAGGGTTACTCCAGCCGCCTTTGTCTGTGTTGCCTGCCGCACTGAAGCCATATAGAATACCACCAAAACCTACACTAGACAGGACGATGGAGAGGGCATCTAGATGGATTGCAATCTTCTCCTTCTTATCTTTAAGCTTGAAGAAAGCAATTAACAGAACAAGGATTGCGATAGGCCAGATAATGTGGAACAGCATGTTCCATTGGTAGTGCTCAATAATCCAGCCAGAGAGAGTAGGACCGATTGCTGGAGCGAAGATCATGACCAGACCGAACATCCCCATCGCTCCACCACGTTTTTCAACAGGGAAGCTTGTAAGCATCACATTCATCAAGAGCGGCATCATGATGGCAGAGCCAGAAGCTTGAATCATACGTCCAGTTAACAAAATAGGGAAGCTTGGTGCAAATCCACCTAGGATCGTACCGATTGCAAATAAACTAATAGCTGTTAAGAATAGATGTCTTACCGAGAAACGCTGAATCAGGAATGCAGTGGATGGAATCATCACACCGTTCACAAGCATGTATCCCGTTGTAAGCCATTGTACGGTTGATGGGCTTTGAATGTTGAACTCCTTCATAATAGAAGGTAATGCAATATTTAGTAGGGTGTTACTTAGTAGAGCTACAAATGCTCCCGTTAACAAAATGGCTATAATTCCAAAAGGCGAGGTCGAGGTTTTAGATCGACCGTTAATATTCTCCATAGTTTCTCCTCCAATAGTTCTCGATTGAAAAAATGCACACCATTGGGAAGGCGTTATTCACCCCTCCTTTAATTAAGACGCCTTCAAGTTAGTTGCACCATGAATCGAAAGATGTATCTAATTCACTTATGTTAATAAACAACTTGTTTATTAAAAGTCATGAAGTCTATTATAATACACATAATCCTCATTGCAATAAACAATATAAGATGAACTGTTATATTCTGAACAAGAAAACGCTAAGATGTCTAATATTTAAATTTTTACATATGATGTTGGAGGGCTATTAATGAAGGAAAATACGATAGATCGACGAATTGTACGAACGAAGAAAGCTTTACGTGATGCGTTGACAGAATTAATGAAAGAAAAGATTTTTGATGAGATTACAGTGAGTGATCTCACAACTAGAGCGGATATTAATCGCGGCACCTTTTATTTGCATTATCGGGATAAGTACGATCTGCTCGAACAAAGTGAGGAAGAAATCATTGAAGGAATTAAAAATATCAAAAGCAAAAAAAAGCTGCTAAAAAAAGAAGACATACCCACTTTTGACTATATGAATGAGCCGATCCCTTTCGTTACGGAATTGTTCGAGTACCTTAAGGAGAATGCAGAATTTATGACTGTTATTCTTGGGGCTAAGGGAAATCCAGCTTTTCATATCAAGTTAAAAAGTGTGATGCGCGACATTATGGCTGAGGGGATTTTGATGCATCTGAAAGAGGATGAATTATTTGTTCCACTTGGTTACATTTCGGCTTATGCCATATCAGCACAGCTGGGAGTTATTCAGCACTGGTTAGATACAGGAATGGAGGAGTCGCCTGAAAAAGTTTCGTTAATCATATCAAGACTCGTTTTTGGGGACCCCTCAACTATGTATAAAGAACCTAAAAAGAGTTTGTTTCTAGGAGGAAGTAAAGAATGAATAGTGTAGCCACAGCATGGTATATGTTGCACAGAAAAAGTAGAGAGTGAGTGCAACTTTTAAATTTTTTGCTGAAAATGTTGTTTCTTTGACCAATAATTTGGGTTATATATGAGGATAAACGAGCATCTTAGTGAATACGTAAGGAGATGATCATATGAATCGGTACCATTCAGAGATCTTATCTAAGGAAATACTACATACAAAATTTCAGGCGGAAATTAGAATAAGATGATCTCAATTACACTTATTGCATCCATCATCGGTATTAATGTCGTTTATGTTTCGATTTTTACGCTTCGCTTAATTTTAATGATTAAGGGCAGAAGAGCACTTGCTTCTGTTCTGTCTATGGTTGAAGTGTTTGTTTATTTGGTTGGTCTCAATTTGGTTTTGCAAAATGTGGACAATCCTGTAAATATGGCTGCATATTGCTTGGGGTTTGGTCTGGGCGTCTATCTAGGAAGCCGCATCGAAGAATATCTGGCCCTTGGGTATTTGGTCGTTCAGGTTATTGTAGATTCACTAGAGATGGAACTGCCAGCTAAACTGCGCGAGAAGGGATACGGCGTTACCTCTTGGACAGCAGACGGTAAGGACGGTAAACGTCTTGTCCTGCAAGTACTTGTGAAACGAAGTAACGAGAAACGATTGATGGAGACGCTGAAGAAATTTTCTCCAAGTGCCTTTATTATCTCTCACGAACCTAAGAGCTTTAAAGGTGGGTTCTGGGTAAGGCTTACAGAAGGACGCAGGTCCTCTTTATAAAGAGAAAGACTTGTGCAGGGGTGGGCTTAGTCATGTTGCTGTGCTCTCCTCGCACAGGTTTTTTGTTTATCTTCTCCGTTCCATTTCGTAAGCGTATAACGTAGAATAAAGAGCGTAAACTCATAAAGGAGTGTGGGAGTTATGGCTCGAACGAAAACCCAAAAGGCTATTCGCAAAGCGGAGCGCGCCGGCAGTTGGTGTACTGCAAATATGAGAAAGACCAATGAAGATTATGGAGCAATATCTCAGCATGTGAGAGTAAAGCCTACCAAACAGGAACAATTGCATAAGCTTAAACATAAGAAGCGGATCGGAGACGATGGCGCTTTTTTTATTTATATACCGTACTTTGCACTTCTTAATAAGTACTGCTATAGTACGCTAGAGAGATCTAGTCTTGAGATGGAGGGGCTTTATGGCGAAGCAAAAATATTATGTGGTCTGGGTAGGGAATCAACCCGGGATTTATACGAACTGGGGCGATTGTCAGCTTCAGGTGAATCAATATAATGGAGCAAAATTTAAAGCATTTGAATCGAAGGCCGAGGCCGAAAAAGCATACGCTCAAGGGTGGAAAAGCTATTGGGGTCAGCAGTCGCAGAATAAAGCAGGAACAGCATCAAAAACGAAACGAAGCAGTTCGGCAGCATTAGAAGATCCGGGCGAAATCGATTATGACAGTATTTCCGTGGATGTGGGGACTCGGGGGAATCCAGGTCCTGTGGAATATAAAGGGGTAGACACACAGACCGGAGACATTATCTTTTCTTGTGGCCCAATTCAGAAGGGAACAAACAACTTAGGGGAGTTTCTTGCAATCGTTCATGCGCTGGCGTATCTGAAGCAGATCGGGAGTACGAAGACTGTATATAGTGACTCCGTTAACGCAATGAAGTGGGTGAACCAGAAGAAGGTTGTCTCAACGCTTGTGCGCGATGCATCCACTAAAGAAATATGGGATTTAGTCGATCGAGCAGAGCACTGGCTTCGTACGAATACGTATGAGAATAAAGTGATGAAGTGGCAAACGAAGATTTGGGGAGAGATTAAAGCGGATTACGGAAGAAAGTAGTAATCATATTCATACACAGTTTATCCCCTGCTTGTGTGTAATTTGAGGGATATTCATCCCACAGCGCTCCGGAAAATACTCCGGGGCTTTTTTTTATTCACATGTGGATAATGGGAGTCCATACATTTTAAGAAACTTAAGCATTAGCCGTTCATAATATAATATAGAGCCCTGCTTGGAAGGAGGATGATCGTTTGAAAAAAGTAAGAGTAAAGGGATTGAACAATGACAAAAGGCAATCCACATCTACGACGTCAAATTTGAAGGTAATTTCCTTTTATGCAGCACTTCTCGTTGTCGTAACAGCACTACTGGGCTTATATATTGCATGGGTGGAATTAATATCTCCAGGGAATAGTGCAGAGGTAGTTCTGTAGACAAAGCGAATCGAAAGATGATCCATAATTCAGTCTAATGTCAGGAATCAATCATCTGGTTCCTGGCATTAGGCTGTGTACATAATTGAAAAAAGCAAAGTGGATATGTGAATAACTCTTGACGAGTTAAGTTACCTAGAAAGTTATGAACAAAAGAAATCAAACGAAAGTGAGATTGGTGGTTGATTTTTATAAAGTTATACAGAGATTGTGAACAGATTTGGGATAACTCCTGTTGAAACAGCAAATAAACCTTCAATTAGGAACATTCTAAGAAGTTTGAAGGAGGATTAAAGCTGAAATTGTGGATAAGCTGTAGCTTAGCAGTTATGTATACACATAGTTATAAACATATTCTAAATATTATAAGAAAGATTATTAGAATAACACGGCTTTATAAAATGTGCAATGGAAATTTACATATCTATTGTTTTTATTATTGTCGCAGGATTTCCTCCCACAACTACGTTATCAGGTACATCTTTTGTTACAACAGCACCAGAAGCAATGACGACATTGTTGCCAATGGTGACGCCAGGGTTGATCACAGCCCTTCCACCAATCCAGACATTGTGTCCAATTCGAACAGGCTTTCCGTACTCTACTCCTGATGCACGTTCAACGGGGTGTAGCGGGTGGGTTGCTGTATAGATATGAACACCTGGTGCTATGAAGCAGTTATCTCCGATATGAATTTCACACACATCTAAGAATACAGAGTCGAAATTAGCATAGAAATTCTCACCAACATGAATGTTATAGCCATAATCGCAACGAAATGTGGGTTCAATGTAGAACTGTTGCCCCGTGGATCCGAACAGTTTCTTTATTAACTCCGTACGAAGGCTTTCTTCTGTCTCAACCGTTTGATTGTAAAGTCTAGTTAATCTTCGGGCATTTAATCGATCCTGTACTAACTCGGCATCAGCAGCGTTATATAGCTCACCGGCTATCATCTTGTCTTTTTCCGTTTTCATGAGATGCTCCTTCGTATTAGGTCTTGTTGATTTATGTATATTATTATTGTAACTATGTTGTACGGACTTATCCACTGTGGATAAGTATGTTATGTTAGAGATATCGGAATTTTTACGGGAAGACATAGATCAATGATTAGACGATAAAGTAGGTTGAATAATGGATAAAGAAAAACAACGATTATGTATTGAAGCATCAAGACTATACTATATGTTGGATTACAGTCAGCAAGATATCGCAACAAAGCTTGGAGTATCCCGTCCAACTGTATCGAGGTTGTTACAGTATGCTAAGGAGCAGGGGTATGTTCAGATTAGTATAGTTGATCCGCTGGAGGACCTGGGGGCGCTTGGTGAACAGATTAAGCAGCGTTACAGACTAGATCAAGTGCTCGTGTGTTATAGTCCCTTGAATGAATACCGCGAAATACAGAAGCATATCACGCAAAGGGCTGCGGAATATTTAAATGAAACGGTACAGGATGGAGATATCATAGGTGTCACATGGGGCACAACGATGCATGCCGTAGCACAGCAACTTCAGCACAAGCCGGTTAAAGGCGTTGAGGTTGTTCAGCTAAAAGGTGGTGTAAGTCATTCGCATGTGAACACATACGCGGCTGAGATCGTAAATTTATTCGCGGATGCGTATCATACAACAGCAAGACATTTACCACTGCCCGTTATTTTTGACAATGTAGAAGTGAAAAGAATGGTGGAGAAAGACCGCCACATACAGCGGATTATTCAGCTTGGCAAGCAAGCCAATATCGCAGTTTTTACAGTGGGAACGGTGAAAGAGGATGCACTTTTATTCCGCCTTGGTTATCTAAGTGATGAGGAACAGAAGTTACTGCAGCACTCGGGTGCAGGTGACATATGTTCGAGATTTTTTGATGCACAGGGAAATGTCTGCAGTGAGGTGATTAATAATCGCACGATAGGCATTGAGCTTGAAGATCTCAGACAGAAGGATAAATCGATTCTGGTGGCAGGTGGAGAGCGAAAGATTGAAGCGATAAAGGCAGCTTTGATTGGAAAATTTGCTAACGTACTCGTAACGGATCAATATACAGCTCAAGCCTTATTAGATTAAGTATGTTGAATATTCATTCGCTTAATGATGTGACGATGTATTTCATATAGAAGAAAAGATGTGAAGGCATCTTCTCAGCAGTCTATCTGAGGATTAATAATCTTCAGATGTGATTACATGGGAAGGAGCCTTTTTGTTCTGTGCGAAGAAGTATGTATGTAAGTGCTGCTTGTTTACGGTCTGTTAAATAGGGTATAGAGCTTATGAATAGGGTAGGTATTGTCGTACCAAAATTATTCATGAATGATAAAGACTCCTAAAGCAAAGAATGATGAATGTTATTGCCGCAAAACACCTTGAACAAAATTTCAACAATGGTTTTACATATGTTCAAGGCTATGATATGATGGCTGTACAATGAATGATAGCGCTTTTAATTTCAGATAAAACAAGGAGTGTTTAACGAAATGAGTATAGCAGGAATGATAGACCACACAATTTTGAAGGCAGACGCACGTAAGAGTGAAGTTACGAAGTTGATTGAGGAAGCTAAGAAATATGAGTTCGCTTCCGTATGTATCAATCCAACATGGGTAGCTTATGCAGCAGAGCAGCTTTCAGGCACAAAAGTTAAGGTATGTACAGTGATCGGCTTCCCGTTAGGAGCAACTACTTCAACCGTTAAAGCTTTCGAAACAAAGGATGCTATTGCTAATGGAGCTACAGAAGTAGATATGGTTATCAATATTGGAGCTTTGAAAGACAATGATAATGACTTAGTGCTAAATGATATCAAGGCGGTTGTTGATGCAGCAGCAGGTAAGGCCATTGTCAAAGTTATTATTGAGACAAGCTTGCTGAGCGATGAAGAGAAGGTTCGTGCTTGTGAACTTTCTGTTAAAGCAGGTGCTGATTTTGTGAAGACCTCTACAGGTTTCTCTACAGGCGGAGCAACAGCGGCTGATGTGGCACTTATGCGCAAAACAGTCGGTGAGAAGACTGGTGTGAAAGCTTCTGGTGGTGTACGGAGCTTGGAAGATATGAACAGTATGATTGAAGCAGGAGCTACTCGAATTGGTGCAAGCTCTGGTGTGAAGATCATGGAAGGCGGACAATCTACTTCATCTTATTAAATCCAATCCAAATCAAGGAGGATGAATTGAAGTGAAAGATAAGCTGATTCAAGAAGCGATTGAGGCACGAAAGACAGCATACGTACCTTATTCTAAGTTTCAAGTCGGAGCAGCTTTACTAACGGATGGTCAAGTATACCGGGGATGTAATGTTGAGAATGCATCCTATGGTCTAACTAACTGTGCAGAACGTACAGCCATATTTAAAGCAGTATCCGAAGGACACCGAAAGATTGAGGCCATTGCTGTTGTTGCAGACACGGAGGGGCCAGTTTCTCCTTGCGGGGCTTGCCGCCAAGTCATGGCAGAGTTCTGTGATAGTGACACTAAGATTTATCTTACCAATCTACACGGTAACACCGAAGAGTGGACAATGGCACAATTATTGCCAGGAGCTTTCCAAGCGGGAGATATGGACAAACCAACAACTGTTGAATAGTAACGGCCGTTTCTGACAAGCGTTTTGTGAAAATACTGGAGATTAGGATTAAGCAGCATGTGAATTTCAAAAATGCTCATCGATGGGGGACCATTACATGAAATATTTAATCGCGATCGTGGGTGTGCTCGTTGTATTCGGGTTAGCATTCATTATTAGTAATGACAAGCGTAATATCCGTTACCGTCCGCTTGCCACTATGATTGTACTTCAGTTGATTCTCGGTTTTCTGCTTCTAAATACGAGTATCGGTGAATATCTGGTTAAAGCGATAGCAAATGTATTTGAATCTTTACTTGAATACGCAGCAGAGGGTATAGATTTCGTATTCGGCGGGATTGCCAATGAAGGAGCGGGTCCTTTCTTCCTGGGCGTGCTGCTTCCCATTGTATTCATCTCAGCTTTGATCGGTATTTTGCAGTACATTAAAGTGCTGCCGATCATCGTAAGGTATATCGGTATCGTTCTGAGTAAGGTAAATGGGATGGGTAAGCTCGAGTCATATAACGCTGTGGCATCAGCGATCTTGGGACAATCGGAAGTATTCATATCTGTGAAGAAGCAGATCGCACTGATTCCGAAGCATCGGATGTACACTTTATGTGCGTCTGCGATGTCTACAGTCTCCATGTCTATTGTCGGTGCATATATGACGATGATCGAACCAAGATACGTTGTAACTGCGCTTGTTCTTAACCTGTTTGGTGGATTTATCATTGCATCCATCGTGAACCCGTACCGAGTTTCGAAGGAAGAAGACATCCTTGAAGTACAGGAAGAGGAGAAACAGTCTTTCTTCGAAATGCTCGGAGAGTACATTATGGACGGGTTCAAAGTAGCCATTACGGTTGCTGCGATGCTGATTGGATTCGTAGCCCTGATCGCTATGATCAACGGGATTTTTGATGCGATATTCGGAATATCCTTCCAACAATTACTCGGATATATCTTTGCACCGTTTGCGTTCGTCATGGGGGTTCCTTGGAAAGAAGCGGTGGATGCTGGTAGTATTATGGCTACTAAGCTCGTATCCAACGAGTTTGTGGCTATGCTGGATCTGGCTAACTTCAAAGATATGTCTGAACGTACAATTGGTATCGTGTCGGTATTCCTCGTATCCTTCGCCAACTTCTCCTCGATCGGTATCATTTCGGGTGCCGTGAAGGGCTTGAACGAGAAGCAAGGAAACGTGGTTGCGCGTTTTGGACTTAAACTGCTCTACGGTGCAACTTTGGTAAGTGTTCTGTCTGCTACAATTGCAGGACTATTCTTGTAATCAGAAGTAGGCACCTGAGAAAAAGCTGAAATGGGGGACTTGGAGATGGAACAATTTAAACGGATTCACCTGATCGTACTGGACTCTGTAGGGATTGGCGAAGCACCGGATGCGGCTGCTTTTGATGATGTAGGTTCCGATACGCTCGGTCATATCGCTCGCGAATGCGGCGGTTTGAGCATGCCACATATGTCTTCGCTTGGATTGTCAAATATCCGTGAAATTCAGGGTGTACCTGTGGCTGAGAAACCGCGTGCCTATTTTACCAAAATGCAGGAAGCGTCTAATGGTAAAGACACCATGACCGGGCACTGGGAGATCATGGGTCTTTACATCGACACGCCGTTTCGTGTGTTTCCAGAAGGCTTCCCTGACGAGCTTATTACTCGCATTGAAGAAAAGACAGGACGGAAAGTGATTGGTAACAAGCCGGCCAGTGGAACAGAAATCATTGAAGAGCTTGGAGAAGAGCATGTGAAGACCGGAGCACTTATTGTATACACTTCCGCGGACTCCGTTCTTCAGATTGCAGCGCATGAAGATGTTGTTCCTTTGAAGGAATTGTATGAGATTTGTGAATTTTGCCGTAAAATCACTCTTGAGGATCCTTACATGCTTGGGCGTATAATCGCCCGTCCATTCGTAGGAGAAGTAGGACAGTTTAAGCGTACAGCCAATCGTCATGACTATGCTCTGAAGCCGTTTGGGCGTACAACGATGAATGAGCTGAAAGACGCTGGATTTGACGTCATCGCTCTCGGTAAAATATCGGATATATATGATGGTGAAGGGATTACCGAAGGAATTCGAACGGTGTCTAACATGGACGGTATGGACAAATTGGTGGAAACGATGGATAAGCCGTTTAAAGGTCTTAGCTTCTTAAACCTTGTCGATTTCGATGCTGTCTACGGACATCGTCGTGATCCGAAGGGATACGGTCAAGCTCTAGAAGATTATGACGCACGACTCCCTGAGGTATTTACCAAAATGACCGAGGATGATCTACTCATCATCACTGCCGATCATGGTAACGATCCTACTTATAAAGGGACAGACCATACTCGTGAGTATGTGCCACTACTTGTATATTCACCGCGTTTTGCTGAAGGTAAGGAATTGCCTCTTCGGAAGACGTTTGCGGATATTGGCGCTACCGTAGCCGAGAACTTTGGTGTGACGAAACCTGAGCATGGTACGAGCTTTTTAAGTGATCTGAAATAATATCATAATGTGGAGGAGTTAAATCATGAGCACACATATTGGAGCGAAACCAGGGGACATTGCGGAGTCGATACTATTACCGGGAGACCCACTTCGGGCAAAATTTATCGCAGATACTTACCTTGAAGATGTGATCTGTTATAACGAAGTCCGAGGCATGTACGGTTATACGGGAACGTATAAAGGAAAACGTGTATCCGTTCAAGGTAGTGGTATGGGGGTTCCTTCGATCGGTATTTATGTGAATGAGTTGATCTCCGAGTATGGTGTCAAAAACCTGTTCCGTGTAGGGACATGTGGCGCCATGCAGGAACATGTGCACGTGCGTGATGTAATCTTGGCACAAGCTGCTTGTACAGACTCAGGAATGAACCGTCACCATTTCCAAGGGTATGATTTCTCTCCAATTGCAAGCTTTCCATTGCTTAAAGAGGCATATGATCGAGGCGTGGAGAAAGGCTTAAATCTGCATGTAGGGAATGTATTTACTTCGGACGTATTCTATCGTGAAGACAAGTCAGCAGTTCAGAAGCTGATGGATCATGGTGTTCTAGGTGTCGAGATGGAAACAACGGCCCTATATACCATCGCAGCTAGAAAAGGTGTAAGAGCATTGACGATTTTGACGGTAAGTGACCATCTATTGACTGGGGAAGAAACGACATCTGAAGAACGTCAGACGACTTTTAATGACATGATGGAAGTCGCTTTAGAGACTGCGATCTCAATATAAGGCAGTATTAAAGTTAGGAACTAGGAATTTTTATACGTAATAAAACAATCAACAAACAGTGAGGAGCATGTGCGATGAGAATGGTTGATTTGATTGCGAAGAAGCGTGACGGGAAGGAACTGACCACAGAAGAAATTAATTTCTTTATTGAAGGATACACCAAAGGTGACATTCCCGATTATCAAGTCAGCGCAATGAATATGGCGATCTTTTTCAAAGACATGACAGACCGCGAACGGGCAGATTTAACCATGGCCATGGTAAACTCCGGGGAAACGATAGACTTGTCTGCGATTGAAGGGGTTAAGGTGGATAAGCACTCCACAGGCGGTGTGGGTGATACAACGACACTTGTTCTCGCCCCACTTGTAGCAGCGCTGGATATTCCGGTAGCGAAAATGTCTGGGCGTGGTTTGGGACACACTGGTGGAACGATTGATAAGCTGGAGTCCATTGAAGGATTCCATGTGGAGATAAGCAAAGATGAATTTGTGAATCTTGTTAATAAACATAAAATTGCGGTGATTGGACAGACCGGCAATCTGACGCCTGCTGATAAGAAGCTATATGCTCTGCGCGACGTAACAGCTACCGTAGATTCAATCCCACTGATTGCCAGCTCTATCATGAGTAAGAAGATTGCTGCGGGCTCGGATGCGATTGTTCTTGATGTGAAAACAGGTGCAGGCGCTTTTATGAAAACCGTGGAAGATGCGAAGGAACTTGCTCATGCCATGGTTAGTATCGGGAATAATGTGGGTCGTAAGACCATGGCTGTTATTTCTGATATGAGCCAGCCCCTTGGAGAAGCGATTGGTAATTCCCTTGAGGTCAAGGAAGCCATTGATACACTTCGTGGTGAAGGACCGAAGGATCTAGAAGAGCTTTGTCTTGCACTCGGCAGACAGATGGTGTTCCTTGCTAATCAAGCACAATCACTGGAAGAAGCGGAAGAGAAGCTTAGAGAAGTGATGCGAAATGGTAAGGCACTTGAGAAGTTCAAAGAGTTTATCGCGAACCAAGGCGGCGACGCTTCCGTTGTAGATCATCCTGAGAAGTTACCTCAGGCTAAGTACAAGATCGAACTGCCAGCTCTTGAAGACGGTATGGTGGCAGAGCTTGTTGCCGATGAAATCGGAACCGCTGCGATGCTGCTTGGTGCAGGACGGGCTACAAAGGAGTCTGAAATTGATCTAGCTGTTGGCCTGATGCTGAATAAGAAGATCGGTGACAAGGTGAAGAAGGGTGAGTCCCTTGTAACGATCCATGCTAATCGTGAGAACGTGGATGATGTAAAAGAAAAATTGTATGCAAGTATTCGTATTTCAGATCATGCGGAAGCGCCTGTACTGGTACATGATATTGTAACTGAATAGTCAGTTCGAATTTAGACGGTCCTCCAGAGTCATTGTGGAGGGCCGTTTTTTTTATCTTTTTGAACTGTGATGTTGCAGTTTTTGATCATACCGTTCCCGTCATACTCATATATTGATCATGGGGAAACGTAAGCAAGGCATGAATACAGCATGGGGAGAGAAGGAGTCGCGAAAGAGCCATCCTTGATTAAGGGAGGCGGCGGCTATGACAATCGATCAGCTGATTGCTTTGCTGGGACTTATTGTTATGATCATTGGACTTGCGGTGAATAAAAGTAAATCATAGCGCAGGTTCGAGAGGGCGAAAGATGCCCTCTTTTTTTGTCTATTTATATATAATCTAGGATTGTATACCTTGATAGATTGCTAGATTTCATAGAAAGACATATACTGTGATTGCAATGTTCTCCATATTTCATCAATTATTGGGAGGAAATCATGTTATATGTATCCGCATTTGTCGTTTCGGTCGTACTTGTGCTCCTACTGATTCCGCCATTTCGAAAGCTTGCAATCAAGATCGAATTCGTAGATAAACCAAGACCTGACAGTGAAAGGAAAATTCACCGCGAACCGATTCCTCTTACCGCAGGCATAGCGATTTTTCTCGGGTTTTTTATCACGTATTTCCTGTTCGTCGGAAACATAACGAAAGAGTCGGTGGGGATATTCCTAGGAAGCCTTCTTATATTAGGGATTGGGCTTATCGATGATTGGTACAAGACCCATGGTAAAGAGCTGGCTTCGTTACCTAAGCTAATCGTCCAAGTGTGTGCTGCTATCATCGTCTACAGTTCCGGGATTGCATTTGAAGGTTTTAACAATCCATTTAACGGTCAGTACATTAACTTGCCAGAATGGATGCAGCTGGTGTTAACGATTCTTTGGATCTTTGGTGTTACAACAGTCATAAATTTCTCAGACGGTATCGACGGTCTGGCTGGTGGTCTTTCAGCCATTTCAGGTGGAACTCTGTTCGTGGTTGCTTTGACGCTCGGAAGAGGGGATTCTGCATTCCTAGCAGTCATTCTGGTAGGGGCCGCTCTAGCGTATTTACGTTATAATAAACCGCCAGCTCGTGTGTTTATGGGCGATGCAGGAGCAACATTTCTCGGGTTCATCCTTGGGATCATCGCTTTGGATGGAGCATTTAAAGGTGCTACCATTGCATCACTTGTTGTTCCAATCTTTGCACTGGGTGTGCCGATATTCGATAATATTATTGTCGTTATCCGCAGACTTCGTGAATCGAAGCCGATCTATCAGGCTGACGCATCACAGGCGCATTACCGACTGCTTGCGACAGGGCTTAATCAGAAGCAGACACTTATTTTTCTATGCTTGCTTAATCTATGCTTTGGTCTGACGGCTATTATTCTTGCATTGAATGAAGCTGGGGTTTAGATGACTTTATAGTTAATTCGATTGTATGAAGACGAATAGGGTGCTCTACAAGGTCGATTCGGCCGTAGGGTACCTTTTTTTATTATTTTTCCACCTCATATTCTAAAGTGATTAAACTTTTATTCTTACCCGCGGTTATATAACATATAGGATAAAGGAGGCTTGCAAGATGAACGACATGTCAGGCAAGAACGTCATTGTAACCGGTGCAAATGCTGGAATGGGGCTCGCTTCTGCAACAGAGCTGGCTCGCCTTGGTGCACATGTCATTATGGTGTGTCGTAACCAGGCAAGGGGAGAAGCGGCTCTGAAGCAAGCAAGAAAAGATAGCGGAAGCACAAGTGTAGACTTAATGACCTGTGATCTCGGATCCCTGGCCAGCATAAGAAGTTTTAGCGCAGCCTTCAAGGAGAAGTATGATCGGCTGGACGTGCTACTTAACAATGCAGGTGTGGTTACTGTCAAAAGAGAGACGACTGCCGATGGATTTGAAGCGATGCTGGGCGTGAATCATCTCGGACATTTCTTGCTGACTCATGAATTGCTAGAGCTTCTGCTTCGCTCTGATCAAGGTCGGATTGTAAATTTATCATCCGGAGCACATAAAGTAGGGCGTATTCATTTTGACGATCCAGGACTGACAAAAGGCTTCAATGTGGTGAAAGGATATGCACAATCCAAACTCGCTAATATTTTGTTCACGAAGGAACTTGCGCGGCGACTTAATAACAGTACGGTTACTGTAAATTCGGTTCATCCGGGAGCGGTAAGTACAAGCCTTGGTGTAGACCGGAAGAGTGGTTTCGGTAAGTCCGTTCATAAGCTGTTAAGCCCATTCTTCCAGACACCGCTGGAAGGGGCTCAGACAGCCATCTATTTGGCTACAAGTAAAGAGGTTGAGATGGTAACAGGAGAATACTTCATCAAGTGTAAGTCAGCGAAGGTATCGAAGCGGGCAGCTGATCCTCAGCTCGCAGAACGATTATGGACGTGGAGTGAAGAACAGGTCGGTTTATGAAAGATCTGTATCTGATTAATATAAAACCGCAGTGATAGGTTATCACTGCGGTATTTTTGATTTCCATATGCGCGGTCCTATCTGGTCATCATAGACTAAAATTCTTTATGCTCTTGTTGCATACAGCTTCCTAGCTAACCGAGCACCACCATCTGCGGGAGAGTGATTATGTCTTCCCTGTACGAACGACAATTTCGGATATCGATTCAACAGGATATCACGGAAGCAGTTGCGGAACACCGGTGAATGCCTGAATATAGATCCGGTACAGACGACATCGGTCTGTTCAAGCTCTTTATGTCTCCCAATTAAGGTTGTTGTCGTCTCCGCGAGTTCCCTCGCCTGATCCTGTAGTATGCCTTGGGCCAATAAATCGCCCCCCTCTGCAGCTTCCACACAGTAACGTGCAAATGCAGCAATATCATTTCGTCCAATAGAGGACTTGTAGACATACCCCTTGAGTTCTGAGATATGACTGAAATCATAAGCATCTGTAATGGCCTTTGTCATCGAGGTTGGCGGGAGCATTCCCTCAAGGCTCTTAATCACTGTCTTTAGACTCAGGAGACCGATCTGGTAACCACTGCCTTCATCCCCCAGAATATGCCCCCAGCCACCTACACGATAAATTTCACCATTACTCGTGATGCCATAGGTGTTGGATCCGGTTCCTGAAATAACAAGAATGCCGTATTCGCACTCCAAGGAAGCCATCAAAGATATTTCGGCCTCTGTTCGGATGGATATGGGGAAAGATAGGCCTCGCTCTTCTTGATAATCACGTATGGAAGAGATGACGTTCTCCTTCTCTTGGATCGTGCTGATCCCGGACATGCCGAGACAAATGCCTTGAATGGCATATGTAGATATAGATGAGGATAGTGGTGCTAAAAGTTGGTCTAATACGTTCATGAGTTCTTGCATTGCACCTTCAAAAGTGACGACATACGGATTGGTTGAGCTTCCTGTATAGCGGGAGATTACCTTTCCTTGGTTGTCTATGGCGGCAGCCTCTGTTTTTGTACCGCCTCCGTCAACGCCTATATAAATTCTCACTTGAACATCACTTCGCTTTCCATTTTTAGTATAGGAGATAAATATAATCATGTAAAATAAAATTTTAATAACATAATAATCAATTGAAATATTATTTCATACATTCTATAATGAACACAATCCATTTCTTTGAAAGCGATATCATAAGTAAGGGGAGAGGGATCGCCAGCCATGATAAATTTCAACCATGTCAAGAATGAGCCACGCATCATTATAGGTCTGATGTCTGGAACATCACTGGATGGCATTGATGCAGCAATCGTTCGGATTACCGGGAGTGGATTGCGATCACAGGTGGAACTTCTCCATTACTACAATACACCTTATGATGCCTCCATTAGAGAACAATTGAAAGCTTTATGTAGTATTGAGCATTCCAGTAGTGCCAGTGTATGCAGTATGAATGCTTACTTAGGCAGGAAGTTCGCAGATGCAGCAATAAGGGCGGCTCAAGAGGCCAGGTTTTCAATGGATGAGGTTCATTTTATTAGTTCGCATGGACAGACCCTCTGGCACATCCCAGAAGGTGAGGCTGGTGATCCATTCTCAGTTCCTTCCACACTTCAGATTGGTGATTTGTCGGTCATTGCGAAGCATACAGGCAAAATGGTCGTGGGAGATTTCAGACCTGCAGATATGGCTGTTGGTGGGCAGGGGGCACCTCTTGTTCCTTATGGTGACTTTATATTATTTCGGCACGAAACCAAAGGCAGGATTCTTCAAAATATCGGGGGAATCGGCAATTGCTCGGCGATACCAAGCGGAGCTACTCCTTCTGAAGTATTCGCATTTGATACAGGTCCAGGCAATATGATCATGGATGAAGTGGTACATGTCTTATCCGAAGGCAAATTAACCTATGATCATGGGGGACGATGGGCAGCACAGGGAACGGTAGATGAAGAATTGATTACAGAACTGATGTCACACCTCTACTTTCAGACTGCCCCTCCAAAATCCACAGGAAGAGAACTATTTGGTAAGGATTACGCAGCCTCTTTCTTGGAGATGGCGAGAAATAAAGGGCTTGAAGATACAGATATCGTCGCTACGGCAACCGGGTTTACCGCTCGTTCAATTGCAGATAGCTACAGGAGATATGTATTCCCAGTCAGCGACATTCAGGAAGTCATAGTTTCGGGTGGAGGGGCTCATAATGCAGAGCTGCTTCGCATGCTTGCAGATATGTTGCCGCAGAAGCAAGTCATGACCTCGGCGCAGCTTGGATTTCATGATGATGCGAAGGAAGCCGTGATTTTTGCCCTACTTGGTAACGACTTTATGAATGGTATTCCGAATAATTTACCGGCAGCAACCGGTGCAAGCCGTCCGACAGTGATGGGCAAGCTGGCTTTGCCGTAAAGGGATAAATGAGCGCGGAAGAATCATCTAAGAGAGGATGAAGAGTGTTGCTTAAACAGGCTATACGAGAACAGCTGACTGCGGTGGTGGGAGAGAAATGGTTTAAGGATGACAAGGAAAGTCTTGTCGCATACAGCTATGATGCTACGCCGTTATATCAATCTATGCCGGATGGGATTGTCTTTCCAGCGAGTACGCTCGAAGTATCCGATATTGTGAAAATCTGTGCGGAGAACCGTATTCCGATAATAGGAAGAGGAGCAGGCAGCAATCTGTGTGGAGGAACGGTACCGCTTCAAGGCGGGCTTATCATCGTAATGACCCGAATGAATAAGCTGATTGAGATCGATACGGACAATCTTACAGCGACCTTCCAGACCGGACTAAATACGAAGCAATTCCACCAGATGGTGGAGCGCAGCGGACTGTTCTATCCACCAGATCCAAGCAGCATGATTATCTGTACGATGGGTGGAAATATTGCCCTTGGAGCAGGTGGTTTACGAGGGCTCAAATATGGGACCACCAAGGACTATGTGTTAGGACTTGAAGCGGTTCTGCCGGATGGAAGTATTATGCGCACGGGAGGCAAGCTTGTTAAAGATGCCGCAGGCTATGACTTAACCCGCTTGCTAGTAGGTTCCGGGGGAACGCTGGCCATCCTGACAGAAGCCACGGTCAAGCTTATTCCGAGACCTACTTATCGGCGGGCCATGGTTGCAATGTACGATGATATCTATGCAGCTGCACGCACCGTTTCCAACATAATCGCGAATCATATCTTTCCATGTACTTTGGAATTTATGGATCAACCGACACTTCAAGTCGTGGAGGACTTTGCGAAGATTGGTCTTCCGGTGCATGCCAAGGCCATGCTTGCGATCGAGCAGGATGGCAATGAAGAGGACGTAGAGCGTGATCTGAAGCGGATGGAAGAGATATGTCTAGAATCAGGGGCTACACAGATGAAGATCGCGGCTTCACAGGAAGAAGGAGCGAAGGTAATGGAGGCTCGCCGTAGTGCACTTGCTGCATTATCTCGTCTCCGTCCGACAACGATTCTTGAAGATGCGACGGTTCCTCGGTCTATGATTGCGGATATGGTACTTGAAGTTCAGCGTATAGCTAAGAAATACAATGTACAGATATGCACATTTGGTCATGCAGGGGATGGAAATCTTCACCCTACAGCAATGACAGATGCTAGAGATGCCGAGGAAATTCATCGGGTGGAACAAGCCTTTGCTGAAATATTTGAAGCGGCTATTGCGTTAGGCGGTACGATCACGGGAGAACACGGCGTAGGGATTGTCAAAGCCCCTTACTTGGAATGGAAGGTGGGCGCTGCCGGCCTTAACATGATGAAACAGATTAAGGATGCTATTGACCCACAAGGTATTATGAATCCCGGTAAAATGTTTGCTGAGACACGGAAACGGATTGTGATGCATGAGCGGCTAGATTAACTGAAGTATGAAAGGATTGACGGGAATGGAGAAATCACGCGGAGCGCTTGCGCAGCGTATGAAGCTGACGCTCGATGAAGAGCAGCTAACCAACTGCATGCGCTGTGGCTTTTGTCAGATGGCTTGTCCTACCTTTCTGGAGACAGGACTTGAAGCGGCATCCCCAAGGGGGCGAATTGCGCTGATGAAAGCGGTCGTGGACGGCGTTATGGAACCTGACGAGGCTTTCCAGAGCCAGATGGATCTGTGTCTAGGCTGCCGAGCCTGTGAGCCTGCATGTCCATCTGATGTGAAATATGGGCAGCTTATCGAACAGACAAGGGAAGCGATTGCGAAAGAGAAGGAATTTTCCCTACCCGTGAAGCTTGTCCGAAAGACATTCCTTCGAGGGATTTTTCCGCATAAGGGTCGCCTTCGTTTTATGGGAAAGACGCTCAAATTGTATCAGACTTCAGGCTTACAGAGATTTGCTCGTTCATCCGGTGCGATGAATATATTCCCGAAGCATCTTCAGCAGCTGGAGAGCGTGCTTCCTACGGTAACGGGGGATGGGCTTGTGGATCTGTGGAAAAAGGCGGGCTTCCCTGTGCATACGGAGAAAACCACATCCGGAACCGACATGCTGATCATTCCGGCGGTAGGCGAAAAAGTATCGAGGATAGGCATGTTCCGGGGCTGCATTATGGATGTAATGTTTGCGAAGACGAATGTGAATACAGTTCGCCTGCTGCGCCAGGCTGGCTTCGAAGTGGTAATTCCTGACGCTCAGGTATGCTGTGGAGCGCTGCATGCTCATGCCGGTGAGATGGATGATGCGCGAAATTTAGCCAGTCAGAATCTAGCAGCCTTTCAAGAAGCGGATGTGGACTATATCGCCAGCAATGCCGGAGGTTGTGGAGCACTTCTCAAAGAGTACGATCACCTAATGAAGGACGATGAAGACTCTCAGATTCGCACACAGGCAAATATGTTTGCTGGTCAGGTGAAAGATATTTCCGAGCTGCTAAGAGATATCGGTCGTCCACTTGTACCGCTTGAAGATTATGCGCATCAGAAGACATCAGTGAGGGTGACCTATCAAGATTCCTGCCACCTTCGGAATGTGATGCATGTCCAGGGACAGCCTCGGGATTTAATTCATCAGTTAGATGGCGTAAGTCTATGCGAGCTTCAGGGAGCAGAGGTCTGCTGCGGCTCGGCAGGGATTTACAATATGACGCAGCCTGAGATGTCGATGGATTTACTGGACCATAAGATGGAGCATGTGAAAGACACCAAGGCCGAAGTGGTAATCACCTCGAATCCAGGGTGCTTGCTGCAGATGAAGTGGGGGATTGAGCGTGCTGGTGCTCAGGATCGTGTTGAAGCTGTTCATTTAGCAGACTTTCTATCAGAGCGAGTTCTCCTTTACGATGCTTGAATACTAATATTATTCTATGTAAAACGACCTGAAATAAGTGAAAAAGAGATACGGAAATGGGATTATGACATGTATTGATGGGGTTTCTCCATGTTTTTTAGGCTGGAGTACAGGTATAGTTAGATCAAGTTGAAGCCCAGAATTCTAGGAGGAATCATTCATGTCTAAAATAACGTTTATTGGTGCAGGCAGTACTGTATTTGTCAAAAATGTGCTTGGAGATGTCATGTCAACACCTGCGTTGCAAGGATTCGAACTTGCTTTATTCGATATTGATCCTGAGCGGCTGCAAGATTCCGAGCGGTTGCTTAACAGCATTAAGAGTACGCTTGGCAGCACTTGTGTCATCAAAGCGTATTCAGACCGGAAGGAAGCTTTACGTGGCGCTAAATATGTTATTAATGCCATTCAGGTTGGCGGATACGATCCATGTACGATTACAGATTTTGAAATTCCTAAAAAATACGGCTTGCGTCAGACGATTGCGGATACGGTTGGGATTGGCGGCATTTTCCGTAACCTTCGTACGATTCCAGTGATGCTCGATTTTGCCCGGGATATGCAGGAAGTGTGCCCAGATGCTTGGTTCCTGAACTATACGAATCCGATGGCGGTTCTAACGAATGTTATGAATACAGCGGGTGGTGTGAAGACGGTTGGTCTGTGTCACAGTGTTCAGCACTGCGTATCAGAACTGTTCAGAGCGCTAGATATGGATCAGCGTGGTGTAGAGTCCAAAATCGCGGGTATTAACCATATGGCGTGGCTTCTGGAAGTGAAAAAAGACGGAATCGATCTTTATCCAGAAATCAAACGCCGTGCTATCGAGAAGCAGAAGGAGAAGCATCATGATATGGTTCGCTTCGAGCTCATGCTTCGCTTCGGTTATTATGTGACAGAATCATCTGAGCACAATGCGGAGTACCATCCTTACTTTATTAAGCGTAACTATCCAGAATTGATCGAGCAGCTTAATATTCCTCTTGATGAATATCCACGTCGGTGTGTGAATCAGATTAACGGCTGGAAGGAAATGCGTGGGAAACTGTTCGAAAGTCAGAGTATCGAGCACACCCGTTCCCACGAGTACGCTTCCTACATCATGGAAGCTATGGAGACGAATATTCCTTTCAAAATCGGCGGTAATGTCATGAACACAGGCCTAATTACGAATCTGCCGAAGGAAGCCTGCGTTGAAGTACCATGTTTAGTTGATTCATCAGGCATTACACCAACGTATGTAGGTGATCTGCCACCGCAGTTGGCAGCATTAAACCGTACGAATATCAATACTCAGCTGCTCACAATTGAAGCGGCCCTTACCGGCAAAAAAGAGCATATCTATCATGCTGCGATGTTAGATCCGCATACAGCAGCCGAACTATCGCTAGACGATATTACAGCTCTGTGTGATGACCTCATTGAAGCGCATGGAAACTGGCTACCTAAGTTTAAGTAATGTCCTTATTGTGCTGAATCCACAAGTAGAGACGGCTCTCCCTACCGCTTTATGCAGTTACAGGGAGGGCCTTTTTGTGGTTAATACACGTAAGAAACATACCCTATCAAAAAATTATTATGTTCGATGTAAGAGCATCTGAGATGAAGGTGCTGCAACTAATAACATCAATTAACGTCAGAAATAATGAGGTGATTATGATGAGGAAGCGTTCATTATTTCTGTTCATATGCTGCGTGTTTCTATTCGTGAGTGCATATGTTATCAAACCTTCAGAGGCACTTGCTTGTTCATGTGCTGAACCGCCAAGTGTCGAGGAAAATTTGCAGCGTAAAACAGCTGTGTTCACAGGGAAAGTGATAAGGATTGAACAGCCTAAACCAGAAGAAAACGGAAGCATATCTTCGGCTGCACCTGTCAAAATCACCTTAGAGGTAGCTAAAGTGTGGAAAGGTGAGCTTGGAAAGGAAACGGATGTATATACGGCAATGGATGGGGCTAGTTGTGGTTATGGAGGTTTTGCGCTGGATCAGGAGTTCATTGTATTTGCCTACGGAAAGCCTGATCGGCTTGAGACGGGGGTGTGCGAGGGCAATAAACCTGTATCCAAGGCCGAGAAGGAGATTACAGCACTTGGAGAAGGATACGCGCCTTCCAGTCATATCAAGCCTACGAGTCATTCTGATACTGGAAGCACAAATGATAGCCTGCCAATCCGTTTTATTGTGACCGCACTGATCATTACAGTTGTGATGTGTATTACTGTACTCTTGTATGTTCGGATTAAGAGAAGGGGCAAGCGTCTATAATGTGTTTATAGACTCGGAGGAAGTGAGGGATAGAAATGAAGGTTGATCTTGGCCGCTGTCTGTTGAATGAGATGCTGATGAAGGCGGGGATGTCCACGACAGATCTCTCCCGAACATTACAGTATAAACCCGAACGGTTATCTGATTATTCTGACAATAAGAGAATGATGCCTTTAAAGGTTGCTATATCTATTGCGAACACAATCGGCTGCCGGGTCGAAGACCTATATGAATTGATCCCTGCGGAAGAAGTGTAAAATTTTAATTGTTACTATTGGCAGAACACAAGGAAGAATGCTATAATGCTCTTAATTAGTGAAGGGGAGTAGCTCTACAATAAAGTCGTCATTACGTGACATTCGTGTCTCCGGCTTTGTTGGCAACGAAAGTTGTTTGCGAGACCTTTGCCGTTAAACGGTAAAGGTACCTATTCCTGCTTTGCGCCTACGGATAATACCTTTACCACCGACTTTGGGGTAAGGGTATTTTTTTTGTTCCCTTGAACCGAAGTGTTCGGATCATATCATAGAAGGGAAGAATGCTATTGGATACGGGATTGTTGCTAGAGTACTTGTGGGTTCTATTGGTGTTAATCGGTTTGGAGGGAATCCTCGCTGCGGATAATGCACTTGTCATGTCGATCATGGTCAAGCATCTTCCGGAGAAAAAGAGAAAGAAGGCATTGTTTTATGGCTTGGCTGGGGCATTTGTATTTCGTTTTGCCTCGCTTTTCATTATTTCGTATTTGGCCGATGTTTGGTACGTTCAGGCTTTAGGAGCCGTATACTTGTTGTACATTAGTATCAATCACATCATAAAACAATTGTTTGTGAAGAAGCAGGCCCATATGAAAGAAGCCGTGAAAAAAGACGAGAAATTCTGGGTCACTGTACTTAAAGTAGAGCTTGCAGATATCGCTTTTGCAGTGGATGCGATCTTGGCAGCCGTTGCGCTTGCATTAACATTGCCAGCAACAAGTTTACCGCAAATTGGTGGAATGGATGGAGGACAGTTCCTCGTTATTTTTGCCGGAGGTATTATTGGTCTCATTATTATGCGTTTCGCGGCAACGTATTTTGTCAAATTGCTGGAACGGAAGCCAGGTCTTGAAACAGCAGCATTCCTGATTGTTGGATGGGTTGGTGTTAAGCTTGCTATATACACACTCGCTCACCCTGAGATCGGTGTTCTTGAGAAGACTTTTCCGAAAAGCACAGGGTGGAAACTTACCTTCTGGGGTGTACTAATATTGATTGCGGTTCTTGGCTTTTTCCTCTCGAAGGATAAGAGTGACATGACGAAATCTGAACAGAAGCAGCTAGAGTCCTGATTAGACATGAGGATGCAAGGTAATATTTTTTATAAGTGCATGCATGTTGTGGATACTCCCATACAGGAGTAGAATGTTAATGTCAGGCAATACCTTGTTATTAATGAATCAGCCTTATTGGCCGATTGTTTCGGGATAGGCAAGTGCCTGTACTCGAGATAACTGGCCTGTAAGGCTTTTTTGAACTTTTGTGCGAGAATAAAGAGAATAGGGGTGCAGAAATGATTATCATCAAGACGAAAGAACAGATTGCCGCAATGAATGAGGCAGGGAAGTTACTTGCAGAATGTCACCGGCGTATTGCTGGGATGATTAAGCCCGGCGTGACCACGATGGAGATCGATCAGTTTGTCGAGAAATTTCTTGCAGAGCATGGAGCTCATCCGGAACAAAAGGGTTATAATGGATATCCTTATGCGACTTGCGCATCGGTAAATGATGTGATCTGTCACGGATTCCCTAGCGATGTACCACTAAAGGATGGGGACATTGTAACGATTGATATGGTTGTGAAATTAAATGGATGGCTAGCGGATTCCGCATGGTCTTATGCCGTTGGCAATATATCTGAAGAAGCACAGCATCTGTTAGACGTAACGAAAAAAGCACTGTATCTTGGTATTGAGCAAGCGGTGATCGGGAATCGTATCGGGGATATTTCGAATGCCATACAGACCTTTGCTGAATCGGAGAACTTGTCTGTCGTACGTGATTTTATTGGCCATGGTATTGGAGAGGATATGCACGAAGAGCCGCAAGTTCCTCATTATGGACCTCCGCATCGTGGGACCCGCTTGAAAGAGGGCATGGTTATTACGATTGAGCCGATGCTGAATCTCGGTTCATATGGCACGAAGATCGATGCAGATGGTTGGACTGCAAGGACGATTGATGGTAAATTGTCGGCACAATATGAGCACACGCTTGCGATTACGAAGGATGGCCCACTCGTTCTGACAGAGCAGAACGTGTAAATACTTTTCTGGTTTTTAGTATAGTACTTGTAGTTTCCAGACGTTATAATAGAATCAATTTTACGTATGAAGGGATAATGGACATGACGATAAAAAAAGCATTGACGATAGCTGGTTCGGATACGAGTGGTGGTGCTGGTATTCAAGCGGACCTGAAAACTTTTCAGGAGTTTGATGTATATGGTATGACAGCACTCACGACCATTGTGTGCATGGAGCCGAAGACATGGAACCACCAGGTATTCCCGGTAGCACTTGATGTTGTGGAAACGCAGCTTAAGACCGTAATTGAAGGAATCGGTATAGATGCCATGAAGACCGGTATGCTTGGTTCCGTTGATATTATAGAGCTTGTGTCACAGTATATGGATCGCTTTAACCTGAAGCGGGTTGTTATTGATCCTGTTATGGTATGTAAAGGAACCGATGAAGTACTTCAGCCTGAGAATACGGAAGCGATGATTGAATTCCTTCTTCCACGGGCAGACTTGGTGACACCGAATTTATTCGAAGCCTCCCAGCTTGCGAAATCCGGTCCAATCAAGAGCCTGGAGCAGATGCAAGAAGCTGCTGCTGTAATTCACAGCTTGGGAGCGAAGAACGTTCTGATTAAGGACAGAGGTAAAATCAAAGAAGGCAAGGCGATGGATCTGCTGTATGATGGTACTAACTTCGAGTGGTTTGAAGCGGATGCCGTGGTTACTCAGTATACGCACGGTGCAGGTTGTACTTCATCTGCAGCAGTGACAGCTGGTCTCGCAAAAGGACTTACGGTACGTGAATCCGTACAGCAAGCGAAATCCTTCATTACCCAAGCGATTGCTAATGGATTCAAATTAAACGAGTTTGTTGGACCGACACGTCACTCAGCTCACCGCAGTAAGTAATGAATTTAAGCGAAGTAGCCTATGGCAGAATGATGTCTACATGAACAATAGACAGAGCTTTCTCGTAAGTGGATTTTCTACTACGGGAAAGCTTTTTTTGTATTTACCATGGATGTACAAGCCTTTATTCATGCGTGATTGAGATGTTAGGCGCCTTGATTCATCATAATGTGATATAATTCAAAAAAAGGGTCTTCTGGGGACTTGAGAAAATGTTTAGGGGTTGGGATATGTTTCAGGATGTGTTGGATTTTTTAATGAAGTTTGGTCCATGGGGATTGTTTATTCATTCATTTTTGGATGCTGTGATTTTTCCGATTCCTGCATTCTTTCTTCAAGTTTCTTTAAGTTTACTTAATCCGTCAACGGCTCTTTGGCTGGCTACCGCTGGATTTATCGGCTGTTTGTTAGGTACCCCTGTCGGTTACATGATCGGTAAATTGCTTGGTAAGTCGGTACTATATAAAATATTGAAAAAAGAATGGATCGATGCTGCTACCGAGAGATTTCAGAAGAACGGTGAGGCTGCTATTCTGGTGGGGTCTTTTACACCTATTCCATTTAAGGTATTTACGATCTTGTCCGGTTGCTTAAATTTTCCACTATGGCGCCTGATCGCGTATGCTGCTATTGGGAGAGCCACTAAGTTCTATGTTGTTGGGATTCTGTTCTACTTGTACGGAAGATCAGCAGAGGGGATGGTCAAGAACGTGTCTCTGTACATTTTTATTATTGCAGTACCGTTACTGCTGATAGGTGTGTATTGGAACCGGAGACGTAAACGCAAACGGAGTGAGGCGATCCAGGCTGAAACGGCTCAACCTGCTTCGGAGGTAACGATTTCTGATCAGCAAACCCCTTCAGCGTAAATATTACTAAAGAGATACCTTTAACATGTATTGTTTATATAACACGAAGAAGCAGCCAAATTCGGCTGCTTTTTTAATTACCGCCATAAACGAAAAAACAGGAGATTACCTAATTAGGCATATCTCCCGTTCTATTCGTATGGTGAAGCTGTGGATGCAGCGTTATTAACCTGTTTTTCCAAATCTGAATATTTTCCCTCTTTCTTTTGGGACTGTTACAGGATGGAAGGTTGGAGAGCAAAGCGAAGGATTAACCATATCGGATAAGTAGTGATGTAGAGGTCCACGGTATACTTCATTTAATTGCGTTGAATTCGTAAAGTCCTCTGGAGTGACCAAGTGAGGAGGTTTATTCACCGGATGTAGTCCGGCTCTTTCGAAGACCGTTGCTACGAAGTGAGAACAGAAGTAGGCATCTGCACGATCAATATGAAGTCTGAATAAGATACCAAGCAGCCCAAGCAAGTTGTACTTGTAGCGATCCTGATCGCACATCATTTCCTTAACTAAGTTGTACATGCGCTGGTAATCATCTGCGCTGACAGTGCAGCGGTAGATCGCACAATCGGAGGTGTAAAAAAAGGGGGTTCTTAAATTCTCGCGTACCAAACCACCATTGAACGGGTTGTTCGCTTGTTTACGACCGAAGCTGTAAACTTCATGCAGATCGGAATCAAACGCGATAGATGCATGATTCAGCGGGGCATTCGTAAAGCATTGGATCATCCTGCTGAACCAGGTTCCCGTGCCCGTAAGCACGATCCAAATATTTTGTTCCGTATACATACTCGCAAACTCCTTTGTTAACGGTCATACCTATACTTTCATAATATGCTTGCTTCTTCCACAATAAACGAAAAGAGCCACCTATTCAAGTTAAAATAAACCAATTTTTTTCAAAATAGATAGGATTGGGTTCATGAAAAAAGTACGTCCCGGATAAGTAGACAATAAAGATGAAAAGACATAAAAATACGACGATTTATGATAAAAATTTCAGCTGTTACACTTGTTTGAAGGAGAATAGAATCCCCTGCTAGAATTGTATCAACAATGCTGTACACGAAGGATTGGGGGAAAGTCGTACAATGACAAATGGCACGAGTCTGAGCAATCATATTATGGTTCAGGCTATAGATAAAGCACCGATTGGAACGGTATTCATTAACTCCGAGGGAAGAATTATTAAGGTTAACCCTGCCATATGTTTATTGGTTGGATGTGGTGAGGATGATCTAATGAATCATTCCATACACGAGTGGATTCATCCCGATGATGCTCCGCTAGTCAATAATCATTTTTCAAATTTGTTTAAAGGCAAGCAGTCCACCTACCAAGTTGAGTTAAAGCTTCTCCATACACTGGGTCATACCTTATGGGTATCTTGCACACTTTCTGGTGTGAAGAATGATGAAGGGAGACTCGGTGGATTTGTCGTGTATTTAACGGATCTAACGGCTCAAAAAAGAGCGGATTCATACGCCGAAGAAATGATGATTCAGTCGGACAAGCTATCGATGGCTGGACAACTGGCCGCAGGTATAGCACATGAAATTCGAAATCCGATGACATCAATCAAAGGCTTTGTTCAGCTTATGCGTTCGGGCTCAAGAAGTAAAGAGGAGTATTTTGACATCATTTCTTCTGAAATCGAACGAATTGAGTTGATCCTTGGCGAACTATTGATTTTAGCTAAGCCTCAGAGTATTAAATTTGAACGGAAAGATATACGTCTTCTTCTTGAACAGGTTATTCCGCTTCTTAATACGCAGGCCATCCTCAATAATGTGGAAATCATAACGATCCTTGGACCTGAGCCATGCTATGTGTACTGTGTTGAGAGTCAAATGAAGCAGGTGTTTATTAATTTTATTAAAAATGCAGTAGAATCCATGCCACGTGGAGGAAGCCTCACCATACATATGGAGTGCTGTAGTATGAATCAAGTGGTTATTAAGTTTATAGATGAAGGCTGCGGAATTCCGGAGGCGATTCTGGCCCGGCTTGGAGAGCCATTTTACACAACGAAAGAAAAGGGGACCGGTCTCGGTTTCATGATCAGTAAGAAGATGGTTGAAAATCATTACGGACAGGTGGCAGTGTCAAGTAAGCCGAATGAGGGGACCATCATAGAAATTACATTACCACTCGTACATATGCCGAAGTAATGAATACTGGATTGTACATATAGAAGGAATGATAAAACTCTTGACCAGATGTACCCTTATACCTACAGTAGAAAGATATAGAACGAAGGAGGGCTGTTCATGAGTCGTACTCAATTGATGAAGGATCCCAAACGGCGAAAACTGCTCTTCAGTGCGGGCCTAAGCTGGATGTTTGATGCAATGGACGTAGGTATGATTTCTTTTGTTGTAGCTGCGCTGGCTACAGAGTGGTCGCTAAGCCCACAGCAGGTGGGTCTACTGACAAGTACCACGTCCATAGGAATGGTATTCGGAGCGGCACTCGCTGGTTTTTTTGCAGATAAGTATGGACGAAAGAATATTTTATTGTGGACTCTGCTTATCTTTTCAGCCGCTAGCGGACTATCTGCGCTTGCGACGGGGTTTGCAATGCTGTGTGTGTTCCGATTTATCGCGGGAGTCGGTCTCGGAGGGGAATTGCCGGTAGCCTCCACGCTAGTATCTGAGAGTATGCCTGTGGAGGAGCGGGGAAGGGCGGTTGTACTCCTTGAAAGCTTCTGGGCAGCAGGCTGGATTCTATCCGCGCTGATTGCTTACTTTGTAATACCGCATTTTGGATGGAAGATGGCGTTTGTGATTGGAGCTTTGCCTGCATTTTATGCGCTTTACTTACGCCGGGCTATTGAAGACTCGCCTAGATATCTTCAGCAGAAGAAAGCCGTTAAGCTGTCTGTCCAAGAGCGAATTAAGTCAGTCTGGTCTAAAGAGCATCGCAAGACGACAATTATGTTATGGGTGCTATGGTTTACGGTTGTTTTCTCATACTACGGAATGTTCTTATGGTTGCCGACCGTGATGGTAGATAAGGGCTTTAGTCTGGTCAAAAGCTTTCAGTATGTACTCATTATGACAATTGCACAACTGCCAGGTTATTTCACCGCTGCTTATTTCATTGAGAAGTTTGGGCGGAAATTCGTGCTGGTTACCTATTTGATCTGTACTGCGCTCAGTGCAATATGGTTCGGATATGCGGATTCCGTGGGTATGCTGCTTGCTGCCGGTATAAGTTTATCGTTCTTTAATCTGGGAGCTTGGGGCGGATTGTATGCCTATAGTCCGGAGCTGTATCCGACTCGTGTACGCTCAACCGGTGTTGGACTTGCAACATCTTTTGGACGGGTCGGTGGTGTGATTGCGCCGTTATTGGTTGGGGTATTGAAAGGAAATGGAACGAGTATTGAAGCCATTTTCGTCATGTTCTTCATTACGATACTGGTAGGTGCGATTGGCGTGATGCTTCTGGGTAAAGAGACAAAAGGCAGGGAGCTAGCCGATTAGCTCATTCATGAGTAGAAATCTACAATGAAGAGGGGCAGCCCTATGGTCGTGATTCGACCATAGGGCTGCCCCTCTGTACGTTTGGCTTATCGTTCTTATACTTCCATGATGGAAGGCATAATGTATGGACTGCGTCCGAGTTCTCTTTTGAAATAACGGGTCAAAGACGTGGTAGTAAGGTGTTCCCATGCTGCACGGTCATATTCACGCTGCTCACCAGTCTTATTCAGCTGCTTGCGCAGCATAGCTTCTGCTCTACGCAGCAGAGGTTTGGAATCTTGCATGTATACAAAACCCCGTGTAATGAGTTCAGGTCCAGCAAGTAACTTTCGTGTCTCCGGGTTAATTGTAATCGCAACGATTACTACACCGTCATGTGCGAGCTGGACACGTTCCTCAAGCAGTTCTTTTTCATGTACGCGAAGCTCACCGTTATTGATATATACATCACCAGAAGGAATATTACGGCCTTTACGCGCTCCGTTACGGAACAAAGAAAGCGTATTTCCGATATTCATAAGGTAGATATGATTCTCTTTAACACCGACTTGTACAGCCAAGTGACGATGATTGAGCATCATCCGATATTCACCGTGAATGGGAATGAAATACTTCGGACGCAAGCTACTCAGCATTAACTTCAAATCTTCCCGACAGCCGTGTCCTGACGTATGGATGTCCAGCACAGAACCGTAGCGAACTTCCGCGCCTGCACGCATCAATAGATCGATACTGCGGTTAACGTTTTGCGTATTCCCTGGAATAGGAGATGATGAGAAGATGACTGTATCGTCCGGATGGATTTGAATGGAACGATGCGCACCTGATGCAATTCGAGTGAGTGCCGCATTCGGCTCTCCCTGACTTCCTGTACAGATGATGAGAACCTGCTCGTCACGGTAGCGGTTAACAGCTTTCACATCAATGATCATCCCGTCCGGTACACGAATGTATCCAAGTTCCTGTCCGATCGTGAATACTTTTTCCATACTGCGACCAACGATAGCAATCTTTCGGTTCGTCTGAATAGCTGCGTCTACAACCTGTTGGAGACGGTGTACATTCGAAGCAAATGTGGCGAATAAAATTCGACCCGGACATTCCTGGAACTGCTTCAAAATAGATTCGCCGACAGTTCGTTCAGAAGGTGTGAAGCCTTCACGCTCACTATTCGTGCTGTCCGCAAGTAGGGCAAGCACGCCACGTTGACCAATGCTCATAATTTTGTGCAAATCTGCAGGTCGATCCTGTGGTGTGAAATCGAATTTGAAGTCCCCCGTGTGAACGATTGGACCATATGGTGTTTCCACGACAATGCCGTATGCATCCGGAATGCTGTGGGTTGTCCGGAAGAAGTGGACAGAAAGATATTTGAAAGAGATGGTTTCACTTTCATGGAACACGCGTAGATCACTTTGATCCAGTAGACGATGCTCTTCCAGTTTAGCTCGAACAAGCCCAATGGTTAACGGGCCACCGTAGATTGGCATTTGAATCTGACGCAGCACATAAGGAATGGCCCCAATATGATCTTCGTGACCGTGTGTTAGGAATAGACCCTTGATCTTATGTTTATTATCAATCAGGTACCGGATATCCGGAATGATATAATCTACGCCGCTCATCTCAGCGTCAGGGAACTTGAGACCTGCATCAATAATAATAATTTCATTCTTAAATTCAACACCATACATATTCTTACCGATTTCACCGAGACCTCCAAGTGCAAATACACGTACAGGTGGCGATGAAGGTTTTGGCTTTTTGGAAGGGACCGTCTGAATCTTTTCTGTTAAAAGGGGTTTAGACATAATGTAGAAGAATTCCTCTCTATGGTAATTAAGGGCATTGCCCAGATATATTTGAATGAATGATTCCGAGTATCTCTAATTAAGATAGCAGAAAGTAAGAGTTTAATGAAACGATATTCTAAAATAGAGACTAAAACGACAAAGCGGTTATTTATTTTCTGAAAAATGCCGAGGGACAGTCACCCATTCTCCTCTTTTTTATAATCTGTAAGAAGAGGAGGGCAGCCCATGATTAAGCCATTGATGCTTGATGATGTTATCAAGACATCTGACATATATGAACCTTGGCAGCTGGATGCCATAAATAAATGGACGATAAAGATGACAGACCGAGAATCGAAGTTTCCATGTATTCCGGCCGTTCAAGGATATGCCTTGAATCATCTGAGGTACGGATTTGTCAGAAATACAGAAGAAATCGATGCGGCAGAGCAGCTTGCCAATCTGTTACAAAGTTTCGGTGAACAGTCGAGAACATTCGGTTCTTATACATCACTTATCGTATTTATTGATACGGAAGCTAAGCCGCATTGTAATGATGGAGTAGAATATTACGAGCGATTATTCTGGTCCTTACTTAGCCGAACGGCTGCGATGGATCGTAAGCCTTGGCCATCTCATTTACCTTATGACCCTTCGGATCACTTATGGGAGTATTGTTATGATGGCGAACCTTATTTCGTATATTGCGGAACTCCTGCACATACGTTGAGGCGGAGTCGAAGTTTTCCTTACATGGTTCTTGCATTTACGCCGCGATGGGTCTTGGAGAATTTCAACTCGATACCACTACAGGCCGAGAAGACTAAACAGATGATTCGAAAAAGACTGTACGCCTATGATCCCGTACCCCCGCATCCAGATTTAAAGATGTATGGAGCCGAGGACAACTACGAATGGAGGCAGTATTTCCTACGGGACCGAGAAGATTCTCTGCCAGCCTGTCCATTTGCTTCTATGTATCATAAGTATGAGAGCAGGAAGTAATCCTGTCATTACGATCCTAAGAACCATTCAAAAGAGGGTTTAGATGCACAACATTAACTTAGTTGTGCAGAATTTCACCGCGCTACTCTAATATTGATCTTCTGTAAGTTTAACACTTTTATGCGAAGGTGTGGAGCAAGAAAGTTTAAAAGAGGCTCTTGGATCGGTGAAAATAGATAAATAAGTGAACAGATCAACGTTTTTTTTACGCAGAGGGTGTGAAATTCATTCATTTATAGTTCTGTGTTAAACAATACAACAGCCGTTGATAGGCGGGCATAAAGCCTGAACATCAACGGCTGTTTTTTGCTTGATAGACATTCGTTGAACTTAATGAACCGAAATCGTATATACCCCACGCCCATTTTCCAGCGTCACCTGTTTATCGTTTACTTCTGTACGTGATAGGTTGTCGACGGGAATGGTAAATGTACTATCGGGAAGTGGAGCCTCCTCGTTGTCCGTAATAATTACACCACTGCCATGAAGTAAAAGTGCTTTGCAGGCAATATAATCATCTACGGAGCAATTATCACCATTGCGATAGCCGATAAACTCCAGTAGCATGCGAACCTCGTCTAAGTCGTCTTGTTCGCGTTTTTTTATTAAAATTGTTTGATTCGAATGGGATTTTAACCACTCTGATACATCTTCCAGTGGATGTTTCATGCGCCTACACCTTCCTCTAGTGCGAATTTGTTGTACTGGTAGTCATTACCCAAAATGCCTCAGACTATTTCATCAATTCATGGGTTGGTTTCATGATCAAACTTCAACTTCTTCTAAAGTGTTTAGTTATAGGAGATGGATAAAAATTCAAGTGGAAAGGAATTCATAATGAAGAGACAGTGGATAGGTATGATGTTGGCCATTTTGATGATAGCCGCGAGCTGGATCGGAAATGTGTGGTACTTTAAAGCTCAGCAGTTAGGGGAACCTTTATTTTTGGAGCATCATATTGAGATGACTGCAATAGCAGGGGATATTTTTGATTTATATTATCTTGAGGATTTGAACGGGGAGAAGAAGGTAAGTTCGATTTCAATACCTGATTTCCCCGAGATAAGGATTACGACACAACAACCTGATTATCAGCGATACAGCCATCAACAGTTAGGAAGATTTATTATGTCTCTGCCATCGGATATTGCTGGATTGGGTATGGACGATGCTGATACTCCGAAAATCATTCGGACAGCATTCGTTCAGTTCAATGACGGAACGTCAAAGGAAGTGGACATTGGTGAGATTCGATTACAAGAGCCTCCGATCTATAAGGAGAACACGCCGGTAAGCTGGTCCTCGGGAGGATCTTCTTCAGATTTAGCAGGGTTTGATACAGTTCAAATTGAACGTCCTGTATCGCTTCAGGGGATCAAAACGAATTATCTTTCCTTAATTAAATCTGGCCAACTGAAGCTGTATATAGACACTATAACGGAGTCGCCTGGCACTACCTTTCAGATGAATGAAAGTGAGGACGGGGGAATATTGCTTGAAGGAGTTCCGTTTCAAGAACTGGAACTGCCTCAAAAGTTTCATAAGGGGGATGCGATTCGCTTCTCCTATAAATATATTCCCGAAGAAATAAGTGCAGATATCTATAGTATTCATCTCGAAATTGAATTTATGGAAGAGGATCAGCTATGGGGCCAAACGATACACATTAAATTCGCTCCTTCTTTTACAGAAAAGGCGATTCGTAATTTGGTAAGAGATAGGAGGGAATCTAATGAGTAAGGCTTGCTATCAGATATCGTGGGGGCTTCTGCTAATCTTGATTGATATCCGGATTGAGTTTTTCGATCTATTTCCGGATATTTTGGGATATATTTTGCTGCTTGCTGGTTTTAATCGTTTGAAGCAGGAGAATCGATATTTTGAGATCGGAAATAAGGCAGGATGGCTGGTCATGATCGTATCTATTATTCAGTTCCTTACAACGTTTGGGCAACAACCTTCTTCAATGTATTCATTCGGAGATATGACCTTGATGGAAGCAGCGATGCAGATCGTTTCATTAATCGGTAATATGATCCTTGGATATTGTATCTGCAAAGGAATTGAGTGTCGGGCTGAAGGGTTAAAGCAAACTGTGTTAAAACAAGCGGCGCAGACTCGTCTTCGCTTTTTCCTGATCATTCAACTCATGTGGCTGATTGTTATGCCATTTAGCCTGAATCTAGATCAGGATATTATGCTCCCGATCCTTTTCACAATAGGAATTGCTGTTATCATCTCTTGGTTGTCCATTGTTTTGTTAGCGCGGGCTGCCGGGCGTTTGTGGAAAGATAAACCAGGTATCGCATTGTAAAATGAAGGAGTTATACACTTTAATAAGACGATATGAAAAAGAAGGGTACCCGGTTCATCATGGGTAGCCTTCTTATGTTTTGTGTTGGGCAAGCAGCGTCTTTTTTAGAAACCTGATTGCAAAGAAATTATGATACGATAGGAGTACCGTCAATTTTCAAGTGATGCTCAGTTACCTTGTTCATCCGATTTATATACAATCGTTACACCGAGATGGTTGTAGGTTTCTTCTTTGTAATGATGGTCAGGACAATGCTTAGTCAGCGACATTTGATCATAATGCGATACGAGCTTTTGATCACATTCAGGACATCTGTCTTGGAACAATGATATGAACTTACTGAACATATGACAAGCACCTCCTGTTTTCCGATGAACTTACTAGGTTTTATTATAATTCAAAATTTCTGGTTAGTACAGTATTAATGTTGCCTAATTGAATCCATTTCATAATATCTTTAGCTGCTTATCAGTTACCTATCATTTCGTCTTTATAATGAGTTATGAAATGGATTTGAATGGATATACAAAATAACGAATGGAGATCGTCAACATGGTTTTAGAGTATTTCATCATGATTTGCATTGGCCTTGTCGGTTCTTTTTTCTCGGGACTGCTCGGTATCGGGGGCGCCATCATTAATTTTCCCCTTCTGTTGTACGTACCCGAGTGGTTCGGTTTTACAGGTTTCACCCCAAAAGAGGTCGCTTCAATTAGTATGTTGCAGGTGTTTTTTGCATCGTTATCAGGTATGGTATCGAACCGCATAAGCTCTAAAGGAGGCCCTTCTCTCGTACATAAAAGGCTTGTACTCCAGATGGGGTTAAGTACCCTGATCGGAAGCTTAATTGGTAGTGTCGCTTCCTCATTTCTGAATAGTGCTACCATTAATATGATTTATGGATTTCTGGCGGTAATAGCCGTGGTGATGATGGTTATTCCTGCGAAAGCCTCGTCAGAGAACAAACCTGTAACAGAGGTTACTTACAATGTACTCCTAGCTGTTTCCGCTGCCTTCCTTGTGGGTATTGTATCTGGTATTGTAGGGGCTGGAGGAGCATTTATTCTAATTCCGATTATGTTGACCTTACTCAAGATTCCTACGAGAATTACCATCGCCTCCTCACTTGCCATTGTATTTCTCTCAGCGGTGGGAGGGGTTACAGGGAAATTAACAGCAGGTGATATTCCGGTGTGGCCCGCTGTATTTGCTGTTATTGGCAGTTTATTAGGTGCTCCTCTGGGGACTTATTTGAGCCGAAGAATGAATGTGAAAATGCTCCGTTATGCGTTGGTCGTTTTGATTGCAGTGACAGCCGTGAAAATTTGGATCGATATTTTGATTTAAGTCATACACACAAGCTACAAGGGAAGAGGAGGCAATATCAATGAATAGAAACCAGATTGGCTCATCAGATTTGTATGTGGGTGAAATTGGACTGGGATGTATGTCTTTAGGAACCGAAGAGAAGCAAGCGATTCGGCTTGTCCATGAGGCGCTTGAGCAGGGAATCAATCTGCTGGATACGGCTGATCTTTATGATGCAGGAGTGAACGAAGAGCTGGTCGGTAAAGCACTAAAAGGACGCCGCAACAACGTAATCCTTGCAACCAAGGTTGGTAATCGTCGTATTCCTGACCAAGAAGGCTTAGTATGGGATCCATCGAAAGAATATATCAAAGCGGCAGCCAAAGAAAGTATGCGTCGACTCGGAACCGATTATATTGACTTATACCAACTGCATGGTGGTACGTTGGATGACCCAATAGATGAGACGATTGAGGCATTTGAGGAGCTGAAGCAAGAAGGCTGGATCCGGTATTATGGTATATCCTCTATTCGCCCGAATGTAATTCGTGAGTACGTGAAAAGATCGAATATCGTTAGCGTTATGATGCAGTATAGCATTCTGGATCGTCGGCCGGAGGAAGCAGTCTTGCCACTCCTTGCGGAGCATGGGATATCTGTGATTGCCCGAGGCCCAGTGGCCAAAGGTATCTTGAGTGATCGAAGTGAAGAGAAGGCAGCGAAAGGCTACCTTGACTATACAAAAGAAGATTTACTCCAAGTGACAAAACAGCTGAATAAGGAATTCACTCCTGATCGTACGTTATCCCACACGGCTATCCGGTATGCACTAGCGCATCCGGCAGTAGCCTGCGTTATCCCGGGTGCAAGCTCTGTGGATCAGCTTCGTCACAATGCTGCGGCAGGAGATGTGGAGTCTCTTTCACCCCAGGAGATTCAGACGATTCAAGTCATTAGCCGAGCGAATCAGTATGAGCAGCATCGGTAGGTAAGATGATTCCTTTACATCATAAATAATCAATGATATGAAAATTTAATATACTGTAGGATGTATGCCCGGTGAGCCCGTACAAAGGCCCTCCGGGCATATTTAAGGATTAAATAGAAAATTAATCAAAGGTAAATGCTAAGCGAAACAAACTTTTCTTAAATCTGATTCGTTTCCATAATAAGAACCGCGCGGACTTATTTTATTATTGTTGGAATGAAAGGGTATAACACATGATTACGATTGAGCATCTATCCAAAACCTACCGAAAAGGCAAATGGGCACTTCTCGATGTTTCACTTACATTCGATAAAGGAATGACGGGTCTGCTTGGACCAAACGGTGCGGGTAAAACAACGTTGATGCGTATTCTGGCTACACTTTTGGCGCCGACTTCAGGGCAAGTCACGGTAAATGGTATACCGCTCGGAAGGCCAGAAGAAATTCGGAGTATGCTCGGCTACCTTCCACAGCACTTTCATATTTATCCGCAGATGACCGGACGTGATTATCTTGACTATGTCGGTGTTATGAAAGGTCTAACAGACCCGGCCTTGCGCCGTAAGGAAATTTCTAAACTTTTGGAGATGGTCAATTTACAGGAAAAGGCGGATAAAAAGGTTCGAACCTACTCTGGGGGAATGAAGCAGCGTATAGGGATTGCGCAAGCTTTGCTTGGTTCACCAGATGTACTCATCGTAGATGAGCCTACGTCAGGTCTTGATCCACAGGAGAGGGTAAGGTTTCGGAATATGTTGACTCGGTTCAGCATCAATCGGACAGTGCTGCTATCCACTCATATCGTAGCTGATATCGAGAGCAACTGTCGTAAGGTTGCAGTCATGAATCAAGGCAGTCTTCTGATGACAGGTGATCTGGAGGATCTTCAAGCCTGTGGTGAGGGGTATGTGTGGGAAGCAGTGTTAACTCCTACTCAGTTCGCAGCCGTTGATCCGGCTACCATTATTTCGACGCGTACGGTGCCAGAAGGAATGATCTGCAGACTGACTGGCGATGAATCTCCGCTGAGCGGGGCGGTTCGGGTAGAGCCAACGCTTGAGGATGGTTACTTAGCGCTGCTGAGGAGGGACAGGGAATGAAAAAGTGGCTGAAACATGGGCTGCTCGAAATTCGATTGTTATTGGGAAACCCTGTCTTCGCATTATTTCCTGTCATATATGGTGCTCTGTTTCTTGTATTTGCGCTTGATTCTTTAGAATACATCGATTCTGAAATATATAAGCAGTTGATTCAATATCATTCCGTTGCCCATACCATTTCACTTGGGCCAGCGATGATGATTGGTATTTTGATGGTTCGGCGAGATATCAGACGATCGTCTTTTGAATGGAACCGGAGTTTGCCTGTTTCCTTCAGCATGCTGTTGTCGACCAAGTATGTCGTGGGATTCTTGTACATGACACTGTTCACCATACCGACGTCAATTATATTTTACGTTTTGTCCGTAGGACAAGGTGTCGATGGAAGTATTGCGTTGCGACATACGATGAATATTGCAGTCCAAGCAGAAGTGTCCTATTTGGTTACACTCGCATTAGCGATGTTACTTGCTGTCTGTATACCGAATCGTGTGGTGTACCTGATTGGATTTTGTGCATGGATGTTTGGTACCTTTTTTATGGATATCTTTCTTATCGAACAAGCTGGACTTTCTGCAATCAAAACATTTCACTTGAGCCAGTTTTTCCTTAGTACAGCTCCAATGGGTGATGAAAGCTGGGGGTATGAGCTGTTTAGAGGAGAGCTTAATCAGTCCCGTGTATTTGTACTTGCTTTTACACTTCTAATGTTGATGGTCAGCCTTCTGCTACTGAACCGAACGCGTCCTACGATGACTATTAAATATTGCTGGGTTTTCGTTGCAGGAGCTGTAATCTTGTCCACTGTCGCATTTGTACCCTATGCATCGATGTGGCAGGATCGGTATGCTGTAATTCGTGAGATTGAGAATGATCCGAGTTTACGATTAGCAGGAACAGATTTTTCGAAGGATAAACGATTAACGATTTCCAGTTATGATATTACATTAGAGAGAAATAAGGATGACATGCTCGTACTTTCAGCCAAGCTGGAGGTACCTAATAAGGAACTTGCGGATAGAACCTCGTTTCCACTTACACTTCATCGAACCTTCCAAGTGAGTAAAGTGCTTGTTCAAGGTGTTGACACCACGTTTCGTCGGCAAGGAGATCATTTGAATGTGGAAATTCCAAATGAAGTAAAAGGAAATCTACAGATTGATGTATTTTACAGTGGAAAAATAATGAATTTCCTAAAGAGATATAATAGCGAGAAATATCCTGCTTTCAGTGTTGGTACTGAGGTGAATTTGCCAAAGTCTATGGCATGGTACCCACTTCCTGGACATCAAGATGTTTATGTGGATGATTATGACCCCACTCGTATATATACAGGCTTTTACTATTCAGCAATGTACTTCCCGCCAGCAGCTATGACACTGAGGGTGGAGGGTTATTCGAATCCATTGTATACAGGTATTCCCGAGCTGGTACGTAAAGAAGGCTACCAAGAGTTTGCTGGGAGTGAGGTAAGGGGGCTTACGCTTATAGGTAGCCGTGATTGGCTCGAACTGGAGCATGAGAATCTTCCGATTACGTTAGTTACGACACCATATAATAGGAGATATAGTCAGGAAATAATGAGTGAACTGACGGGGAAATATGAGTATTTCTCAAGTTGGATTCCTGAGTTTAGACCTGGGATTACACATGTTATGTACCTCGGCAGGAGTATAGCTGCTTCGGATGAACATACGAAAGTCGATAATAAAATGATTCTATCGCTAGTGAATTTTATCAATGATCCTTCAACGGATGGTTTGTCGAGTGATTGGATGAATACCATGATGTTTGGTGGTCAAGAAGGATTAAGCATCTATACTAGCAGTGAAGAGACAGCTAAGGATGTTCGAGGGAAGATCAGCAGCTTATTCTGGTACCTGTATTACCGGGAAGCAGGAGGCTTAAGTGATGAGGAGATTGTGGATCAATACGGATGGAAGCAATCTATTCAATTGCTGACTATGAAAGACAAGGATTACGATCCGAAAGGAATTGGTCGTAAGATGCTGAAGCAGGTTTCGAAAGCACTTGATCAGGGGAAAGAGCGTGAAGTTAAGAAGCTCCTTCTGCATTTTTACAACCAAGGTATTAGTCAACCAGGTAGAAGAGAGAATATGTATCTAAATGAACAGGCAATATCCTTGGATGAATGGAATCGAGAGTGGGATAAGGTTGTGGGTAGTCCTCATTCGAATTCAAAAAAGTAGAGATCAATCTTAATGGTAATGGTACAAAAAAATACGAATACGGAAGGGGGGATGAAGCATGATTACCGATCAGGAGCTATCTGAAAGAATGGCTGCGGGTGACCAAGATGCATTCGAGATGCTCGTGACCCGTTATCACGGACCGCTGCTCAGTTATATATCCAATCAGTTGCAGGATCGTCAGAAAGCTCAAGATATTGTACAGGAGACCTTTGTTAAGTTGATAAGGCATTATAGACAGCAGGGGGCTTTGGAGCACGTCAGATCTTGGCTCTACCGTGTTGCGCTAAATCAATGTAAGGACTATTGGAAGAGCTCGGTATACCGTTCAGAAGGGCTGGCCGGAGAAGAGTTCCCGGAACGTTCGGATCCATCCGTTGGTGCTGAAGAACTGATAGAGAGGCAAGAGACGTCAATGGAGATTGCCGCATCACTTGAGAGTCTGCCTGAAGTCCAGAAGAACGTGGTTTCATTACGTTTCTTTCACGATATGAAGCTTCAGGAAATATCGGAACTGCTGGATATCCCCCTAAGTACAGTGAAGACACATTTATACAATGGATTGAGAAAATTGAAGAAAGTAATGACATTAGATCACTCTTACGCTCCGGCAGTTTCGGCTCGCTCCAATGGGGCGCCAGGAAATTCCCGGAGGAAATCAGTGAGTGAAGAAGGTCGGCAAGTTGAACAAAAAGAAAGTGAGGTGTATTCCCATGGATCATCCTTCCGATAATGAATTGAGAAGACTTGAGGAGGAGCTTAGAGGCCCGCTAAAGGGTGCGGTTATGCCGCCACCGCTCCCAAGTGAAACGGCACAGCTGATCGCTTCACTACAAGGGGAATTTGACCAGCTTAAGCTTGAGGTCTCACCTCCCCAGCTGGACTTTAACCCGCAGGTGGATCCCCCCTCACTGAAACAGTTGTTACGAAGTCAGCTTCGTCTCAATCAGAAATCTATCCTACTCGCTAGCGCTGCTGTGTTTAGCATGCTTATTCTTCTGGTTGATCCAGAGTATCCGCTTGATCAATTTGCCGGTATACCAGGGGGAATATTTCCACTTATCACACCACTGCTGCTGATTGCTTCTATGTTATTTAGTAGCCGGACGTGGGACCGCGGAATGAGAGCGGTGGAGACGATCACCCCGTATCCACCAGCACTTGTGTTATACAGCCGCTTACTCATGGTTACTGGAATCGTGGTTGGTATGGCTCTGCTCAGCACTTTAGTGCTTGGCATACGGGCGATGAATGCGGAGACATCGAATTTTTTGTTTGGTCCCTTTGTACTTGAATGGATGGGAGTTCTACTTCTAACGGGCGGCGCTGCCATGTATATGATGTTCAGAAAAGGAATGGCTGCTTCTATTCTTTCCGCTATTCTAGTTTATGGCATGTGGATTGTGCTTCAGGGGCAGATCAACGGTTATGGAGTACCGCATGTTATCAAAACACCAGTAGATATAGGTATCCTTCTCATCGGTGCGCTGCTGTTAATTTTCTCCTATGGTCGGAGTCGTAAGGATAGCACGTTATCTGGGGGCATGGCTCAATGATTAGTGTAGAAGGACTTGTTCGTCAGGCTGGCACTTATCGGCTGGAAATTGGCAAAGCCAGACTTCAAATGGGACTGAACCTAATAGTTGGAGCGAACGGAGCAGGTAAGACAACACTTATGGAAATACTCACGACGCTACAGGCTCCAGATGAAGGGACAATATTGTACAAAGGGCGTAAGGCAACGGACCATCTGCCGCTGGTTCGCAGTCAGATCGGATATGTTCCATCTGATATTGAATTGTACGGAGATATGAAAGTAGGCAAATTATTGACCTATCTGGCTGAAATGAAGGGAATTTGTTCACCAGAAATTATAGATCGATTAATGGAAGAATTTCGATTGGAGGCACACCGACGGACCAAAGTGAAAAATCTTTCCCAAGGTGTACAGCGCAGAATAGCTGTGGTTCAGGCACTATTGGCTTCGCCATCATTCTTATTTTTGGATGAACCCTTAAACGGTATGGACGCGGAAGAGCGCAAATTCTTAATTGCCTATTTAACCCGTTATGCAAAAGGGAGAATGGTAATTGTTGCGGCACATGAGCTGAATGAGTGGGAGGACGCAACTGACACCGTAGTATGGCTCCATAAAGGACGAATTCGTTACAATGGCTCTCCACGAGCTTGGAAACTCGCTGCACCGTTGAAGGTGTGGGAGGGAGAGGTTAGTCTTAAAGAATTCGAGACCATTCCGGAACCAAGTATCATCCACTTCAGAATGTTGCCGCAAGGGGTTCGAGTAAGACGAATGGGCCACAGTGCGCCTGGACCGGAGTATTCGGAAAAGGAACCTACCTTAGAAGATACCTTCTTCGTTCATATGGATGCACTTACGCAGCAACGAGCGTAACATAACAAAAACATCTCCAAATCAGGAGATGTTTTTTGTTTGCTTATCTTATCTTACTCTTCCCATGTCTAGCTTTATAGATGAGGGATGCAACAAAAGTAGATGGCCAAAATGCTAATTGACTATTTAAGTGAAGTTGTTCTTCTTGATAGGACATACCTTCATAATATTGATTCTGGGTCTTGTTTTTTCGTCGCTGGTCTTCATTTATTGCTTTGATGTAATTATATTGGACGGGAATCATGATGAGGAAAAATAGAAACAGGACGCTAGCGATGATCCAAAGGGTAATGTCCATGGTATCGACTCCTTTTCCTGAGTATATATTACATTTTACGCTAATTGTTATACATTGGATAGCAAGAACCCTTTATTCAAGGTTACTTGAACTATCTCTCTATCAGAGATGCTCCTCATGGGTATAAAAGACAAGAGACAGTGCAATGTCTCTTCTTAGCGTACTATTTTCGTGGACAGTCTATTTACCTTGAAGGGAGAGATTGAAACATGAGAACGATAGGTGAGCAAGGGAATGAAAAGGTAGCTCTGATTACCGGAGCAGGTATTGGTATCGGTAGAGGAATTGCTAAAGTGTTAGCTCAGAAAGGGTACCGCTTGGCGCTTACTTATCACTCAAGTGAGGATGATATTCGTGAAGTGGAAGAAGATATTTCTCATATTTACGGCAAAGCCCCACTTATCATTCAGAGTGATCTAACAGTTAGAGGAGAAGCGGAGTCCGTAGTGAAGCAGACGATGGAAGAATTCGGCCGTATTGATCTGCTTGTTAACAATGCAGGGATCGGGAACCATGCTATTCTGACGGAGATGGAAGAAGACGCTATGGACATGGCGATTCAACTGGATTACAGAGCACCGATGCTACTGAGTAAGTATGTAGTGAGAGAGATGATTGCGAATAAGATTCCGGGCAATGTCATCTTTATTACTTCATCCCGAGGAGAAAGAGCCTATCCGAAGGATAGTGTGTATGGCGGTATGAAAGCCGCGCTAATTCGTTCAACACAATCTCTTGCACTGGAATGGGCGCCATATGGCATTCGTGTTAACTGTGTAGCTCCAGGTGCTACTGTGAATCGATTAGATCAAAATGCTGAACAGGAACCGCTGGGTAGAAAAATACCACTAGGTCGTATTGGAACACCATCCGATATCGGTGAGGCAATTGCTTGGCTCTCTTCCGATGCAGCATCCTATATTACAGGAATTAACCTGCGAATTGACGGAGGTCTAATCTTGCCAGGAATGCCAGAAGACACATCTCCAGAAGCAGGTTACGGATGGGGAACCGTATATGCAGAGTAAGCTAATTTCACTGTATGCTCGCATCATCTTGACACAAAAATAATTCCGATAAATGTAATAGGGATTAGACCTTTTCAAACGATGGAAAGTGTGAGAAAATGAGAGAAATTTCATCATAAATTTTCCATCGGGAGAAAAGGGAGGAAATACTCATGTCAGACGAACGCAAATTTTCCATTGAAACGTTAGCCGTACACGCAGGTCAGGAGATTGATCCAACTACGATGTCACGGGCGGTTCCGCTGTACCAGACGACATCCTATGGATTCCGGGATAGCGAGCATGCAGCGAATCTGTTCTCGCTTAAAGAATTCGGTAACATCTACACTCGTATTATGAACCCGACAACGGATGTGTTCGAGCAGCGTATCGCTGCATTAGAAGGTGGAGCAGGTGCACTGGCTACAGCTTCTGGTCAGGCTGCGATTACGTTCTCAATTCTGAATATTGCGGGTGCTGGTGATGAGATTATCTCCTCCTCTAGCCTGTACGGTGGTACATATAATCTGTTTTCTAACACACTTGCTAAGCTAGGAATCAAAGTTCATTTCGTTGATTCATCCGATCCAGAGAATTACCGTAAATATATTAACGATAAGACTAAAGCTTTGTATGCTGAGACCATTGGAAACCCACAGGGAAATGTTTTGGATGTAGAAGCTTTAGCGAATATTGCCCATGAGAATGGAATTCCGCTTATCGTAGATAATACATTCCCAAGCCCATATCTGCTTCGCCCTATTGAGCATGGTGCAGACATTGTGGTGCATTCCGCAACGAAATTTATTGGTGGTCACGGTACTTCCATCGGCGGCGTTATCGTGGATGGCGGTAAATTCGACTGGGCTGCAAGTGGTAAATTCCCGGGATTGACGGAGCCAGACCCAAGTTATCATGGCGTGGTCTACACAGAAGCGGTTGGACCTATTGCATATATTATCAAAGCGCGTGTACAGTTACTTCGTGACATTGGGGCTTCCATTTCTCCATTCAATTCCTGGATGCTTCTTCAAGGTCTTGAAACCTTGCATCTACGTATGGAGCGCCATAGTGAAAATGCCCTTAAAGTAGCTCAGTACTTAGAAAACCATGATGCCGTGGAGTGGGTGAGCTACACAGGCTTGCCGAGCCATCCATCGTATGAGCTCGCTAAGAAGTATTTGCCGAAGGGTCAAGGTGCTATTTTAACATTTGGTATCAAAGGTGGAACAGAAGCAGGACGCAAAGTGATTGAGAATGTCAAACTATTCTCCCACCTTGCTAACGTCGGTGATTCGAAGTCATTAATTATTCATCCTGCGAGCACAACCCATCAGCAGTTAACGGAAGAAGAGCAAGTTTCAGCAGGTGTAAACCCTGAACTTCTTCGCATTTCGGTAGGAACGGAATCGATTGATGATATTTTGTATGATTTGGAGCAGGCACTGACGGCAAGCCAACAATAATGAGTTCATTCATGCAATCATAAGTATTTACAAGGGCATTTTCCTCAGCATTGAGGAGAATGCCTTTTTATATATTTCCAGCCCTGAAAAAACAGTTGATCTGTATATTTCCAGCTTCTTCATAATAATCTTTAGGGAAGGTGACAGAACCACCAATTCAAGTGAAAAGGGGTAGAAGGAAAATCATGACCGAGGGGAAACGGGGAAATGGCACTGAATTGGGGAAGCGCTTTTATGACATGTTCAGCAGAAATGATCGGGAACGCTCATCAGGAAATATAAACGGTATTGATTTATTAAGTGAATTGACAGCGACCGGCGGGGTTACTCATGAAGAGGCTCTACTGTTACTGGCAGCTCCCGAAGATATAGAAGAGCTTATACGAAAAAAAGAGGCCTCCGGTAAAGATCAATCCTCTCTTCAGCGATTGCTCCTACGGAGTGATGAGAAGCGAAGATTAAAAGTATTGATTCGTGCGGATGATGTGGGGCAGGTAACCTCAGGAATGAAAAAAGGTGCCCAAGGCATTGGACTGCTGCGAGGAGAAGCCATACTTTACAACAATACACGATTATACGAAATTTATTGCGACTGGCTTAAAAGTGAGGAGGAAATAGAGAGACAGCACTATCGTCTACGTCTAATTTCACTCTGGACCGAGGAGTGGGTGGCTGTTCTTCAAGCTGTAGGTGAATCGCAGTGTGCCGTTAGTCTTGCATGGGATATAGCCATTGCATGCAGACCTGAGATTCGGCACGATCTGCAGGATATACAACTTGAATCATTATATCGTGCGTTGGCGAGATGCCATGAAGCAGGATTGGATAGTCGGTTAGAGCTGTTAGCTTTATGGCCTGCTGATACAGCAGATTTCATCGCAGCACATGATTTTATTGAAGAGGTTGGAAAGCAGACACTTTGTCATGTAAAGCCTTCTGTTGTTCCCAAAATCGGAGCCCTGCTTCACCCTAAGATTGCACCAGTGGATGCGGCAGACATCGCTCGATTAGCAGATGTTATTGTTGTAGATACAGAAAAGCAATCGGAGTTACATCGGTTCGATGAGGAAGGTTCATTCCGAGCAACGGACAGTTTCAAGATGGATGAACCGATAACAGACTGGGCTAGTCCGGTCTTGCTTGGGTCTAATTTGGAAGAGATTCTGCTCCGTATTCGTCGTGTTAAGCCTCATATGGTCATTAGAGTAAGCGGGGAAGTTACAGTATCGGATCTACGGAGAGTGTACCGGCTTGGAATATCGGAAGTATGTTGCGCACTTGACTTGGTGGCGGCAGTTCGTATTGCAGGGATCCGCTTGGAATGGATGTTAAGTCGTCTTCCAACTGCAGAAGAGGCATAGGAAATGAGAATTTGAATAATCGAGTTATCTTTCTAAGAGTAATGAGTCCATGTGGTTACAACATTCGCATGGACTTTTGCTCTACATCAGCTCGGACAAGCTTTGAAAAAAAATCATCAATGAATAGGCGAATGTAGGTTTACAAATAGGCAGGTTATGGGTATGATAAAAATATAAAGTTGGTCTAAGGAAAATAAATTGTATAAGGACAAAAATGATTCTCATTCTCATTTAGCATGCTGCTCCGGCTTAGCCGGGGCAGCATGTGTCATTTTAAGGGGAATAAGAATGGATCTCATTCTCAAGTAGGAGTTGATTAACGATGCAAATGGTACAGAGTGGACAGATTGGAGACTTGTCTTCGGTAGAGAACGGAGCAGGCCCACAAAGGCCTCGTCATTCGGGTGGATGGGACTTGAAGAGCTTACTTAGCAATCCGGAGGTGCTAGCAGCACTTGGAAGCGGCGTTCTCATGCTTGCCGCATGGGCAGTGAGCCAGTGGTCAGAATCGTTATCTGTTATTTTATACGTAGTCTCATATACGATAGGGGGCTGGATCAAGGCTAAAGAAGGTGTTAAGACACTTCTCATTGAACGTGATCTGGATGTTAATTTATTAATGATTGCTGCTGCTCTGGGAGCTGCGACGATTGGCTACTGGAATGAAGGGGCGATGCTGATCTTTATCTTTGCACTAAGTGGTGCACTGGAAAGCTACACCATGCAGCGTAGTCGTAAGGACATATCTTCACTGATGGAGCTTCAGCCTGAGACGGCACTTCGTATTGAGAATGGTGAGATGGTGTCGATCTCCATTGATCAATTGGAGATTGGCGATCTCATCCTTGTTAAACCAGGTGAGCTTGTACCTGCTGATGGTACGGTTTATCGAGGAAGCTCTTCTGTGAATCAGTCCTCTATAACAGGGGAATCCATTCCCGTAGATAAGGTGGTAGGGGATGAGGTATTTGCTGGGACGCTTAATGGTGAAGGTGTGTTACATGTAGAAGTTACACAGTCTGCAGACCAGACTCTTTTTGCCAAAATCATTAAATTAGTCGAAGAAGCAGAGAGTGAAGTTCCGGAATCGGAGCGCTTCATCAAGCGTTTCGAATCGATTTATGCCAAAGTGGTGGTCCTCGTAACGATGGGATTAATTTTATTAACCACACCGCTGCTCGGTTGGGATTGGAGTACTTCATTCTATAAAGCAATGGTATTTCTAGTTGTTGCTTCACCATGTGCACTAGTGTCTTCCATTATGCCTGCCATGCTGTCTGCGATCTCGAATCGTGCCCGCAAAGGGGTATTGTTTAAAGGTGGAGCCCATATTGAGAACATGGCCCGAACTGCGGTAGTGGCATTCGATAAGACGGGAACATTGACGCTGGGAGCACCGATTGTCACTGACTTTATTGTTGGTGAAGGAATGTCACGTGAAGAGTTACTCTGTATTTGTGCATCCGTAGAGAGTATGTCTAAGCATCCGCTTGCCATGGCAATTGTTCAGTTGGCGAAGGAGGAAGGCGCTGTGCTCCACCCAGCTGAGAACGCGCAATCTATAACGGGATGGGGCATGCAGGCTGAGGTTCAAGGGAAGGTGTGGAAGATCGGAAAGAGTGATGTACTGGATCTTGAAGAGTATAAAACCTCTGCTACTTCTTTGCGATCTGGAGTGGAAGGAGCATCGGATCAGGATTGGGCCTCTATCCGCTCGGAACTAGAATCTGAAGGAAAGACGGTATCAGTTGTCCTCGTAGATAACCGGGTGATCGGAATGATCGCTATGCAGGATGCAGTGCGTCCGCAAGCGGCAGCAGCTGTGAAGCGGCTTCAACAGCTTGGGATTAAAGTAGCTATGTTAACGGGTGATCGCAGAGCAACCGCTCAAGTCATTGCGAAGCAGACGGGTGTTGATATGGTTTTCTCTGATTTGCTGCCCGAGGATAAAGTTGAACATTTGAAGAATCTGCGTGAGCAGTATGGGCATGTCGTTATGGTGGGCGATGGAGTGAATGATGCGCCTGCTTTAGCAACTGCAACGGTTGGTATCGGTATGGGAGTTACCGGCAGCGGAACAGCGCTAGAGGTGGCAGATGCGGTGTTGATGAATGATAATATTGAGGAAATTGCTGGAACCGTTAAGCTAGCTCGTAAGACTCAGCGAATTGTGAAGCAAAATATGGTGTTTGCAATCACCGTTATTCTTACGTTAATTGTTGCGAATTTTCTGCAAGGCGTAGCTCTTCCACTAGGGGTAATTGGCCATGAAGGCAGTACGATTCTGGTTATTCTGAACGGACTGCGCTTGCTACGCACAACTTAGATATGCAGCTAAACGGAGGAAAGGGCACTTCACTTGAAAGAGTGAAGCTGCTCTTTTTTTTGTATGAGATAAGCATCGGATTATATTTACAAATTATGGGGTTTGAATGTATTATCTTATGCAAATTGCTTAGGACGAAAAGAGGGGGATGTTATGATTCCGTTTTATTGTGATATACAAGGAAAAGCATATAGACGTTTGATTGATTATGTTGTGTCGCAGTCCAAGTTTTTCGTGCTAGCAACCCGCCATAGTTTGGGCCTTTCAGAGAGGGGGGAGCGGGCACTCACCGCACTAGAGCCCTTTTTGATCGAGATACGTCATATGGGGGAGATGATGCCGGACAATGCTATAGCCTACAGCCAAGGAACCTATTATATATACAAATGCTGCCCGGAAGCAGGGAAAGTGCTGAAAGACACGGCAAATAGTCTGTTTGAGTGGCAGAATTCACATCTTCCGGAAGATCTAAGCTTTTGGGATGAACAGAGACGAGACTTTTTGTACAATGTCGCACATGAACAAATGGCTGGCATGAGGGTGGATACAGCGGAAGCGGAAGATTTGGCGCAATCCATTCCTGGTTTGTTCTTTGATCGTCGTGAATACAAGCAGAATTTCGAGCTTTTTATAGAGGATGCTGTATACCATCAGCCTTCGAAGCTATCTATCGAGGCCTATGGAATCAAGGAGATTCCAGAACGCATCTCGGAGCTTAAGGGTTTGAAGGATTTGTATATTTTTGAGCAGGATGTTCGTAGACTACCGAGATCACTGTTTGATCTGACGACACTGGAGAGACTTACGATTTATACGGCGGATCTGGAGGAGATATCTGCAGATATCAGCAAGCTGATCCACTTAAAGAGCTTAACAGTCTATTGTGGGAGCTATCATACCATTACCGATTTATCCATTATGATCCAGAAAAGTGATATTTCCCTGACGAAGCTTCCACCGGAAATTGGCAAGCTTAAGAATCTGGAGAGTTTGGACATTTGCTACACAGCCATATCGGAGCTGCCAGTGGAGATGGAATCCTTAGTAAACCTGCGGTCATTATCGCTAAACAATAATATGTTAAAGGAAAAGCCTACAATCTTAAGTAAGCTAACAAATTTAAAGTATATTAATTTAGACAAAAATCCTTTTTGTGAGGATGTAAAATCATGATCCATCGATAATGATTTTAATGATCCGATACGTGTGTAACGATAAGAAAAGGGGGCAACAGCGATGGTAGGAACGTTTCGTACGCGGAGCGACTTCTACGTAAAAGAAGAAGCTACCCCTCTAGATCTAATGATCTTTTGGGACAGCCCCTTTGCGATATAGATATTCTCTAACAAAACGTCAAAATGACAATGTGGATTGTTGCACTATGGAATTTCATGTTTCAATTTTTGTCAAAAAAAGATAACCATAATGAGCTGGAAAATAGCGTATGCACCGATTCCCGCACCAATAAGTGTAAGACCTGCTTTTTTCTTTCCTTGAAAGAGACGTAGAATAGCTAAGCTGAACAGTGGCGCAATAACTAAGAGAAATAGCAGCACGGTAACAAACATTTGTGCCGTAATATCTGCAGTATTGACATAAGTCATGAAACGTTCCTCTCCAATCTGAATCTTCCTTATAGATTACATGTTTCGAAGTGACATATATCACACATATATGAAATCCATTATATAGGAAACAGATGGATATTACCTTAGTTACGAAATAAAAAATGAGGCGAAATTACGTCAATTTAAAGGCATTGATACGCGTACTGGCCCGAGAAAATGTGAAATAGCTGAGTAAGCAGCTCCAATGACGGTAGATCGACTGCCTAGTTCCGCAAAGCGTATTTCCATTCGTTCACGGTGATAGGGAAGGGTTCGCTTAGAGACGACTTGCTCGATCGTATCTTGAATCCATTCACGCGCATCCGACAATGGGCCTCCGATAACAACTGATTGAGGGTTAAAGCCGTTCACGAGATTTGTAATACCAACCCCGAGGTAACGACCAATATTTTCAAAATGAGCAATCGTATTATCATGCCCTTGTTCAGCATGCTTCACTAATTCTGAGGTTCGGCGTGAAGGGAGAGAAGCATCAAGAGAATCATAGGTTTTCTCCGATGCATATAGCTCCCAGCATCCACGATTACCACATGAGCAGGCCTTCCCGTCTGCTTCAATCGTCATATGTCCAGTTTCCCCGGCATAGCCTCGTGCTCCCTTGTAGAGCTCTCCATTGATAATAATCCCTGACCCAATACCGCTTCCAGCACTAATATACAACAGATGCTGTGCGTCACGTCCAGCCCCAAATCGAAGCTCACCCTGGGCCCCAGCGTTAGCCTCATTATCAATCGTGACCGGCACACCGATTTCATCTTCAAGGAGTTGCCGTAGTGGAACCATCTCCCACCCCAGGTTAGGAGCAAATAGAACGGTACCATCACTGTCTACCATACCAGGCACACCTACGCCGACGCCTACGATCCCGTAGTGGGAAGGGGGGGCAAGTTGCATGAGACCTTTAATCAACTGCACCATACGATTTAACACAGATGAGACATCGTGATGCTCCAGCAAGCATTCATTCTCCGCAATAATTCTTCCTTCTAGATCGGTCAGGATAGCGACCATCTGCTTAAGGCGAATTTCTACCCCTAGGGCATAACCTGCTTTACCATTAAACAACAGCATGCGTGGTTTACGACCGCCGCTTGATTCACCAGGTCCGCTCTCTAATAAGAGATGTTTCTCGCACAGCTCCAGCACAAGATTCGATACAGTTGCTTTATTAAGCCCAGTCAATTCGGATACTTTGACACGGGATAGAGGGGCATAGCGGATAATCGTATTCAGTACGATAGACATATTTATCTTCTTAACCAGTGCTTGATCACCAGTGATGTTTGTCATGGTAAACCCATCCTTCAGTAGTCAAATAGAACGTAATATATGCTCATAGTCTAGGGGGAAGATTATAAAATTGCAACAGATAGAGAAGAGATACAGCGATAATTTAAGGTCTAACACAACAGGGAATTACTACCTAAACATCAACTTAGTTTAACCAATAGACAAAGTTATAGGGATGTGTTAGGATTGCGTTGTAAGCGTTAACTTCTAACCACAATCTAAAGCAAATAGGAGGATTTATCTCATGGCCTATTTTAACAACGTGAATAAGATCGAATTCGAAGGAAGCAAATCAACGAATCCGTATGCTTTTAAATTTTATAATCCGAAAGAGGTTGTAGCCGGCAAAACGATGGAAGAACATCTTCGTTTCGCTATGGCTTACTGGCACACACTTACTGCTGGCGGATCTGATCCGTTTGGTGCGGATACAGCAGTTCGTCCTTGGGGCAATTACTCCGGTATGGATCTTGCGAAAGCGCGTGTAGAAGCCGGTTTTGAATTCATGGATAAATTGAACATGCCGTTCTTCTGCTTCCATGATGTAGATATCGCTCCAGAGGGAAATAATCTGCGTGAATTCTATAGCAACATCGATACAATCGTAGACATGATTGAAGACCATATGAAATCGACCGGTAAGAAACTTCTGTGGAACACGGCGAATATGTTCACGAATCCACGCTACATGCACGGTGCAGGAACCACCTGCAATGCAGATGTATATGCATATGCAGCTGCACAAGTGAAGAAGGGTCTGGAAGTGGGTAAACGCCTCGGAGCTGAGAACTATGTATTTTGGGGAGGCCGTGAAGGTTACGAGACGCTGCTGAACACGGATATGGGTCTAGAGCTTGATAACCTGGCTCGTCTGTTCAATATGGCGATTGACTATGCTAAGGAGATCGGATTTGACGCTCAGTTCTTGATTGAGCCTAAGCCTAAAGAACCGACGAAGCACCAATATGACTTTGATGCCGCTACGACAATTGCATTCTTGCAAAAATACGGACTTGATAAACACTTCAAATTGAACCTTGAAGCGAACCATGCAACACTAGCTGGTCATACATTTGAACACGAGCTTCGCGTAGCTCGCTTGAACGGAATGCTGGGCTCGCTGGATGCGAACCAAGGGGACATGCTGATTGGCTGGGATACAGATGAGTTCCCGGTAAATATTTATGATGCAACACTAACTCTGTATGAGGTGCTCATGAATGATGGCCTTGGCCGTGGTGGTGTGAACTTTGACGCGAAGGTGCGTCGTCCATCCTTCGAGCCTGAGGATCTATTCCTTGCACATATTGCAGGTATGGACACTTATGCAAAAGGCTTGAAGGTAGCTGCCAAGCTGATTGAAGACCGTGTCTTCGAAGACTTTATCGCGAAACGTTACAGCAGCTTCACTGAAGGAATCGGTGCGGACGTAGTATCTGGTAAAGCGACCTTGGCTTCCTTGGCTGAGTATGCGCTGAACAACGAGACACCTCGTAAGAATGAATCTGGTCGCCAAGAAATGCTTAAAGGCCTGCTTAATCAGTACATTCTTGCTAACTAAACCTGATGGAATATGCCTACTCGGCGTATGCTCTATGAGAAATGATTAACTTCACCGGCTCCCATAAGGGAAGCCGGTGAAGCTGTTTCACCCCAAAGGTTTCAGCAGAGCAGATCCAGGTATCTAACTTGCTGCGACTAACCATGAGGAGGAATCATGATGAGTTATGTGATCGGAGTCGATCTTGGCACAAGTGCAGTAAAGACGGTGCTCGTAGATCGTGGTGGGAAAGTGGTAGCAGAGCATTCGGAAGCCTACCCGCTGAGTCAGCCAAAACCAGGTTATAGTGAACAGCGCCCGGAAGATTGGGTAGAGAAGACACTCCTTTCTTTAAAGCGTTTAATAGAAGAGAACGCGATTGAACCCTCTCACATTGAAGGACTGAGCTTCTCAGGACAGATGCACGGTTTGGTTCTGTTAGATGAGGAGGGCAAGGTGCTTCGTCCAGCAATTCTTTGGAACGACACCCGGACGACAGAACAATGCCGCCGAATAGAGGATGCGCTTGGAGATAAGCTTCTTCGTATTACGCGCAATCGTGCACTGGAAGGCTTTACGCTTCCTAAGATCCTCTGGGTACAGGAACATGAGCCTGACATTCTAACACAAGCGGCTGTATTTCTGTTACCGAAGGATTATGTGCGTTACTGCTTAACTGGAAATATAACTATGGATTATTCGGATGCCGCAGGAACGTTGCTGCTGGATGTGGCCGGAAAAGCCTGGAGTACTGATATTTTGGATACATTCCATTTACCACATTCCTTCTGTCCTCCACTAGTGGAGTCATTCGACCTAAGCGGAACGCTGCTTCCGGAGATTGCGGAGCAATCCGGGCTTTTAGAGGCTACGAAAGTATTTACTGGTGGGGCTGATAATGCTTGCGGTGCAATGGGTGCAGGCATTCTTGCTGAAGGGCAGACCATGTGCAGTATAGGAACGTCTGGTGTGGTGCTTTCTTACGAAGATCGTAAAGAGGTGGACTTCGAAGGCAAAGTGCATTTTTTCAATCACAGTGAGAAAGATGCATACTATATTATGGGAGTAACCCTTGCGGCAGGATACAGTCTGGAATGGTTCAAAAGAACGTTTGCTCCTGACATATCCTTTGATGAGTTGCTAGATGGGATTCATGAAATTCCAGCTGGCAGTAGTGGACTTCTGTTCACACCATATATTGTGGGTGAGCGTACGCCACATCCGGATGCGAATATTCGTGGCAGCTTTATTGGCATGGATGCAGTGCATAAGCTCCCACATTTTGCACGTGCGGTGCTTGAAGGAATCACTTTTTCGTTACGTGAATCCATCGATATCTTACGAGCTTCTGGCAAAACGATCGACACGGTGATCTCGATCGGTGGCGGTGCCAAGAATGACAGCTGGCTCCAGATGCAAGCCGATATCTTTAATGCCGAGATTGTAAAGCTTGAAAGTGAGCAAGGGCCCGCGATGGGGGCTGCTATGCTAGCAGCATACGGTTGCGGCTGGTTCCCGAGTCTGAAGGGGTGTGCATCTGCATTCTTACGTCCGGCACAGAAATACGAGCCGAATCCAGATAACGTGGCGAAGTATAATGCATTGTTTGCGTCTTATCAGCGCGTGTATGGAGCAACACGCGAGCTGAGTCAGCAGCTAATGGAATACCGGTGATTCATTGCTATTGTTAGATATTTACGCTGTCCCTGGTTAGGGGCGGCGTTTTTTTGTCTGGACAAGACAGGTCTATTTTCATAATTTCAAACATAAGAAATAGAGTGACATGCTATGGGATTGTTGGATTTTCCTAAAATATCGTGTTAACAGGGCGTAACCAGACGACCCTTACAACCGTTTGTACTGTAGGAGAGTTATTATGACCTTGCTGCACAGATCATACTTTCTATGTTGAACACATCGCTGCACGTAAGAGCATGGTACTGTTCCAGTTGAGCTTAATGCTAAATACCGAGCCATGTGAAGGGAGCGAATGAATTGAAGAACAAGTCTAAAAAGTCTGTTCAGATGAAGTCTACCGTATGTGCTGTTACAGCCACGGCTATGCTCTGTCTTGCACAACCAGTATGGGGGGATTCAAGTCATGGAGTGGTTACCGTTACGCAAGTAGACGCAGGGGGAATTGTAGAAACAGTGGCACAGAATATGAGCACAGAGATTCCAGAAGGAGCCAAAATTTCGGCCAAGCAAGCGGAAGAGACGATAAAAAGATTGTTTCCAATGCTGAATAAAGCGACGGCAACGAATGCTGAATTCGCAGAACAGAACTATTCAAGCACAGGTGCAAAGGTATGGGAGATTATGTTCTCTTTTCAAAAAGGAAATCGGGGGACTGGATTTAGCGCTTCAGTGAATGCAGTCACCGGTGAAATTGTATCCGTGTATATACCGCGTTATCTGTTGATGTCTTTACAGGAAGGGCCCACGCAACCACTAGGCAGAGAGGCAGCTTCCAAGAAGGCAATGGAATGGATTAAGAAGAACATAAAGAGCGTCAATGCAAACGAACTAGTTGAGAATCCCCTGTATATGGGTATGACGAAATCATTATTTAGTCCCACTACATATGAGTTTTACTTTAATGTATCTGTAAATGGCATCCCTTCAGACGCAGATATGATTAGTATATCGCTCGATGAGCAAGGTCAGGTAACAACGTTCAATCGAACGAAGCAGTCTGAGATAACACCGGCTTCTTCAGTAGCTAAAGTTTCAGCGGAAGCAGCTAGAAAACAATATGAAGAATCTTTTGAAGTTGAGTTATCTTACATTCCTTCTTCTTCACAGTTTGCTAGAACGCAGGGGTCATATTTCTTGGGGTATGTTCCGAAGACGGAGGCGGGCTTCTCGATTGATGCGAATACAGGAGACGTGCTAGATTATGGGGGGGAACCGATTAAGGCAGATCAATTCAAGCCGGTAGACATTCCAACTTCATCTGGTGTGTATACGCCTTCTCCGAAGCCTTTATCCAGTGGAGATGAGGCTGTTAAATGGGTCCAATCGCAAATGGATATCTCAAAAAATTATAAAGCAACCAACAAAAGACTGGGAAAACGCTGGAGTGACAAGGAATCTAGTGTGTGGAGTATCTCGTTTAGTGATTTGCAAAATGGTAGGGATCTCTCCGTAGAGGTCGATTCAAAGACAGGTCAGATTTATACGTATAACTTTTATTCCTATCGTTTTGAATCAGGTATGAAGTCTGAACAGGATAAAACATCCGCAGTGAATAAGGTATCGAAAAAAGATGCCGAGAAAATTGCGTTTCGTACCATTTCCAGATTAACACCCGATGCTGCTAAGGAATGGAAACTAACGAGCACAGTTGAGCCAGGAAAAAATGATCCGTATCAGAACTATCAATTTTCATTTACCCGATACGCTGGTGGTATACCGATTTCAGGAGATACCCTTTCAATCGCAGTCGGAATGGATGGACAAGTGAACCAGTTCGCTAACTATTCGTTTGCACAAATATCTGACTTGCCGTTAAATAGTAAGCCTGTTATTACAGAAGCGGAAGCGAAGGCAGCCTTTCTAAAGGAGACGGAGTTAAAGCTTAAGTTCGCTCAATATGGTGGCTATATGTCCATGAATGGATCAGGTGAGCCGAGCACGAAGCTCGTGTATTATCCGGTACGGAAGGATATCAACTCGGTGTACTTAATTTCAATTCCACTTGATGCTATAACTGGAAAGTGGCATGATACGATCCTGCTTGAGTATTCGAACACAGAGGCTGCTCCTGCAAAAGATACGAAGGGACATAAGTCAGAAGCAGCACTGAATACAATGGTTCAGTATCGCGTGATGATTCCGGATGCAGATCAGAAGATATCTCCTGATCAGGAAATCACGACTGGAGACTGGTATCTGTTCGTTGCCAGAGCCCTGAACTCATCTTTGGATCAGTATTATGGGGAGAACACAGAGCCATACGGAAGTATTAAGCCAGAGAATAAATATTATAAAGCGATTCAGAGTTTAGTTTCACAGAATTGGCTCCCATATGAGCCGGATGCCTCCTTTAGTACAGAACGTAAGATTACTCGAGACGAACTTGCTCTTATGCTGACTCAGATGTTGAATTATGAGAAACTGGGTCTTACCTTCACCAAAGATGATGTCATTCCTGGAGCTAGCGATTCCGCTTCTGTAATGAATAAAGGAGCTGCGATTATTACGATGAAGCTGGGATTAATCCCTGTGATTGATGGAAAGTTCATGCCTCAGCGGGTCGTTACACGTGCAGAGGCTGCGGAAGTGCTACTACGTTTGTCTGAACTTGCAGGGAAGAGTGATTCGTTCATGAACGAAAATTTCATGTGGTAACCATTGCCTTCTTGAAGGTTATCTGATCAGCGTAGACAATCCTTGTTTTGAACTTGGAAAGGCTAAACAGAAGCTTACGGCCCATGGGTAATATGATACAATAACCATGCAGAGAGTGTGGAAGACGAAGGGCGGGTGTACCCATGAAATTAAACCGGGCGGCATTTATAAAACTGCTGCTGGTCGGGACATTAGCGGTTACCGTTGCTGCAGTCCCTGAACCGGTTGAAATCAGTGATGTATATGCCAATTCCAATAAAGCAGTTGTGAAATCCGTTAACGCGATTCAACAGAAGCTGCTTGCTGCAATGAATAGCAGGGAATCTACCGTTCGTTTTGTGTATCAGGGCCATACCAAGTCATTAAAGACACATCTTAAGAATGCGCTCGATCAGGCGATGGATAGCGACCCCTATATTCACTATACAATTGCTAGCTACAGCTATGATTATCGCGGTACCTCAAGCTCTGCTGACGTCACTGTTCGTTTAACTTACCGTGAAACGGCGGAGCAGACTGCATATGTGAATCAGAAGGTGAAGGAGATTCTGAAGGATCTGTTGAAGCCGGGGATGAATGATCATGAGAAAGTGAAGGCCATTAACGATTGGGTCATATTGAATTTGAAATATGATACTTCACTTCAGAAATATACTGCCTATGATGGGCTAAGTAGTGGCAGCACAGTATGCCAGGGTTACTCTTTATTAACCTATAAGCTGCTGAAAGAGTCGGGAATTCAGAATAAGATCGTTGAAGGTACAGCATATGCTGAAGGAAATCCACAGGGACAGCTTCATGCTTGGAATCTGGTTCTAGTGGATGGGAAATGGTATCACTTAGATACAACATGGAATGATCCGGTTCCTAACCGTGATGGAACGGTATCCTACACCTATTATCTAAGGAATGACGCACAGATGGGTAAAGACCATACGTGGACGAAAACCTATCCGAAGGCCGATACATTGTACCGGAATACCTTAAAGGCATTAGTATCTGAGGGATCTCCTAAATCTGGACTTTACCAGAAGCTCATGAAAGAATTAGATTACCATCTCTATGAGAAAGAAGCGATCGTAAAGACATATAGTGATTTACAGGGCAAGGTGAAGGCAGCGAATAAAGCAGGTAGATCGGAGCTGGTCTTTAGGTTCGATGGGAAGGAAACGGACTTGTTAGTTGTGCTGCAGAATCTTCAGCGTAAATCAGGTGTGGGTGCGATTAGATACTATCATAGTCTTCTGGATGATACGGATGATTTGAAGGTCCACATCTCGTGGTAAGCAAATCTCATCACTTAAAACAACAGGCCGCTCAAGGGTTAACCCTTGAGCGGCCTGTTTTTATATTATAGATTAGTCTTCGTACTCAAATCACATTCCTTAAGTGGGATAATTCGGCTTTTCTTCACAAGACGGTAACCGAACCAGATGGAAAGGAAGAGCGGTATGCTAAAGTAAGTTGCGATAATTGTATACCAATCAATATCTCCACTAAAACCACCTTGTCCGAGAATGGCAATCAAGCAGAGTACAAATGCGAATAATGGACCGAATGGGAACCAGCGAGCACGGAATGGCAGATCTTTCAGATCATGGCCTTGTGCGATATAAGCTTTACGGAAGCGGTAATGACTAATAGCAATCGCAAGCCAGTTAATAAATCCGCACATTCCTGATGCGTTTAGAAGCCAGATATAGACAACGCCGTCTCCGAAAAAGGAAGCTAGGAAAGCAAGCATACCTACAGAAGTTGTCACAATTAGGGCTCCTACCGGCACACCACGACTGTTCAATCGACTGAGCCATTTAGGTGCCATGCCTTGCTTAGCCATTGCATACAATACACGAGTAGATGCATACATGCCCGAGTTACCGGCAGACAGTACCGAACTCAAGATGACTGCGTTCATAACTGAAGCTGCGAAGGCAAGACCGGCTTTTTCAAACACTAGTGTAAACGGACTGACACCAATATTGTCCACACCGGACTGCAGCAGACTTGGATCTGTATATGGAATAAGCAGACCGATAACCAGGATAGCGAAAATATAGAAGATCAGAATGCGCCAGAACACTTGGCGAATCGCACGAGGAACATTCTCTCTTGGATTTTCACTTTCTCCAGCAGCTACCCCAATCAGCTCAGTCCCTTGGAACGAGAAGCCTGCAGCCATAAACACACCAACCAGAGCGAAGAATCCACCGTGCATAGAACCGCCGTCCATATTGAAGTTCGTGAAGCCAACTGCCTCACCACCAAGAATCCCGAAGATCATGGAAACGCCGACGATCAGAAACAGGACAACCGTGATTATCTTAATCATAGCGAACCAGTATTCCGATTCACCATAACCTTTGGCTGAGAGAAAATTCAGACCGAACATAATAGCAAGGAACAAGAGGCTCCATAGGAATGACGGGCTGTCCGGGAACCAGAATTTAATAATTACCGTAGCAGCCGCAAGTTCAGCGGCGATGGTGACGGCCCAGTTATACCAGAAGTTCCAGCCAACAGCAAAACCGAAAGCGGGACTAACAAAGCGTGTCGCATAAGTACTGAAGGATCCTGAATCCGGCAGATAAGTCGCCAGCTCCCCCAGACTCGTCATCAGAAAATATACCATCAAACCTACGGCAGCATAAGCGATAAGGGCTCCGCCTGGTCCTGCTGAAGCAATGGCGCCTCCACTTGCAAGAAACAGACCGGTTCCGATCGAGCCACCCAGAGCGATCATTGTCATATGCCGTGCTTTTAAACTTGGCTTAAGAGAAGTCGCTGGTGCTTTCTTGGATCTCATGTTGAACAACACTCCTTCTTTCTACATTCATATCACAAGGTAGGAAATAACATAAATAGGGCCGCAGGTTATGACCTGCGGCCCTTGGTATACCGCATCAACCTCCATGAAGATAGCACAACACGGGATACAACTCCCGTGACAGTTCCGTCCCTTTCAGGAGCGGCCCCAGCAGGCGTTACAAGAGCATAACACATACTTCGGCGAATAGGCCTTTCAACTGTGCGTCATGGGTGTCTCTTCACCTTAACACATCTACTGATCCTATTCGCAACCTCTACCTCATCGTGGAATGATGAGGCTATCTAATTATTCTTTTATTTGAAGAGAGTCTAAGTATAAGACAAGAAATGCGGTTGGATCAATGGTTAAATATAACATCCGCTGTTATTGTTTAGATCGCTTCGCCATTTGCTGCCATACGGTTCCTGCAGCTTCTTCTCCAGATTCAATCCGCTCGAGGGCCATTCTAGCCTGCAGACTCACTTCAAATTCTGGATCTTGCGCAGCTTCCTCGAGTGCAGCACGAGCATCCTCTGTACCAACTTCATACAGGAAGCGAGCGGCGCGCCACCGTACCAGTTTGCTGCTGTCTTTTAGTGTCTCCATCATAACAGGTGTAGCTGCTGCATCACCGATATCGGACAATGTATCTCCGGCTGTGCGGCGTACGGCAGGTGTGTCATCACGCATCGCTTCATATAGAAGCTCCATTGCTTCAGGTGTACGAAGATCGCCCAGGTATACAACCGCGAGACGTCTAATCTGCATTTTAGGATCTTTTAAAGCGCCCGAGAGAATCGAAATATGTTCTTCCTTCGGCTCCAAGAGCTCAAAGGCTGCATAACGCACACGCCAATCTGGATGTTTCATTGCGGTTTGGATTTCCTCATCCGTTAGCTTACGGCGCTGCTCAACAAATTCTTCCTCTCCTATACCGTGCGCGATCGCCTGAGCAACCACCTTGTCCAATCGTTCTTGTGGATATGCAGCTTCAATTTCCTGCTCGACTTCGCGGGCAATATCGGCCAGTTCACCGTAACGAACACCATAGTCTTTCAATTTCCGTTCCTTGATGAGCATGGCCGAGGCAACCTCAGTTACCGCTTGAGTGAAGCGAGGGGAGAGGGCAATACGCTCTTCGCGTCCTTCACCTTTTACACGAATCTGCATCGGTATTCCCCGGAATAACTGTACAAATACCTCTGCTTCTCCAAAACCGGATTGTTCACTCGTACTGTCTTCAAGACCTGTCTTCAGACCTTGCTGTCCAAATTTCTCTTGAACCTCACCAAGAATAGAAGGCCAGTCAGCGCTTCCCTTTCGATCTAGAGCAATAAAATCGGCAGTATGAAATACACTTTTCACCCCAGGAATATGCAAAAGCTCACGAATCCATGTAGGAGCAGAGCGTTCATTATCTGTCGTATATGTTTTGCGAATCCCGGGTTCGAGTGATTCATCCAAGTGGAGCTTCATGGAGTTTGGACTCGGGGTAGGCTCGATAAACGTAATTTTCATCGTAATTAACCTCCTTCTCATTCTTACCTATTGTACCTCTTTTGAAGACAGGAACAAACATAACTCACGAACCATAAACTTTTTAAACCTTTCTTGGATAAAAAGAGGAAGGGATTGTAAAACTGATAATGGTGATAGAAGGAGGCTATTTATGCTATCGAATAAGCAGGAAAAAAGACTTGCCCTGGTCTGTTTTGTTGTAGCAGCGATCATGCTCTATGGAACGGTAAAGGCCTTGATTCGCTTTATGCATTACTTCAGTTAGTCCATATACAACTTATTATTTAAGCCCAAACAACAAGGAGTGAACCTTATGTCATCGCTGGACCCTGTTTTGATGAGCCGGATATTAACCGCATTAACTTTATTTGTACATATTGTTCTTGCTACGATTGGCGTTGGTATCCCTTTAATGCTTGCACTTGCTGAATGGCGCGGCATTCGTACCGGAGATAACCATTACACGTTGATGGCACGCCGCTGGGCAAGAGGGTTTGTTATTACAGTCGCAGTCGGTGTCGTCACAGGTACGGCGATTGGATTACAACTGAGTCTGCTGTGGCCAACCTTCATGAGAGTTGCAGGTAAGGCGATTGCGCTGCCGCTCTTTATGGAGACCTTTGCATTTTTTATCGAAGCGATATTTCTGGGAATCTATTTGTATACGTGGGATCGTTTTAAGAATAAAATGACTCACCTTCTGCTATTGATTCCAGTTGCAATCGCATCCTCTGCTTCAGCTATATTCATTACGAGTTTGAACGCATTTATGAACCAGCCTCAAGGTTTTGAGCTGGTGGATGGTGTGTTTACGAATATCAATCCGTTTGTAGCGATGTTCAACCCGGCGACACCAACGAAGGTTAGCCATGTGCTGGCGTCAGCTTACACGACAAGTGCTGCTGCACTTGCAAGTATAGCGGCCTTCTGTCTTCTAAGAGGAAGCAAGCATCCCTATTTCAAAAAGGCGCTGAAACTGACGGTCATTTCCACTTTTGTTTTTGCAGTTGCCACAGTGGCTATCGGTGATTTCTCGGGTAAGTTTCTTGCGAAGTATCAACCGGAGAAGCTGGCTGCAGCAGAATGGCATTTTGAGACGATGGAGAAAGCTCCTCTAATTTATGGTGGGGTGTTAGATGAGAATCATGATATCAGATACGCTTTGAAAATCCCGTATGCACTGAGTATTCTTGCCGGGAACCGGCCCGATACGAAAGTAATCGGTCTGAATGAATTTCCTGAAGATGAACGTCCACCACTTATGGTGCATTACTTCTTTGATTTAAAAGTTACGAATGGTGTAATGCTTCTTGTCATTCCACTGTTGTATATCTTCCGTAAAAAACTTCCGGGTAAAAAGCCGTATCCCAAATGGCTGCTTATTGCTCTATTTGCACTTGGTCCGCTGGCTTTGGTAGCGATCTGGCTGGGTTGGTTCTTGGCGGAAGTAGGCAGACAACCGTGGATGCTGAGAGGGTACATGAAAGTGTCTGAAGCAGCGACTACCTCAACAAGTGTAGGGTGGATGCTTGTGCTGTTCATTATTTTATACTTGGTGTTGTCGGTTTCTGCAATACGGGTCCTGGGCAAGTTGTTTCGTAATAAGAATGCGGAGGACGAGCTTAGAATGCTTGAACTGAATGACAAAGGAGGCAATGCATAATGAGTTACGGAGTAGTGGCAATTGCGATTCTTTGGACGTTTTTGTTCGGGTATTTGATCGTCGCGTCAATTGATTTCGGAGCTGGATTTTTCAGCTATTACAGCGTCTTGACCGGGCATGAGAACAAGATACATAACATTATTCAAAGGTATCTATCACCGGTGTGGGAAGTAACCAATGTGTTTTTGATCTTCTTCGTCGTAGGGCTTGTTGGATTTTTTCCTGATGCAGCGTTCTATTACGGTACGGCACTCCTTGTTCCTGGGAGCCTTGCTACCGTGCTACTTGCGATTCGGGGAGCCTACTATGCTTATAATACTTATGGTAGCAACAAGGATAACAACATCATATATATGGGACTGTATGGAGCAACAGGGCTGCTCATTCCTGCAGCACTGTCCACGATTCTTGCCATTTCAGAGGGAGGAATTATCTATCTGGAGGGTGATAAGGTACTGATCGATTGGATTAGCTTCTTCACGAACCCGTATACATGGTCTGTCATTCTGCTTGCTCTTGTTAGTGTCCTGTATATCTCGGCTATGTTCTTGTCTTATTACGCGAAACGAGCGGGGGATGAAGTTGCTTTTGGCATCGTCCGAGGGTACGCACTAATTTGGAGTGGACCAACCATATTGTGTTCGTTCTTTGCATTTTTGACCTTAAATCGGCAAAATCCAGAACATTTTAGAGCTATGCTGGATATGTCTTGGATGTTTATAGCATCATTCCTGTGCTTCCTGTTTGCGGTTTATGCGGTTTGGAAGAAGAAATGGCTTGGACTAGCTTTTATTATGGTTATGCTTCAATTTGCCTTTGCTTGGTACGGATATGGACGGTCACATTTACCATACGTGCTGTATAAATATATCAATATTCATGAAAGCATCACGAACGACACCATGGCGATTTCTATGATTACAGCGTTTGTGCTTGGTTTATGTGTGTTGATTCCGTCACTTGTCTTGCTCATGCGGCTTTTTCTGTTTGATGCCAATTACATTCTCGGAAAATCCGGTAAAAAGGGGTGAGAAGCAATGGAGTATTTCACTATTTTTATCGCTCCCATGCTGACTGTTGCGGTTTCGATCGTTTTTATGGTGATATATGCAATGAAGTTTAAAGATCCTTCTGAATAAAATTAATATTGTTCATTTTGCTAGCAAAGTTGAGCACTTACGAATAAATGGGGTAAAATTAACGTATGGAAGGAGGAGGCATAATGCCAAAAATCCGCTATAACAATATCGATAACGTCAGTACAGATAAGACATTGAAGCAATTTAAGCAGTGGCGTGACGAACGACGAAATAAGAAAAAAGACTATTCATACGTCATTCCGAATCTGACGCCTGATCTTGAATATTTACACGGAAATAGGCACGAAACCTCCGTAACCTGGGTCGGACATGCGACATTTTTCATCCAATATGAAGGGCTTAATATTGTGACTGATCCGGTATGGGCGAAAAGGATGGGGCTTTCAAAACGTCTTGGAGAGCCAGGTATTCCTATTGCTGAGATACCACCGCTTGATGTTATCCTCATATCGCATTCGCATTATGACCACATGCATTTTTCGTCCATTCGAAAGCTGTACCGGGAGGGTACAACCATTATCGTCCCTGTAGGGCTTAAGCGTAAAATGATGAGCAAAGGGTTTAGGCGTGTCATTGAGCTGAAATGGTGGGAGACCACAACGATTGGCGGCGTTACCATAACCTTCGTTCCTACCCAGCACTGGACAAGGCGCACACCGTTTGACACCAATACCTCGCATTGGGGTGGATTTGTGCTGGAGCCTGAACTTCAGCAGAAGGATAAGCCAGATGAGAATACGGATTCTCATGATACCACGCGTATTCTTCCACCAAACTTATATTTTGCGGGAGATAGCGGGTATTTCCCAGGATTTAAAGAAATCGGTAACCGATTTAATATTCATATTGCATTGATGCCGATTGGAGCTTATGAGCCCGAATGGTTCATGACATCACAGCATGTCAATCCAGAGGAAGCGCTGCAGGCATTTTTGGATGTGAAGGCTGAGACCATGATCCCCATGCATTACGGAACATTTCGTCTTGCAGATGATACAGCGCAGGAGGCACTTGAGCGAATGGAAATCGAGCGCGAACGTCTCGGAATCGGTGAGGATCAAATTCGTGTGCTGAGTTATGGAGAGACTTTTAAGGTACAACCTGAACGGAGAGCTGTAGAGTCCTGATTCATGGATTCTATAGAAGAACTGCTCTTAACAAGCCTTCTGAGACCTGTCGGCCGACAGGATTAATTCAGGAGGTTTTTTCCATTGTTATAGGACTTTATCTGTTCGAATGCGTCAGAATGACGTTTTTAAGCGGCAAAGCTTCGTTAAAAGGAGTTCTTATGCTATAATGTGCACAAACCAATAGTTAAAAAGGATGGTAATGCTTAATGATCAGTACAAGCGGGATTACGCTCCGCTATGGCAAACGAGCACTATTTGAAGATGTAAATATAAAATTCACACCCGGCAACTGTTACGGCTTGATCGGAGCCAACGGTGCAGGAAAGTCCACTTTCCTCAAAATCTTGTCCGGTGAAATCGAGCCGAACCAAGGCGAAGTTCATATGACGCCTAATGAGCGGATGGCCGTTCTTAAACAGAACCATTATGAGTATGACGAGTATCCGGTTCTAGAGACAGTTATTATGGGGCACTCACGCCTTTACAAGATCATGAAGGAGAAAGACGAACTTTACGCTAAAGCTGATTTCTCTGAAGAAGACGGTATGCGTGCTGGTGAACTCGAAGGTGAGTTTGCTGAGCTAAATGGTTGGGATGCTGAGCCAGATGCTGCTGCACTATTGATCGGACTGGGTATTCCGCGTGAGCTTCATGATAAGAAGATGGCGGAACTGAGCGGTAACGAAAAGGTTCGAGTTCTCTTGGCGCAAGCTTTGTTCGGTCGTCCGAACAACCTGCTCCTCGATGAGCCTACCAACCACTTGGATCTAGAGTCCATTCAATGGCTCGAGAATTTCTTGATGGATTATGAAGGTACCGTTATCGTTGTATCCCATGACCGTCACTTCTTGAACAAGGTATGTACGCATATTGCGGATATCGATTTTGGTAAGATTCAACTGTATGTCGGTAACTATGACTTCTGGTATGAGTCCAGTAAGCTGGCGCTTGAACTTCAGCGTGAATCGAACAAGAAGAAAGAAGAGAAGATCAAGGAACTTCAAGCATTTATTCAGCGCTTCTCGGCGAATGCCTCCAAATCCAAGCAGGCGACTTCCCGTAAGAAGCAGCTCGATAAAATTACGCTGGATGACCTTCGTCCTTCGAACCGTAAATATCCGTTCCTTAACTTTAAACCAGAGCGTGAAGCAGGTAAGCAGCTTCTAACGGTGGATGGCATTACGAAGTCTATTGAAGGTGAGAAGGTTCTCGACAACGTTAGCTTTGTTGTAAACAAAGGCGACAAGATTGCTTTTGTAGGACCGAACGGTCTGCCGAAGTCTACGTTGTTCCAAGTTATCACTGGGGAAACCGAAGCGGAAGCAGGAGAATATAGCTGGGGTGTAACGACGACTCAAGCCTACTTCCCGAAAGATAACTCCGCTTATTTTGACGGTGTTGATTTGAACCTAGTAGAATGGCTTCGTCAATACTCCAAAGATCAGGATGAGACATTCCTGCGCGGATTCCTTGGACGTATGTTGTTCTCCGGTGAGGAAGCACTGAAGAAGGCGAGCGTTCTGTCCGGTGGAGAGAAAGTTCGTTGTATGCTGGCTAAAATGATGCTCAATGGTGCGAATGTGCTTATCTTTGATGAGCCTACGAACCACTTGGACCTCGAATCCATCACTGCGCTCAATAACGGACTGATTGATTTCGATGGAACGATCCTGTTCACTTCGCATGACCATCAGTTCATTCAGACCATTGCGAATCGGATTATCGAGATTACACCTAACGGTGTTATCGATCGTCAGATGAGTTATGATGAGTATCTGGAGAGTGAAGAAATCAAAGCTCTTCGGGATAGTATGTATCCAGCTGAGGTATAATACCAATTTGCATACGAAAAAGCTGCACCTTCAATGGAAGGGCAGCTTTTTTGGTCTGATTGAGGTGACGATTTACACGCCTGTACGACGGCGCTGGTTGTTCGGCTTCTTGTTGTTTTGACTCTTCATTTTTTGCGTTGTACCAGGCTGGAATGAACCTTGTTTTGTAGAAGTGTTTTGTTGTTTCTTTTGCTCCAGTTTCTGACGGATCGCATCAGCTAGACTCACCTTGCGTGAATCGTTGTTTTCCGACATGATTGTTTCCTCCTCGGATTATGAGTTGTCCTCATTTTATTCGTTTTTAAAACGGACGGCAAGGGCAACAATAAATATATCGGTTGGAAAACGGCATTTTTGCCTGGAGCAACTCTTTTTCGTCCAACTCACAAGGTTTCTCTAGACTCACAACGTTTCTCTAGACCCACAACCTATGCCTTTGCTAGGATAATAAAGAAGTTTTGAAAAAAGGCCTTATTGGCCATAGGAGAAGCAGTAAAGGAGAGACATTTCCCGGTGAACGCATATGATGACATCAAAAAGGGAGAGCGGGGAGCATGGATTAGTATTATCGCTTATCTAATCCTCTCGGCTTTTAAATTATTCTGTGGTTACATATTTGCTTCCAGCGCCCTGACTGCCGACGGATTCAACAACTTAACAGATATTGTTGCTTCCTTGGCGGTACTTATTGGATTGAAGATTTCACGCAAACCACCAGATTCAGATCATGCTTATGGGCATTTTAGAGCAGAGACGGTAGCTGCGTTAATTGCCTCATTTATTATGGCAGTGGTTGGTCTACAGGTGCTTATGGAAGCGATAAGTTCCTTTTTCGAGGGAAGCAAATCTACACCAGATGTACTGTCGGCTGGAGTAGCAGGACTGTGTGCGGTTGCGATGTACGGCGTTTATCGTTACAACGTTCGATTAGCTAAGCAGATTAATAATCAGGCATTGATGGCTGCTGCCAAGGATAATCTGTCAGATGCAATGGTCAGTGTTGGAGCCGCGGTAGGTATCATTGGTGCTCAGTTTGGTCTCCCCTGGCTTGATACGGTAGCTGCGCTTGCAGTAGGGGTACTTATCTGTAAAACGGCGTATGAAATCTTTCGAGACTGTACACATAGTCTTACGGATGGATTCGATGAGGAGCGGCTGCTGGATCTAAGACGAACTATTGCGAAGACCCCAGGAGTAGAAGGGATTAAGGATGTTAAAGCCAGAATTCATGGTAACCACGTACTGGTAGATGTCGTTGTAGAGGTGGATCCACAGTTAAGTGTCATCGAAGGACACCGAATTAGTGATACCATTGAGGAACGTATGGTGAAGTACCATAACATTATGAATGTTCATGTACATGTTGAACCGAAGGAGATTTAAATCTGAGAACAGGCATATAAAAAGGACTGCGATTTCGTCGCAGTCCTTTTTATATGCTCTATGTTATTAGTTGCTATTTTACGTAAATCCAAGCAGCTCCGAGCCACGTATAAATTTCAACCCACTCACCTTCAACTACTTCTTGAGAGTTGGTTCTAGTCGTATTTACTTTCTGAGGTGCGAGAGCACCGATGATTTTACCATTAGGTGCATCGTAGAAGTATGTTTTTGAAGTAAGTTCGATAATTTTAGTCGGATTAAGCACGACCTCATGTGCTTTGATGATTGGCTCGTCGAGTGTTGGGATATTCAGTGAATCTGAGTCTGCTTCTTTAACGACAGGAGTAGTTGTAGTAGCTGGAACTAATTCTGTAGCTTTAATAGGATCAGCACCTGCTACCGCAGTCATGGATAGTGCAAGGCCCAGCATTGTTGCAATACTAATTGTTTTTTTCATTGTTTCGTCTCCTCCTAGAAATTTGATTTATGTAGCGACATTATCGATTTAACCACCAAGAAGGTAAATTGAACCAATTTATCAAGTTGTTTTTTGAAAAGTGTGGGCTTTAACACTTCAGTTAATAACGAGTTCAGTGGGTATGACGTGACAAGGTAGTGCGATTCAGCTATACTTTGGAACAGTATTCATGTTCGAAATAAAGGTACATCCGAGGAGGGAAGCCGATGAGTCGCCGTAAGAACAAAGGCGGACGGATACTGCTTGGACTGTTGATATTTATTGTAATCATCGTTGGAGCAGGGATTTGGTACATTTCACCGTCAAAGAGCCTGGATCTAAAGTACCATTCAATTGATGTAAAAGACAAAATTATTAAAATGGTGGAAACACGTCAGCCAGAAATTGTACTAAGTGAAGATGAGTTCGCACAGATGAGCAAAAAAAACATGATTGAATATATGAATAAACATAATGTTGGGGTTGATCTTACAGGAGCTGATTTTCATATAGACGGTCAGAATATGACAGCAGATGTGAATGGGAAATGGGGGGTACTGCCTTTTGGTGCGACACTTCAGTTCCATATGACTGCAAATGGAAGTAAGCTATTCTTGGAGCATCAGTTGACGACACTTCGAAGCTTAGATATTCCAGCCTCTGTTTTCAAACTTGACCCTATTGAAATTTCCTTAAAAGAATATCTTCCTGATCTTGTTACGGTTAAAAAAGTTGATTTCCTGGATGAAGGGATGAAACTTACATTTAAAATCGATTGGTTATCCATTCCTTCATTATGGTAAATAAAAAGAACAGCCTCTGGTCAATTGACCAGAGGCTGTTCTTTTGTATTGCTAACCTTTTTCATATCTCTTTGTAGTGGCTTTAGTAAATTAGTATTGAATGGCTACATTGATCTTCTTCGACCGGTAAAGAGAGAGACGATGAACAGAACCAAGAAGATGAAGAACAGTACTTTTGCGATACTTGTTGCAGCCTCTACGATTCCAAAGAAACCGAAAATTCCAGCGACGAGTGCAATGACTAACAATATGACTGACCATCTTAACATAATAATTCACCCTTCTTTCATATATTTTTTTAGATAGGAGGCATTTCTCGTCATTTCTTGATGTGTTCTATTATGTAGAGATTGGCTTCCATTCAAGGCACGGGAACGAACTTCCCAGCGCCTCGTAGTTCTCATTTAACCTAGAGGATTTAGCTTGAAACAGAAGGGCAAGATGGCATACACCGATCATCATGAGTATTGTTTCGTACTGAAAGAGAGAGGGTAACTATGAAATATCGAGACAAACATACTGGAAAGTGAGGTCATGTTAATGCTGACACAGATTAGTGTTGCGATTATCGCTATTGCTTTTGCAATTCTTGTCTTCTTTCTAATTAAGACTTTGAAGGCAGCAACAAGCTCTCTGGATAAGGTGACTCAAACACTTCAAGAAGTTCAGACCACAATTGATGAACTTAGTTATGAAGTGAAGCAGACGATTCGTAACACGAACGATATAACCGTCGATGTCCAACACAAAATGAAGCAGATTGATCCAGTGATGGATACGGTTAAGAATTTGGGTGAAGCGCTCAGTGAGGTGACCTTTGCAGTTAAACAGGTATCTTCGGGAGTTGTTAGCAAGTTCAATCAGTCTAAAGCAAACACGACCATGAAGAAGAAGGAACTGCAACAACCCGTAGTGCCAATGACAGCTCAGGATCGAACTTTTCAGAGTTATGATTCCGTATACCATGAGTCTAAATCTTCGAATGCGGGAAAATGGTTAAATTATGTTGATGTTGCAGCAGGGATATGGAGTAAATTTCGTCGTCAGAAGGCCCGTTAAGGGACTGGACATCGGTAAGTACTGAACCGGTTGTCTGTAAGAATAGAAAGGGTGAAGTAATATGTTGAATGTCGTGCTGCTGTTGATGGGTATGCTTTCGCCCTTAAGTGGCGGAGTAGGCTTCCCGCCTGTGTCCGCAACTGAAATGACTGCACCTGTAAACCAAGCCTCAATGCTTTCAGATGCTCCTGCTCCGCAGAAAGAGCAGATTGATCGTTATGAGACGCTTAATGGAATTGCTCTAGCGGACACTGCGCAAGATGTGATTCGTAAGCTGGGCGAGCCGCTTGAAGTTACACAGGATCCTTTATTAGGTACAACGGAGTACCATTATAAAGATATGACGGTTGGCCTCTTTGACGGGTTGACGGATTACGTTCATGTGGAGCCTTCGGCTAAATCCATTCAGGTGAATGATCAGTCTATTCTACTGACAACCGGTCACATTACGGACTCTCTTGGTCATCCTTATTTCAAAGGCGAGGATGGAGATGTGTACGTGCAGGACCACCAAGTTATTAAGGTATTTAAAGATCATATGGACGGGAATATCGTTGGTGTCGATTTATTTTTCGAATATAGCGAATAACCTGTTTCAAAAGTTTCAAAATCGGTTAAATAATCTAGGGCTCTAACCTAGTACATTCCTATAGGAGGTTTTAAATTATGGAAACTACTAATAAACAAGCCTATGCAAAAATTGTTGAGAATGGAACTTTGGCCGTTCAAGAAATTCAGAACTTAGCAACTTCCGGTTACGCTGCAGATCATATTTATGTAATCGCGCATGATTCTGACAAGACAGAGCGTATCGCTCAAGCTTCAGAAGCTAAAGAGATTGGGATCAAGGAAGAAGGCGTGTTTGATTCGATTGCCAACTTGTTCCGCTCCCGTGGTGACGAACTTCGTGCTAAGATTGTATCTTTAGGATTTACAGAGGCAGAAGCCGACTTTTATGAGAAGCAACTGGACATGGGGAAAGTTCTCGTTATTGCTAAAAAAGATCACGCTTGAGCTAGCGCGTCCGGTACATTTCCATGTAGAATATAGGGCTTTAAACATAGATAAGGAATGGGACAGGACTGTCTCATTCCTTATCTATGTTTTTGAAATAAATGGATTTTTCATGAGGTGGAGCCATTCTCGAAACAATCTATTAAGTGATTTATATAGTATAATAGTTCGAGAAAGGATGTCTAATCGCATAGAGAGTATCGTTAAGGAGAGAGCTATGAGAATACTAATTGTTGATGACAATCCGACTAACGTCATAATTATCCGAGAAATTCTTAAGAAAGAACAATACCGGAATATTGTAACTGCGTCTTCAGCCATAGAAATGCTGGAGTATATCGGTATTGGGGATAACTCCTCAGAATTACGACCCAAACGCGTTGACGTTGATTTGATATTACTAGATATGATGATGCCAGAGATGGATGGAATCGAAGCTTGTCGAATCGTACAGCAATATGACCATCTGAAAGATATTCCGATTATTATGGTGACGGCTGTAGGTGATTCGAAAAAGCTGGCCGAGGCACTTGATGCTGGGGCCGTAGACTATGTGACAAAGCCGATCAATAAAGTCGAACTGATGGCCCGCATTCGCCTAGCTCTTCGTCTGAAACATGAAAAGGATTGGCACAAAGACAGAGAACAGCGGATTAAAGATGAATTAACGTTAGCTGCCATGGTGCAAAATGCAGTGTTGAGTCTACCTATTGAAGATGAATCTTTTGAGATTCATGCCTTATATCAGCCGTCTGCTGAATTAGCAGGTGACTTGTATGCTTGGTATCCACTTGGTGAAGGCCGGTATGGGATTATACTTCTTGATATGATGGGACATGGAATTTCATCGTCATTATTCTGTATGTTTATTGCTTCTGTGTTGAAAGACACGGTGACCACTTATGTAGAGCCGGAGAAAGTTATTCAAGAACTTAATCGTAGATTCAATCAGCTTCATCTAGAGAATCAATTGATTCAGTATTATTTTACGGCTATCTATTTGGTTGTTGATACGCGTATGAAGCGAGTCGATTATGTGAATGCTGGCCATCCGCCTGCGTTGTTCTTTCAAGAAGACGGTTCGGTGATGACTCTTGATCAAGGATGCTGTCCTGTAGGATTATTTGATCGCATTGATGGGATGGAGCCACGGAGTTTTCATTATGAAGGGAATGCACATCTTGCTATGTACACGGATGGTATTCTGGAGCTTGTATCTGGAAGTCATGAGGACAAGCTTGATTACTTGAAGCGTCATTTAAGTGTTTCTCATAAGTGGAGAGAAGAAGAGATGAAGGAACAATTTTTTGTGGATAATCCAGCGGAGGAACGAGATGACGACAAATGTCTCGTATGGATCACCCTTAAAGGGAGTGGGGGAACAGAATGAAGATTAGAAGTAAATTAGTTATCGGGTTCACGACCCTGCTGGCAATCATGCTTGTATTAACCTTGGTAGGTTATGATCGAATCAGCTTTATGAACAGTCAACTCGATACGATATATAGCGAGCGCTATTTAAAGGTTCGTGATTCCAATGCAGTGCGTGGACAAGTGAATGATATGGCACGTGCACTTACGAACATGATGCTGAGTGATGAAACAGCTAATTCAGAGCAAGCCGTGAACCGCATTAAAGAGATGGATCAGAAGGTAGATACTATCTTGGAGTCCCTTAAGAAGAGTGGGAATTCGGCTGAAGAACAGCAATTGCTTGATCGGATTGAGAAGGCTAGATCGGAATACGGAGGATATCAATCTAAAGCACTGGATCTTCTTTCAGATGGCAATATTGATGCAGCTAACTCCTACCGAATTACAGCAGGACAGGCTGTCCAAGAAGAAATGTTAAACAGTCTGAATGCATTATCGAGTTACCAGAATGCAAGGATAACAGAAGATATTGATGAAGCCAAAACAGCTTATGAACGCTCTATTCAGATGACAACTTTTTTTATGGCCGTGGGACTTTTGATTGGATTGATCGTTATCCTATGGGTAGTTCCGAGTATTACTCGTGGAATTAATGTGGTGAACTTGATGATCAAAAGCTTTGGCCAGGGTCGTATGAGGGAGATCCAAGAGATTGAGGTCACCTCAAAAGATGAGATTGGACAAGTAGCTCAGGTGTTCAAAGAAATGGCAGAGGATATTGAAGAGAAGCAGAGACTGGAGCAGACGTACTTAGAAGCTCAGCGTGATCAGTCCTGGTTGAACTCTAACTTGGCCAGAGTTACTGAATTACTTGAAGGGATTGAATCCCTAGAAGAAGTTGGCCAGCGCTTTATGAGTGAGTTTACCCCAGTGATTGGTGCTCATTATGGTGCCCTATATATCCGTCAGGAAGATAAAGATCCGAATAAACTAATGGTTCGAGGATCGTATGCTTTTGAAGGTGGCGATGTACCTAGAAGTTCCTTTACGATTGGAGAAGGTCTGGTGGGACAGGTGGCACTAGATAAGAAATCGATTATGCTGAATAATCCGCCAGAGAATTACATGCAGGTTCAATCTGCATGGGGATCGTCCAAGCCAGGGTCGATTATGATTTATCCAATCTTGTTCGAAAATGAGTTGCTTGGTGTCTTGGAAATGGCTTCTTTTGAACAATTCACTTCACTTCAGGAGCAGCTCATATCCCAGTTAAGTCTGTCACTAGGGACTTTGCTCAACAGTATTATGGGACGTATGAGAGTAGAAGAACTCTTGCGTGAATCTCAAGCACTTACAGAAGAACTACAATGTCAATCAGAAGAGCTTCAGACTCAGCAAGAGGAACTTCGTCGTTCGAATGAGAATTTGGAAGAGCAGACAGAGGCGCTTAAACGCTCAGAGGAGCTACTTCAGCGTCAGCAAGAGGAACTGGAACATTACAATACAGAGCTTGTTGCTAAGACTCGTGCACTGGAAGAACAGGTTCAAGAAGTGGAAGAGAAGAATCTCGAAATTGAGAAAGCGAAAGAACAGTTGGAGAAGCAAGCGATGCAGCTCTCGGTTACGACCAAATACAAATCGGAGTTTATGGCCAATATGTCACATGAGCTTCGAACACCACTCAATAGCTTGCTGATCCTTTCCCAGCTTCTTTCTGAGAATAAAGGTGGTAACTTAACAGCTAAGCAGATTGAATACGCTCAGACGATTTATATGTCGGGTGCGGACCTTCTTAAAATGATCGATGAGATTCTTGACCTATCCAAAGTGGATGCAGGCAAGATGGAGATTAATAATGAAGCTGTGCATATGACCGAAATCGAAGCGTTTGTTCAGCAGAACTTTGCTCCTGTTGCATTTAAGAAAGGCCTTGCACTGAAAGTTCATGTCGAGGATGGTGTGCCTGAGAGCATTATTACGGATGGTCACAGGGTGAAGCAGGTCCTTCGAAACCTGCTTTCCAATGCCTTTAAGTTTACAAGTAAGGGTTCAGTTGAAGTCAACGTAACTCATGGTAATCCGGATAAACTTCCGTTTTTCTTGGATCGTGAACGTAATTATATTGCTTTCTCTGTGATCGATACGGGAATTGGTATTCCAGCAGATAAAACAGACTTGATATTCGAAGCCTTCCAACAGGTCGATGGAACAACGAGTCGAAAATATGGAGGAACGGGACTTGGATTGTCCATCAGCAGGGAATTGGCACGTCTCCTAGGGGGCGGCATAAATCTCGAATCTGAAGAAGGACAGGGTAGCTGCTTTACATTGTATTTACCTTGTGAACAAGCCATAGACTCAGCGAAGCAAGAAGCGGCAGCTACAACTCAAACAACAAGTGAACTTCTAATAGATAAAAGCTTTGTTGCTCCTAAAAAAGTTAAAGAAGGGAAAGCTAATCCATCCATTCAGATTGAAGATGATCGGGATGATATCGGACCTACAGATAAGGTACTCTTAATCGTTGAGGATGACGATAAGTTTGCTAAGATCTTGCTGGATATGGCAAGAGGTCGCGGCTTTAAAGCATTAGTCGCATTGCAAGGGGACGTCGGTCTTAAGATGGCCCAATCGTACAAGCCTGACGCCATTATTCTAGATATTCAACTGCCGGTTATGGATGGGTGGTCTGTACTGGGTGAGCTGAAGAGCTCAGCGGTAACACGTCATATTCCTGTACACGTCGTTTCCGTTGTGGATGAAGTGAAGCAAGGACTTATGATGGGGGCGATCGCTTACCTGAAGAAACCTTCTTCTCGTGAAGCGCTTGAAGGAGCCTTTTCTCATATTGAGTCCTATGCGGAACAATCTATGAAACAACTACTCATCGTTGAGGATGACGATATTCAACGTCATTCCATCATTGAACTTATTGGTCATGATGATGTTTCGATTACAGCTGTATCTACAGGTAAGGAAGCTCTTGAGAAGCTAAGAACACAGAGATATGACTGTATGGTCCTTGATTTGATGTTGACGGATATGACAGGCTTTGATTTGCTTGATCAAATTCGTGATGATGAGAAGCTTGTCGATTTACCAATCATTATTTATACGGGGAAAGAACTCGATAGCAAGGAAGAAACCCGTCTGCGTAAATATGCGGAGTCGATTATTATTAAGGATGTTAAATCACCAGAGAGATTGCTGGATGAGACGACACTGTTCTTGCACCGAGTAGAGGCGAATTTACCGGAAGATAAGCGTAAAATATTGCAGAAGCTGCATAATAAAGAAGTTCTTTTTGAAGGCAAAAAAATCATGCTTGTAGATGATGATATTCGAAATGTGTTTGCCCTTTCGAGTGTGCTGGAAGGTTACAACATGGAGGTAACTTTTGCCGAGAACGGACGCGAAGCATTAGAGCTATTAGAGGCTGATCCGAACTACGACCTCGTGCTAATGGATATGATGATGCCGGAAATGGACGGCTATGAGGCAATGAGCAGGTTGCGTCAAATGCCTCAATTTGAAAAGATGCCAATCATTGCGCTCACGGCAAAAGCAATGAAAGAAGATCGGGCGAAATGTATTGAGGCGGGTGCCTCCGATTACATGAAAAAGCCAATTCAAACAGAGCAACTTCTTTCTCTGATGCGCGTATGGCTGTATTCGTAAGAGAGAGTTTTGGGTAAAGAATAATTGATAGATTAACGTAAAGGGAGAAAGTCGGTGTACAATCATGGCATCAAGTGACCAAACGGATATTGAATTAAACACGGAGGAGCATAACGACCGGGAGCTGGAACAAATCGAGATTGAGCTTTTGCTTGAAGGCATTCATCGATTTTATGGTTATGATTTTCGCAACTATGCTCTCCCTTCATTGAGGCGAAGAATCTGGCATCATGTGCATGCCGAAGGTCTGTCCTCCATATCGTCATTGCAAGAAAAGGTTTTACATGAGCGGGCGTGCTTTGAACGCCTTATATATAATTTATCCATTCCGGTCACGGAAATGTTCAGGGATCCTAACTTATTCCTAACATTTAGGCAAAAGGTAGTGCCACTCCTGAGAACTTATCCATATATTCGTATTTGGCATGCTGGATGTTCTACAGGTGAAGAGGTATATTCCATGGCTATTTTGCTGCATGAGGAAGGTCTTTACGATAAGGCGCGCATTTATGCTACGGACATGAATTCACGATCATTGCAGCAAGCCAAGGAAGGCGTTTTTGATATTAAGCGCATGAAACAATACACCAAGAACTATTTGGAGGCGGGCGGAACACGCTCGTTCTCCGAATATTATACGGCGAAGTATAACTCGGTTATTTTTCATCCGTTCCTTAAGAAAAACATGATCTTTGCAGAACATAACTTAGCGACGGATCGTTCATTTAATGAGTTTAATGTCATCTTTTGCAGGAATGTCATGATTTATTTTAACGATGAACTTCGCAATCACGTGCATGGACTATTTCATGAGAGCTTAAGCCATTTTGGTATTCTCGTACTAGGAGCCAAGGAGTCGATTCATTTTACGAATTATAGTGATTCGTATGAAGCGCTTGATCGGGCAGAGAAGATTTACCGGAAGATTAAATAGAGTTTTAGGAGGATTCCATGGTGTTTCATGATCCAATTCATATTTTGCTGGTAGATGACCGCCCTGAGAATTTGCTTGCCCTGGAAGCTGTACTAGACAGCGAACAATACACGCTGATTAAGGCTACTTCCGGGGAAGAAGCATTAAGATGTCTTTTGAAATATGACTTCGCTGTGATTGTTCTTGATGTTCAAATGCCAGGCATGGACGGAATTGAGACAGCACGGTTAATAAAAGCAAGAGACAAGACGAAAGACATTCCCATCATCTTTATATCGGCGAACAGCAAGGAGGCGGAACATCTCTTTGCTGGATACTCTGCCGGTGCTATTGATTATATGGTCAAACCGTTTATCCCCCAGATTCTGAAGTCTAAGATTGAGGGTTTTGTAGATATGTATTTGACGAACAAAAGACTCAAAACACAGTCTATGCTGCTTCATCAAAAGACTCAGGAACTGGAAAAGATCAATCATGAACTTGTACAAGCAAAGGATGCAGCTGAGATAGCAGCCAAAGCAAAAACCGAATTCCTAGCCATGATGAGTCATGAAATTCGTACACCTATGAATGGGGTGATCGGGATGATTGATCTTTTGATGGATAGTGACCTACAGGATGAACAGAGGGAATATGCAGACATCATTCGGAACAGTGCTGATGCACTTGTATCTATCATCAATGACATTTTAGACTTTACGAAGATGGAGTCTGGGAAGATGGAGCTCGAAGAGCATCCATTTGAACTGAAATCTTGTGTGCAAGAGGTATTTGGACTTTTTTCAGCTGAAGCTAATAAGAAGAATTTAGAGTTGCTGTACTTTATTGAAGATCAAATCCCCAAAATGGTGTATGGAGATATGGGACGTCTGCGACAGGTGTTAATGAATCTCGTATCTAATGCGGTTAAGTTTACGAATCAGGGGGGAGTTTATCTCGTCGTTTCTCTGATTGAGAGAGAGAATGAATCCCTAACCCTTGAGTTTAATATCAAGGATACTGGCATTGGGATTTCGGCGGATAAGGTCGACCGATTATTTAAGCCATTCTCCCAACTGGATTCATCTATGACTCGTAAGTATGGCGGGACTGGCCTCGGTCTTGCAATCTGTAGGTCATTGGTTCAGATGATGGGTGGAGAAATCAGGGTAGAATCTACAGAAGAGAAGGGCGCAACGTTCTTGTTTACGATTAAGGTTCGTCAGCATGAGGAAGAAGACCCGCTGCGAGGCCAAGATAAACCCGATGATGCATATGATATGAAAGAAAAGAACTGTTTACCGAATGTACTCGTTGTAGATGATCATCCCATTAATCGAAAGCTTATGTTAAGTATGCTTGGTAAGATAGGTTTAGAAGCAGACATTGCTGAAGATGGAGATCAGGCTGTGAAGCTGGTAAGGGCAGGACATCATTATGACATGATATTTATGGACCTTCAAATGCCAGTCATGGATGGTCTGGAGGCTACCCGATTAATTCGGAAACAACAGTTGTTTGGAAAGAGGTCTGTGATTGTTGCAATGACGGCTAATGTAATGGATGGTATACAGACACGTTGTCTGGAAGCTGGTATGGATGAATATATCAGTAAGCCAGTAAAAATTAACGGTATTAAGCAAGTCTTGTCTAAGTATGCACTGCCCACATATCATGAGCATGTCCTATCTCATGGGCAACAATCGGTGATGTAAATCGACCGCACCTGTCATGTCAAAAAAAACCATGAACAAAATGGTTGCTGGGTTGTTTCAACACATGAAATAACGGGTTATTTGTAATGAAAAACAAATTGCGGGAGAGAGTGTCTATGAATACAAACAATAATGATAAATTCAATGCTAAGACTCACATGAGTGAAGGTGTCTGCACGGTGTTTTTAAGCGGAGAACTTGATTTGTCCGTTGCACCAGATTTTCGATTAGTTATGGAACCACTTGTGAGCAATTCTGAAATGGATTTGATCGTCAACATGAAGGAAATGACATATATAGACAGTACAGGGATTGGAATTCTATTATCCATTTTAAAAGCAAGACATGGCATGCAAGCACGCTTTGCTGTTGAAGAGGTTCCACAACAAATTCAGAAGCTGTTTGATATGACCGGTATTGCGAAGTTCTTTGCCCCTCAGGAGAATTCCCAATAGGAAAGGAAAGAAAATAATGAATGCTGAAGCACATAAAGTTACGCTGAATTTACCTGCCAGTGCAGAATATGTTGATATTGTTCGTTTGAATTTGTATGGTATTGCATCAAAAATGGGATTTTCTTATGAAGAGATCGAAGACATGAAAGTTGCGGTTTCAGAAGCTTGCAATAACTCGGTTTTATATGCATATGGGCAAGAAGCAGGTATGGTTGAAGTTGTGTTCGACGTTTCTGCTGATTCGTTATCCATCACAGTCAAAGACGAAGGGGAGAGTTTTGATAGTGATGAACGGGTAGATAACCGTACAACTCTTCATGATAAAGAATTGAATGAAGTTCAAATTGGTGGTCTTGGCTTCTATCTCATGGAGGCACTTATGGATGAAGTAAGTGTGACGAATCAAACAGGAAAGGGTACACAGGTTATTCTTACTAAGCGGCTTGCGAGAAGCGAGGAGCCAGTATGAGTGAAAAGGTGACTCCCCCTGAGTCAAGAGATGAAGCAATTAGTCTGATCTGGGAATACCAGCAGACGAAAGATAATGAGATCGCTACGGTCTTAATTAAAAAGTATGAACCTATGGTTAAGATGGCTTCAGGCAAAATAGCCCGTAATAGGCCAGACCTTTATGAGGACTTATATCAGGTTGGACAGATGGCTCTGATCCGTCTGCTTCAACAATATGATATAAGTCTAGGTATTCCTTTTGAGCCTTATGCGATGAAGAGTATGATCGGTCACATGAAGAACTTTTTGCGAGATAAATCTTGGTATATCCAAGTTCCACGCCGAATTAAGGAGAAGGGCGCACTCGTTCAGCATGCTATCGATGAATTAACCATCAAACTAGAAAGATCACCGGCTGTACAGGAGATTGCTGAGTACCTGGAATTGACTGTTGAGGAGACGCTAGAAGTTCTTGCAGGGCGTGAGTGCTATCATTATGTATCCCTTGATTCTCCATTATCACAGGAAGAGACCGGCGCTACACTTGGTGAGCTTATTAGCTCGGATGTGAATGATTTTGATTCCGTCGAGAAGCGAATGGATTTGCAGCAGGCTTTAAGTCAGTTGAAAGAGCAGGAGCAAAAGGTCTTACTACTTGCGTTCCAAGATGGTCAATCGCAGAGAGCCATTGCCCAGAAACTCGGTGTTTCACAGATGAGTGTGTCTCGTATACAGAAGAGAGCAACAGAGAAGCTGAAACAAATTATGTCTAATTCATCGTATTGATATGGACAAGCCTTTCTATATCAGGTGTAAAGACCAGCCTACATAAAGGCACGCTATTCCTGAAAGAAGGATAAGCGTGCCTTTTTAGTGATAAGAAATAGGACAAATGAAGAAGGACGTGAGTGATGGGTGACGATCTTGCAGCTGGATAAGGAAGACAATGTATATCATTTTGGAGGTGGCTGGAGTTGGTATGACCTTCAAATCAGGGATTGGGATTCACCTCTAATTGGAGAATTACGTAATCAATTTCCTTATTCATCGAAATGGTTTGACTTTGTTTCAACGCTTCAAGATAAGAACTATTTGTCTGTTCATTTTCCTGATGGGAAAAATCCTATTATGGTGGGTTCTATTCTCTATACCGTTGCTTCTGCTATAAATGATAATCATACGAATGAGCAGTTTTATTTTTATATTGATGGAGACGCGTTAATCACCTTTAATCTGGATGAACATACGAGAGGAATTATGCGAGAGGAGGGGCGCGTCTCCATGCTGCATCAATGTACGAGGCCGATTGATGGGATGTTTGTCCTCTCCAGAGCCATCCTGCATTATTTTCATGTTGGAATGGATAAGTTTGAGCATCGCCTGCGGAAACTGGAGGCAGGGATGAAGCATCAGAATAAGCGCTATTTAATGGATAGTATTTTAACATCAAGGTTCGAGTTGATCTTTTGGAACAATTTATTTATATCCTTTCAGGAATTGATTACGGCTTCCAAAGAGGGGTATCAAGAAGATTTAGATGATAGCCGATTTTATAAACAACTATTTTATAGGGTAGAACGAATGGAAAGGTTATTTCATCATTATGAACGTGAAATCGATACACTTGTCTCCATCGACAATGCGATAGCTGGATTTCGAGGAAATGAGATCATGAAGACCCTGACGATCATGACAGTCATCTTTACACCGGCCACGGTAATAGGTGCAATATGGGGGATGAACTTCGATAATCTTCCTTTAATCAAGTATTCATGGGGTTTCACAGCCTCTATGTTATTAACACTAGCCATGACCGCAGGCATGTATTTGTGGATGCATATGAAGGGATGGACAGGGGATATTCTTAGGGTTAAATCTCGGGATAAGAACATATAGTCAATTGGTTCTTTAGGTTGAATTAATCGTATTATTACCTTATTGAACAGTTGCAGGAAAAATTAAAAATGAGCTCAGTACAGTACCGAACTCATTAGAAAGCTGCTTGATGAAATTATCGTTTCTAACTTTTGGAGGCCATCCCAGCTTTATTGGCCTCTTTTTTTATTTGATGTAACCATTAATCTTTTGTGAATTAATGTCATTTTCATTTAGAAGTTTCAACATAGCTGAGAAGATTGCTGATAAAATCCCCAATAACCGGGAGATTTAAATTAACAACTAAACTTAAGATATAACCTAACAGACCCAAAACGATAGCAGTACCTACAGTCATTCCAAGTCCTCTTGAAAGACCAGCGGTAAAATTGGTAATCATCCGCTTTTTAGGGTTCATGTAGTTCTCAACAATGTCCTTAAAGTCAGATTTTTCAAGAGAATCTGCAATTTTGTCCAGACGAGTATTCAGTCGTTTGACCTCATGTCTTAACTCAAAGGGATGCTCTTCTACCTCATATACTCCGCGAGTATTCGACTTTTGAGCAGAGTGTTTTGAAGATTCTTCTCTTTTTATATTCCTGTCACGATCTCGCTCATGGTTGCGTTTACGTGAACGCTCAGGACGATCTGAATGTTCAATTGTACTTCCACTGCCATTATAGGGGGCTGCTTTGCTCATATCGAATCCCTACTTTCCTTTGAAAATGATGGGGAAGAAGCTGAAACAAAAATAGCCAGCTGTGTCAGCTGGCTATAACCCGAAAGTTGCGGTTTAGATTCTAGGTGTCTTCAACTCTTGGCTGACGTCAGAGGAAGCATTTTTCGTCACATGTTTGACGTCATCGGAAGCAGTTGCAACTTCATCACTTACATCATTAGAAGCTTGTTTAACACTTGCCATGATGTTGCCTCGACTTTCATTGACTGTGGTCATAACGTCGGAAGCTTTTGTGCCTACAGTCTTAGCAATGTCTGTAGCTTTATCACCAACAACACCAGCGACCTCTTTGGTTTTATCCGTAACTAATGTAATCTTTTCGGACAAATCTCCACGGAGTTCACGACCTGGTTTTGGGGCGAAAAGGAGGGCTGCTGCAGCTCCAACCAAAGCTCCAATGAAAGCACCCTTAAAGAAAGTTGATCCACTCTGTACCGGATATTCTTGTTCTGTGTGATTCATGACATTCACTCCTTTAGATTAATTTCATTTAATATGTCTAATCGGGAAGATTAGGTAGTGCGTCTAAACATTTTGGATACGAGTCCCAGCAGGAATACGAAGATAGCTGTACCGATAATAGCTGGAACGATTGCGAAACCGCCGATTTCAGGCCCCCATGAACCCATGAGCATGGGTCCGAGCCAAGCACCGACAAAGCCGGCAACCATGGAGCCGATAATACCACCTGGCATATCATTACCCACTAAGGCATCACCGATGATTCCAATAACAATTGCCATCACGATGCTGATAATAATTCCCCACATATCATCGCCTCCTTATTCAGATGTCTTGACCCTTGTTTGTTTGGGCTTGCTTATCTGGTATTTAAACTTGAGAGTTGGCACTGAAACAAGAAACATGAGAAATAGAGTAAATGAAAGGTATTGTGTAAAAATTATAAGTAAGAATGAGAAAAGTGTTGAATTTTGAAGATTTTGAAGCTTTACAAAATTCGTAATGTTTACTTGTGTTTATTTTTGCCTACTGATCTATATTGATTTTTGTACTATACTTAAAAAAGCAACTTAGGGATGAAGCAACAGAAGGAGAGAGGCATCATGGAGACAATGCTAGTGAAGGAATATCGTGCAGATGTTATGGAGTGCGCCCATAGTGGGCATATATGTATCGTTAATGAAGAGGGTAAGGTTGAAGCGTATGCGGGTGACCCTAACTATGTAACGTTCACTCGGTCTTCTGCTAAGCCTCTGCAGGCTATTCCTGCTATTCGTGCACAATTAGCGAATCATTATCATTTGACAGATCAGGAAATTGCAATTATGACTGCATCTCACCGAGGGGAGCATGAGCACCAAGAGATATTGATTAACCTTCTGAACAAAACAGGGATTGGTGAAGATCGGCTTGTATGTGCCTCTAGTTACCCGCTTGATGATGAAGCTAGACATTCTTTAATTCGTAACAGAAGTAATAAACGTAAACTTCATCATAATTGTTCCGGTAAACATCTGGGCTTATTAGCTTACAGTCAGATGAAGGGATATACTCTTGAAGGTTATGAGAACCCTAACCACCCTGTACAGCAGGAAGTATTAAATACGGTAGCCTATATGAGTGGCTTATCTACAGATGAGATTACTCTCGGAACAGACGGCTGTGGTCTTCCGGTGTTTGCATTACCTATGCATGCTTTAGCAACAGCTTATATGAAGCTTGCTTGTCCGGATCGAATTGAAGACGAAGCTACACGCTTAGCAGTTAAGACGATTACGAAGGCGATGAATACTCACCCCTTTATGGTGGCAGGAAGCGGCAGAGTAGATACTTTGCTGCTACAGGATAAGAATATTGTTGCTAAGGGTGGTTTTAAGGGAGTTTACTGCTTTGGGCTCAAGGAAGAGAGACTGGGGATAACATTCAAAATATTGGATGGTTCTGAAGAAGAGTGGGGCTATGTTGCGGAATCCATTCTTGATCAGATCGGCTATAAGAACAAAGCCACCATAGATCGTTTAAAGGAAGCATACACCAAGGATATCTATAATGATGGGGGACAAAAGGTGGGTAGAGCCGAGACGGTCTTTACTTTACAACGCGTTTAGATAAATCAGTTTCCTCATATCTTAGTTGCTTCAGTTAAGGACTATATTCAGATTAATGATTAATTTAAAATCCGCCGGGGTATTAAAGTATAATCCCACAAGGGAGAAAACTTTATCTCGCTTTCCTACATGGAAAGTGAAGACGCGGAGGTGAGCGGGCATGATTAAGATCATGACTGCGGCGGAAAGACATACATCACAAAAAGAATGTGTACACAGCGAATATAGCTTTTCTTTTGCGGAGTACGACGATCCGCATAATGCGCACTTCGGTTCTCTTCTGGCTCATAATGACCATATTCTAAAGCCAGGCGGGATGTTTGATCCGGAACTACACCATGACTTGGAAATCGTTAATATTGTATTGGAAGGCAACATTCAGTACGAAGATGAGAATGGTAAGGAACGGCTCGAAACGGGGTCTGTTCAAGTTGTTAGCACCGGACGTGGATTAACGCATGGTGAGAAGAATGGATCAGATACGGAGGATGCACGTTTTATTCAGATGTGGTTCTTACCGAATCAGCCGGATATCACTTCAACACGTCATCAAAAGACTTTTGAGCGGGACCAGCAGAAAAATGGTTTGTTGCCTTTGGTTAGTGGGCGTGATGGAGAAGCTCCACTTTCAATTGCTCTAGATACCATAATCTATGGATCAGTTCTTGAGACCGGAACGCAAATCAATTATTCTCTTGCGGAGGGACGTAGAGTCCATGTGTATCTTATCAAAGGTAATATTGAAATCTCCTGTGAAGATGGATCATTTGACTTAACTCCAGGCGATGCTGCTCGTCTTCAAGGATGCGATCAGATTACACTTAAAGGTACTTCAAGTGATGGAGATGCAGAATTGATTTTGATTGATTTACCGTAATGACTTCACTAAGAAATTGAAATAGCCCCCACCGCGGTTTTCCTTTCAGAAAGGGCCGTGGTGGGGGCTTTTAGCTAACATTTACACTTTAAAGATTAGTTATTACGCAAGCGTCCAAGCTCTGATACAAGAGCTTCTACCTCAGAGATACTTAGTGTCTTCTTACTCATAACCATATCATACAGGTCACGTATATCTTCGTATTGATCTTTGGAGAAGGCTGAAGCCTGCATTGCAGCACCTGAAGCCATGCGGAGCTTTAGCTTAATTTGTTCAATCATATACTCAATGTTCTCTTGAGATTGTTCATTCAGATCCATATTTGGCACCATTCCTCTCACTCATTTCGTTCCTGTATTGTACCATGTCGCCGCCGGACGAACCAATGTTTTTGCCACCGTTTACGCATTAGGTTAAAATCAGGAGAATGATAAGTCATATGTTGTATGCATCTGTAGCAAATGCTTGTATTTGAAGGGGGAAGGTAATGGGCGATTATGCGGGATTTCGGCAGGCAGAACCTGCAACAAAAATCAAATTGTCAGGAGAACAATTGCATAGCTTTTTCACAAACATATCCCAGCTATATTCCAAGGACCAGATTACTTTTGTATGTATTGGCACTGACCGTTCAACAGGTGATGCGCTAGGCCCTCTGACAGGAAGCAGGCTGCTCGAATATGGATTTCCAAATGTAATTGGAACGCTCCCCGATCCGTGTGATGCTTGTAATCTTGAGGCGAAGCTTATGGAGGTTGAAGCAGGAACGGTTGTGATTGCCATTGATGCTTGCTTAGGCCAGGCTTCTTCTGTCCATAGCTTCTTTGTATCTGCTGGCCCTCTTCATCCTGCCCAGTCTGTGGGAAAACCACTTCCTTCTGTAGGAGATTATAGTATTGCTGCAGTGGTGAATGTACAGGGACCTAAGCCGTACTGGACGCTGCAAGTGACTTCGCTTTACTTGGTGATGAATATGGCGGAGGAGATAGCACAGGCTGCAGCATCTGCCTTCGGACTAAAACCTTGAAGATAGACGTTTCAATCGGACCGATATATGGGTTAATAATAGTACATCTTTACAAAACTGTAGCTGCTTCAAATAGCAGCAATAAATAGAAAGAAGGGTATTGTAATGGATAAAGTACAATGCAACGGTCATACGATATGTTATCTGGAACAGGGACAGGGAGAACCCGTTATTCTGCTGCATGGATATTGCGGAAGCTCCTCTTACTGGGAACAGGTACTGAATTATCTGCACGACTACCGGGTCATTGTACCGGATCTTAGAGGTCATGGACGCTCAGATGCGCCGATGGGACCCTATACAATTGAACAGATGGCTGATGATGTGCTGCTTCTGATGGACGAGCTGGAGATTGAAAAGGCGACACTGCTTGGACATTCGCTTGGAGGATACATAACGTTGTCATTTGTCCAACGATACTCTTCAAGGTTGAATGCATTTGGATTGATCCACTCTACAGGTTTTCCGGATTCGGAGGAAGCCAAGGAGAAGAGGGTAAAAGCGGTAAGTGTTATTCAACAAGAGGGGATCACGAACTTTGTTGATAGTCTTGTACCAGGTCTATTTGCACCGGGAATGGAAGAAAGACAGCCGGAATGTATCCAAAAGGCCAAGGAAATAGGCTATTTAACACCTCCGCAAGGAGCCATCGGTGCAGCACTTGCGATGCGAGAGAGACCAGATCGACGTGATGTTCTATCCGCGTCACCTCTTCCGGTCTTGTTAGTTGCAGGGGAGAAAGATGGGCTCATACCAACTGAACGTGTCTTTACAACCGATCATCCTAATGTGACGCAGGTTGTTATTAATGAGGCGGGACATATGAGTATGATGGAGAAACCGGAAGAATTGAGCGAAGCCATTCAACAATTTTTAAATAACGTTCACTCCTCATGATTTTTTGCTAAATGAAGGTGAGAAGTGTGAAGCCGGAGATGAGATGCTCCGGCTTTTTTTATATTTAGCAAGTGAATTCATGTACTGGTAATCTACAGACAGATATTTTACAATTTATAAGGATATTAATAGGAAGAGATTAGTTTAGAAATGAGGAAGCGGTATGTATCGGAAGGATTATCTTCTTCGTCTTGTGGAGGAAATGACGCAGATGTTATCCAAGGTATTCGGATTGAAGCAGCAGAAGAAGCATACCGAAGCCCTCTGGGAAATCGATGAGATGCTAAGTCGTCAATTCCGTTTGAATTCAAAACTGTTACATTCTTTATCTCCAGAGGACATCGTTCAGCTCTTCCGTAATGGTGAACTCGTTGAGGCGGACAAGCTTCAGAGTGCAGCGAGGCTTTTAGAGGAAGAGGCTGATATTCTTGTGGATATGGATAAGCAGGAGGAAGGGAATACTTTATTCGTGAAGGTCCTTCACTTATATCTATCCGCATCGATACATGGTGGTAATCCGCGTTTATACGAGCTACCGCACCGTATTAATGATCTCCTGAAGCGGGTCCGTGTACAGGGGTTACCTGATGCGACAGAACACCTTTTATTTACATACGCTGTACAGGAAGGCAAGTTTGCTACGGCAGAGGACAGCCTCTATCGACTACTTGGACGTGAAGCTTTAGACTATGAGATAGGTAAGCTTTTTTATGAACGACTTCTTGCACTTCAGCTGGAAGTGTTGGAGCGAGGAGGACTTCCGCTGATCGAGGTGGAGGAAGGACTTAAGGAATGGAATGAACGATTTTTACATGGGATGGATACGAAGAAAACCGGATGTTGATCTAGAAATTTGTAAGCATAACTTGGGCAACATTGACCGGGGATGTTATCATATTTAATGTGGTTTTATGGGCTGCAAATACAACATGAAAGTGAGATGTACCCACTTGGATGCACTGCGTAAACTTATTCACCAAATCATTGATGATACATCTTTGATTACAGCTACCCTCAGCCAGCTGCGCAAGCGGGATGGGATTTCTTATACGAAAGTGACGGTTAAACCCGTTGAATTAAAAAACAAGCTCCATTATCAATTTGCCTACTATTCTGGAACGAAGGTAACACATCAGAATGTGCTTGCTGAAGAAGCTGAAGCTGTAATGACGAAGCTAATGGAAGAAACGTTCCGACAAGCGATCATCTGTACACCAGAAGCAGATTTCCAGGTGCTTGTATCTAAAAAATACAAGGTGTCTATTCTAACCAAGTCACCTACGAAGACACAAAGTGACATGTCTCATAATCGTAAAAAGACCTATGTACTGGAAGAAGGGATTCCTGTCCCGTTCTTAGTAGAGCTTGGGATTATGAATGACGAAGGGAAAGTTTTTGCGAGAAAGTACGATAAGTTTAAGCAGATCAACCGTTTTTTAGAAATGGTTGAGGATGTGCTTCCTCATTTGCCGGATGATCGTCCATTGACAATTGTGGACTTTGGCTGCGGCAAATCCTATCTTACTTTTGCACTTTATCACTATTTGGCGGTCACCGTGCGAAGATCGTTGAAAATCGTCGGTTTGGATCTGAAAGCAGATGTCATCGAACACTGTAGTCTGCTGGCGAAAAAGCTGAATTATTCACAATTGCAATTTCTTGTCGGGGACATTGCGGATTATGATGAATTAGAGCAAGTAGATATGGTGGTTACATTGCATGCTTGTGATACGGCAACAGATGCGGCTCTGGAAAAGGCAGTTCGCTGGGGGGCATCGGTTATTCTATCCGTTCCTTGCTGTCAGCACGAGCTGTTCTCACAAGTGAAGAATCCTGTAATGGATCCTCTCTTGTCACATGGGATCTTGAAGGAGCGCTTTTCTGCACTTGCAACGGATGCGATCCGTGCGAAGCTGCTTGATATCATGGGGTATCGTACTCAGTTGCTAGAGTTTATTGATATGGAGCATACACCGAAAAATATCCTCATTCGGGCTGTGAAGGGAACGGCAGGAGATAAGGATAGATTGTGGCAGGAATATACGGCATTCAGGGATTTCTTGAGCGCTGCTCCATATTTGGAGAAAGCTTGCCGGGATCTGATTCCACAAGCAAGATTGTCGGAAGAAGCAAATGATGAAGTGAAGTAGATGAAGTTTTATGTAGCGGATTGACCTTGGACTTGACCAAGATCAATCCGCTTTTTTTTACTTTACGAATTACGACTTTCCAAGCCTGACGTTCGAATACAATGTTTGGTGCTCGACCACAATGGAGATATAGAAAGCGATAAACACGGATCATCAATGTGAAAGGGGGGAATTCATGAATAAGGTAGTTCAGTATATGGGTGTATGGATACTAATGCTTGTGATGTGGAGTGCCAGTCTGCAGGCTGGATTGTTTTTTGATCGGGATGTATATGCAATCAGCACATTTTGGGGAGTAGTCTGTCTGCTATTCCTTATGGTTTATTTAGCTTTTGGTGATAAAAAAATCTCAACTCAGCATAAAAGCCCACTATTTCCATTGTTGATTCTTACAGGATTTATGCTGTTCATTTACACATGGCACGGGGTGAATAAACCTTTGTCTATGAAGGGAACGGGGGATGAAATTATTCGCTGGGGTTTGTATGGCAGTGTTCTATGGATTTCCTGGATCGTTAAAAGAGGGCGAGAGGACGGTAAGCTGCTCCGATGGGTCTGGCATACAACTGGTATGATTTTGTGTGGCAGTGCGTTTCTGTCCGTATACGGACTGCTTGATGTGCCGTACGGGATATTTCGTACGGATGATCTTTCCATTAGCGCTACAGGCGCGAGGCTTGGCGGTCTAATGCAATACCCGAACGCGTTCGGGGCAGTGATGGCCGCCATGCTGCTCGAGCGGCTGTTTGCGCTGCCCGCCGCGCTCCGAGGGCGGGCTTCCTGGCTTCGCGCTGCGGCGGCATTGCTGCCGCTCGCGCCATATACCGCCGCGCTGCTCCTGACGGAGTCGCGCGGCGCCTGGATCGCGGCCGCACTAGCGTGCGCGGCCGGGCTGGCCGCAGATCGGCGCTTCGCGGTGCCGATCTTTGCGGCTGCTGCCGCGCCCATACTAGGCGCGGCACTGCTCTACAGCCAGCTGGCAATCGTCCAGCTGGCTCCAGCGGTGTTGCCCGGCCTGCTATGGCTGGCCGGGCTTTGGGCCGGCAGCATATTCGCCGGCCTGCTGCTATGCCGGGCTGCGAAGCACAGCCCCGGCAGTGGGCTACCCGCTACCGCGAGTTCCGCCCTCGGGCATTCGCATAGCATGGCTTCTGCTCAGCCACAGGACGCCGTTCACTCGCATCCAGTTAGCCTGATCACGGCAGCCGTTTGTTACATCATTGCATTTCTTACGGTATTAATCCCGGTGGGCTCACGTTTAGCTGGAGAAGGAGAGACAGTGAGTGCCCGTCAGCTTATGTATAAAGATGCATTGGATTTATTTCAGTCCGCACCATGGCTTGGACAAGGTGGAGACACATGGCGCCTATCATACCGAGCAATTCAGTCAGAGCCTTATGTGGGTTCTGAAGTCCATAGCGGCTACATCGATTTACTGTTAAACATCGGTAGCATCGGTCTTTTGATCGTCTTAACATTACTGTTCATGGCTGCATTCCGAATTCGCCGTAACTGCCCACGCCTACTTCCTTCATTCCTAGTCCTATTACTTCATAGTATGATCGACTTTGATTGGAGCTTTGGTTTGATATGGCTTCTGCTTATTTGGCTTGCTGTAATGGGAGATGAGAGTGAGAGGAAAGAAATTAACCTCAAGATCACACTTTTATCTCAGCCACATCGAACCTTCACCCTGCGTCATATATTCGTGTTAGGCATGGTTGGAATAACCGTTTGGACAGCGCTGGCTTTTTCATACTGGAAGAGTAACCATGCGTATGAACAGGCAATGCATTCTTCGAACATGGGAGAGCGTGAGAAGTTGTTGAAATCAGCAATAAGCTGGAACCCTGCTTCAATAGAACCTGTATTGTTGCTGTCCAATCAACTTTCAACAGGCGAAGCGGTCCTTCTTTTGATGAATAGTCTTAACCGCTCACCGGGTCATCCGGAGCTCACTTGGAAAATGGCTGAATTACATGCGATGAGCGGAGATGCTGTTCAGGCTGCAAAATGGTATCGAATCAGCTTAAATAACGACAAATATAATGCTACCAAACATACACAAGCTGTATTTTATCTAGCGAATATCGCTCAGAAGCAGTGGGCTTCAGGCAGAGAAGAAGTAGCTGTACATACAGCATATGCCGCGCTCGGTCTCTATGAATTGTATCGAAGTAGGGGGGAACTACTTGCAACAGATGTTAAGGTCAGAAATGATCGGAATTTCCGGATTACACAACAAGCGACACTAGAAGGTGAAAGACTGGAACGAATAATTAAATCTATAACACAGCCTCTTGTTATCCGCCAAAAGCATCTCTAAACGCGGAAGCCAGCGGTTTTTCAGGTATTTGCCATAGTTCAGCAAGTTCAGCACATACCTCTTTCTCCCACCAGTCACACAGCGCTTTTTTATTACTGTAGTTATCGTGAATCCAGATGAGGTTACCAATCACTTTTCGGTAATACAGATCTTCCCCCTGCTTGATTAATTCGGGTGAAACATACTGCTTGAGTCGCTTTGTCGTCCGGTACAGTTCCTTGCCGCAGGCTCTACGAATGCCTCTGGGTGTGGGTGGGCGACTGCCAGTCTGCTTATTGTGAGATGTATGCATAAGTTGTGCTCACTCCTTTTAACTTACCATATGTGATAATACAGGCCAGAGTCACAAGCGACGAATCAATTGGGCTCACTAGAAGGCATGTCCAGAGCTGTGATAGAATAAGTTAATATAAAGAGCGATGGCTTGTCAGGAAGAGGGGAGAACGTGGAGGTTGTTTATGATTTGGTCGGACGATTGTTTGACTGGATACAGAGCCTAGGGTATTTCGGTATTATGCTTGGTCTTATGGTTGAAGTTATACCGAGTGAAATTGTGCTTGCATATGGCGGGTATCTCGTTTTCATCGGTGAGATTAACTTTTTTGGAGCTATGATTTTCGGTACAATCGGTGGGGTTATGGCCCAGCTGTTTGTGTATTGGATCGGACGATACGGCGGCAGGCCCATTCTCGATAAGTACGGGAAGTATATCTTGATTAAGAAGAAGCATGTCGATTACGCTGAGGATTGGTTTAAGAAGTACGGCACAGGCGTAATTTTTACTGCCCGTTTTGTTCCCGTCGTACGACATGCGATTTCTATTCCGGCAGGTATTTCCAAGATGAACGTTTGGCGCTTTACGCTTCTTACCACCCTGGCGGTCATACCATGGACGGCGTTATTTTTATATTTGGGTCTGGTGCTTGGAGAACAATGGGAGAATATTGATGAGAAGGCAGCTCCATTTGTTCGAGATTTTTTGCTTGGCGCGTTAGCACTTATGATTATTTATTTTGTAATCAAATGGATTAGATCCAGAAAAGGGAGGTCTTAAATATGGCAGTTGATTTATCTCACAAGCTAGGTACCGGAATTTCCCCGAAGCAGTTTATGGAGGGGATGGAGAAGAATAAGGAAGAGTTTCAAGCTAATTATGATCAATTCTCATGGAATCGTGATGAAGATCGTGAATTCTTCGAAAGTCTTCAGTTTCGAGATGATATTCGTGTGCTTATTCTAGCTGCTGATTGGTGTGGAGATGTAGTTCGTAATGTACCGGTAGTCTTCCATGCACTTGAAACGGCTGGGTTCGACACCGAAGTGCTCGTAATGGAGCAGCATTTAGATGTGATGGATCAGTTTCTGACCATGGGAGGACGCTCCGTTCCAATTGTTATTTTTGCAGACACTGGCGGTTACGTACTTGGCCAGTGGGGACCAAGACCTGCACATGTTCAGAAGTATATGATCGAGTTCAAGAAGGATAACAGTGATCGTGAAGCCCCTCATTATCAGGAGAAGATGGCACGGGTTCGCCAAGAGATGATACAAGCTTATGGGGAAGGAAAAGAGTCTAGCGCAGTCATTATTTCAGAACTGCGTGAATTGATCTCAGGGTTTTAATGACATGCTGAATATTGAAACATTTAACTTAGGACCGTTGCAGACGAATGCATATTTAATAACTGGATCAGAGGAAGGCAAGGCTATCATTATAGATCCGGGTATGAATCCTGGAGCACTTGTTAGACGGATTGCTGATTTAGACATTGAAGCCATTTTACTGACACATGCTCATTTTGACCACATGGGTGGCGTAGAAGAAATCCGGAAACTTAAAGGCTGCCCGGTCTATCTGCATGATCTGGAAAGTGATTGGCTCGCGAATCCGAAATTAAACGGCTCATTGAATTGGCCAGAGGTAAGTCCACCTCTATCTACAGATCCAGCTGAATTCGATCTTGCCGCTGGGCAGAAGCTGGACTTCATTGGTCATACCTTTACGGTGTATCATACACCGGGTCACTCTCCAGGAAGTGTTAGCTTTTTGTGCGGGAATGATTTGTTCTCTGGGGATGTGTTATTCCGGATGGGTGTGGGTCGAACAGACTTAACGGGTGGACGTGAACGTGATCTGATCGATTCGATTCAGAACACGCTCTATACCTTCCCTGATGAAGTCACTGTTTATCCAGGACACGGTCCTCGTACAACCATCGGTTATGAGAAACAGAGGAACCCATATATTTCGGCGAATAGCTAAATAGGAAATATCCGACAAATAATGAGGCTTAATGCTAGACAAATGAAGACAAGATTGATACAATACGGTTAATTAATTGATAACCATTGCGAAGCACGCAGACTGTGGAGTATATCCCGGTTTGCGTTCTTTTTTTATGCGCTCATATTTGGCAGGGTGTAGGGGGAAATGTTGTGAAGTATGATGACCTATCGCTTTTGGACAATTCTTTCATCGTTCGGTGTGAACAAATCGCTGATAGCACAGAATTATATCGCTTAATAGAGACGGAGAAGAATTCCAAGGTTGTTTGGGATCGATTTATTAGCGGTGCAAGTTTATTTCGACAGCCTTGGCACCATCGTTTACAGAATCTTCGACATAGATAAGAAGAAAGTAGGAATAAGAAGTCTTCCCGTAAGTAGATTTTTTTGCTCGGGGAGGGCTTCTTTTTTCATGTTATCAACGTACGATGGCCTTAAATGCATACATATTTTTGAATGATTGATCTAATCCGTAACTTTTTAGTGCACGATAAATATATAGATTGATTTGAACGAAATGATCATCTTAAACGTATTAAGGTAGAACGTGAAAGAAGGTGATGGATACATCATGGTCCTTGATGACAAGGATTTAATTCGCAGAGCACAACAAGGAGATACAGCTGCAATGGCGCAGTTGTTCAAGAAGCACTACTCCTTCCTATATAAGTACCTAATCAAGGTAACGATGGACCCAATGCTGGCTGAGGACACTGCACAGGATACCATTGTGCGATGTATGGAGAACATCTCTCGATATAATGGCACTTCCTCGTTCACATCCTGGATGATTACGATCGCTACTCGACTATATATTGATGGGACTAGGAAGAAGAAACGGGAGAAAGCATGGCTTGTGCAGGAACAACAGCAAACAGCAAGAGCTATGCGATGGCAAGTGGAATACCGGGGAGCGGAATGGACCGATTTACTCCAAGGCTTGTCCGAATTAACGGAAGAACATCGTGTTGCTATATTGCTTAAGCACTATTACGGATATGGATATGATGAGATCGGTGAAATGCTCGGCATTCCAGCAGGTACAGTGAAATCGCGAGTAGCCTACGGTATACGACAATTACGAAAAGGAGATGAGTGAACATGGCGAAGGATCCTAATCTTGAGGATGAACTGTGGATGGAAGGCTTAAATCGTCAATTTGATCGATTGGATCAGATGTTTGAAGAGGTGAATTCCCCCTCCTTTGAGGAATTGGAGATGTTGGCTGTGCGAACTGCTAAGAATCGTCATCTCCGGCAGAGAAAAGAGTTTTTGATTTTTCTCTTGGTTGCGGTATTCATCGTAGGCAGCTGTTTGATGGCAGCATTGGCAATACCAAGAGTTTTCTTAATTATTCACGGAATTAGCTTGTTAACAGGCATCGCTATTTTGTTATTTAGCGAGGGAGTTAGAGGTAAAGGAAAGAGGGAGATCCAATGAAGGAAGATATAAGCACACTCCCACTGTGGCTGTTGGTCTTGCTTTGCATACTTGTATTATTACAGGGGGCCTGGCTTTTCCGGAATGCAAGAAGTCGAGATTTAGGCAAAATGGCTTGGTTCTGGGGACTATGGGGATCGATATCGCTACCTGTTCCACTACTGCTGTATTGGCTCATTGTGATTCGCCGAGATTATCGAAAAAATTAATTGCTTCTATATATGATAAAGAAAGTCAGGTGATTGGAATGGATATGAATATCAACTGGGGATTAATCTGGCCTCTGATTGCATTACAGTTCGTACTGATGGTTACTGCGTTGATATCCTTGTATAAGGTAGAGACGGCGAACTTGCGTGGTCCGAAATGGATGTGGGTGCTCATCATTGTACTATTAAATATAGTAGGTAGCATCGCTTACTTTGTTGCTGGGAGGAAGGAAGTATGACGAATGAGCTGCTTAGAATTAGAGATCTCACCAAAAGAATCGGAAGTGTAGTACCTGTTAATGAATTGTCGTTCGTGTTACAGCGTGGAAGCTGCACTGCACTTCTCGGTCCAAATGGTGCTGGCAAAACAACGACATTACGTATGCTGGCAGGACTTCTCACACCTACTCAAGGAGAGATATCTTATATACCCGCTGGTGCAGAACCGATAATCAACTGGAGAAATCGTATCGGTTATTTACCACAGTACCCAAAGTTTTATGGTTGGATGTCTGGGATCGAATATTTGAACTTTAGTGCCAAACTGTCAGGGCTTTCGAAACGTAAGGCAGTAGAACGAAGCTCGGAGGTGCTGGAAATGGTCGGTCTACAGCAAGCCGCCAAACGCCGTATATCTGGTTATTCCGGAGGAATGAAGCAAAGGCTCGGTATTGCACAGGCCCTTGTTCATAGACCAGAGCTAATTTTGCTCGATGAACCGGTATCGGCGCTTGATCCAATTGGACGCCGAGAGGTTATGGATCTCATGACTACACTACGTGGAGATGTTACAATTTTATTTTCTACACATGTGCTTCATGATGCTGAAGAAATCTGCGATGATATGGTACTTATGGTAGATGGGCGTATGGCAGAGAGCGGTACGCTTGCAGAGCTACGCATGAAATATCGTCAACCCGTGTTGATTATTGAGGTGGAGCATAGGGAACGAGAGAAGAAATGGCTAAATAGTTTGACCAATCGTGAATTTATAGAAGAGTCAGAGTTTGGGGCATACGGAGCCAAGTTATTCGTAACAGATATGGATCTTGCTCGAACGACTCTACTTCGCGAGATTGCCGATACAGGAATTGGACTTCTACGTTTTGAAGCCGGAGCATCCTCACTTGAAGATATGTTTATGAAGGTGGTGGGCTCATGAAAGGAATTTGGATCTATTATCAGAAGGAAATGCTTGAAGCTTGGCGTAACCATAAATTCATATGGGTGCCCATCGTTTTCTTACTGCTTGGCATCATGCAGCCGGTGACAACAGTCTATCTACCAGAAATCCTTAGCATGTCAGGGGATATTCCGCCTGAAGCAGCTGCACTGTTTACAACACCACCTCCAGCGGAGGTTATTGCTGCAACCTTAAGTCAGTTCAGTACGATTGGACTTTTGGTTCTCGTGTTATCTGCAATGAATGTAGTCGCCGGTGAACGCGCGACGGGTACGATAGAATTGGTACTGGCTCGCTCGGTTTCAACCGTTTCTGTAATCACTGCCAAATGGGCAGCGATGATGACCATACTCTTGCTTTCCATTGGACTCGGATTGGCGGGATCGGCTTACTATACTTATCAGTTAATTGGCCCGGTGGAATGGGATATGCTTATGGGGGCAGGTGCAATTTATGCCCTATGGCTCGCCTGGATTGTGACGCTTGTGCTGCCACTTGGTGCAATACTTAAAGGGCCTGCCGTAGCCTTTATTAGTCTAGGCATAGCAGCTGTTTGCTCATTGCTCTCCAGCCTACTCCCTTCCAACTGGATGTGGAATCCAGGAAGACTTAGTCAAATTGCAGTAGATTGGCTTACGGGAAGTGGCGTTATAACATGGGCACCTGTCTGGTCTGCAGTGATCATTTTGATACTGTCCGTTGCCATAGGAGCGAAGTTATTAAGACAAAGACCCTTATCCTCACAAGTTTAGAATAAATGCTGCATTAGCTTTTATGTAAACAGCATGGACATCTCTATTACTTTTTAGTAGACTATTGAGATAAAAGAATGACATCTCAGGAGGTAGACGATGCTGCGTTTAGGGGAAAAGGTTACAATCATCGAGGACACCTTTGAGCAGAATCTTCCGATTGGTCAGTATGCCTATGTGATTGCATATGATCGAAATCCGGACAACGCGTTCGATTACGTGGTTCGAATTCCTTCCCTCAACCGTAATTTTTTTGTTCCAGCTGATGATATTGAACTGGAATCTGTTGTGTTGAAGCAGGAAGCCGAGCGTGTCGAGCGGGAAGCGCTGATCGATTTTGCCCTGTCGACATATAATGAAAAGTTGTTTCATCAATTGATGAACGGGGATTTGGAATCCGCCGAAGAGGAAGAAGAAGAGACACAGGAAACATTGTCTCAGGCAGACTTCATCAAACAAGTGAATCTTCGAGCTTGGATTTAAGAGAGTCGGCCTAAGGGCCGGCTCTTTTTGCAATATCCCTTATGATTGAATTGTCCATGTTTCTACAATATAATGAGAAAAGTTATCCGCAGACTTTATCCCTTTAGTATAGAAGGGGAACGAAGAGGAGTGAAAATGATGAACATTACACCAAAAGACGTTCAGCATGTTGCTAAGCTAGCCCGTCTGAATTTGACACCGGAGGAAGAGCAAATGTTCACCGGCCAGCTGAACGCAATTTTACAATATGCCGAGAAGTTAAATGAATTGGACACAGAAGGTGTACAGCCTACAACGCATGTACTTGATCTTAGCAATGTGATGCGAGAAGACGAGGTGCGTGAAAGCTTACCGATTGAGAAGGTACTTCTTAATGCACCAGATGAGGAAGATGGACAGTTTAAAGTACCAGCGGTACTAGAGTAGAAATTGAAGGGAGGACACAGTCTTGAGTCTGTTTGATTATAAATTGTCAGAGATACATAACAAGCTGCAAGAGAAGGAGCTATCGGTTACCGATCTGGTAGATCACGCATTTCAAAATATCCAGGAGCGTGAAGATCGAGTAAAGGCTTATATTACACTGAATGAGGATGGAGCTCGCCGTGCAGCGAAGCGGCTTGATGACAAGCTGGTTTCGGGTGAAGCTCGGGGCCCTTTGTTCGGCCTACCAGTGGGTATTAAGGATAATATTGTGACGGAAGGACTTCGTACAACTTGTGCAAGCCAGTTCTTGTCTAATTTTAATCCAGTTTATGATGCTACCGTTACGTCTAAGCTTCGTGCGGCTGATACAGTAACGCTTGGTAAGCTCAACATGGATGAATTTGCCATGGGCGGATCGAATGAGAATTCGAGCTTTTCTCCAGTTCATAATCCATGGAATCTGGAGCGAGTACCTGGGGGATCAAGTGGTGGATCGGCAGCAGCTGTTGCTGCGGGAGAAGCATACTTCACACTCGGATCAGATACAGGCGGATCTATCCGCCAGCCAGCTTCATACTGTGGCGTTGTTGGTCTGAAGCCTACATACGGCCTTGTATCCCGTTTTGGTTTGGTTGCTTTTGCCTCGTCGCTTGACCAGATCGGACCTTTAACTAAAAATGTTGAAGATTCTGCCTACGTGCTACAAGCGATCGCTGGTTATGACTCCATGGACTCGACCTCTGCGAAAGTGGACATCCCTGATTATGCTAGCGCACTCAGCGGAGATATTTCCGGACTTCGTATTGCTGTTCCTAAAGAATACTTGGGTGAAGGCGTCGACCCTGAAGTGAAAGAAAGTGTAATGAACGCTTTGAAGGTTCTTGAAGGCTTGGGCGCAGTATGGGAAGAGGTATCCTTGCCTCATACAGAATATGCCGTGGCTACTTATTATCTGCTCGCTTCCTCAGAGGCATCTTCGAACCTGGCTCGTTTTGATGGGGTTCGTTACGGACAACGTATCGATACAGGAAACCTGTTAGATCTATATCATGAATCCCGTAGCCAAGGCTTCGGTGATGAAGTGAAGCGCCGGATTATGCTAGGAACTTATGCACTTAGTTCCGGTTACTATGATGCTTACTATTTGAAGGCACAAAAGGTACGGACACTCATTAAGCAAGATTTTGATAAAGTATTCGAACAATATGATGTCATCATCGGACCAACAGCACCGACGACTGCTTTCAAACTCGGAGCTCAGGTTGATGATCCGCTGACGATGTATTTGAATGATATATTGACTATTCCGGTCAGCCTTGCAGGTGTGCCTGCCATTAGTGTGCCTTGCGGTTTTGCAGGTGGTATGCCTGTAGGTATGCAGGTGATAGGTAAAGCTTTTGATGAGTCTACTGTACTGCGAGTTGCTCACGCTTATGAACAAAATACTGAACACCACAAACAGCGGCCTACGCTATAAAGTGCCCGTCAGAGAAGGAGGGAAACAAAAACATGTCTACATCTAAATATGAAACGGTAATCGGACTTGAGGTTCACGTTGAATTGCATACGAATTCCAAAATATTTTGTGGATGCTCCACGGAGTTCGGAGCTCCACCTAACACACATACGTGTCCGATCTGTTTAGGGCATCCTGGTGTGCTGCCGGTACTGAACCGTCAGGCCGTAGAATATGCGATCAAAGCAGCGATGGCTCTCAACTGTACAATTGGAGACGTTAGCAGGTTTGACCGAAAGAATTACTTCTATCCAGATTCGCCAAAAGCGTATCAAATTTCGCAGAACGATCAGCCAATCGGCTTGAATGGATGGATCGACATTGAAGTGGATGGCAAGACGAAAAGAATCGGAATCACACGTCTTCACTTGGAGGAAGATGCGGGTAAATTGACACATGTCGATGGAGGCTATGCATCACTTGTTGATTTTAACCGTGTGGGTACTCCACTTGTGGAGATTGTCTCCGAGCCGGACATCTCTTCACCGGAAGAAGCTAAGGCTTATCTGGAAAAGATTCGTGCGATCATGCAGTACTGTGATGTATCTGATGTGAAGATGGAAGAGGGCTCTCTAAGATGTGATGCTAACATCAGTCTTCGTCCTTGGGGACAGAAAGAGCTTGGAACCAAGGCTGAGCTTAAGAATATGAACTCATTCCGCGGTGTTCAGCGTGGATTGGAATATGAAGAATATAGACAATCAGAAACTCTTGACGAGGGCGGTGTAATTGTTCAGGAAACTCGCCGCTGGGATGAAGCTCAAGGAAAGACTCTTTCTATGCGTGGTAAGGAACAAGCTCACGACTATCGCTACTTCCCAGATCCAGACTTGGTGACGGTACGAATTAGTGACGAGTGGAAAGAGACAGTACGAGCTACGATTCCAGAGCTGCCTGATGCACGTAAGGCTCGATATACTTCGGAATATGGTCTACCGGATTATGATGCTGGAGTTATCACTGCTTCGAAACCGCTGGCTGATTTCTTTGAGGATAGCCTTAACTATACGAAAGATGCCAAATCCGTTGCTAACTGGATTATGGGTGATCTGATGGGTTACCTGAACGCTAACAACCTTGAGCTCTCACAGGTGAAGATCACCGGACAAGGCCTCGGCGAGATGATAGGTTTAATTGAAAAGGGTACGATCAGCAGCAAAATCGCAAAGACTGTCTTTAAAGCGATGCTGGAGACCGGTAAACTTCCTCAAGCGATCGTGGAAGAGCAAGGGCTCGTTCAGATCAGTGATGAAGGAGCGATCAAAGCTATTGTAGAGCAAGTGGTCGCTGCTAATCCTCAGTCCGTGGAGGACTATAAAGCTGGGAAACAGAAAGCGATTGGTTTCCTCGTGGGTCAGGTTATGAAAGAGAGTAAAGGTAAAGCGAATCCGGCGCTTGCTAATCAATTACTGGTTGATGTATTGAATAGTTAATATATTTATTTGTGAAGATGAGCTTGCCTGTGCAATCAGGCGAGTTCTTTTTCTGATTAGAGCTTTCCCGTTATCATTTAGCTTCGTAGGGATTATATATAAGTACGGGCTTTTTAGAGGCAGTACTACAGGAGGTTAGAGGGGATGATACGTTCTTTGTCATTAGAGAGTCGTGACACAGTACAACAAATATGGGCATTACAGCACATGGCGTATCCTTTAGAAGGAAAATTGATCGGTTTCACAGAACTCCCCCCGCTTATGGACACATTCGATACCATTTCATCAAGTGGCGAAGATTTTTACGGTGTGTTCAATGAAGATGAAGAATTGATTGGTGCTATTGCAGTGGAAAAGGAAGATACTCAGGTGACAATTTCTAGAATGATGGTGCATCCAGCTCATTTTAGAAAAGGGATTGCAGCAAATCTGATACGATATATACTGGATACGTATGCGAACACCTCGTTGTTTATCGTATCGACGGGAACAAAGAACACCCCAGCGGTCAGTTTGTACAAAAAATTTGGGTTCACACCGGTACATACATTTGAAGTGGCGCCAGGTGTGGAGCTAACGGAGTTTTATCTCTCTATCACTAACACCTAGAAAAAAGGAGGGACGGCTTTGAATAACCCTTGGGTTATTGATAATTTAAATATTCTGGTACGATTACTTCTCTCCATGTTAATGGGAGGATTAATTGGGCTGGAACGTGAACGTTCTAATCATGCAGCAGGACTTCGAACTCATATTTTGGTATGTCTAGGCTCGACCCTTATTATGTTACTTTCGATTTATGGCTTTACAGATTTTGTGAAAGAGGTAAATGTGCGAATTGACCCCGCCCGTCTGGCGACAGCTGTAATTACAGGAATTGGTTTCCTTGGTGCCGGTACCATTTTGTTTACTGGTAAATCCATTACAGGACTTACAACAGCTGCGTCGATCTGGGTGGTTGGAGCAGTTGGCCTTGCTATAGGAGCAGGCTTTTACTTTGCCGCTATCGTTTCTACGATGCTGATTCTTCTAAATCTGGTTGTGTTCAATAAATTGGAGCAGCGCTACATTCGGGGGAGTAAGCTTCACCTCATTACAATACATGCTTCGAATGCTCCTGGACTTTTAGATGGTATTTCCGCAATGCTTAAGCATGAAGGCTGCGTGATCAAGAAGCTGATTATTAACGAACGAAGCGCTATCCCATATGGAGATGTTCAGCCGGCCATCGCAGGTGTTGAAATCTCATTACAAGTGCTGTCGGACAGGAAATTCGATCCTGTAAGACTGACTCAACAGGTCCGTGATATGGGTGGAGTGACGATGGTGACTGCAGAATAGATCACAGAGAGAAACGCCACTCCCTTATAAATTAAGGGCAGTGGCTTTTTATTTTATAGGTTATCCAGTTATTTTACAGTTACTGTGCCTTTCGTTTAGGGTACTATCAAGACAAGTGTACGTACTATTGAACGGGAAGGAGAACATCTCATGAATGTACCGGAGCATCAAGCACCAATACATAAGCCGAAGTCGAAATTGAAAAGAACACTAAGGGTAAAAAAGCATTCGGGATTACAGAGAAGACGGCGAAAATTCCCCGCACTCTTGCTAGCAGCTCTGTTCCCGGGCATGGGACATGTCTACTTGGGCCTATATCGTAAAGGAATTACATTTATAATGCTGCTTATACTTGATATATCGGCAATGTTATATTTCTCATCCATCGGTATGCAGATCAATGTGCCGTTACTTATTATACTGGGTCTACTCATTCCAATTGGATACTTTTATAACGTATACGATGTACTTCAAACGGCGGATTTTATACTCTCCCGGCGTCGGCGTGAGGAAACTACAGCATTCACCACGAATATTCAAGATGACAAGCCTTCTAGGGCAAATCCGTTTCAGGGGGAACGTGGGCTTTCATTTGGTTTGATGCTTGTAGGGGGTGGAGTACTTCTGATTTTATTTCATCAGAAACCGCAGTGGCTACAAGTTGGAATACGTGATTATGGCGCGGAGATAACCGCCGTACTACTTATCCTTGGTGGATTGCTGGCTGTGGTTCGTGAAACAGGACGTAATCGAAAACGGTCATAGTCATGCCGGAATACGAGAGTAGGGGGAAGAGGGATGAAGCACAGAATTAGAATTGGACGGTATACAGCATCCGTTCTGCTTATCGTTACCGGAGCTCTTTTACTTGCAGATGAATTGAATGGTACAGATCATATTTTTCTGCTGCTCAAATGGTGGCCGGCCCTATTTATCATTTGGGGCATCGAGTATTTACTGCGATTCACGGTATCTTATATCCAGAGACGACAGGGAGAATTTCGTTTTCGTGGCGATTTTCGTGGAGTAATCATTTCAGTATGTATAGTTGCTTCGGTCTTTGTTGTGACTCAACAAGAACATTTTCTTCATCTTTGGAATAGGGTTAGTCTGAATTTGACGGCAGCCGGAGTTGATTATAGTGAAGCTGCGGACAATAGTTTTCAGTTGAAAGCGTTAGAAATTCCGGTTTCTCTAAACACGGGTAAAATCATGATAGATCACTTGAATGGAGATATTACGCTTTATAAGTCAGATGTAGATCATATTATCGTGGATACAGAAGTATGGGTGGATCAAGAAGATAAGGGAGTGGCAGAAGGGATCGCAGAGCAGTCGACCGTCGCAGCAGACGAAGGGGATACGATTATTATTCGGGCGAAGGGTAAAGCTTATGGCCAATCTGGAAAAAGACAACCCAAGATGAACCTGAATATCGCAATCCCGGATGACCGACGCTTTAATTTAGAGATTCGCACGATGAATGGTGCATTGAAATTGTTGAATGTACAGGCAATCAGTAATATTGTGCTAGAAAGCGGAAATGGGCCAATCACTCTAAGTCGTGTTTACGGAGATGTGACGGGCAAAACACTAAATGGTGATCTGAACGTACGAAATGTAATGGGAGATGTGAAGTTATCTACAAATCGTGGCAATGTAAAAGCATTTGACGTTACAGGTAATGGTATATTTTCTACGCAAGTCGGCAATATTTTAGCAAAAAGATTTTCAAAAGACATTGACTTGAAGACCCGGAATGGAAATATAAAGGTGTATGACGCTGAAAAGAATCTGAATGTTGAATCACTCAACGGAAGTATAGATGTGCGCTCCGGACTTATCGGTGGCGATTGGAATGTATACAGTGGTGTCGGAGAGATGAATGTTCACATTCCTGTGGTAGGGGATTACAACTTTGAAGGTGTGATCAACTATGGAAGCATCCAGACGGAAATTCCGTATTTTACGGTCGAGCAAAAGACGGTACGGGGAACACAGGGAACGGGTGAGTTTAACCTCAAGATTGAGGGCAACAGTGACCTTAATATCTTTAAAAGCTACCCGAAGTATGATATTCCAATTGAACGTGGGCAGACGCCTCTTCCACATTGACAAAATTCCGAAGGTAGCCGTACAATAAAAAATAAGCTGTTTTAAACTTTAAGTAATACAATCTTGATACTATGAAGGCGGTGGACAACATGGGAACGTCCGTGCAGCATGCACTGGAACAATTGAAAACAACTGGTGTCCGCATTACGCCGCAACGTCATGCGATTTTAGCCTATTTGGTGGAATCGATGGGTCATCCGACTGCTGATGATATATATCGTGCTCTGGAACCTAAGTTTCCAAGTATGAGCGTAGCTACAGTATATAACAATTTGAAAATGTTTATCGAAGCGGGCATGGTGCGTGAACTTACCTACGGCGATAACTCCAGCCGGTTTGATGCCAACGTTTCCGATCATTATCATGTGATTTGCGAAAAGTGCGGCAAAATAGAGGACTTCAGTTATCCTTCTTTGGCAGATGTAGAACGTGAGGCAGAGAAGAGCACGGGATTTCAGGTTAATGGACTTCGAATGGAACTGTATGGGATCTGCAAATCCTGTAAATAAATATCTGTTCTCATAAAACGTGCGGAATAACAGATTCCACACGTTTTTATTTTTTTATATACACAACAAATGGAGTGAAGTGAAACGGGGGGACAGCATTGGCAGTTAGAAGTAGACAGAGAAGACGCCGCCGTGGGCGGAAGTCTGTATTATTTGGCATCATTCTTATTGTGGCAGGACTTTGGTGGGTAGTGATGGACCTGCTTCCGAATTCTACACATACAGAGCCAGACTGGCGAGGGATGAAACAACCGATTTTTGTACAAGGAAAGATGATGGACTATCCGGCAATGGGCTCGGGGGAAGATTTAAAGCTTCCACTGCCTGTATTGCAAGAGGTCGTCGATTCACATATACGTTATGAGAAAGAAACAAAATCAATTATATTAACAACAGCCTCAACAGTTGCACGTATGAAGATAGATCGTAATGAAGGAAAATGGAACGGAAAGAATACTTCCTTCTCTGAAGTTCCTGAACTAATCAATGGTGTGGTTTATGTGCCTATAGCTCCTTTGAAAAAAGCCTATGGTATTACCGTACATCAGGAAGGAGAGAACAGTGCCGTCATTCTGATGAATGCCGGTGACCATATCACACTTGCTCAAGCTCAGCCTTCCAAGAGCGGTGATACAGTGGCTTTAAGAGAGGGAGCTTCCGTAAAGTCTCCAATTCTTATGGACATGCCTGCAGGTGAGCGGCTTCGTGTGTGGGGAGAGGAGCAAGGTTGGTATTTTGTGCAGATGGATTCTGGGTTTACCGGTTATGTAAAGACAGATCAGATCGAATCCCAAGGCGTTAAGCAGGTTGATACTTTGCCCGTACCTGTCTCAAGAGCTGAATCCGAGTGGAAAGGAAAGTCAGTGAATCTGGTATGGGAAGCTGTTTATTCCCGAAGACCAGATCCGAAATCTATTGGCAAACTGCCAGGAATCAATGTTGTTAGTCCTACTTGGTTTAGTGTAGTGGATGGCGAAGGAAACGTCGATTCGAAGGCGGACCCGGAATATGTGCAGTGGGCACATGGTCAAAAGATGGAGGTATGGGCTCTTATGAGTAATAGCTTTGATCCCGATATCACCACTTCCTTTTTATCATCTTTTGAAACCAGGTCTCGTGCAATAACACAGATTCTTCAGTATGCTGAGACATATAAGTTGGACGGCATTAATATCGATTTTGAGAACGTGTATACAAAAGATAAAGAAAACCTTGTTCAGTTCATGAGAGAAATGAAACCTCTAGCTCAGCAAAAAGGACTTATTATATCTATTGATGTGACGCCAAAATCAAATAGTGAAATGTGGTCAGCATTCCTAGACCGCCGTGAACTGGCATTGGCTGTAGATTACATGATGGTTATGTCTTACGACGAACATTGGGCTTCGAGCCCAAAATCCGGATCAGTATCTTCATTGTCCTGGTCGAGAAGAACGATAGAGCGGATTATTGAAGAAGATGATGTATCATCATCTAAATTGATTCTGGGTATACCTATGTATACACGTATATGGACAGAGCAGGGTGAGAATGGAGGGGGCAAGGTGTCCTCAACTGCCGTTGGCATGGACACGATTCGAAAGTTGATCCTTGAGAAGAAACTTGAACCTCAGTTTGATGCAGCTGCTGGACAGAATTATGTAGAGTACAAAGAAGATAAGACACTGAAAAGAATTTGGATTGAAGACGAAACCTCACTCAAGGCTCGAGTTGAGATGGCGCAATCGCTTGAGCTGGGTGGAGTTGCATCGTGGACACGTAGCCTTGCTGTCCAAGAGGCTTGGCATGTATTAAAAGGTATTCATAATTAAATCTTCTTGTTACGACAAAGGACCGACCCTTTTGGGGTCGGTCCTTTGTCTATTGTTCGTTTAAATCGCTTTGAAAGCGGCTAGTGCCTAAAATTTCTGTACATTATGATTATGATTGGTCTCTGTTGTAGTTTTCGCTCGATCAGAAGTTTTCTGTTGATTTAGCTGCAGCCTGCTGAGCTTCGAGTTCTTCAGCTGTTACATTTGCCACGTTAGGATCTAACGTCAGCATCGTTCGACAAAACATACAGCGGTCTGTTTTTCCGAGCATTTTCGTCAGTTTAGAACATTCAGGGCATTGGAGTTGAACAGCGCTTGTAGAAAGCATGCCTGCCCAGAAGTAGATACCTAGGCTCCCCATCATCGTGATTAGTCCAAGCACGAGACCGATACCGGCAACGATTTTTCCGGATTGGCCCCAGAAGACGATACCAGCTGTCCCGAGTACCATAAGACCCATGCCGATCATTGTCAGCAACAAGCCCCAAGTACGAAAAGCATTAATCTTTGCAGTCTTAAAGATCATGATAAGTGCTCCTGTCATTCAAATAGTTATTCTATAAAAGAAGGAACTTACATGGACATGTAGAATTACATTATAACTGAATTGGCCAAAATTCGCCAAGAAATGTATGGAGGGAATCGTGGAATTAACCAACTTTTCTTTTTATTATAGCAATTCGGTTGACGATGAAGCTGTAGGGGCAATCGCTTATCGGAATTCTGGTAATACATTTACTGGCGTACCAATACATGACTTTGATATGAATCTTATCATTATTTATGAGCGAGAAGTGGATGAGCCTGTGCTTCAGCATGCCATTATTAGTGGGGAACATTGCCAAGTTATAAGCGTGGGTATGGGAGAGTTACAGGAGGCTCTTTTCTCTGGTCAGGATAGTATGCTGCTAAAATGTATGATGGATGGTGAAATCATAAACGACAAAGATGGTCGATTAGCCGTATTACGTAGTGACTTTTTAGGGTTTGCTGGTTCTCTCCGGGAGCAACAGTTGTTTGTCGCATTTGCTCACTTTTTGCGAAAACATGCAGATGCTAAGTTACATATGAAAAGTGGACGAGAGTTGGATGCCTATCAAAGCATTATTGAAGGCCTACATTACTGGGCTGAGATTGAACTCATTGAAAGAGGTATCCATCCTGAGTCCGCAGTGTTCGAACAGATTATTGGTTTGAATACACCTGTTCGTAAATTATTTGAAGAACTGACAGAAAGCACAGAGACATTAGGGCAACGTATAGAACTTGTTATGCTCGCATTCGAGTTCTCTATGACGTCAAAGCTGGTTGATTGTTCTGCTGTGTTACTGAGAATACTTAAGAGTAGAAGAATGCCTTGGACGATCCAGGAACTTATGCAGCATCCAGAACTTGAACCAGTAAGCAGTGAACTGCCACTTATGTTGCGTAAATTAGTTTATCGTAAACTCATAAAGGAAGTCTCAGCGTGGAAAGAAACTACACTGTATGGTTACGAGCATATTCGTTATTCTATAGACTATTAAGTAGTAAGTTAATAAGGGCGGAAGCCCTTTTTTTGTTTGTTAATTAGTATAAAAATAAGAGACAATAAAAAAGTTTTGAAAATAGGTTGACGACTAACTGAAAGATATGATACATTATATTTCGCCCCTTCGAGAGGCGAAACAATAAATGTTTCTTCGGAAAATGTCGCTTAAAGAATTTTAAAAAAAGTTCTTGACGAAACAAAGGGAAACATGATATATTATAAAAGTCGCCGCTGACAATGAGATGCGGACGACAAACGAAGAATTGACCTTTGAAAACTGAACAACGAGTGAGTTAAACCGATCTTACTTCGGTAAGATCAAAATGAGAATTTTTAATTCTCGTCAGTTTTTCTAAATGAGCGAATCGCTCTTTTCATTAACTTTAATGGAGAGTTT
>NZ_JBYSWS010000006.1:0-187583 GCF_058781425.1 Paenibacillus sp. FW507-14B1B | reverse complement strand
AACCGGTGCGGGGACAGTGTCTGGTGGGCAGTTTGACTGGGGCGGTCGCCTCCTAAAGAGTAACGGAGGCGCCCCAAGGTTCCCTCAGAATGGTTGGAAATCATTCGAAGAGTGCAAAGGCATAAGGGAGCTTGACTGCGAGACCTACAAGTCGAGCAGGGACGAAAGTCGGGCTTAGTGATCCGGTGGTACCGCATGGAAGGGCCATCGCTCAACGGATAAAAGCTACCCTGGGGATAACAGGCTTATCTCCCCCAAGAGTCCACATCGACGGGGAGGTTTGGCACCTCGATGTCGGCTCATCGCATCCTGGGGCTGAAGTAGGTCCCAAGGGTTGGGCTGTTCGCCCATTAAAGCGGTACGCGAGCTGGGTTCAGAACGTCGTGAGACAGTTCGGTCCCTATCTGTCGTGGGCGTAGGAAATTTGAGAGGAGCTGTCCTTAGTACGAGAGGACCGGGATGGACATACCGCTGGTGCACCAGTTGTTCCGCCAGGAGCATGGCTGGGTAGCTACGTATGGACGGGATAAGCGCTGAAAGCATCTAAGCGTGAAGCCCCCCTCAAGATGAGATTTCCCAATTAGTAAGACCCCTTGAAGACGACGAGGTAGATAGGTTGGAGGTGGAAGTGCAGCAATGCATGGAGCTGACCAATACTAATCGGTCGAGGGCTTATCCTACAAGCTTCACAACGTGAAGCTCGCATCGAAAGCATCTGCTTTGGTCCGGTGTGAGTTACGGTGAAGCACTAATCGCAAAGTTTGTTTCGTATCTAGTTTTCAAGTGATCAAACACTTGAACCGTTTGGTGGCGATAGCGGAAGGGTTCCACGCGTACCCATCCCGAACACGACCGTTAAGCCTTCCAGCGCCGATGGTACTTGGACCGAAGGGTCCCGGGAGAGTAGGACGTCGCCAAGCGAACAACCGGAGAAACCACTATCGAGCAATCGATAGTGGTTTTTTTGTGCTTCTCTATGAACTGATTTCGTCTATATGGTAACGGGCTTACGATACATTTTGCATTTTAATGAAACTGTTTCCTTTCTCTCATGGATTTCTCATTTATCACCGTTATACTTATTATATTACCTATTCGCAGCAGAAGGAGAGATTACAGATGAAGACATTATTAGCAATAGCAGTAGGAGTTACTATGTTAGTTTCAGTAGGAATACATACAATAAGCGGTGAAGGGCAGATAGAAGCAACTTCATCAAGTAAAGCACAATCTTCTGCTTTGGTTCAGAGCAGCAAAAAAGAGAAGGCTGCTGAAACAACAGATATTAAGGGTTTTCCTGAATATGAGACACTAGCGAAAAACGTCAAATTGGCCAACTATAATCCAAAAGTTCTTGAGGATAATACGAACATGCGGGTGATACTGCTAAAGGATGGCACCGGACATAATCGCTACAAAAGTGTATATATCAAAAAAGAGAGCCGCTTGAAAATCATTGACTATCGCAGTGGTCAAATTTTCAATGACTATATTAAGAAAGATACGAACGCATCATCAGCTACATCTCAGGAGACAAAGTCTTCTATTTCAGACGCCATTGTTAAGCTTCCAGAATACGAAGCATTAGCCTTAAAAGTGAATTTATCCGGTTATAGTGCACAGATTATGGAGGACAATCGAGGTAAAAGAATTGTACTGTTTAAGGATAGTAATGGGCAAAAGAAGTATAAGACCATCTATATAAAGCAGACAGGATTCGTAAAGATCATCAATCTGTAGGTAGTCACCCTCATCCTATTGGAATGGGGGTGATTTTGTTATATGGATAGGTACTATTTTTACACTTCTCCAAATGGTTATCCTTAAAAATAATAAAATTTTAGACATATATTAGTACCAAGTACTAACACTGGATGATATAATGATTGAAAAGATGGAGGTGTGCCTTGTGACTCAGTCCAAATCAAGAATTACCGCTATTGGGACATATGTTCCGGACAAGGTATTAACGAATGCTGATCTAGAAAAGCTTGTTGAGACAAGTGATGAGTGGATTGTACAACGGACCGGCATGAGGGAACGCCGTATTGCGGAACCGGAGCAGTATGTTTCCGAGCTTGCCATTAATGCTGTTAAAGATATGAAGCAACGGTATGGTGTTGAAGTACATGATGTGGATATGATTCTTGTGGCCACTAGCACACCTGAATATTCATTTCCAAGCACAGCCGCTCGTGTACAATCGAAACTGGGTATTAAAAGTACGGGGGCACTCGATCTAAATGCTGCTTGTGCTGGGTTTGTGTATGCGCTCCAGCTAGCAGACGGTTTAGTTACTAGTGGTATGTATCGTAAAGTACTCGTAATTGGATCTGAGACACTATCCAAAATTACAGATTATACGGATCGAACGACTTGTATACTGTTTGGAGATGGAGCTGGTGCCGTCCTAGTTGAAAGAGACGATACTGAATCAGGATTCCTTGCAAATATATCAGGTACCTTCGGTGAGGGTGGAATCCATCTATATAAGACAGCTCTTTCGGAAAAAATGGATGACCAAGAGCTAAAGCCTGGATCTTTGGTTCAGAATGGTCGTGAAATTTATAAGTGGGCTGTTCGAAACGTACCTGTAGGCATGAATATGTTGTTGAAACAGGCGAATATACAGGCAGATGAAGTGAATTGGTTCGCGCCTCATAGCGCTAATCTGCGTATGATTGAAGCAATTTGTGAGCGAGGCCCCATCACCTTAGATCGGACTTTGACAAGTGTAGAATTCAGAGGGAATACATCAGCCGCTTCGATACCTCTTGCACTACAGTTAGCAATCGATGATGGTCGTTTGAAGGCTGGCGATCAAGTGATGTTATATGGATTTGGCGGAGGTATGACATATGCCGGTTCCATCATTAAGTGGTCGATATAATGTAAGGTATAACATAACATAGCAAAAGCCCCTCAAGCAGACAGTTCTGTGTTTTTCTAAGACTAGAACACAGAAACTGTAGGCGTGAGGGGTTTTTGGCATATAGGCCAAGTCCTCTTGTGATTTTTAGGTTACTTGATTAAGAACGACCTTTTCTCATCGAACCCATAATCAAGCTGACGATGAAGACAAGTACTACAGCACCGATCAATGCAGGCACAATGTAGAAGTCTCCGATTTCTGGACCCCAAGATCCAAGAAGCAATCCACCTAGCCACGCACCGATAAAGCCGGCAACAATGTTACCAATGACACCACCTGGAATGTCGCGCCCCATGATGAGACCTGCGATCCATCCAATAATACCACCAACAATTAATGACCAAAGAAAACCCATTCCAATCACCTCTTAATGATTTATTTGCTTGTGCTTTACTATTAACCAAACTAGAAGGTTTTAAACAGATCCATGTTATGAACTCAAATAGTTAAATGTATCCTTTCAGTAAAAATGCGTAGTCCGTGCTATCTGGAACTGAACATGGATATTTTTATATATCGATTGACGAAAATGACTTTCTAGGTATATATTAATATTGAAATTGATTTTCGTTAATGATGTGTATAACTTCAAATTATATGGGAGTGTCTTTATTATGATTAATCCACGTTTGGAATCACTTGGTTTAGGCAAAGGACTTATCGTTTCTTGTCAGGCATTAGAGAATGAACCTCTTCATAGCTCATTTATAATGGGGCGTATGGCAATGGCTGCACTCGAAGGTGGGGCTGTAGGAATACGTGCTAATTCCGCTGAGGATATTAAGGAGATTAAATCCAAGGTTGATCTGCCAGTGATCGGGATTGTGAAGAGAGACTACCCAGATTCGAAGGTGTATATTACACCAACCATGAAAGAGATCGAGGAACTAGTCGAGGCTAAGTCAGATATTATTGCAATGGATGCAACCTCTGATGTTCGTTCAGGTGGACTTGAACTGCCAGAACTCATTCAGCAGATTAAAGAGAAGTACCCTGACCAACTACTGATGGCGGATATTTCTACCGTGGATGAGGCTGTGAAGGCTGAAGAACTAGGATTCGATCTGATCGGTACAACATTGATCGGTTACACGGAACATACAGCAGGACAGAAGATGTATAACGATGATTTTAAACTGCTGAAGGATGTTATTAAAGCCATTAAAACACCGGTAGTTGCAGAAGGAAATGTGCTTACTCCTGAAATGGCGAAACGTTGTCTGGAAGTTGGCGTCTATTGCGTCGTTGTCGGTGGTGCTATCACAAGACCACAACAAATAACGGAGAGATTTGTTAAACATATTCAGTCTTAGTTATTTAAGAATTGACACATAAAAAACGGCTTCGCATTCCTTTATAAGGAGGCGAAGCCGTTTTTATGTCAGTTGTTGTTTTCAAGATCTTTTTTTAAATTTTCGTAAAGTGTCTCGAGTGTATCCTGACGTTTCTGGAAGAGGCTCTTATCATTCAGAAGCAGCATCGATAAAACATCGAGCACGTATATTATAGCCAGTTGGCTATTGATGAACTGGGTATCCCCCATGCGGTGCAGGCTCGGCGTATAAAGAGAAATATCGGAAATATCCGTTAGCGGTGTATGTTTATAGTTCGTGATACTGATCGTTGCTGCCCCATTTCTCTTTCCAATGGTTAGAGCATCGATAATCTCGGTAGTTTGTCCGGAGTTAGACAGTCCAATGATAAGATCATTCTCATTTAACAGGGCTGCACTCATGATCATCATATGAGAATCCGTCATGGCATCTATCGTAATATTCATTCGCATCAGACGATATTTGAATTCAAGAGCGGATAGTCCAGAGCTTCCTAAGCCATACACTTGAACGCGGTTTGCCGTTTTGATCATCTGAACGACCTTCTCGAAATCTTCCTGATGCATCATGTCCGCTGTAGAATTGACGATTTCATTGTATATGTTCTGGACTTGAGTGAAGCTATTGTTATCTCCTGAAGGCTTATCGGCTTCTCTACTCAGACGGATTTTGAAGTCGACAAAGCTGTCACATTGTATCTTTTTGCAGAACCGGGTAATGGTTGAGGTGGACGAATGTGTGTGATCTGCTAGTTCACGAATATTAATATTTTGTATAGAGCTTTTATGCTGGACGATATAGTCTGCAATTTCTTTCTCCTTATGAGAGAGTTTGTGATACTGGAGCTGAAGCTCATCCAAAACACTGGGGTGCATTAACGTTCACCTTCTAATTTTTAATGAAATGATTGTAGTTTATTTATTATAGCGCTTCTTTAACCTTTAGGTAAGCCAGGTAGGGATTTTGAAAAGAAGCTTGGTATTCGTTATGATAAAATGAATCGCTTTGGCGTAAAATCACAAACTGGGAGCTTATTTTGAGGCTTGGCTTAGAATAAAGGAGATGCTTAAAGTATGACTGCAAAATGGACTGAATGTATAACGATAGAATCGGATCAAGTTGATTATAAATCTGTGCTTCGATGGTCTTCCGTGTTAGGCCTCATGCAGCGAGCTGCAGACGGGCATATTGAATCCCTAGGTGTTAGTAGAGAGCAGATGGTCGAGCATGGGATGGGCTGGATGCTCATAACCCTTGAAGTCCATATGTCCTGCTTACCGAGCTATAAGGACAATATAGAGATTACAACGTGGAGCAGAGGCTCTAAAGGAGCACTATGGTATCGTGATTACTGCTTTACTAATGCAGAAGGTAAAGAAATAGGGACAGCAAGTTCCGTATGGGCATTGGTAGATATACATAAACGAAAAATTTTAAGACCTTCAGCATTTCCTTATGAGGTGCCTGTCCATAATGAAATAACAGGTGTACCACTGGATAAGCATGTCATTCCTGAGGGAAGCTTATTGGAAGATGTCTTTTCTCATACTGTTCGCTACAGTGGATTAGACAGCAATGGTCATTTGAATAACGCCAGATATGCTGATTTATGCTGGGATACACTAACTTTAGACGAGTTAGAGCATATTAAAGTCAGAACATTTAAGATTACATATCACCAGGAGGCTAGGCTGCTTGATAAGATGGAACTGAGACGTTCTTCTGGAGAGAATGGTGTTATATACGTGACAGGAGGTTCTCCTGCGGGGACAAACTTTTTTGAGGCGGCAATCGTTATAGAATCATGACATACATAGGTTGCTTATCACAAGACGGGATACAGCCTTACGTGTTGTGGAAGGAGCAGGAGTGAATGTACAAGGTCATGATTGTCGAGGATGATCCTAAACTTGGAGGATTGCTGGAATCGTATATTCTTAGGTATGGGAACGAAGGTGTGCTTGTGAGTGATTTTGAACATGTGCTTGAAAAGTTTCAAGAAATAGAGCCGCATGTTGTCCTACTCGATGTCAACTTACCTAATTTTGATGGATATTATTGGTGCAGGATGATTCGGTCTGTCTCGACATGTCCTATTATTTTTATCTCGGCTAGAAGTGGGACGTTGGATCAGTTAAGGGCTCTTGAGAATGGGGCAGACGATTATATAACCAAACCGTTTCATCACGACATTGTTATCGCGAAGATCCATAGCCAGCTTAGACGGGTATATGGGGATTATGCTTCTGTTTCCGAGGAGCGGAAGGTAGAGAAGGATGGGCTTACACTTTATCCTGAAAGAATGGAGCTTCAGTTAGGCGAACAGACGGTATCTCTGACGAAAAAAGAAACCATACTATTAGAGATTCTACTTGGTCGCAGTCCGCGCCTTGTCAGCAGGGAAACGATTCTCGAGAAGCTGTGGGATGACGCCTTTGTAGATGATAATACGCTTAGTGTTAATATTACCCGCGTTCGTAAACGATTAGGTGAATTAGGGATAGAAGATGCTCTGGAAACCGTGCGTGGTTCGGGATATCGATTAAACTCGGTCTGGAAGCAATGAAGAAGTTATTTTGGCTAGAGCATTTACCGTTAATTATCTTTTCTATAGTTGAACTATTAGTGGTGTTGTTGGTGTTCTGGTTCGATGGGTATGATCATCCGGTCACTGCTGCTTATGCTATATTTCTCGGTCTGTTCATACTTGGTGGTTATTTGCTGTATAGGTACTACAGTCATCGGGGGTTCTACGAGAGGTTATCAGAGCCGATGAGGTCGCTGAATGAATCGATCAAACATAAGGAATTTGCGCCACTTCCAGCCGCATTAAATCAGCTTTTAGAGGAGCAATATCGACAATATCAGAATCAGCTCATGGATTGGGAGCGAAAACAGAAAGAGCATATGACCTTTATGAATCAATGGGTCCATCAGATGAAGACGCCGCTATCCGTCATTGAGATGATTACACAAGAAGATGATAACGAGAGTTATAAGAGCATCTCGGAGGAGGCCGATCGCCTAAGGCGAGGGCTGGATATGGTACTGTACATGTCGAGACTCGATACATTCGAACAAGATTTTAGTGTTGAGCCTGTGTCCTTGCAGAAGCTTGTGAAAGACGTTATTCATGAGAATAAACGTTATTTTATATATAGTCATGTGTATCCTGAAATGCTTGTAGATGAGGATATTGTGGTGCAGACGGATGCGAAATGGCTTCGGTTCATTGTACTGCAGCTGTTATCGAATGCGATTAAATATTCGGCAGGCGGTGGAGAAAAGGTTACGATCACGGCTACCAGAGCAGCGCATGGACGTGAAGTTCGACTGGAGATTCGGGATCGAGGCATAGGGATACCAAAGTCCGATCTTTCGCGGGTATGGAATGCCTTTTATACCGGAGAGAATGGGAGAAAATACAAAGAATCGACAGGAATGGGCTTATATCTGGTCAGAGAAGTTGCTCAGAAGCTGAATCATCGTGTTGAACTGGAGTCTGAACGTGGTAAAGGTACAGTAGTCCGGCTTATATTTAACCCATAGAGAGAGAAACCTATCCTTACGTAAATGGTTGATGAGACCCTGAAATTTACGATAAGGAATGGGTTTCTTTTTTGTTCTATGAGGGAAGAGGCATGAAATCTTACATCGATGTAAGATACGTGAAAGTCTGATCGATAGGAGAAGAAGTTAGGTGTGGCTTACAATGATTGCAGATAGTTAAGTTGATTTTTGAGAAATGAGGTAATGGAAATGGAAATATTATCAGTACGTAATCTGGGTAAAGTGTATAAAGCCGCTGTGTCACACGAAGCGCTTTCTGATATTAATCTTAGTATCAATGAAGGAGAATTCGTTGGAATTATGGGACCATCAGGTAGCGGGAAAACAACGCTGCTTAATCTGATATCCACGATTGACCGCCCGACATCAGGGGAGATTCGGATTGGTGGAGAAGACCCTTTTCAATTATCTCAAGACAAGCTTGCAATGTTCCGGCGCCGCGAGCTGGGGTTTATATTTCAATCGTTTAACCTTCTTAACACGTTAACAGTAAAAGAGAATATTCTGCTACCACTTGCGCTCGATGGTGTTGACCTAAATGAAATGAACACGCGTGTCGGCGTTTTGGCTGAGAAGCTTGGCATTACGTCGATTCTTAACAAGCGGACCTATGAGATCTCTGGAGGACAGGCACAGCGGACGGCTGTGGCTCGGGCTATGATTCATATTCCCAAGCTCATTCTCGCTGATGAGCCTACAGGAAACCTGGATTCGAAAGCGGCACAGGATGTTATGGAGATCATGGAGCGTAGAAATAAAGAGGATAAGGTGACGATGCTCCTTGTTACACATGATCCGGTAGCGGCAAGTTATTGTGACCGGGTTGTGTTCATTAAAGATGGCCAGCTATACAACGAGATAAATTACGGGGAAAGCCGTTCGGCATTTTATCAAAAGATCATCAACGTGTTATCGCTACTGGGAGGTACAGGACATGAATTTTCGCCAGTTCGCGGTTAATAACGTACTTCGTAGCAAGCGTACGTATGTCGCTCATTTTCTGAGCAGCGCCTTCTCTGTAATGATCTTCTTCACGTATGGACTACTCGCATTTCACCCGAATCTGAAAGACGGAATTGTCTCGTCCAGCGGAACACTTAGCGCGCTCGGTACAATGGGGATGACGGTATCCCAGTATATTGTCTTTATATTCTCTTTCTTTTTCCTGCTCTATTCGGTAGGTGCCTTTATTAAAGTGCGTAAGAAAGAATTCGGAATTCTGCTTATTCTGGGGATGTCACGCAAGCAGTTGAACCGGATGTTGTTTATTGAGAATATCTTAATTGGTGTCGCAGCTATCATAACAGGGATCGGGATTGGATTTGTGTTCTCGAAGTTGATTTTATTGATTAGCTCTAAACTTCTGGCTGTTGATAATGGACTTCCATTCTACTTCCCAGGAAAAGCGTTATTGCTTACGGCAGGGTCCTATATGGTGTTATTTCTACTCATTGCGATATTCTCATCTGTCATATTAAGAAAGGGTACACTGATCGATCTGGTAAAAGCAGAGGAGAGTCCGAAGCAGCAGCCTAAAGCATCACCTTGGTTAGCTATCCTTGCAGTCTTGCTTATTCTAGCCGGTTACGGGATGGTCATGATATTTGCGGTGTTACAGATCTTCTCACTGCCACTGTTATTCGGTGGTGTTGTGCTTGTTATTCTCGGGACTTATTTTCTGTTCACGCAGTTTAGTGTATTCTTCATTCGAAAGTTACAAAAAAACCAGAGTTTCTTCTTCCGGAGAACGAATCTTCTTACGATTTCAGAGCTATTGTATCGAATCAAGGATAATGCGGTGATGTTCTTTCTCGTATCCATTATTTCTGCTTCCGCATTTACTGGCATTGGTACGACATTATCGATTGGTGATCCAGGATTATCTGCTATGGAAAACCCTTATGCGTTTACGTACACGAATTACGGAGAAGATCAGAAGGCTACTGAGAAGAGTCGTAACGTGATTAAGCAACATCTCGAACAGGCTGGTTTTGATTATAGGGAGGCCGCGGTTACTTCTGGTTATGATGATAGAGGACTTAAGTTGGTTAAACTCTCTGACTATAACAGTTTACTTCGAGGATTAGGGCGTTCAGAAGAACAACTGTCAGAAGGTGAAGGGATCTTATCACCCGGGACAGTATCGGGCAAGAACAAAAATAAGTTGAACGGTATAGACAACGCTCAGGTTGAGGTCGTAAGTGGAAAGCTACAGCAAAATGTAAAGGTGATTAAAGCAGAGACGTTCATCGCTATACCACTTTCTTATGGGGATACTCTCGTTGTATCTGACGATTTGTTTGATAAGGTGGAGAAGGCGAAGGACGAAGAAGTTATCTACCAGACATACTATACGTTCTCAGTAGCGGATTGGAAAAATACGGGTGAGGTTTCAAAGGCGATACGCGACTCGCTTGACCATGTTGAAACAGATGATTACGGATATTATTTTGAATCTCTTTATTTTTCATGGAAAAGCGCTCAGCAACAAAACGGAATTCTGCTCATGGTAAGTGGACTGATTGGAGTCGTGTTCTTTACCTTTGCAGCTAGCTTTATTTACTTCCGTCTTTACTCTGATCTATCGAGGGATGAACAGCAGTACCGAATGATTGCCAAGGTTGGCTTAAGTCGTCGTGAACTGAGTAAGGTTGTTACAAGGCAACTTCTCATCATGTTCTTCCTTCCGATGCTCATAGCGGTCATTCATAGCGGAGTTGCATTCCTAGCACTGCAACAGTTAGTGGATTTCTCCATCCTGTCGCATACAGTTAAGATCTTTATCTTCTTCCTGACGGTGCAGATCATTTACTTCTTCGTGACACGTTGGCGTTATCTAAACCGACTATACCAGACCATTGAGTAGATTATTACAATCGTTCAGACAAACTAAAAAGCACATCAACGTCCTCATCGTTGATGTGCTTTTCTCTATAGAATTACTTATAGTTTTTGATGATTTCCAGGAAGAGCTGAATGGCATCTGGGAACACATCTTCATCAATATCAAACTTAGGATGATGATGAGGGTACATGCTCTTCTCTCCGCTCATACCAACATAGATGAACGCACCCGGCTTTTCTTGTAAATAATAGGAAAAATCTTCAGAGCCCATGATTGGCTCAACTAACTCGAACACATCTTCGCCGAATGTGCTTCGAATGACGGATTCAGCAAATGCGAATTGTTTAGGGTCATTAACGAGTGGAGGTGTTCCAACGATAAAGTCTACGTTGGCTGTTGCCCCAAAGGCGCTGCATATGCCCTTTGAAATCTGTACAATTTGCTGCTGGATCGTCTGAACAGCACCGGGTGATAAAGTTCTAATCGTACCGATTAACTTGGCTGAATCCGGGATGATGTTATAGGTCGTACCGGATTCAATTCTTCCAATGGAAACGACGCTGGCATCCATCGGATTAAGTTTACGGCTAACGATGCTGTTTAAGCCTTGAATCACATGCGAAGCTACATAAATAGGATCAATAGTCTCGTGAGGCATGGAACCATGTCCGCCATACCCTTGAATCGTAATTTCAAAGTCATCCACCGAGGCCATCGTAGGCCCAGGTCTTAAACCGATTTTACCCTTGTCCATTCCTTGCCAGAGGTGGATACCAAAGATTGCATCTACATGATCTAGAACACCTTGCTTAATGAGTTGATCGGCTCCGCTAGGGGAAATTTCTTCGGCAGATTGGAAGATGAGCACGATATTAGGCTCAATCTCCTGTGTATGCTGGGAGATCCATTCGGCGACTGCTAATAAAATAGCGGTATGACCATCATGTCCACACATATGAGCTACGCCTGGTTTTTGTGAGATATAAGGCTTGTCGCCTTCTTCTGTAATAGGAAGTGCATCAATGTCAGCACGTAAGGCTAATGTTTTATCGCCTTTCGTACCTTTGACATACCCAACAACACTTGGAGATTTGAAGTCAAGAATTTCTATATGAAGAGCTTCTAGGCGATTACGAATGAACTGACATGTTTCATACTCTTCGCCGGAAAGCTCTGGGTGCATGTGAAGATGACGACGATCTTGAATTGCTTGTTTAACTAGTTGTTCATTAACCAATGTCATTAACTCCTTTTCCTTAAAACGGACCATATTGAATCAGTTGAGCAATAATCAGTGCAACAATCGCTATAATAAACTGAATGATGAAGAACGGAAGGAACCATTTAACCCATTTTCCATAAGAGATTCCACCGACTGCAAGAGCTGCGATGATATTACCTGTTGGAAAGAGTGCTTTTGAAATCCCATCTCCAAACTGATAAGCAAGTACTGCGGTTTGTCTCGTAACGCCAATCATATCGGACAGGGGTGCCATAAGCGGCATTGTTAAGGCAGCTTGTCCGCTTCCAGATGGAACGAAGAAGTTCAGAATTAACTGTAGGAAGAACATACCGACAGCTGACAATGTACCTGGTACATTACCTAACAGATTAGAAGCGTGATAGAGTAGTGTATCCATTAAACCGGCTGAATTGAAAATGACCAGAATAGCTTGGGCAAATCCGATAATCATGGCACCGCCAAGCAAATCCTTGGCTCCAGCAATGAAGTTGTCGGCGATACTTGATGGAGATAATTTTCCGAGAACCCCCATAATGATAGCGAACAGGAAGAACAGCCCGGCAATTTCGGTAATGTACCAGCCATATTTCGTAACCCCAAAGATGAGTACGATATAGCTAACGAGGAAAGCGATCAGAACAAGTTTATGACTTCTTGTCATTTTTTGATCTGGATTAGCTCCTGCTTTTACTTCGCCTCGCTTAAATTTGCCGTAGATCCCGATGGACGGGTCCTTCTTTACTTTGGAAGCATAGCGGTATACATAAGTAGCTGCTGCTATATACATCACAATAAAAATAACGATTCGGAAGCCCATTCCCGAGAAGGTTGGTAATTCTGCAATTCCTTGGGCAATCCCTACGGTAAATGGATTCATGACCGCGGAAGTAAAACCTATGGATGCACCGATGGTTACCATTGCAAAGCCGGTCATCGCATCAAACCCTAATGCAATGGTGAGCGGAACTAGAATGGCAATATACACAATAATTTCATCGGACATTCCCATTAATGATCCAGCCACAGCGAAAAATAACATTAGAATGGGAATCAGAAGCTTCTCGCGGTTAGCCATCTTACGTGAAATCATCGCGATGAATGCATCAAGTGCACCCGTTGCGGCAAATACGCCAAAGGTTCCTCCAATAATCAATACGAAGAAAATCGTGCTTGCCCCGTTCACCATACCTGTGTGAACACTGCTGAAAATATCTAATAACCCTAAAGGTTCCGTGTCAACATACTGGAATGAATCTGCCTGAATAACGCTTCTTCCGTCTACTTCTGTTCGATCGAATTGACCTGCAGGAACAATGTAGGTTAGAATGGCGGATAGAATGATAAGACAAAAAATTAATACAAAGACATTAAAATTCTTTGGTTTTTTCTCTAGTTGATCTTCTAAGCTGCTCATTTTCAAACTCCTTATGCACATTTTATAATGTAATTTATATAATGATATTTATATATTGTTTGCTCTATGATATGATTTTAAGGCCTTATAATAATACAATCGATTATATTTTTATACAATGGATAATTGTTACATCTGATGCATGGCTTCCACCTTAATGACTAGGGGGAAGCCTATTTTTTGTGGATAAAAGATCGGGAGGTTATAATAACTGTACAGAGGAAGGGGAGGGCTATGAAAGCATTAGTATTAGCGGAGAAGCCATCGGTTGCAAGAGAGATTGCACGAGTTATGGAGAGCCGCGAGAAACATAAGAATTATTTTGAAGGACCAAAATATGTTGTTACATGGGCACTGGGACACTTGGTGGGACTAGCTGAGCCTGAGGATTATGATCATAAATTTCAGACATGGGCATTAGAGGATCTGCCGATCCTCCCGGACAAGATGAAGCTGAAGGTGCTGCGGGAGACGAGCCATCAATTTAAAACGGTGCAGGCGCTACTAAGACGTAAGGATATCGGAGAGATGATTGTAGCAACCGATGCGGCACGTGAAGGAGAACTGCTTGCTCGCTGGATACTGAATATGGCGAAATGGAATAAGCCGTTTAAACGATTATGGATTTCATCGCAAACAGATAAGGCAATAAAGGAAGGATTTGCTTCATTAAAGCCAGGCAGTCAATTCGATCGTCTCTATGAATCAGCTCGCTGCCGGGCCGAGGCGGACTGGATGGTGGGGCTTAATGTGACACGCGCCTTAACCTGCAAGTTCAATGCTCAGCTGTCAGCAGGACGTGTTCAGACGCCAACCTTAGGTATGATTATGGAGCGGGAGAAAGAGATCACAGGCTTTCGGTCGCAGGAGTACGATACAATTAGCGTGGATTTGGGTCAATTCGAGGCTTCATGGCGTGCATCTGGCGGAGATGGTCGTTTGTTTGACAAAGCCCAGTCGGAGAAGCTGAAGCAGAAGATCGATGGACGCACAGGAACAATTACAAGTGTGAAGAAAAGCGAGAAATCCGAGCCACACCCGCTGGCGTACGATTTGACTGAACTCCAGCGGGATGCGAACCGTCGTTTTGGCTTCTCGGCGAAGCAGACGTCAAACGTACTACAGAAATTATATGAGCAACATAAACTGGTCACTTATCCGCGTACAGATAGCCGCTATCTGACATCTGACATGGTATCAACTTTAAAAGAAAGGCTGGAGAGTGTCGCTGTTGGGCCGTATGCAACACTGGCTCGTCCTCTACTTCGTAAGAGTCTTTCACCAGGTAAACGGATTGTGGATGACAGCAAGGTTACAGATCACCATGCGATCATTCCGACCGAAGAGACGGTCTTGTTGAATAAACTGAGTAGTGATGAGCGAAAACTGTACGATCTAATCGTGCGCCGATTTATCAGTTTATTCTACCCGCCAGCTAGATATGATGCTGTATCGGTAACGGTCCAGATCGAAGGGGAGACCTTTAGTGCGAAAGGGACCACTGTTAAAGATAGCGGTTGGCGTGAGGTATACGGTGGGGATTATGACGATGAAGGAGAAGATGAGAGTTCGGAGACGAGTGGTACCGAGCCATCAGGAAAGTTACTTCCAGCGTTGTCTGAAGGTGAGAAGGTTACTGTTCGTCGCTGTATCGTAAAACCAGGCCGGACTCAGCCTCCAAAACGTTATAACGAGGCTGCTCTCTTATCCCAGATGGAGAAGCATGGTCTTGGGACACCTGCTACACGAGCTGATATTATCGAGAAGCTTGTTAGCTCAGATACGATCGAGCGTCAAGGTTCATCCCTGCATCCCACGGGAAAAGGGAAGCAGCTCATCGAGCTCGTAGCTCCGGCATTAAGAACTCCAGAACTCACGGCTAAATGGGAAGCAGAATTAGAGCGAATCGCTAAGGGACAAGGGAAGGCAGACCCATTCTTACGCGGTATTCGTGATATGACGAAAGAGCTGGTCTCTGGGGTCAAAGGCAGTAATGCAGAATACAAGCCTCATAACGTCTCAAATAGTCATTGCCCAGACTGTGGTACGAGATTACTTGAGAAGAAAACGAAGCGTGGTAAGTTTCTTGTATGTCCAAGTGAAGATTGCGGATACAAGCGTTCCGGTGAGAAAAGACTTTCGAATCGTCGCTGCCCGCAGTGTCACAAGAAGATGGAGATGAAAGAAGGCAAGGTTGGTGCGTACGTTCAGTGTTTGGGTTGCGGAATCACTGAAACGCTGAACAAGGACAGCAAGCATGTTAACAAGCGAGAAGAACGCAAGCTTGTCCAGAAATACAGTAAGCAGGAATCCATCGGGTCTAATCTAGGTGACCTGCTTAAAGCTGCATTAGAAAAGAGCAAATCAGAATAGTACAAGGAAGTGCTAAGCATAACCTGTCGTGGAATGGTTCATTCTACGAACAGGAGGTGATATGTCGTGCCACATCACAAGGCAAGAAAAACGGAGAATCAGCAGAACAAATCAAGCATTTTGGAAGAGAGCCAGACACTCAAGCCGAAAAAGGCTCACGATTATGTTCCGAGTCTGAATGGAATTCCAAAACAGGAATCTTAAAGTTGCTTTAAAAAAGGTTATTGGACATACTGCCTGCGGAAAATGCTACATGGATAAGGAACACAGCTTATCACTCATCCGCAGGCTTTTTATTGCTTTTTGTCAACAGAGTGTCATTGAATTCATGAATTTGTAGTTCTATAATAAAGGTAGAAGCTATGATACCTACCAAAATCGAAAGATTTGACGGGGGATTGGAGGTGCGGACAAACATTGAGAACCGCGCTGGGTGTCTGGTTTGTTTTTATTAATGCCGTGGCCTACTTGGTCATGTCCGATGACAAGCGGCGAGCACGTCTTGGCAGGGAACGTATTCCTGAGAAGACACTGTTCTTATTAGCAGCTGTCGGCGGTGCTTTTGGTGTATGGGTTGCCATGTACCGTAAAAGGCATAAGACAAGGCATCTATCGTTTAAGATTGGAGTGCCATTATTGTTATTTCTCAATGCTGTATTGTACGGGTACTTGTGGAAATGACCTCCGATCTACATAACTTCTGAACTTGGAATGCAAGCTATGAATCGTTTCAATTTACGTCTAACGGGTTTAATGAAGAGCAGTTCATTCTTAACACACAGAGAAAGAGGTGGCCTGTATGCTATTCACCAAAATTTTGCTGGCTTATGACGGTTCTAAAGCTTCGAACAAAGCTCTTGGCCGAGCCGTTGAACTGGTTAAAGTAACGCCAGGGGCTACACTAGACATCGTGCATGCTTTTGAATTTCCTCGCTTCTTCGTTGGAGAAGGTATTGCTCCAATTCCGGCTTCAGTTAATAAGGAAATTTATGACCTAGCTGAGCAAACAACAGAAGAACTTAGAGAACGTATGGCTAATGCACAAGTGAATGGTAAGGTTGAAATGATTCAGGGACCTCCTGCGGAAGTCATTCTGGAATATGCGAAACAAAATGAAATGGATCTAATCATTATCGGTAGCCGTGGTTTAGGCGGTATTCGAGAGTTCGTTCTGGGCAGTGTCAGCCATAATGTGGTGCAGCATGCCAAGATTCCAGTCCTTGTTATTAAATAATAAATTAACCTCATTAAAGGGATGCTTATGGGCATCCCTTTTGTTATATATTCAAATATCAAAAAAACGAACAATATTTTTTGAGTATATTAGAATGTTCGTGTTTAGGTTGACATGAGGTGTCAGGGATTGATAAACTGAACTTGTTAAGGATCAATTCAACTGATGAAATGTAAATTTAGTAAATTAAATATGTCTCGTATAAAGCTGGGGATATGGCCCAGAAGTTTCTACCCGGGAACCTTAAATTTTCGGACTACGAGGGAATACGGCACTGCTATATAGAAGCAAATTTATTTGGTTTCTAGCTGGCCAAGGTGTGGAGTTTCTTGTATCTCTGTATTGTCTTCATGACATGGTGATATAGAAGCGGTATTCCCCCGAGAGGTCCGGTGTCCCGCAGATGTAGTACAGGGAAATCGGATTTTTTAATGTGATGAAAAAGATTCGAAAACATGCGAAGAAAGCAGGTGGAGTGATGGCGGTGCAAGTTGCAGTCATTATGGGAAGTCAGTCCGATTGGGATACCATGTCTCATGCGTGCCAGGTGTTGGATGAGCTGGAGATCGCTTATGAGAAAAAGGTTATCTCAGCACATCGGACGCCAGATCTGATGTTCAAGTTCGCAGAAGAAGCGGTGGGACGCGGACTACGCGTTATTATTGCAGGCGCTGGGGGAGCAGCTCATCTTCCTGGAATGGTCGCCTCCAAAACGGTATTACCCGTTATTGGTGTACCTGTTCAATCAAAAGCACTGAATGGACTTGATTCCCTGCTCTCCATCGTTCAGATGCCAGGTGGTATTCCAGTTGCTACTGTGGCGATTGGCAAGGCGGGTGCTACGAATGCGGGGCTGCTTGCCGCCCAGATTCTTGGTGCTTCAGATGAGAGTATCCGTGCAAGGGTTCAGGAGCGAAGAGACCGAACACGCGATGAGGTGCTGAAAGGCAGTGACAATCTATGAAAGAGCAACTGAGTCAGCGTAGTCAGACAAGCGGCGAGCGTTTAGCTCCGGGATCGGTTATCGGTGTGCTCGGCGGCGGACAATTAGGCCGTATGATGGCGCTTGATGGAACACGGATGGGGTACAAGTTCATCACACTTGATCCGCAGCCTGATTGTCCACTTGGACAAATATCAGAGCAGATTATCGCAGCTTACGATAATGCTGAAGCGGCGGGACAACTTGCAGCGAAATCCGACGTCATTACGTATGAATTCGAGAATGTGGATGCTGGTGTTGCAGCGCTGCTTGAAGAGCGGTCTTACGTTCCACAAGGAAGTAAATTGCTCTATACAACGCAGCATCGCCTCCGTGAGAAGGCAGCAATTGAAGCGGCAGGTGTTCCTGTAGCTCCATATCGTGAGATCACAAGCCTCGAAAGCTTACATGAAGCTGTAGCTGAGCTTAGCTTACCCTGTGTGCTTAAGACCGCAACCGGTGGCTACGATGGAAAAGGGCAGGCGGTTCTTCGGCAAGAGGAGCAGCTTGAAGCTGCTTACACTGAGCTGGCTGCCACGGGTGCAGAGCTTGTACTCGAGAAATTCATCACCTTCACAAGTGAGATTTCGGTTATTGCAGCACGTACGCCGAATGGTGAAGTGAAGAGCTTCCCGCCTGCGGAAAATATTCATGTGAACAATATTTTGCATCTGTCCATCGTTCCGGCACGTATACCAACTGAAGTTCAGCGCAAAGCCTGTCAGCTGGCTGAGAAGGTTGCAGAAGGTTTAAATGCGGTTGGACTGCTTGCGGTAGAGATGTTCCTCACGGCTGATGGTTCACTTTATGTGAATGAGGTTGCACCAAGGCCGCATAATTCGGGGCACTACACCATGGAAGCATGCACGACCTCGCAATTCGAACAGCATGTGAGAGCAATATGCAATTTACCACTAGGTGATACTACACTGCTCACGCCTGTGGTGATGGTGAACGTGTTAGGGCAACATCTTGATGAGGTGATTAGCAGATCTATAGTAGAGGATCAGGCAGCAATTTCACTTGGGATTGTGCCTAAGCTTCATCTATATGGCAAAAGCGACAGTAAGCATAACCGCAAAATGGGTCACATCAACTTACTCTGCGGAGATGTAGAGGACGCGCTCGAATGGGTAAAGCAAACTAATATATGGAGGCATTAAATATATGATCGAACGTTACAGCAGACCGGAAATGCGGGCTATCTGGACCGAGGAGAATAAATTCAGAGCATGGCTTGAGGTTGAGTTATGTGCATGTGAAGCATGGGCTGAACTGGGTGTTATTCCTAAAGAAGATACCGTTGAGCTTCGCAAGAATGCGACCTTTGATATCGAGAGAATCTATGAAATCGAGCAAGAGACGCGCCATGACGTTATTGCATTCACCCGTGCGGTATCTGAAAGCCTTGGCGCGGAACGCAAATGGGTACATTACGGCCTGACTTCCACAGACGTAGTAGATACAGCTACAGGTTATCTGCTGAAGCAGGCGAATGAGATTTTGGAGCAGGATATTCTTCGGTTTATTGGCATTCTGAGAGAAAAAGCACTTGCTTATAAGCATACGCCGATGATGGGTCGTACGCATGGTGTACATGCAGAGCCAACAACGTTTGGATTGAAAATGGCACTGTGGCACGAAGAGATGATTCGCAATCTGGAGCGCTTCCGTCATGCGGCTGATGGCGTACAGTACGGTAAAATCTCCGGTGCTGTAGGCACATATGCCAACATTGACCCTTCGGTAGAGCAGTTCGTCTGCGAGAAGCTTGGTACAAAGGCTGCTCCAATCTCGACACAAACACTGCAGCGTGACCGTCATGCTGAATACATGGCTACACTGGCACTCATCGCAACTTCCCTTGATAAATTTGCTACGGAAGTGCGCGCACTTCAGAAGAGTGAAGTTCGTGAAGTGGAAGAAGCTTTTGCAAAAGGTCAAAAGGGTTCCTCTGCAATGCCGCATAAACGTAATCCAATTGGTTCAGAGAATATTTCCGGTCTTGCGCGCGTCATTCGCGGCCATATGGTTTCGGCATATGAGAACGTGTCACTCTGGCACGAACGTGATATTTCCCACTCCTCTGTGGAACGTGTCATTCTGCCGGATGCAACGATGCTTCTGAACTACATGCTGAACCGCTTCGGTAATATCGTGAAGAACTTGACGGTATTCCCAGAGAATATGAAGCGCAACATGGCACGGACCTTCGGTGTTCCATTCTCCGGCCGTGTGATGACGAAGCTGATCGACAAAGGCTTCAGCCGCGAGCAGGCGTACGATACGGTACAGCCGAGAGCGATGCAGGCATGGGAAGAACAACGTCAATTCCGTGAGATTATTGAGGCAACACCGGAAATCACGGAAGTGCTGAGCCGTGAAGAGATCGAAGATGCATTTAATCCAAGCTGGCATCTGAAGCATGTAGATACGATTTTTGCGAAATTGGGCTTGAACGAATAGTAGAGCAGTCGTTCCTTTAACTGCCAAGATAACGGCCGCTATCAAGCGGCCCCCGCTTAAAAGGGAGTGAGATGACATGGCATTACCTGCGCTTTCTACGGCTGTCGATTTAATTGATGCACCTTTGTTGTACAAGGGTAAAGTTCGTGAGCTTTATGATCTGGGTGAGCACATGCTGATTGTGGTTACTGACCGAATCTCAGCGTTCGACTATGTGCTAGACCCACCGGTTCCCGCTAAAGGAACGGTGCTGAACAAGCTTAGTACTTTCTGGTTTGGACTGACTGAACAGTTGATCAACAATCATGTTGTTCATACAGATGTGGAGTTGCTTGGCTCTATCGTTAAGAACAAAGAACAGCTAGAGGGCCGAATTATGGTGGCTCGTAAGGCAGAACGCATCGATATTGAATGTGTAGTCAGAGGATACATCACTGGTGGTGGATGGCGTCAATACCAAGCTACCGGTGAAGTGAATGGCATTAAGCTTCCTGAGGGAATGCGTAAGAATGAAGCCTTTCCAGAGCCGATCTTCACACCTGCGGCTAAGAATGATGTGGGTCATGATGAAGATATCTCCATGGAGCGCATGAAAGAACTCGTTGGCGATGACCTTGCGCTAGAACTTCAAGAGAAAAGTCTGATGCTATACCGATTCGCGCGTGATTACTGCGCGGAGCGAGGAATTATTTTGGCGGATTGTAAATTCGAATTTGGTCTAATTGATGGAAAAGTCATCTTGATCGATGAGATTTTCACTCCGGACTCTTCTCGTTTCTGGGATAAGGCGAATTATGCGCTGGATATTGAGATTGATAGCATGGATAAGGAGCCTGTTCGTACGTACTTGGCTTCATCCGACTGGGATAAGAACAGTAAACCTGATCCGCTCCCTGAGTCCGTTGTTGAAGAAACAACGAACCGTTATACCGATATTTTCCGCCGGATTACGGCGTCTTAGGTTCACAAGGCAATCATAAGTAAGCAATTATTCATATACGATACCGAGGAGGAACAGGAAACGATGTTGAAAGCAAAGGTCTATGTCACCATCAAGCAAAGCGTTTTGGATCCACAAGGGGTAGCAGTACAAGGGGCACTTCATTCCGTAGGATTCAAGGAAGTGGAAAGCCTTCGTATCGGAAAGTATATGGAGTTAGAGCTGGATACAGATAACCGCAAGGAAGCGGAAGAGCGTCTGCAGCAAATGTGTGAAAAGCTTCTGGCTAATACGGTAGTTGAAGATTACCGTTATGAATTGGAGGGCTAACCATGAGATTTGCAGTACTTGTCTTCCCAGGTTCTAACTGTGATATTGACTGTTATAAAGCAGTTGAGGCCATGGGAGAATCCGTGGATTATGTATGGCATACAGAAACAGATCTGTCGCCTTATGATTGCATCTTGGTACCTGGAGGCTTCTCCTATGGAGATTACCTTCGGTGCGGTGCGATTTCCCGGTTCGCCCCGGTCATGAACGAAGTGGCCAAAGCGGCGGAAGAAGGAAAATTCATTCTTGGAATTTGTAACGGATTTCAGATTTTGACGGAAGCAGGGCTTTTGCCAGGTGCTCTTCGTCGTAACGAATCTATGAAATTCCGCTGTCATGATAGTGTACTTAAGGTCGTTAATCAGGAAACACCGTTTACAGGTAGTTATTCGGAAGGACAAGAGATTGTTATTCCTATCGCTCACGGTGAAGGTAACTATTATTGTGATGAAGCTACACTACAACAGCTCCGGGACAACCGGCAAATCGTATTTACTTATAAGGATAATCCGAATGGATCGGTTGCAGATATTGCAGGGATTTGTAACGAGCGTGGCAATGTGCTTGGCATGATGCCTCACCCGGAACGTGCGATGAGCAGCCTGCTCGGATCGGAAGACGGAAAGGCAATGTTTACATCCATCATTCAGACATGGAGGGATCGTCATGACGCAGCAACAAGTGTCCGCTAAAGAACCAACCGCAGAGCAGGTTGCGGAGTTTAAGTTATATGAACAAATGGGAGTATCGGACAGCGAATACGATCTGATCTGTTCGTTTATGGGACGTAAACCTAACTATACGGAAATCGGTGTATTTAGTGTTATGTGGTCCGAGCACTGTGCATACAAGAATTCGAAGCCTTTGCTTCGTAAGTTCCCGACAAGTGGTCCACGCGTTTTGATGGGACCTGGTGAGGGAGCGGGTATCGTAGATATCGGTGACAATCAAGCAGTCGTGTTCAAAATCGAGAGCCACAACCACCCATCAGCGGTTGAGCCTTATCAAGGTGCAGCGACGGGTGTAGGCGGCATTATTCGTGATATTTTCTCCATGGGTGCAAGACCGGTAGCGCTTCTGAACTCGCTTCGCTTCGGCAGACTTGAGAGCGATCGTGTTAAATATTTGTTCGAGCATGTGGTTTCGGGTATTGCTGGCTATGGTAACTGCATCGGAATTCCTACCGTTGGTGGAGAGGTTGTCTTCGACGAAAGTTATGAAGGTAACCCACTTGTTAACGCTATGTGCGTAGGTATTATCGATCATGATAAAATCCAGCGCGGTGTTGCAAAAGGTGTAGGTAACCCCGTGTATTACGTTGGTCCTCCAACGGGCCGAGATGGTATTCACGGTGCAACCTTTGCTTCCGTTGAGTTGACCGAAGAATCTGAGGCGAAACGTACCGCAGTTCAGGTTGGCGATCCGTTCATGGAGAAGCTGGTAATGGAATCTTGTCTGGAGCTTATTGATACCGGCATCGTGCTCGGGATTCAGGATATGGGTGCGGCAGGATTGACATGTTCTAGTGCTGAGATGGCAAGTAAAGCTGGTAATGGACTGGAGTTGTATCTGGATCAGGTTCCACAACGTGAAGAAGGCATGACTCCGTATGAAATGATGCTGTCTGAATCCCAAGAGCGTATGTTATTCGTCGTTGAGCCGAAGGATGAGGCGCAGGCGCTTGAGATTTTTGAACGTTGGGGCGTCATTTGTGCGAAGGTCGGTAAGGTAACAGATGACGGAAGATTGAAGCTGATTCATCACGGTGAAGTCGTTGGTGATATGCCAGTTAAAGCACTGGTAGACGAGTGCCCTGTATATAACAAACCTTCAGCTGTACCTGCTTATTATGAAGCTCAAGCTGCTGTGGATACACTTCGTTATGATGAAGTGAAGGATCTTGGCGGTGCCTTGAAGCAAATTCTTGGTTCTCCAAGCCTTGCAAGTAAAGCTTGGGTGTACAATCAATATGATTATATGGTTCGTACCAGTACGGCGGTTCGTCCAGGTTCTGATGCTGCGGTAGTGACGGTAGACGGCACACGCAAAGGACTTGCGATGACAACGGACTGTAATGGACGTTATGTATATCTAGATCCAGAGCTTGGAGGCAAAATTGCCGTTAGTGAAGCAGCGCGTAACATTGTCTGCTCCGGTGCTGAGCCACTTGCGATTACGGATAACTTGAACTTCGGTAGCCCGGAGAAACCAGAGATTTTCTGGCAGATGGAACGTGCGGTAGACGGAATGGCAGAAGCTTGCCATCAGCTGAACACACCAGTTATCGGCGGTAATGTCAGTCTGTACAATGAAAATGCGAAGGGTGCAATTTACCCAACTCCAGTTGTAGGTATGGTCGGTCTAATTCATGATACAGATCATATTACAACGCAAGGCTTCAAATCCGAAGGCGATGCAATCTACCTGCTTGGTGAAACGTTCGCAGAGCTTGGCGGTAGTGAATTCCAGGCGATCTTGCATGGTGTTTCTGAAGGTCGTCCTCCAGAGCTGAATCTGACTACAGAGAAAAAATTGCTCGATGGCGTACTTACTGCCATTCAGTCTGGATTTGTTAGCTCTGCTCATGATGTATCTGAGGGTGGACTTGCTGCAGCGTTGGCTGAAAGCTGCATTAGCGGAAGTGTAGGTGCTGAAGTTAATCTGAGCACAGAGCTTAGAAATGACATTGCACTCTTCAGCGAAAGCCAATCCCGTATTATTCTTTCCGTATCCCCTGGCAAACAGGCTGATCTGGAGCAGCTTCTGAAGGAAGCAAATATTCCGTTCGCTGCGATTGGCCATGTTGGCGGAGATCAATTAAGCATCAACATTAACGGTACTTCCGCTGTGAAAGAACCGGTGGAGGCTTTGAAGTCCGTCTGGGAGGATGCCATTCCATGCCGAATGAATTAATACCGGAAGGATTATGGACTGGTGATTACTATAATGAAGGAACAGGACAGAGCGATATCTTTGATACGCTCAAAGAGGAATGCGGCGTATTCGGGGTGTTTGGACACCCTGATGCCGCTTCACTGTCCTACTATGGGCTACACGCACTGCAGCACCGGGGCGAGGAGAGCGCAGGAATCTGTGTGGCAGATGGTCGTGAGTTCAACTATCACCGGGGTATGGGACTCGTTAAGGAAGTATTCGACAAGGATGTTCTAGAGTCTTTGAACGGAGATATGTCTATTGGGCATGTTCGTTACTCTACCAGTGGAGATAGTCGCCTGTCTAATGCGCAGCCGCTGATCTTTAAATACCGTGAAGGTAATCTGGCCATTGCAACAAACGGCAATATCGTTAATGAGCCACAGTTACGTCGCGAGCTGGAGAACGCGGGTTCAATCTTCCAGACGACGAGTGATACGGAAGTGATCGCCCACCTGATTGCGCGCTCGCCGAAGGATTTTGTCGAGGCGGCTAAGGATGCACTTCAGCGCCTAGTAGGCGGATTCGCATTCCTAATTATGACGAATGACAAGCTGCTTGTTGCTTCCGACCCGAATGGGCTGAGACCCATAACCATGGGCCGTCTGGGTGAGGCATATGTCTTCGCTTCTGAAACATGTGCCATGGAAGTGATTGGGGCAGAAGCAGTCCGTGATATTGCGCCAGGTGAATTACTTGTCTTGGATGTGAATGGTTCCGGACTACAAGAAGATCGTTACACAGAAGCAGGTCAAAAAGCACTGTGTGCGATGGAATATATCTACTTCTCTCGTCCGGACAGTGATCTGAACGGCTCGAATCTGCACTCCGCACGTAAACGTATGGGCAGTCGGATGGCGCTTGAATCGTTTGTGGATGCGGATGTGGTAACAGGCGTTCCGGATTCCAGTATTTCCGCTGCGATTGGATATGCAGAGCAGACGGGTATTCCTTATGAGCTTGGACTTATTAAGAATAAATATACGGGCCGGACATTTATTCAACCTAGCCAAGAGCTGCGCGAGCAAGGCGTTAAGATGAAACTAAGCGCCGTTCGTCGTGTTGTCGAAGGCAAACGTGTCGTGATGATTGACGACTCCATCGTTCGGGGAACGACATCCCGGCGGATTGTGAATCTACTGCGAGAAGCGGGAGCTGCAGAAGTGCATGTTCGGATTACTTCTCCACCGTTCAAGAATCCTTGCTTCTATGGAATTGATACACCGAATCGTCAGGAGCTTATCGCTTCTGAGAAGAGTGTGGAGGAAATTTGCAGGGAAATTAACGCAGATTCACTCTCGTTCCTCAGTCCCGAAGGCCTGATTGCATCCATCGGCGGTTATGATGAGAAAAGCCCGAAGGGCGGTTTGTGTCTGGCTTGCTTTGACAATGATTATCCGACACAGATCGACTTTCAGGGTGAGGAAAAAATGGGGTGCAGCTGTTAATGAAGCGTACGAGTAAGAGTTTTAGCGAAGGCGATATATTTATGATTCCCATGCAGGATGGACGATTTGCAGTATGCCAGGTGGTATGCGCGCTGAAAGGCCGTTACAAAAAGGCTTTTTCGTTCGGTGTCATTCGCTTCGAGCTGAATGATACAGTGAATGTGGAGGATGGAGCCTTTCTCAGCTACTCTTACGGAAATCGGCAAAGAAGCGTGATTTTCACCTCTCCTGTAAATCTCCGAAATGGAATGTGGAAGCTCGTAGGGAATATTCCCTTGACTCCCGACAAGGAAGAAGAGAAGGTATTCCAGTGCGCCGGGCATTTGTACCGTGGAGACGAGTACATTCGTAACCTTAGCCAGGATGAGTATGGTAAGTTCAATACGCTCGGCGTAGCTGGTTATGAGTTGGTGCAGATTCATCTGTTGGAGATGAAGCAATGACAGCTATAGTTGGAATAGCATGTATAGAACCAGATGAAGGGTGCGATGGTAGTGTCAGAAGCATATAAAAAGGCCGGCGTTGATATCGCGGCAGGTAATGAAGCGGTTGAACGGATGAAAAAACACGTGAAGCGTACCTTCCGTCCGGAAGTGATGACAGATCTAGGTGGATTTGGGGCCCTGTTCGGTTTAAACAAAGATAAATATGATGAGCCGGTTCTCGTTTCGGGCACCGACGGCGTTGGTACAAAGCTGAAGCTCGCATTTGCGATGGACCGTCATGACACCATCGGAATTGATGCAGTGGCTATGTGCGTGAACGACGTTGTGGTCCAAGGTGCAGAACCGCTCTTTTTTCTCGACTACTTAGCATGTGACAAAGTCATTCCGGAGAAGATTGAAGCCATCGTTGCCGGAATTGCTGAAGGATGTCACCAGTCCGGTTGTGCGTTGATCGGTGGAGAAACGGCGGAAATGCCGGGCATGTACAGCGAAGGGGAATACGATATTGCTGGCTTCACTGTCGGTATTGTGGATAAGAGTAAGATGATCAACGGCTCCAAGATTGCTTCTGGTGATGTAGTACTTGGATTGGCTTCAAGCGGCGTACATAGTAACGGTTTCTCACTCGTTCGTAAGCTGCTTCTGGAGAAAGCTGGCTTTGCACTTGATCAAGAGCTGCCTGAGCTTGGCGCACGTCTTGGAGATGTATTACTTGAACCAACGAAGATTTATGTTAAACCGCTGCTTGCACTCCTCAAAGAGATTCAAGTGAAAGGTATGGCTCACATTACAGGCGGCGGATTCATCGAGAATATTCCGCGTATGCTGCCAGAGAACGTGAATGTCGACATTGAGTACGGCTCATGGCCAATTCTGCCGATCTTTAAACTGATGCAGGACCAAGGAAGCATCTCCAATAAAGATATGTTTACAACATTTAATATGGGAATCGGCATGGTTGTTGTCGTTGCTGAGCAGGATGCAGATCAGGCGCTTCAGCTCTTGCGTTCCGCTGATGAAGAGCCTTATGTCATTGGAAGAGTTACCGATGGAGAGCGTGCGGTTACCTTTACGGGAGCGAATGTGTAATGGGATCTTACCGGATTGCGGTGTTCGCTTCCGGCAGAGGGAGCAATTTTCAGGCGCTTGTTGATGCGATGGCTAACGGCTCTCTGGGTGGAGAGATCAGTCTCCTCGTATGCGATAAGCCGCAGGCTCCCGTTGTAGAGCGTGCCCGTAAAGCAGGGATTGATTGTTTTTTGTTCCAGCCGAAGGATTATGCTTCGAGAGAAGACTACGAGCGTGAGATTGCAGCAGAGCTTGGTAAACGCGGCGTAGATCTGATCGTTCTGGCAGGCTATATGCGTCTGTTGACCTCCGTTCTGGTGGAACCATACAGTGGTCGTATGATTAACATTCATCCATCGCTGCTGCCTTCATTCACAGGGAAAGATGCCATCGGGCAGGCGCTAGCGTATGGAGTGAAGATGACGGGTATTACCGTTCATTTTGTCGATGGAGGAATGGATACGGGGCCAGTTATTGCACAACGTGCAGTCGAAATCTTGGAAGGGGATGACGAAGCATCCCTTTCTGAGCGTATTCATACCGTTGAACAGCAGTTATACCCTGAAGTCGTATCTTGGTTTACAGAAGGCCGAATTACGCTGAATGGGCGTAATGTGGCGATTACTGCACCGGTGAAGCGGTAAAACCGGACAAGGGCCGCCTTAACATCGACAAGTTCGATATTTCTCGGGAAATACTTTAGGAATTATCTCATATCGACAGCATTTACGATGAGCATAGTTGTAAATCCAATAAACGACGTTTAATCAAGTTCCATTGATCTGAATGAACTTATGATATAGGGTTCTACGGAAGATTTAGAATCGAAATATGCAAATGGAATGGCTAAAGTCACGTTTGGGGAACTTTCCACAATGATAGGGAGGAATAAATGTGAGTATCAAAAGAGCACTGGTCAGTGTGTCAGATAAAACGGGAATCGTGGAGTTTTGCCGCGAATTGGCTTCTCTGGGTGTTGAGATCATTTCAACAGGAGGAACAAAAAGCTTGCTTGCCAAAGAAGGCGTACCGGTTATCGGTATTTCGGATGTAACAGGCTTCCCGGAAATCCTTGATGGACGTGTAAAAACATTACACCCAGCAGTGCACAGCGGTTTGCTCGCGGTTCGTGACAGCAGTGAACATCAACGTCAGATGCAGGAGTTGGGGCTGGACTATATTGATCTCGTTGTTGTAAATCTGTATCCATTCCAGGAAACGATTGCGAAACCGGATGTCGAATATGAAGATGCGATTGAGAATATCGACATTGGTGGGCCAACAATGCTCCGCTCCGCGGCAAAAAACCACGCATTTGTTAGTGTTGTTGTAGATGCGGGCGACTACAGTGCGGTTCTGGAAGAAATTCGCGCGGATGGGGATACAACACTTGAAACGCGTAAACGTCTTGCAGCTAAGGTATTCCGTCATACAGGAGCATACGACACATTGATTTCTGAGTATTTGTCGAATGTAACTGGCGATCCATTGCCAGAACGTCTGAGCGTAACATATGAGAAAATTCAAGATCTTCGTTATGGTGAGAATCCACACCAGAAGGCTGCATTCTACAAGAAGCCGCTGGCAGCAGCAGGTACTTTGACAACAGCTGAGCAGCTTCACGGTAAAGAGTTGTCTTACAACAACATTAATGATGCGAATGCAGCACTGCAGATCGTGAAGGAATTTGATGAGCCGGCTGTCGTTGCGGTTAAACATATGAATCCTTGCGGTGTAGGCGTAGGCACCAATGTATTGGAAGCGTTCAAGAAAGCTTATGAAGCTGACACCACCTCCATCTTCGGTGGGATCGTTGCAGCAAATCGGACGATTGATGGGCCGACAGCTGAGCTGCTAAAGGATATTTTCCTCGAGATTATTCTTGCACCAGACTTCACACCGGAAGCACTGGAGCTGCTCACGAAGAAGAAGAATATTCGTCTTCTGAAAATGGGTGAGTTCGGTTCTGCTAAGGAACGTCAGAGTGTACTTGCTGTAACTTCAATCGAAGGCGGTATGATCGTGCAAGAGAGCGACGTTCATTCGCTTGATGTGGATGATCTGAAAGTTGTTACAGATCGTAAGCCAACGGAAGAAGAACTGAAGCAACTGCTGTTCGGATGGAAAGTCGTTAAGCATGTGAAATCGAATGCGATTGTACTGGCTGCAGATGATATGACAGTAGGTGTGGGTGCTGGTCAGATGAACCGTGTAGGCTCGGCACGCATTGCGATTGAACAAGCGGGCGACAAGGCAAAAGGAGCTGTTCTCGCTTCTGACGCATTTTTCCCGATGGGGGACACGCTCGAAATCGCAGCAAAAGCAGGAATTACCGCTGTCATTCAGCCTGGTGGCTCCGTGAAAGACGAAGAGTCCATTAAGGTGGCTAATGAGAACGGCATTGCCATGGTATTTACAGGCGTAAGACACTTTAAACACTAAAATTCAATGAGGAATCGCATATTCGGGGTAGCCCTGGCATGATGCTGCTGCCCCGGGCGGTTCCTTTGCTGTATAAATGATTCATCTCGTGAATCGATAAATGTAATGATCTTTTGGATGGAGGGGAAGCATGGACATTTTAGTAATCGGTGGCGGTGGACGCGAGCATGCGATTGTATGGGCGCTGTCCAAGAGCCCAAAAGCCGGAACCATATATTGTGCACCTGGAAATGCAGGTATTGCTCAGATTGCAGAAGTAGCACCTATCGCAGTTCATGAGTTCGAACAATTAAAAACATTTGCCCAAGAGAAAGCCGTTGGGCTTGTTGTTGTCGGGCCAGATGACCCGCTTGCAGACGGGATTGTAGATGTGTTCGAAGGGGCAGGGATTCCGGTATTCGGACCACGTAAGAATGCTGCTGAAATCGAGGGCAGCAAAACATTTATGAAAGATCTGCTTCATAAATACAATATCCCAACAGCAGCCTACGAGAAATTTGACGATTACGAACAGGCACTAGCTTACTTGCGGAGTCAGCAGGCTCCAATTGTTGTTAAAGCTGACGGACTTGCAGCAGGTAAAGGCGTTACCGTAGCGCATACCTTAGAAGAGGCAGAGCAGGCGCTTCGCGATATCATGCAATCCAAAGTGTTCGGGGAAGCGGGAAGCCGAGTCGTTATCGAAGAATTCTTAGAAGGACAAGAAATGTCGATCTTGGCTTTCGTTGATGGCGAGACGGTGAAACCGATGTCAGCTGCACAAGATCATAAGCCAGCTTACGACGGCGATTTAGGACCGAATACAGGTGGAATGGGTACATATTCTCCACTTCCACATATTTCGGATTCGATTATTGAAGAAGCGATCGAAACGATCATAAAACCGACCGCGAAGGCGATGGTATCCGAGGGTCGTGCATTCCGCGGTGTGTTGTTCGCTGGTCTAATGATTACACCGGATGGTAAACCGAAGACGATTGAATTTAACGCTCGTTTTGGTGATCCGGAGACACAGGTGGTACTGCCACGCTTAAAGACAGATCTTCTTGAAGTGTTCTTGGCAGCTGTGAATGGAACGCTTGCTGATCTTACGCTTGAGTGGAGTGATGAGGCAGCCGTGTGTGTGATTCTAGCTTCAGGTGGATATCCGGCTTCTTATCCGAAAGGTCTGGTTATTTCTGGTCTGGATGCGGAGGATTCCTCTTCGATCGTGTTCCATGCTGGAACAGCGCTTGATGGAGATGGACGAATGGTTACGAACGGTGGACGTGTTCTCGGGGTTGTGGGGCTTGGTTCTGATATTGCATCCGCTCGTGCGAAAGCTTATGAACGTGCGGAACAGATTACTTTTGAAGGAAAACAGTTCCGTACAGACATCGCAGCGAAAGCATTAATCTGAAACGGTATTTCTAGAGGATTTGCAGCATCATTCTATTATTACAAGTCATTCATTCTAGTGTAAGTAGAGGCCTGCATTTATTGCAGGTCTTTTATATTTATGGCCAGATGGATGTTGGTTTTTTTACAATAGTTGGGTAATTGTTGTATGATGTGTTCAGATAAGCATACCTAGTTACATGAATTGGAGAGGGGTAACAAGGGGATGAGAATGAAGAAAGTAATAGCACTTATAACAGCGTTCACGATCGTATTATCCATATCCGCATGTGGTGGAAAGAAAGCTGCTCCAGAAGTGGACCCACAAGCGCCGGTTGATCAACCTACAGGGGCTAAGACCGACCCACCTCCGGTTGATCAACCAGATGGAGCGTTGACGCCGCCACCACCAACAGAAGCATCGAACGGTGCCAAGACAGCACCACCAGATGCGAATGGCGCAGAATTCAAAGCTGAAGCTGATGCTAAATTGGTGGTATGGGAGAGTAAAGGAGCGGGAACTTACCCAGAAGAATTGATTAAGGCATTTACGGATAAATATGGGGTGGAGGTTACTCGGGAAGTTATAGATTCCGTCGAGCAAACAGATCGACTTGCACAAGAAGGAACATCTGCTGCAGATGTTATGACGCTCCCTAGTAGAGAACTTGGGAAAGCAGTAGAAGCCGGGCTAGTTCTGCCGAACGATCTATTTGAAGTTGAAGCAAGAAGGATGAATGCGAAGAACATAGTAGAAGGTGTATCTTATCAAGGGATTGTGTATGGATACCCCTTCGCAGCAGACACATATCTGCTGTATTACAATAAGAAACTGATACAAGAAGCGCCAAGAACGTTTGATGATGTCATTGACTTCAGTAAGAAGTTTACGAATAAAACGACCAATACATATGGCATCATGTGGGACGTTGGCAATCTTTACTTCAGTTATCCATTCCTTGCGTCAAGTGGCGGTTACATCTATGGCAAGGGTGGAACAGATATTAACGATATGGGTCTGAATAGTGCAGAGGCTCAGCGGGGTATGAAGGTATTCTCCCGTTTAAGAGAGGTTCTTCCTCTGCAATCGGATAAGCTCACACAAGAGTTCAAAAGAGAACGATTTACTTCAGATCAGCTTGCAATGGATATCAGCGGTCCTGAGATGCTAAGTGTTTATAAAAAAGCACTTGGAGATCAGTTAGGCGTTGCTCCACTTCCTGCAGTCGCGGGATATCCTGCGGTCTCCTTCGCGGATATTAAGGCTTGGTATGTGAATGCAGATAGTAAGTATCCTAATGCAGCAAAATTGTTTGCTTATTACGCATCATCTAGGGAAGCGCAGCTGAATTACAGTGTACAAACGGGGGCAATCCCGACAAATATAGAGGTGCAGCAATCGGAACACCTCCTAAGCGATCCCTATATGTCAGCGTTTATCGCTCAGCTTGGCAATGCTCAAGCCGTACCGACTCTGCCAGAGATGGATCTTGTATGGAGGCCGGTGGATGCTGCGCTAGCTGATATATGGGATAAGCAAAAAGATACGAAAGCAGCACTAGATCATGCCGTGAAAGAGATTCAAGCACAGAAATAAATGTTCTTAATGACAGAAAAAGAAGATGCCAGCGATGATATATTGCTGTGCATCTTCTTTATTATCCACGCTTAATCTATTATCCTTGAAGCTTAAATACGCGAACTTCTTTCTCGAGATCATTCACCATGGTTTCTAGCATCGTTGAGGCACTAGCAATCTCCTGCATAGAGGCCATCTGTTCCTCGGATGATGCAGCAACGACTTGAGTGTGTTCGGACGCGCTACGTCCGATTTTAGCCAACTCGCTTAGTGAATTCGATACTTGTCTGCTTCCTGCAGACATTTGCTCCGCAGAAGCAGATACTTCATGGACCTGCTCGTTGACACTTTGAAGAGCGGCAACAATTTCGCCGAAGACGTCTCCAGCCTTCTGAACGGACCCGACTCCTTGCTCTACTTGACCCATACTGGTATTCATCGCGCTTGAAACACGCGTAACATAAGTTGAAATTTCAGCCAGCATGGTGGAAATTTGTTCAGACGAGCTGCCAGACAGCTCGGCAAGCTTACGCACCTCCTGCGCAACAACGGCGAACCCTTTGCCTTGCTCACCAACTCGCGCTGCTTCAATGGATGCGTTGAGCGCAAGTAAATTGGTTTGGCCTGCGATATTAGAGATGATACTGACGATCTGTTGAATTTCATGTGACCGAGTTTCTAGTTCATTCAAGATGTCTACCGTATTGGAGACGGTCGTATGAATTTCCCTCATGTCCTTCACTGAATGTTGAATGACTTCGTTTCCAGATTCCGCTTTTTGCGCGACCTCGTATGAATGCTCAGACAACATTGAAGAATGCTCCGCAATCCGCTGGATGCCGTTCGTCATTTCCTCCATCGCTATCTGGCTTTCCATCGCAGACTGCATTTGGGTCTCAGATCCTTGGGCGACATGTTGAATAGCCATCGTAATTTCCTCAGTCGCCTTTGAGGTCTGGTCCGCACTCATGACCAAGGATTTAGAAGATTGGGACACTTTTTCTGAAGTCTGCTGGACATTCTGGATTAGGTTCCTGATGTTTCCGATCATGGTATTAAAGTTCGCAGACAGAACACTAACTTCATCTTTGTTTGTTACGTGAGCCTCAACAGTTAGGTCACCCTGAGCGGCTCTGGCGCTAAGCTCAGATAATTGGATAATCGGACGCAGAGTTAACCGCACAATGAACACTAGGAGTAAGATGAACATAAGTACGACAATGGAGCCAATGATGCTTGTTTTGATAATGACGGCCCTCTGCTGCTTGGCAACTGAGGAATAATCAAAATCGATACCGAAGATAGCGACTTCTTTGCCACTGCTATCTTTCACGGAGCTGATGACGCTGACCCAAGTACCGAATTCATCAGTATAGACTTCGGATGTTGCATATCCTTTCGCATTCATTTCAGCCAGCGCTTTTGCAAATTCACCTTTTGCTTCATACATGTCACCTGATTTCAGTCCTGAATCGTATAGTTCTTTGTTAGCTAGAATCAGCTGTATATTAACGTTATCTCCCTTTGTAGTTTCAGGTATATAGAGGTAGCTGCTGGAAATCATTTGATTATTTTTCATGCTGTCCAGCTGTTTTTGTAGCTCCATGATGTGCTCGTCTTTCAGCAGCTCTTCAGATCCAAGCATGGTCTTAGCCTTCTCGATATGAGGAATACCTTCCACAATGATATTGTGAAGCGTCCATTCCATATTAGAGAGTTCTGTTAGCTGTTGTTTTTTCATCTCTGACTGATTCAATATCGTCACGATCGCTCCTAATAAGAGAAATAACATAGCCAACATAACGATTGATTTGAACACCAAACTGTTTCTTCTTTTCATACACATCCACCTTATACGTTATATAATTCACTGTAGTCATTTCAGCCGCTTCTTGCTAACTTAGATACCTAAGTTGACAAAAGCACAGATCTGCACAGTTTTACGATGAATAATATATCGACAACTTCCTTATTTTTAATGAGGGGATTTTTTAGTGGAAGAGGACAATATGATCTTCTCTGTTGAAGTGGGGAGAATCTGAGGTAGGATCATTGTTTTGGTAAAAGAACAAAAAGCAGGTCAAGGAAGTTGATCCTTCCTAGCCTGCTTTTTCAGTGAAATTATAAAGTAACCTTGAAGTGTAGAGATACTTATTTAAAGGAAGCGTAGCCTTCGTCTGCCATAACGACACTACCATTAATCGCACTTGCTTCTGGAAGTGTTAGCAAATAGACAGAATCAGCAATCTGCTCCGGCTGTGTTAACTTGTTACCCATCACCTTAGCTTTCATCTCATCAACCATACCATTGTCTTTATAGCCTTGGATGATTGGTGTGTCTACGGCCCCTGGAGCCACGGCAACGACACGAATACCATATGGTGCGAGCTCCAGCGCAGCGGATTTGGTCATCATAATGACAGCACCTTTGGAAGCGTGATAAGCGAATGTACCTGGGGAAGCAAGAAATCCGAAGACGGATGCGGTATTAATAATAACCCCTTGGATGGATAGCTCACGCATTTTTTTACCCGCTGCAATAATACCGTGAGTGACACCATGCTGGTTCACATTAATGACACTGTGATAATCGGCTAGATTCTGGTCCAGTACGGGAGTAATACGTCCAATACCTGCATTGTTGAACATCACATCGATTCTACCGTAGGTTTGCACTGCCGTTTCTACCAAAGCTTCAACTTCTTCATACTTGGACACGTCCGTTTTGACGAAGATAGCTTCTCCACCTGTGGCTTTAATCTGATTGACGGCCTCATTACCAGCAACTTCGTTAAAGTCTGCAATAACGACTTGATCACCCTTGCTTGCGAATTTCAAAGCCGTTTCTTTACCGATTCCACTTGCTCCACCTGTGATAACAGCAACTCTTTTATTAGACATCTAAAATTCCTCCTTCAAGAAATGTAATGGGTTCGTGATTTAAATCCGTTTGTCTATGATCTTTCTATCATTATCGTAGCACTGCTTTATGTTTATATAAATTTAATTATAATTAATATTAATTAAGTATCACTTAACTGAGGTGGAGACATGAATCTCGAGCAGATGGAGTACATCGTACAGGTAGCAAAGACAGGCTCTTTAACGAATGCTGCACAGCAGTCACATGTAACCTTATCGGCTATCAGCCAGGCGATCTCATCTATGGAAGCGGAATTAGGAATAACTCTTTTTACGAGAGCGCGGGGTTCTGGAGCTATACCAACGGCTGAAGGTCAGGTTATCATTCAAAAAGCTAATGAAGTGCTAGTGAAGGTACATGAGTTAAAAGAAGAGGCCCAATCATTTAGCAATGAGTTGAGTGGTAAGTTAAAGATTGCTACTATTCCAGGACCGATGCACCTGTTGGTTGATATTATTGCAAGCTTCAAGAAAGAACATCCAAGCGTGAAGATCGAAGTATATGAAAAAGGACCGAAAGAGATTCTGCATGATATCGAACATAATCATATGGATGCTGGTCTGATTGTGCTCTCAGAGAATCTCGTTGAGAAGAATAAAGAGCTTTCTTTTGAACGCTTATGGGAAGGGAAGATCGTCGTAGGCGTCAGTAAAAATTCACCTTTATCTCTTGAGAAATCGATTACGCCAGAGAAGTTGGTGACTCAAACGTTAGTCTTATATGATGATGAACAGATTCGGGATTTTGTATCGGATTGTATCTCTTCCTTCGGAAAGCCGGATATCTTATTTATCTCGAACAACACGCAAGCCATCAACAATGCAGTTCTTGCGGGATTAGCCGTAACCCTTGGGCTTGATTATTCATTTCAGGATCGGGATCATCAGCTTGGACGTGATATCGTAGCTGTTCCCTTGGAGATTCCCCAACTAAAGCCTGTATATTACGGGTGGGTTAACGCGAAGGGAAAGCATGCGTCTCACCTATCGAAAAGGTTTATGAACAAGCTTAAATATGAACTGTAGAAGGATGGGGACGTCGTTTCATCTGGAATATCATCTAAACAAAATATAATTTTTTGTGAAAACACCCAACACGCAAGCTGACACATTGTGTATCTTTTGATATAATAAAGGAGTTACGGGGGAACACGTACGGTATATACAGATTAGATATATAGAAGAGAGAAGGCCTTCCAAGCTATTGGAGGGCCTTTTCCTATACTTTGAAACTGGAAATGAGGGGGACAGCTAGGGTTGATTTTTAAGATGAATGTGGTAATATGGAATAAAGAATCTTAATGTTAAGATAATTAGAAATTTGATTTATAGATCACTATCTGATTTAAGTATTAGTATGCAGGTTATCTGGAGGGAGATGTTTAATATGCAACATCATCATTTATATAAACAAGGGACATCCGTGGATGCAGAAACATTGTTGTTGCTTCATGGAACGGGAGGCAATGAGCAGGATTTGTTACCACTAGCGGAGATGATTTCTAAGGACGCTAACATTCTGAGTATACGAGGGAATGTATCGGAGAATGGAATGCCGCGCTTCTTTAGAAGACTCGCTGAGGGTGTTTTTGATATCGAGGATCTCATTCAGCGTACTCATGATTTGAAGGAATTTATTGATCATGCGGCTGAGAATTACAATTTTGACCGGAAACGTGTAGTTGCTGTAGGTTACTCGAATGGTGCGAATATCGCAGCAAGTCTGCTCTTTCACTATAGTGATGCACTTCAAGGTGCGGTGCTGCATCATCCAATGGTCCCGCTAAGGGATAAAGAGCTTCCAGATTTGTCTGGGATACCTGTGTTTATCGCAGCTGGCAGACGGGATATGATGTGTCCTCCGCAGGAATCGGAGGATCTAAACTCGATGCTGATCAAAGCGGGCGCGGATGTAAAGCTTCACTGGGAGCAAGGTGGGCATCAGTTGAGCCTTACGGAAGTAGAGGCTGCTGCAATCTGGTTTAAGCAGAAATTCGCATAATACGATATTACAGTTACAGAGAAAAAGGATGGCTTATTTCAATATAAGTCATCCTTTTTTGCGGTTTACCCAAGAAATTTTTAGGAAAAGTGATACAATAGGATAAATACAAGTTCAAGGGTAGACGGAAGGCATCCGCCACCCGGGCGGCGAAGTGGAGTGAGAGAATATGGAAGAAACGCAAACTCAGAAAAAAACCGTTGGTATGGAAGATATCGTACGTGCTCACCACGTGCTGCGAGAGGTGATTATTCGCACACCACTCCAGAAAGATGCGGTGCTGTCTGCCAAACACGGTTGCAATGTGTACTTGAAGCGTGAAGATTTACAGGTAGTCCGGTCCTTTAAGATCCGGGGTGCTTATAATATGATTCGCAGTCTGACAGATAAGGAACTGGCAGCTGGGATTGTCTGTGCTAGTGCCGGAAACCATGCACAGGGTGTTGCCTTCTCTTGTAATGTACTTAATATTCGCGGCAAGATATATATGCCAAGCACGACACCGAATCAAAAAGTGAAACAGGTCAAGCGATTTGGTGGAAGCAGTGTGGAGGTTATCTTAACAGGGGATACGTTCGACGATGCATATGATCAGGCTATGAAGGTATGTAACGAGCAGGGAATGACTTTCATTCATCCATTCGACGAGGCCCGAATTGTTGCGGGTAATGGAACGATCGGAATGGAAGTTATGGAAGAATTGGATGCTCCGGCAGACTATATGTTCGTGACGATTGGTGGAGGCGGTCTTGCCGCGGGTGTTGCGACATATGTGAAAACGGTCAGTCCGATGACACAGATTATTGGTGTTGAGCCGCTTGGAGCCGCTTCGATGACAGAAGCTAAGCAGCGCGGGGAAGTTGTTACACTTCATGAGATCGATAAGTTTATTGATGGGGCAGCCGTCAAGCGTGTTGGTCAGCTTACGTACGATATCTGTAATGAAAAGTTAGATGATATTGTCTTGGTACCAGAAGGCAAGGCGTGTACTACGATTCTTGAACTGTATAACGAGAATGCAATTGTTGCAGAACCTGCGGGTGCTTTATCTGTAGCAGCCCTTGATTTATATGGAGATAAGATTCGGGGTAAGAATGTAGTCTGTGTCATTAGTGGCGGTAACAATGATATTGACCGGATGCAGGAGATTAAGGAACGTTCGTTGATCTATGAAGGATTGAAGCACTACTTCATGATCAATTTCCCGCAGCGTGCGGGGGCTTTGCGAGAATTCCTAGAGGAAGTACTTGGACCGAATGATGATATAGCACGATTCGAATATACGAAGAAGCATAATAAGGAAGACGGACCTGCACTAGTGGGGATTGAGCTGATGTATCCAGAGGACTACGGTTCACTGATTGAGCGCATGAACCGAAAAGGTCTTGATTATACAGAGCTGAACAAAAACATGAACTTGTTCAATCTGTTGATCTAAATCGTTGACTTGATATATTGAGAGTATGCTCTCTATAGAAAAAGGAGTTGTCCCAAAAGTAGATTTTCTACTGCGGAACAGCTCCTTTTTATGCGCTTAGGGATTTTGAAAGTGTACGATCCGGCTTCAATGTTATCTTCGGAAAAATAACAATTTTGTCCCAATAAGACCGATGATGAATATCACAAGGCTGCCCCATGGCGGGATGACCAACACGGGAAGAACGCGACCAAGCCATACGCCTACCATGAGAATCACAACTGCGATTGCGGTATAGATACCCATGCCTCGTATATTGATTTTTCGTTTGTTCTCCTCTGGTTTAAAGGTTTCTCGGTTCATGAAATTCATAATTAGTTTGATCAGGATATAGGCACCAGCAGCAATGAGTACAAGTGTAGAAACTCGTACTTGGGACACTTTCTCCACAGATCCACCCGTCCATTGTGTAACGAACCCAATAAGAGCCTGTGCGAAAAAGAACCAAGTAAGTGCGACCCATGGAATCATAATGATGTATTGCAGCTGACTTAGGCCAGTCTGTTTCGGCAGGTTCTGCACAAGTTCTTCACAATAGGCAACTGGCTCGCTGCCAAATAGTTCTTCTGCACTTTTACCATTACGCTGCGCCTCTAGTAGGTGCTGACCGATCTCTAGGAGCAGCTCTTCTCCCCGGATTTCATTCACTGGACTCGTACGAATGTAGATAACCACATCCTCATAATATTTCAAGTTGGAAGGTGTCATTTGCTCTTGTAATCGGTTGTTCTCTCGGATCATCTGCTGTTTCTTCATGGTTGTGTACCTCCATTGCTCTAAATATGATCCACGCTATATTTCAGCGTATCCGAAGTTCTACTGAGATCTGCTCCGGGGTGTATACAAAATTGAGAATGTACAAAGTATATCACACTAGGTTGTATTGCAAGCTACGACGAGAAAAAAGTGAAGCTTTTGCAAACGAGAATAATCCACGCTCAGACTCTTAACAATATAACCAATCTTTAAACAAGTACACAAGAAAGGGTGACATCCGCATGGCTCGTGAGAACAGTGCACGTAATTCAGTAAGAGCAAGACAAGCTACTGATGAAAAAATGATTAAGGATAAGGACAAAGAGACGGCGGTTGCAGCTAATCTGTGGGGAGAAGTAGCAGAGGAAGAAGAGTGGATTAAAGGACGGCTCGAGACACGTTCTATGTTCCTTCGTAGTTATGATTAAGTACGTTATGGATTAGATTAGATCCCGTTGACAATTCGTATAAGGTGATGCTAAGATAAATTTAATTAATTCATATTAAACTTATCGGAATTATATAATATACGAATGGTCACTCGGGGAGGAATGGACATGGAGCGGCAAATTATTATTCGACACGATCAAGAGGAGTTAACCGCAAGTATTCACTATCCATCAACAGACAGGAATCAGGAAGGACGCTGCAATCGTGTTCCACTGGCTGTTATCTGCCACGGTTTTGTGGGGAGCCGCATCGGTGTAGATCGTCTGTTCGTGAAGACGGCACGGGAGCTTGTTGAGGATGGATACATGGTTGTTCGCTTCGATTATATCGGTTGTGGCGAAAGCTCAGGCTCTTATGGTGCAGAAGGATTAGAGTCTATGATTGCCCAGACCCGTTCCGTGCTCGATTATGCGCTTAGCTGCGCCGATGTCGATCCAACTCGAGTGACGTTGATCGGGCATAGTCTTGGAGGTGCGGTTGCTCTTCAGACGGCTGTTCGTGATCAGCGTGTGAAGAATCTTGTTCTTTGGTCCGCTGTGGGTTATCCGTTTAATGATATTGTGACGATCACAGGCCGGAGTGTATATGATGAGTCCGTGAAGTCTGGAAGAGCAGATTATTTGGGGTATGAGTTTACACCCACCTTTTTCGAATCATTGGCAGCAGGACAGCCGTTTCAGGAAGCCGTCAAGTTCAGTGGAGATGTATTAGTGATTCACGGAACTTCTGACGATATTATCCCGGTTGATTATGCGTTTCTGTTTCAAAAAGTGTTCTGGATGCGCCCCGAAGGACGATGCGATAAAGAGATTATCTTTCAGGGAGACCACACATATTCCGCAGGACCGCAGCGTGCTCAGTTACTTAAGCGAACTCGCGATTGGTTAAGGGAACTTGAGAGTCAGCAGCAGGAATGGCAGCACTGGAGTATTTAAGCTGGTCGTAAAAAATATGAAAAAGATGAAGACCTCCACACCACCCGAAATCGGGGAATGTGGAGGTCTTTTTATCGTGATATATTGTACTACTGGATTAAGCAGTGGTGTGCTTTTTGAATATTTTACCGCCGCCTAGGTGTTTCTTATGACCGTCTTCTTTTTTAAACAATCCCCGAATGTAAGGAAGTACATAATAGTCGAGACCAATTTTACCAGCATTCGCAGCTGCCACGATAATCAGTACTTCAAGCAGTAACAATTGTGCGTTGGTGCTTACAGTGCCCGAGAAGAGGAATGCTGCGTTCATCACAAGTCCCATCAGTGCGGCAAAAGTAGTAAATGTTCCGAGAATTAATCCGAGACCGACTAGGAATTCACCGAGAGGTACGACGAAGTTGAATACGTTCACGCCTGGGAGAGCGACATGCTCTAGGAATGCTGCCCACCAACCTTGTACGGCAGGATGATCACCTGTTGCATTGGCGATTGCACCTTTCATGAATCCACTAGCATCAAATCCACCCATCAACTTACCCCAGCCTGCTGTTAACCACTGATATCCAACATAGACCCGGATAAAGGTTAGAAGCCACATTGCAATTTTATTCTCTCTTAGCCAAGTGTTAAACATATGAACCACTCCTCAAATGATTTGTAATTTTAGTATTTATTCGCTTTGGTGTGAGTTGCTTCTTGTTGTATGTAAGATGATCATCTCTTTCATGTCTTTATTATAAGTGAAAAAAATCACATGATTTGTGATTTAAATCACAATTTTAAATAAATTTTTAAATAAATTTTAAGATAGGCTAAGAAGCTGTTTCACACAGGTGTATATATCGATCTTTCCTATGGCATTACAGACAAAAAAACCGTTTTATGATTAAATGTAAAATATAGTATTTTGTCGGATAAGCCAATGTTGATATGTATGTGGGAGTGCTGAGGAAATAGGGGGAAGAAAATATGTTGAATCGTAATAAATCCGTATGGAGGACAAGCATTGTTTCTATTACGGCCGTACTTATGCTATCTGCTTGTGGTGGAGAGAAGAAAGAAGCAGAGCCGATCGTTCCGCCAGAGGTGCAAGCCCCAATTGAATCACCAAAGGATGAACAACTTGTGGAGCAAACGGCTGAATTTACGGCACCGCTTACAGGAATGCCACTTAAAGAAGCTTCGAACCGGAGGCCATTAGCTGTTATGGTCAACAATGCACCCGCTGCTCGGCCACAGTCTGGGCTTAGCCAAGCGGATATCGTATATGAAGTGCTTGCTGAAGGCGGGATTACTCGTCTAATTGGCATTTTCCAAAGCCAGACGGATATCGAGAAGATTGGTCCGATCCGCAGTATAAGACCTTACCTCATTGATATTGGAGAGAGTTATGGTGGGGTGCTTGTTCATGCGGGAGGGAGTCCGGAGGCCTATTCTATTATAAAGAAGCAAGGTAAACAGGATTTGGATGAAATCGGAAGTGCCGGCGCGTATTTTTGGCGTGATAAAAGTCGGAAGGCTCCGCATAACCTCTACTCTAGTGATGAGAAGCTCCGTCAGGGAGCGGACAAGCACAAGTTCTCGGATGAAGTAAAGATACCGCAGTACACCTTTATTAAGGAAGAGACAGTGGAAACGGGAAATACAGAAGAGGCAACTAATCAGGTTTCGAATCCAGACCCTCAGACTGGCGAGCCAGCCGCGAAAGTCGATATTACTTTTTTGCTGAAAAACTATGTGGTGGGCTACACCTATGATCAAGAAACGAAGCTGTATCAGAGATCTATGAACGGTGAGCCGCATATCGATCTAAATGATAAGTCTGTACTGACTGCAGCGAATGTGATTGTCCTCGGGGCGAATCATAAAGTACTTGATGATGTAGGCAGAATATCAGTCGATATTCACTCAGGTGGAGAAGCAATGCTATTCCAACAGGGAAAAGTGATTAGAGGTCAATGGGTCCGTTCTTCTGGTGATGCAATCCGATTTGTAAAAGATGGTAAAGAGGTGCCTTTGGTCGCAGGTACGACATATTTCAACATCGTCCCGAATAGTCCAGGATTTGAAACACATGTGACCATATCAAATCCGTAATTCCGATTTATTGGGATAAACGACACCGGAGCGGGTAAGTTAATTGTAAGGATAAGTTAGAGCTAGAAAAAAGCTGGTTAAAGCTTAGACAATAAGCGAATCTATAGAGGGTTCCATGTAATAGTTTTTATACACACGCATCTTTGGATGTGATAAGATAGTCAAGGTTGTCTTTCCTTTCATTTCGACGTTCTTGGCAATTTTCCGTAAAGGGGTTAGAGTATGAAATTGAAGAAAAAGGATATATTCTTTCAGACGTTGGAGAATATGGCCGACACAATCGTGCAGGCAGCAGATTATTTCTCACAGCACGTTTCTAATCTAAAAGATGTCACAGAATTTGCTAATGAAATGAAAAAATTTGAGTCTCAGTGCGATACATACACGCACACCATCATTACTGAACTCAACAAAACATTTATTACGCCAATCGAACGCGACGACATCATGGATTTGACAACCAGCATGGATGATGTAATGGACGGTCTTGAAGCCACTGCATCCCGATTCTATATGTACCAATTAGGTCAACCTGACGAATATATTGTTCAGTTTGCCGAGATCCTCCGTCAGTCTTCATACGAGATGCAGAAGGCAATTCACTTGCTATCGCAAAAGAAATTGCTGGCTATTCGTGAATACACGATCCGTCTGAATGATCTGGAGAACCAAGGTGACGAGTTGCTGCGTATTTGCATCAAAGACTTGTTCGCAACGGTATCTGATCCGATCGAACTGATCAAACGTAAAGAGATTTACGAACGTCTAGAGACTACCACGGACACTTGCGAAGACGTGGCAAATATGCTCGAATCCATCATTATGCGTAATTCGTAAGGGGTCCTGAACAATGGATACAACTATGCTCGTATTAGGGATTGTCGTATTTCTGGCACTCGCTTTTGACTTCATCAACGGGTTCCATGATACGGCTAATGCCATTGCAACTTCCGTATCGACGAGAGCTTTAAAGCCTCGGACAGCGATTATTATGGCAGCATCCATGAACTTTATCGGTGCGATGATGTTTACTGGTGTAGCCAAAACAATCGGTGGTAGTGTGGCGGATCCGACAACACTCGACAACGGGATTGAAGTCGTTATCGCAACACTTATCGCCGCGATCATCTGGAACTTGGTTACCTGGTGGTTTGGTATTCCGTCATCCTCCTCACACGCTCTCATTGGTGCGTTAGCAGGTGCAGTATTTGTTGGAGCGGGTAGTGACAAGCTTAATTATTCAGGATTTACGGATATTGTGCTTGCGCTCGTGTTATCACCAATCATTGCTTTTGTTGTCGGGTATCTGATCATGCAGCTGCTTAAAGTGATTTTTGCAAAGCGAAGTCCGCATAACGTGAACAAAGGTTTCCGTACGATGCAGATCTTTACGGCAGCACTCCAATCTTTCACGCACGGTACGAACGATGCGCAGAAAGCGATGGGGATTATCACCTTCGCACTCGTGACCTCAGGTCAGCTCAGTGAAATGGAAGTTCCTCTCTGGGTTAAAATATCCGCAGCTACAGCGATGGCGCTTGGTACTTCGGTCGGTGGATGGAAGATCATCAAAACGATGGGCACCAAAATATTCAAAATTGAGCCGATTAACGGATTTGCTGCCGACTTTACTGGCGCGACAGTTATCTTCTCGGCTACACTGCTTCACTTGCCAATCAGTACAACGCATGCCATTACTTCGGCAATCCTCGGTGTTGGCTCAGCCAAACGCTTCTCTGCCGTTAAATGGTCTCTTGCGGGTCGTATCGTAGTGACATGGTTCATTACTATTCCAATTACGGCATTGCTTTCAGGTCTAATCTTCAAAATCCTATTCTAATATGGATTTAACACATACAGATATAATGGATAGCTGTGGAGCCAATCATATAAGATTGGCTTTTTTTGTTTAATATAGAGTAGAAGATCAGATGATAAGAAAGAAGGAAAGAGCGGGGGGCCAAGCTTATGATCCGAACATTAGCAGTAACTCGAAACCGTGAAGCCACGATTGGCCTTCCTCTGGAAGAGCTAAAGATGGAGGAATATGAATGGGTGTGGGTTGACTTTAATATGCCGACACCAGAGGAATCTCGGATGCTGGAAACCTATTTTCATTTTCATCCACTGGCGGTGGAAGATTGTCTACATGTGTTACAGAGACCGAAGCTCGACTACTATGATGATGTACAATTCCTTGTTCTTCACGCCCTCGATGCAGATAATCTGCAAGCGGTAGAGGTCGATTTCTTCCTGTCCCCTAATCTACTCGTGTCCTTTCATATGCAGTCCCTAAATGAAGTAGATGAAGCTTGGGAGCGGGTGAGCGAAAGCGTCAAGAACAGAAGTGTGAAAGTGAATGGGGCAACATTCTCAGCTTATACGGTGATGGATAAGTTGGTAGATCAGTATTTTCCTAGCTTATTCGCTATAGAAGATGAACTAGCGGACATTGAAAGCAAGGGCGGGGACGAGTCGGTCGATGACTTAGTGCAGCAGGTGTTCGCTATACGCTCCAAGCTACTGAAGCTCAGACGAACGGTTGTCCCCATGCGCGATCTCTTGTACCGGGTTGTAAACTCACAGCATGTTCAGAAACACGGGCATCACGCCTATTTCTCTGACATTTACGATCATTTGTTGAAGCTCACAGATATGATTGAGGTGGATCGAGAGATGACTTCTGATTTACGGGATAGTTATATTTCACTCAACTCCAATCGGATGAACAATATTATGAAGACGCTAACGGTGATTACTACGATATTTATGCCGCTCACACTGATCGCTGGTATTTATGGAATGAATTTCGATGTCATGCCGGAGCTACATTGGTCTTTTGGTTATGGAATGGTCCTTTTATTCATGTTCTTGCTGGGTTCAAGCATGGTGCTGTGGTTCGTTCGAAGAGGTTGGTTTAAATAGGTAATGGTCTCATTCGATTCACTCCTGCTAGGACGGGTAAAACCAGACAGAGGAGAGGATTAGGCTATGATGAATAAACTTCGGTATCCGTTTAAAAGTACCAAGAAGCACCGATCTGGCGAACCTCTGCGTTCTAGGCTGCTGCGGAGAATGAGTCGTGAAACAAGACGAAGAAGAAGATTAACCGTGACAAGTCGCTATGAGACGGGCATGATCTTAAGCGAAATTTTGACGGCTATGTTATTTATATCGGGAAGTATTATGATGTTTTATTTCCATTTGAAAAGTATTGCGACTGTCCTATATCTCATTGGTAGCATTATGATGCTCCTGAGGTCTGGTCTTCGAGCTTCCTACTGGTTTCGTCTGAAATCGATGGATCAGAATAATCCAGATTGTAATAAAGATGCCACGGGTGGTGGAGGTTGGAGTCGTTAACGGTTATGGCATAATGAATGAGTGCAAGACTTGGGATCTGAAACATCTTATAGAAAAATAGGCCAATCGGAAGCATAAAGGCGTGAGTTAGCCCTTATTGCTCCTTGATTGGCCTGTTTGCTGCTCCGTATGAACTTCTTCAGACACATGAATTCATCACCTTATGGATGAATATCCTTATTTAAGAGCGTCTACGCTTGCCTGAGGAAGGTCTGCGTGAGCCGGCTCCTTGCTTGCTAGAAGAGCCGGAATGGCGTCTTCTTGATCTGGATCCCTTTCTTTTTATCGAATTCGTAGCATTCGATGAAGCGCCTTTACCTTTTTTACCAAAGACTCCGGTGAGTAGAGACATTACAGGAGCAAGCTGCTGTACACCTTGCATGACTTTCTGAACTTTGCCCATGTTCGCCACAAGACCGTCAATACCGCCCATTTTCTCAATGATGCCTTTAATATCAAGATTGCTGAGGTTTAGCCCACTAAGTAAACTAGCTAATCCACCGCTGGAGCTGCTATTCGTAGGAGCAGGTGTGATTGCCGATACAGGGACTGGATAATTGCCCCCAACTTCCTGCATCCCTTCAAAGGGTGCTAGAGGAGGCTGCGCCGCGTTCGAATAAGGATAGAAATCGGAACCTCCAGCTTCTGCCTGGAAGTCAGCATATGGATTAACACCTGGGTAAGGCGCTGTAGGCGGCAATTCACTGATTGCCCGTTGATCAGAGGGCCGGCGGTGGTGATAATAGTGATGACCTGACATGTTTATCACTTTCCTTTTTGGATGGTTTACTATACTGTATGAAATAGGCGGGCTAATGGATTAGGCTCTTGCCCTTGTTTACGGGATAGGAGCGGAAACGGGCGGTTGCCTATACGGGCTGAAAGCTCATTTTGAATAGGTTATTTTGTCATAAAATTGTAAATGCTATGGTCGTCCTGTAGTGCGTGAAATCGTTAATGCTTGAAAAGATCGTATCGGCTCAGGTACAATGAAAGAGCGTATAAGTAACGGTAGGGGATGATCCAGTGCAATTAAAGAAATTAAATGATAAAAGCATCGATCAATTATTTGAGGCAGTGTTGACATTGAAGAACGTAGAAGAGTGCTATGTATTCTTCGATGATCTATGCACAGTCAATGAAATTCAATCCTTGTCACAGCGTTTGGAAGTCGCTCGAATGCTCGGCAAAGGAAACACATACAACCAGATAGAAGCAGAAACGGGAGCCAGCACGGCTACCATCTCACGTGTGAAGCGTTGCTTGAACTATGGTAATGATGGGTATAAAATGACGCTGGAGCGCTTGGGGCGTTAAGATGAGACCTGGAGTGCTTGTCATCAGTCATGGCTCTAGGGAAGAGGCTTGGGTAACGCTTGTGGACGAAGCTGTTCAAGAGCTTGCGAGGCGTGTGGATATACCGGTAGTAGCTTCATACCTGGAATTGGTTGAAGGTCAACTCATTCAAGACGGTATATTTGCGCTAGAAGACCAGGGTGTCACGGACATGCTGGTTATTCCGTTGTTCGTATCTTCAGGTAGCACGCATATTGATGAAATAGCATACGCTTTGGGTGTGAAGTCTGTTCCTGATAAGGAAACGGATCTAGAGCCGTTTGAGGTGAGGGCACGGGTTCACTTTGGAAACCCAGTTGACGATGATCCTGATATTGCTGTAATGATATGGGATAAGGTTCGTGAACGATCTACAGATCCTTCAAACGAGGTTGTTCTGCTGGTTGGTCATGGCAGTCGCCATGAACTGTTTCGCACACGCTGGGAACGGGGTATACATTCATTGGCCCGTCTCGTAGCGGAAGTGAGCGGGGCGTCTGCGGATGCTGCACTACTAAATCCTGGGAATATTCGGGAGAAGGTAGTTGAGTGGAAGGAGCGCGGCTACGAGGTGATCGTGGCTCCGCTTTTTTTAAGTGAGGGGTATTTTACCGAGAAGGTAATCCCGGACCGGCTTGAGGGGCTTTCGTGTCGTTATTCAGGCCGAACGTTGTTACCTCATCCATTGCTTCCGCAGTGGATGCTGCGCCAGGTTCATACTCTTCTTGAACCCTTGAAATCATGAGTACAGGTGGCGTATCGTAAATGAGAAAAGCACGTTTAATTTATAATCCCACCTCTGGGCGGGAGGAAATGAAGCGGCGACTTGCCGATATACTGCAGCGTTTAGATAACGCAGGTATTGAGACCTCTTGTCATGCGACAACCGGTGAGGGCGATGCGACTCTCGCAGCCGCAGAGGCAGTGGAGCGGGGCTATGACCTTATCATTGCCGCTGGCGGTGATGGAACCTTGAATGAAGTTATCAATGGCATGGCGGAGAAAGAGAATATCCCACCTTTGGGTGTGTTCCCACTGGGAACGACGAACGATTTTGCCAGGGCACTAGGCATACCGAAGAACTGGGAAGAGTACTGTGATCTAGTGATCCGTAATGTGACTCGGCCCATTGACCTCGGTAAGGCAAATGATCGTTATTTCATTAATATTGCAGGTGGCGGGACACTCACAGAGCTTACGTATGAGGTGCCGAGTAAGCTGAAGACGATGATTGGCCAGTTAGCCTATTATCTGAAGGGCTTGGAGAAGATGGTTAGTCTGACGCCGCAGGAGCTGATCATTAAGGCGAACGGCCAAGAGATGATTCATGATGAGTTCATGGTATTCCTTATCGCGAATAGTAACTCGGTTGGCGGCTTTGAGAAGCTGGCTCCAGGGGCGAGCATCGATGATGGTCTGTTCGACGTCATTGCACTGCGGAAATGTAACCTTGCAGAATTCGTTCGTGTAGTCTCGCTTGCTTTGCGTGGGGAGCATATTAACGATAAGAAAGTCATTCACTTCCGGACCGATTATATGGAGGTTGTCTCCCCTGGACCGGTGCAGCTGAATGTGGATGGTGAGTTCGGTGGCGTATTGCCGGGAACGTTCCGGAATCTGCCGCAGCATCTAAGGATTTTTGCATAAGGTAGGAATTAGATTGAATGTCATAGGAAGCTCCCGTATAATGATGGACGGAGCTTTGTCGACTAGCTCCCCCGTGGGGGCTTTTTTGTTGTTTATGACAGGGCTTTAGTATGGAAGCCATGAATAGAGAGAATATAGAGTGATATGGACGTGTACTTCGTCGTGTGAATGGAAGAGTTGAGGTAAGCTCTCCTCGACTTGAATAGATAGATGAAATGTTGAATGTTCCCGTGCGTGGGATCATGATTAGATATATTAATAAGCTGAATGGAAAGAAGTGATCTGCACAACATGAAGAAGAACCGCAGCGGACGCGGTCCGCAACGCAGTAATAAGCCTTCGAATGTTATAGAGGGACTGCCCGTAGGCAAGAACGACGAGGTTGTCATCGACATCATCGGAATGAACCATGACGGTGAAGGCGTAGGTCGCGCTGACGGGTATACATTGTTCGTACAAGGGGCGCTACCTGGCGAAAAGGTTCGTGTAAAAGTGCTTAAGACGAAGAAGCAGTACGGCTATGCGAAGCTCATGGAGCTGGTGGAAGCAAGTAAGTCCCGGACATCGGCTCCTTGTCCGATCTATGATCGGTGCGGTGGCTGTCAGCTTCAGCATATGGATTATGCTGGGCAGCTAGCGTGGAAGCGTCAGCTTGTGGTGGACAACCTGGAGCGGATCGGAAAGCTGCGGGTGCTAAGAGAAGACGCTGTAGCTTCGGAGTCAGCGGACTCTCGTGTGGCTCAGGGTGTGAATACGTCCCGGTCTGAAGGGATAACTACGGAAAATGTAGATCTAAGTAGCACAGGAGAGCAACAGGCTGAATTAGGTAGCATTGTTGTGCGCCCTACGCTTGGTATGAGTGAGCCTTGGCGTTACCGCAACAAGTCACAGGTGCCGATTGGTGTTACCGATGGCGGACTAGTTGGCGGCTTCTACGCGCGTGGCAGCCACCGTATTATCGATATGGAGACATGTCTTATTCAGCATGAGCAGAATGATGTGGTTGTAAATCGTGTGAAGGCGATCGGGCAAAGACTCGGCATTACGGCATACAATGAAGAAACTGGACAAGGCTTGCTACGGCATGTTGTCGTGAAGATTGGTTTTGCCACTGGTGAAATGATGATCGTCCTTGTAACGAATGGTGATCGGATCCCTCGCATGAATGAGTGGATCGAGGCGATTCGTGAGGAGCTGCCGGCTGTTGTGAGCGTCTGTCAGAATGTGAACACACAGAAGACAAATGTGATCTTCGGGGATGTGACCCGTGTCCTGTGGGGACGCGAGGTTATCCATGACTATATCGGAGACGTCAAGTTTGCGATCTCGGCGCGCTCGTTCTATCAGGTGAATCCTGCGCAGACGGAAGTCTTGTATGGGAAGACGGTGGAATATGCCGGACTGACCGGTAACGAGACCGTTATCGATGCATATTGCGGCATAGGTACGATCTCGCTGTTCTTGGCTCAGCATGCCAAGAAGGTATATGGCGTTGAGATCGTCAAGGAAGCGATTGAGGATGCTAGAGCGAATGCTAAGCTCAACGAGATGAGCCATGTGGAGTTCGAGGTAGGTGCGTCTGAGGATGTGATCCCTGCATGGAAAGAGAAGGGGATCGAAGCGGATGTCATCGTCGTCGACCCACCGCGTAAAGGCTGCGACCCACGCCTCTTGGAGACGATTCTTGAGATGAAGCCGGAGCGTGTCGTGTATGTGAGCTGTAATCCGTCTACGCTCGCAAGAGATTTACGGATACTCGAAGATGGAGGGTATCGGACGGTGGAGGTTACGCCAGTGGATATGTTCCCGCATACGGTGCATGTGGAGTGTACAGTAAGACTTGAAAGAAAAGACACAGCAGATTAAACTGTATCTTAATTCTGTAAAAGAGGGTTGGAAAGATTATAATGAATTTTGATCTTTTCGCCCTCGAATATTTTGATTTTTTGTATCAACCTTTTTCAACCTTTTTAGAACGTGTTTCATGACCTGTACATCGTCAATGTCGAGGGTCGAGAACCGTTCTATTTCTTTTTTAAAACTTGTATTCGTTCGTTTTGTCGCTTGAATTGCTTTGGCGTGATCGTACCATCAACGTGTAGACTTAACAGCTTGTCAAAGCGGTTATCAATTTCGGCTAGTTCTTTGTTAATACGCGCTAATTCCTCTTCTGCGGTGATATTCGACGAGCAGTTCCTATAAACGCTCTTTCGATTTTCATCTTACGCACCCCCTTGTTGTTTTGGTTGCGTTCCTATGTCGTGGCTATAGTGCAATATTTGCTAACAGACAGGCAACCTAGAAAACGGAGCTTAACTATTTGTTTTTATTACTCTAAATAATCGTTTTCTTGTTTAATTTGATCTATTCGTTTTTTTCCCCACTCATACATCATTTCAACGATTGGTAATAACGTCATCCCAAGTTCAGTCATTGAATATTCTACTTGCGGTGGAATTTCTGGAATCACTTCTCTATGAACAATTCCATCTTCTATCAGGTCACGTAATTGGTTTGCTAATATTTTATGGGATATTTTTGGGAAAAGTCTTTGAAGTTGGCTGAAGCGATGTGGCCCTTCTACACCTAAATGCCACAAAATAACAACTTTCCATTTTCCGCTAATAATCGATAAGGTAAGTTCTTTTTCACAATGATAATCATGATTTAATATTCTCTCTTTGATCTCTTTCCTTAATGTATCTGACATGGTATTAACTCCTTTTTCTATTTATATAGTAGTAACCGTTTGGTAACCTCCGCTCAAAAAAGTGCGTTCTTCACAATGTAGAGGTTCGAAGGTAGAATGTAGTTAGTCTTACAGTCAAATCTTTATCTATTTTAGGAGGCAAGCATTTCTGAGTAAAACAGCGTATTTAATTATATCACTAGAGCTGTTTTATCAAACGCACCAGACCTAATTGTTATTTTTTACACTTTACTTCGTCAGTAATAAATCTATCTCATCTAGAGGAGCAAAAAAAATGCAAACAATCACAGGAAAAGTGGCATTAATCACAGGAGCAGGGCGTGGAATTGGACGTGCAATAGCAGTAGCTTTTGCGCAGGAAGGTATTCACGTAGGTCTTGTTGGCCGTACGCTTGAGAACTTACAACAAGTTGCAGAAGAACTTAAACAGTATGATGTGAAGGTAGCAATCGCTGCAGCGAATGTAGCGGATTTAGACTCTATCACAGCGGCGGTTGATTCCATTCGTGGCGAACTTGGTGCAATCGATATTTTGGTGAATAATGCCGGTATTTCAAAATTTGGTAGCTTTATGGACTTAACACCTGAAGAATGGACAAATATTATCGATGTCAACGTAAAGGGTGTGTACTACACAACGCGTGCGGTATTACCAGAAATGATAGAGCGTAACACAGGCGATATCATTAATATTTCATCAACAGCTGGTCAAAAAGGTGCACCAATTACAAGTGCATACTCGGCTTCAAAAGCTGCAGTTATCGGACTAAGTGAGTCATTAATGCTTGAAGTGCGTAAGAAAAATATTCGTGTTACAACGCTAACACCGAGTACGGTTGCAACAGATATGGCTGTTGAGCTAAATTTAACAGACGGCAATCCAGAAAAAGTGATGCAAGCAGAAGATTTAGCAGAATTAATGGTTGCACAGCTAAAACTTCATCCACGTGTTGTATTAAAACATGCTGGACTTTGGTCGACGAACCCTTAATAGAATTATTCGAAATATCAAGATGCTTAGCGCGGCGCGCTCTTTGTAAGAAGTTAAGCCTTCGCAACTTGCGGAGATCGCGCGATTTATCAAGAAGAACGAAGGACGGGAAGGCTAACGCCTACCGTCTTTTTTTGCGTTGCCCTACGCCCAGAATCGCCGTGTATAGCGTTACAAGGTGCCGGAAATATGTTCCCACTTAAAAGAAAAGACGCCGTATAACTGCGCCTATAATGTCGTGAATGTATCTCACTCGAGAGATATCTCTTCCCTACTCAAGGCATACAGCATCGAATAGAACATCTCTTTTGAGCATTCACAGTATAGCAGGCTTGCGCAAAATCCAAAAAAGAGGAAAAAGCCTATAAACATTGAATAAGTTAAGTACTGAATTGTCATATTGATTAAGGTCGAGGGGAGATTAGAAATGCAGTTAACCCATACTCGCTTGCTCGTGGATTGCTTTAAGGAATGTTTTGTTTTTTACCGGGATGTGATGGGGTTTGAGCCCATTTGGGGCACAGAAGAAGGTAAATATGCCGATTTCAATACAGGTAATACCACACTCGCTCTTTATGATAGAAAATCCATGGCTGATGCGATCGACTGTACTTATTCAGTAAACGATCATTTTAATGATCGGGTAGTAATTGTCTTTCAGGTGAATGATGTAGACAAGGCATTTCTTGAACTGAAGGAGAAAGTCAACTTGATGTCGGAGCCGATTTCTAGACAATATGGGATAAGAAGCGTTAATTTCAGAGATCCCGCAGGAAACTTAATCGAGCTGTATCACGAAATTCCAATAGAATAAAAGGTGTTGCAGACAATGGAAGTATTAAATTATAGGGAATTTGTAGAGCTGGTTGAGAACTATAAGATTCTACCCTTTTCAGGTTTTGTTCCTGAATACCCTTCACTAACAGATGTGACGGCAGACGATCATTGGCACACAGGAACCGATACCGACCCTTGGCAATGGCGAGTTAAGATCGTTCAAGATGATGTTGCAGCTTATGGAAAATTCTTCGGTGCTAAGGCATGTTTTATTCATAAAGAGTTATTTCCCTTATTCAAAACTATACTTACATTGAACAAAACGGTTGAAGAGCGATATAGCGATGGTCATATTTCCAGAACGGCTTTTCATCTCTATAAAGTTTTGATGGAGTATGGAAACATGGATTCACGGAATTTACGGAAAGAAGCAGGGTTAAATGCAAAAGAGGACAAAAAAGAGTATGAAAAATCACTTGTTGAGCTTCAAAATTATGGCGATATCATCATCACTGGAGCAGCAAAGCAAAGTGAAAATGATGCTGGTTGGAGCAGCATGTGTTACCAGCCATCGGATTTATGGTTAAACTCGGTGAAAGGGACACAGGACTATGTGTCTATTGAGGATGCAAAGAAAATGATGTTAGCGGAATTATCAATAACCTGTACAGATAAATCCTTGAAGTTTTTTGCTCGTAAATTGAAGCTGTAGCCGTAGCCGTCACTGCAAGCTCGTCCTTGAACATGGCAGAGCGAGAGTCCGACTGGCATTCGGTGCATGTGGAGAGTGTAGCGGTGTTGGTAAGAGATGTTGTAACCAATAAATAAGCCCAAAAAATCGAATATAGACGGGATGAAATCGGGGAAGGGATGAATGGAGAAAGGGGAAAACCCTGATCCATCAAGCCTTGCCTCTTTTTTTATATCAGATGTACTTACCACAATTCAGATCTAGCTCTGCGTAGCGAATGGATCTGGGTTAATGTTAATTTCACCCATGTAGTCACTAAAATCAATTATAATTAATTGTATACACACCTAGATTTATGAGGAGGCGAATGACCTGACAATAATGCCTGTTATAATAATGATCTTTGTATTTGTACCTACCATTGTACTCATGGTAACTATGCCTTATTTAACAAGAGAGACGATTAGTTTTGGGGTCACCATCAGCGCTTTACAGTTCCACAGTGAGCCTCTGCGCCAGATGCGGAAGTCATATGCAAGGATTAGTGCTATCTTACATACCATCCTATTTATTGTCTGTATCATCTGTCTAATATACGGTGATGAACATTCCAAGCAACAAAGTTGGATCATTGTCGCTTATTCCCTCGTCATGGTCGTAATCTCCCTAGCCATAAACATTAACTATCATTTCAAAATGAAAAGTTTACTACCTTTCTTGCCTAATGCTCCTGAACCATCGATCATCGCAGTGGACACTGGTTTTCGGAAAAGAAACATTGGCTTGTCTAGTAACTGGTTCTTCATTCATGTTGTATTTATTGTTGTTAGTATTGTAACTGTGCTAAGCAACTACAATCTGATTCCTGCTCAGATTCCGATCCATTACAACAGCAGTTGGCAGGTTGACCGCTATGCAGATAAATCCTATAGTTCGGTGTTTATGCCTACGCTAATCCAAGTGTTCATAACACTTGTGTTCTTATTTGAGAATTGGAGTATTCGCAGAGTGAAGCAGCAGGTTCAACCCACTAATCCGAACCGTTCCATCAGACAAGACGTAACTTTCCGCCGTGCTTGGTCATGTTTTATGATTACAGCAAGCTTCTTAGTCGTTATCCTGCTTTCCGTCGTGCAACTAAACATGATATCTCTGCTTAATATCAATTTCGCTATCCCCATGATCCTAATCATAATAGCTTTTATCATCCTATACGCCTTCGCCTTATCGTTCTGGGCTGGCCAGGGCGGAAGCCGCTTGGAGCGATCTGCTGATCACTCGAATGTCAGACCTGTCCATGATGATGATAAATGGCTATTAGGTATGATTTACTTCAATCGCAAGGATCCAAATCTAATCGTTGAGAAAAGGTTCGGAGTTGGCTGGGGATTAAATTTCGGTCACCCCGTAAGCTGGCTGATTTTGCTCGGAATTATTGTACTGTTCGTTGTAGTAACAAGGCTTAGAGGATAGCACTCGATCTCGCATCATCTAAGACCTAATAAATGAACCTTCATAAAATTCTTATTGAGAAATATGAATAACTTTGCTAAGATACCTTTTGGAACAAATTAACCTTTAATACAGTCCAGAGAGGCTGAAAAGGGATACTTGATATGTGAAGCTATTATCTTATTAATATCTTTGTTTATTCATGCCCTTTTGTCTATCTGACGAAAGGGTATTTTATTTTGCACGTTAGCTGTGACAACACTACTAACGTATCTCTTTTAAAGGAAGTCCAGTGAGGCTGAAAAGGAGAATGGAAAATTGGGTTTTTACAGGTACATCCATTCATTCGTAAAAAAAGAGAGTTATTTCATCTAGAACATACTTGGAGGATCGTAGAATGGATTATCGTAAAAAAACCGTGGTCGCATCGGTAGCTGGTTTAACATTAGAAGGCATGGACATCATGTTTATCTCATTTGCGATGACAATGATTATTTCAGAATTTAACATTGATTTAGCAACTGGAGGACTTATTTCTTCTTTAACGAATGTAGGGATGCTATTAGGAGGAATCATTTTCGGAATTTTAGCAGATAAGTTTGGTAGGGTTAGGGTCTTTACCTACACCGTCATCTTGTTTGCAATTGGTACAGCTTTAACAGGACTTGCTACTAGCATTGAACAAGTATATCTATTCAGATTTATCGCAGGAATCGGTGCTGGAGGAGAATATGGAATTGGTATGGCGCTAGTTGCAGAAGCTTGGCCGAAAAACAAACAAGGGCGTGCGTCTGCATATGTCAGTGTAGGTGCACAATATGGTGTTATTCTAGCAGCGTTACTAAGTGCGATTATTCTTCCTACTTTAGGATGGAGAGCATTGTTCTTTGTGGGTGTAGTACCTGTTATTTTTGCCTTTATCGTAAGGAAGAATTTAGATGAATCACCTGAGTGGCTCGCTGCTCAGAAAGATAAAAAGGCTAGTAATAAAGCTGAAAAGAGTAAGCTAACACAATTGTTTGAAACGCCACGAACAGCGATTACAACCATTTCTTTAATCATCATGGCAACTGTTCAAATTGCCGGTTATAACGGATTAATGATTTGGCTACCATCGATGTTGCAAAAGTCACAAGGTTTATCTGTTTCAGGCTCTGCTATTTGGACAATTAGTACTGCCGTTGGCATGATTGTTGGTATGTTAACCTTTGGACTATTCTTAGATCGATTTGGTGCGAAGCGTACTTTTGGTCTCTTCCTGATCGCCTCTGCATGTGCAGTGTTCTTATACTCTTATGCGACGGGTAGTATAGGTGTACTCATAGGTGGTGCAATTGTTGGATTCTTCTCCAATGGAATGTTCGCCGGATATGGAGCGTTGATTGGTAGTCTATATCCCGTTCAAATTCGAAGTACGGCAACCAATACAATCTTTAACTTTGGTCGAGCAATAGGCGGTTTTTCACCAATACTGGTCGGCTATATTCTACAAAATTATGATATGAAAGTTGCGATGCTCTACTTAGCAGGCTTATACTGTATTTCCTTTATTGTCATGCTCATGCTTAAAAAAGATGATCTAGGGAATGCGAGCAAAACAATATTATAAAGTAAGTTTATTTAACCATCAATTGAAATGCATTTGCGTTTTGATTGGTGGTTTTTTGTATTGCAATTGGAAGGATAGCGTCTGTCTGTTATCATTTTAATAAACATAGGAGCAGGTGAGAGATCAGGTAATACCGAACAACCGCAATAGTGAATGTATTATGAAGGAGCCGTCACATTGAAAAGAAAATACATAAAGATCATCAAAGTAAGTATATCTATGATTGTTGTGCTTCTTGTAATCGGATTGGTTTTTCCAACATGGACACCTTCCATTGAAGGAGACAATAGCATAAGTTCTCTAGAACAGATTGAGATTAATGGTACGGATCATGAAGTCATGATTAGGGGAGTGGATCGAAGCAATCCGGTCGTCATCTTCGTGCATGGCGGGCCGGGCTGTTCTGAAATTCCTTATGTACGCAAATATCAGGATTTGCTTGAACAAAACTTTACCATTGTACACTATGATCAACGCGGAAGCGGGAAGTCATATCACTTTTCTGAGGATTACTCTACATTATCGGCAGACTTGCTGGTAGATGACTTGTTAGCATTAACAGATTATGTGGAAAAGGAATTTGGACAAGAAAAGGTGCTACTTATAGGACACTCTTTTGGCACTTATATCGGGATGAAAGCAGCCGCAAAAGCACCTGATAAATTTGCTGCATATGTTGGAATTGGGCAGGTTGCCGATCAGGGGAACAGCGAATTGGATAGCTTGAATTATTCTATCGAACAAGCAAGATTAGCCGGCAACTTAAAGGATGCAGAACGATTAGAACAGCTTCGAGGTCCAATAGAAAACAGGGAGCAACTTACTCCAAGAGATATGGTTCGAAAATATGGTGGAGCTGCTAGATTAATCGATGATAATAGGGACTATTACACAGGGTTTCTCTTGAATCCGGAGTATAATCTGCTGGATGTCATTCGCTATTTAAAGGGAGTTTCATTATCGCAAGAAATTTTGCTGAAGGAACAATCGAACAATGATATTACAAGCATTGTAGATAAGTTAGAGTTACCCGTTTATTTTGTAATGGGACAATATGATTATATGACATCTGTAAACGCAGCAAAGGATTACTTTGATGTACTGGAAGCACCGGAGAAGGAATTTGTTATTTTCGAAAAATCCGCTCATTATCCTCAGTTTGAGGAGGAAGCGTTATTTGCGGAATGGCTGCAAAAAACATGGAGTCAGGTCAGCCCCCGGCCATAGTGATTTCTACATTTTTTGATAGTAATTTAATAGATTCTCTGTTCGATCTTGGATCATTTGTTTTAACGATTCAGGTTTCACTGATATAACATAATGACCAAATCTCATAAAATAGTCAGCTAAAAAATCCTCTTCTCCTGGATTATAAAACCCCTTGATAACGGTCTTATTACTACTTTCTATCTTCATCGAAGGATAATGTTCTTTATAAAAAATATCCTTTGCCTGTTCTATAATCTCGACTTCAAAGTCAATACTAATCTCAGAACGGTATATTTCTAATGAGCGACTCACGAGTTCATCTAGGGAGAAGTGAGAATCGAAGTCGTCTTCTTCTATAAAGGTAATTCTGTCACATCTGAAAACTTTATGTTTATTCGAATTTAACTCTATTCCAGCAGCATACCATTGGCCAAACTTGGCGGAAATTTTGAAAAATTGAACGTGAAAACTTTTTTCCTGATTATCTTTGACGTATTGAATTCTACAGCTGCTCTCATTAAGAATGCTTTTTAGAATTTTATCTAAAAAACGACTCACATGATGATGTTGGTACATTTCAAATTGCAGGACCTTTTTCATGTTGTGAATCTGTTTGATTTGTTCATTAGAAAGACAGCTTTCAAACTTCTTATTTAGTTGATTGGCACTTAAATGAAATGGCGTGGATTGATAAGCTTCTAACGTCAACATGGCAAAATACAGAGCGTACACTTCATCCATCGTAAAAAGAATAGGCGATAATAATCTGTTTTTTAAAATGCCATATCGACCATGTCTGCCATGTTCAGAAAAGATCGGCATACCCAATTGCTCTAATGAACTAATATCACGCAAGGCCGTGCTTTTTGAAATATTATAATGTTCCATTAAGTCACTTAAATTGAAGAACTCCCGGCCATTTAAGTATCTAATCATGTCATTTAATCGCTCTGATTTCTTCACCGTAAATCCCCTTGTAATGGTGTCATTAGTTGATACCTTTATATTCTATAATAAGCTCAAGGTATACTTCAAATGACCTAACGTTAGGATACAAAAAGGAGACGGGTACAATGAGTGCAACGCTAGAAGTAGCTATATTCTTGTCCATGAACGGAAAAGCAAAAGAAGCGATCGATTTTTACAAAAAACATTTTAACGCAGAGGAATTGTTGCTTGTAACCTATGAAGATATGGCAAAACGCGACAGCTCGATGCAGCTTACGGATGAAAACAAGCATTTTGTGACTCACTCCGTCTTATCCATCGGAAAAACCAAAGTCATGCTGGCAGAAGATCCAATGGATGCCACAGAAAAATATGTAGTCGGCAACAACACTTCATTATGTATTCAAAGTGCAGACTTAGAAGAAATTGAACATTTTTACAAGAGCCTGACTACAGATGAAAGGGTGCGAATCATCGTCCCATTATCCAGTAATGTGTTTAGCAAAGCATACGGCATTATCGAAGACCCGTTCGGCATTCATATTCAGTTAATGTACGACGATAGACTTAAATAAAACATGCTTTATTGCTTATCAGGTTACATTAGATTAAAATTATAAATGAAGATTCCCCATTGGTACTACAGATCTTGGGGAGTAAAATAATTAAATGAAGGCATTGTTAAAGTAGCTTCCTTTAAGGAACTGCTTTAATAATGCCTTTTTCTTTAAATAACAATAGAGAACAAAAAGTGCTTTGAAAATAAGTTAAAGTTGATCATTTGAAAAAGGTCATAAGGAAGCACCAGAGGGAGCGATAGAGATGGAGTTTGATACAAGTACAGTTGTCATTCAAGTAATCGGTGTGGGTGGCGGAGGTAACAATACAGTAAACCGTATGATCGAGCATGGGACAAAGGGTGTGGAGTTTATTGCAGTTAATACAGATGTGCAAGCTATCAAACTATCACAAGCAGAGACTAAGATACAAATCGGTACAACATTGACAAGAGGTTTAGGAGCAGGCGCTAATCCGAAAATAGGTAACATGGCAGCTGAAGAAAGCCATGAAACGCTCCGGAGGAAAATGAAAGGTGCGGACATGGTGATTGTCACAGCCGGAATGGGAGGTGGTACAGGCACAGGTGCCGCTCCAGCAATTGCAGAAATTGCCCATGAGCTTGGCATTCTCACCGTTGGCATTGTAACATATCCCTTTACGTTTGAGGGTCGTCAGCGTACAACACAAGCGGAAGTTGGAATCGCCTCAATGAAGGAGGCAGTAGATACTTTAATTGTTATTCCAAACGATCGTTTGTTGGGGATGATCGATAAAAGTACACCTATGCTTGAAGCGTTCCGTGAAGCGGATCATGTGCTACGCCAAACGATCGAGGGAATTTCGGATATCATTACCGTACCAGGTTTAATTAATGTTGACTTTGCCGATGTCAAAACAATCATGTCGAGTAAAGGTTCAGCATTAATCGGTATCGGCAGCGCAACAGGTGAAAATCGTGCTGCTGAAGCTGCAAAAAAGGTTATTTCCAGTCCATTGTTTGGGGCTGAAACCTCCATAAATGAGGCTCAGGGTGTACTGATGAAACTTACAGGCGGAACAAATTTAAGCCTATATGATGTACAAGAAGCTGCAAATATTATTGCTTCTGTGGGAGGAGACAAATCAAATATGATTATCGGTGCTGTCATTGACGAAAGCTTACAAGATGAAATTATCATAACTGTTATTGCTACTGGGTTTTAATGATTGGAAAGCTCCAGTCATTAAATCGTATTCCCTAATTGTAAGCGTTTATATAACTTTTGAGTGTGCCCTAATAACAAAATTTAAAAGAGGAGAGATTCCTTTGACATTATTATTAAAGAATGTGCGTTTGGAAACAGGGTATTTGGTTGACCAATCGTTTGTTACAGCTACAGAAACGAAAATAGTTGATGTCTTGATTGAAGATGGCAAGTTTATTGAAATAGCTCCAAATATCGAATCTAGCGATGCCGTAGTAGTAGATGCAAAAAAACAACTACTCGTTCCTTCGTTCAAAGAAATGCATACACATATTGATAAAACATACTTCAGTGGTGAGTGGAAAGCACCAACTCCAGCTACGGAAGGAATTTTCTCTCGTTTAAAAGAAGAAGCGACTTTATTACCTGAACAACTGGATGTAGCTGAAGAGAGAGCTCATGCAATGGTACGACATTATATTAAAAACGGACATACACATATTCGTACACATGTGAATGTTGACCCGCAAATTGAGACGAAGCATATGGAAATAGCGAAGCGTGTTTTAGAAAGTTATCAAGATCAAATTACGTATGAAATCGTCGCATTCCCACAGCATGGTGTATTACGTAACGGTCCAGAATTTTTAACAATCCTTGAAGAAGCAACACAAATGGGAGCTACTCATATCGGAGGGGTGGACCCGGCTTTGGTAGATCGCAATAGCGGGGAAGTTTTAAAAACAACTTTTCAATTAGCCGAAAAATACGATGTAGCAATTGACATTCATTTACATGAACGAAACACCTTAGGGGAATTTGAAATAGGGCAGATTCTAGCTGAAATCGAACAAAGATCTTTTAATAAAGAAGTAACACTCAGTCACGCATTCGCATTTGCAGACTTGCCCCAACAATCATTAGACAAACTAATAGATCAAATGGTTGCTCATAATGTCGGAGTGACAACAACGGTTCCAATTGGGGCAGGTCCGATTACAATTCCTGTGAAATATATGTATGATCGGGGCATCAAAGTTTCTTTTGGACATGACAGCCTTATGGATCACTGGTCTCCTTTTGGAAGTGGCGATATGATTCGAAAATTAAATCAATTTATACAACGTTTTGGCTACATTGATGAATGGCATATTGGACAATCCTTGAAATATGCTACAGGCGGATTAACACCATTAAATGATGCTGGCGAGAAGCAGTGGCCAAAAGTTGGCGATACGGCCAATGCGCTACTCGTCGATGCAGTAAGCTCTGCGCATCTGATTGCCAGACAATGCCCTATTTCGAAAGTAATTTCAAAAGGGAAGATAATTCACGATGAAGAGATAGAGCTAAAGGGGGAATTTCGATGAGTACATGGCTACGCAATGTTCGACTGGAGATTGGTGAAACACCGTATGAGGATGGCAGTATTCAAACAATAACCGATTTGTTTCATATTCAAGTTGCAAATGAAGGAGTAATTCAGACGATTATCCCCGCAACTGAAAATATACCGAATGCAGATGCCATTGATATGAAAGGGAAATTAGCACTTCCTGCATTCAAAGAAATGCATAATCATTTGGATAAAACGTATCTCTCATTAGGATGGAGGGCTTGCCGTCCAGTGAAAGATTTATCCGAGAGATTGGCTCTTGAAGCAGCTGAGTTAGAGCAACTTGCTGAAACAGCGGAACAAAGAGCATCTGCCATGATTGAACTGCACTTGAGTAATGGTGTGAATCATATTCGAACACATGTGAATATTGATCCTTTTATTAAATTAAGAAATTTAGAAGGCGTTAAAAAAGCGCTGAAAGCCTACGAACAATATTTAACATATGAAATTGTTGCGTTTCCTCAACATGGCTTGCTAGCTCATGAAGAGATGCCGGACTTATTAAGACAAGCATTGGAGTCTGGTGCAACAATCCTAGGGGGACTTGACCCGGCAGGCATTGATAAAGACATCGAAAGATCATTACAAGTCACAATGAATATAGCTAAAGAGTACGATGTGGATGTCGACATGCATCTGCATGACCGAGGACAAGTAGGTTTCTATACTATGGATAAATGGCTAGACATGGTGAAAGAACAAGATTATAAGGGAGCCACTGCTTTTAGTCATGCATTTGGTTTAAGTAAATTGTCACCTCATATGCAAAAGAAATTTGCCGAAAAATTAAGCGAGCTTAATGTGGGAATTATGTCTACTATCCCTATTTCTATAAACTCTGAACTCATTCCAATTGATATTCTGAGAGAGGAAGGAGTTAAAGTTGCCTTGGGCTGTGACGGTTTTTTTGATTCTTGGAGTCCTTATGTTCCTGGAGATGTTTTGGAAAAAGTGCATAATTTTTGCGACTATACTGGGAAATCAAGTGAACGCTCGTTACGCGAAAGTTTAAGCTTAATTACACAAGGAATAACGCCATTGAATGGTGAAGGTGAACCAGTGTGGCCTAAGACTGGAGACGAGGCAAGTTTTGTGTTTGTAGATGCTAGTTGCAGTGCAGAAGTAGTTGCCAGACTGCCGAAAAAAAGACTGTTGATGCATAAAGGGAAGTTATACACATCAAAACATTAGAGGATGTAGATGAAAAACACTTAATGGATTGAGTTGAGGTGTATTAGCGTATACAGCAACGGAGCGGGAGAATTCCTGCTTCTTTTTTTTGTGGCTTTTATATTTCAACGGTTGAGGGAGCATAGGCGTTTTTATATATAAAAAATGTTATGTTGAAACTATTCAATGATCCGGAACGAATATACCTGTTGAAGGACAAAATGGAGGTGTGAACTTGAATGGGGAAATCAGGCTTATACGCAAAATACAAAGAACAGGCAGCAAGGAAGCGGCCGATATACTGATACGGGAGTATTATGATGAAATTTATATTTATGTTTTCAGGCAGATTTCTGAAAAGCACTCGGCCATGGACTTGACTCAAACGATCTTTATTTCAATGCTTCAATCGATCTCCAATTATGATAGGAAACAAGCAAGCTTTCGTACATGGCTGTATCGGATTGCTACAAATAAAACGATAGATTATCTTCGTAGCAGATCGATAAAAAGCAAGCTTGTTCTTCATGTAGAAGATGTTGATATCCCTGATGAAGCCGAGTTCGCACGTCAAATAGAAATGAAGGATTTATTACTGCGTCTGCAAGGTTATGTCAATACATTGGAAGTGGATATACAGCAAATTTTCAGGTTGAAGTTTTTTGGGGAGTATACCTTTTCTCAGATCGCAACACTGTTTGCGGTTCCAGAATCAACAGTGAAAACGAAATATTACCGCTTATTGAAAATGCTCAGAGAGGAGTTTAAGGATGAATATCATTAAGCCATCTCCTTACGAAAAAAACAGAGCGATTGAAGATATTTTATCGAGAGGTTTATCTAAGCCCAAAAGCTTGTGGAACTATATTTACGAGCTCTATCGAGCTCTGGGACTCCGATATATCTTTTTGGATTCGGGGCCGGCAATCCTGATAACATTCGCTGTCACTCTGATATGGATTAGGTTGTTTCCTCTTCCAGAACAGCACCCTTATGCGGCATTGTTCGCACTTGCTCCGGTTTTCTTTCTTGCTGCGGTGAGCATTACCGAAATCAATGAGCGGGTTCGAGGACTGTATGCCATCAAAATGACCTACAAATATACGATACAGCAAATAACCGCCTTCCGTGTTCTATGCTTTTCACTGCTGGGGGCTGTGTTTTGTACATTGATAAGTCTGTATTTTAGTCGTTCGCCGGTGGAGTACAGCTTGCTTAAAGCACTGTCAGTTTCTTTTTGCACCCTGTTTCTTTGTGCGGCTTTGACCCTGGTCATGCTACGGCTTTTTAACCGGGTATGGATTTATGGGGCTGCTGCTCTACTTTGGTTGGGATTAGGCTTTGTTCTGGGTAATGTTTTCGGCCAGGTATGGGATCAGTTTTTAGCCCGGATACCGGTTGCCGTGATTCTGCTCATCACTATCATTGTGTTTGCTTTTTTTCTGGTCGAAATAAAACGACATATGAAGTTCCATAAAAGAGAGGTTGTATATTATGCTGGCCGTTAATCACGTTACGAAGAAATTTGGTAGTTTTACCGCTCTTGAGGACATCTCACTAGAGTTTACTAATGGGGTGTACGGATTGCTAGCGCCAAACGGGTCGGGCAAAACTACGCTCATCAAATTGCTTACTACTCTGCTGTTCCCTACAAAAGGAGAAATCTTATGGGAAGGAAGCGATATTGTCAGCTTAAACGAAGGCTATCGTGATGTTATCGGATACTTGCCGCAGGAGTTTGGCTACTATAAAAACCAATCACCTCGTCAGTTCCTCCATTACTTGGCCGCTCTGAAGGGGATTGACAGAACCACTGCAAATCACAAGGTTGTGGAGCTTCTGGGGCTAGTTTCGCTGAATGAAGTCATTGATAAAAAAATGCGCAAGTTTTCGGGTGGTATGATTCAGCGGGTGGGCATCGCTCAGGCTATGCTGAATGACCCTAAAATTCTGATACTGGACGAGCCGACTGCGGGGTTGGACCCTAAGGAGCGGGTGCGCTTCCGCAATTTAATTTCCGCACTCTCCAAAGATCGAATTGTCATTTTGTCCACGCATATTGTATCGGACATCGAAACCATTGCTAATAATGTCATTATGCTCAAAGACCACAAGCTGTTGTGCTGCGATTCCCCCACCAATATCTGCAATACATTAAGCGGTAAAATATTTGAAACATGGGATATCGAAGCGATAAAGCAGCCGTTTCTTCCTTTGACGGAGCGGCAGGAAGATGGACGAAGACTTGTAAGGTTTGCAAGCGATGTGGAATTTTCAAGCGAGTCAGTACGTCGTGTAACAACGAATCTTGAAGATGTTTTTTTATATGTCTACCAGGATAAGGTGCTCTGATGCTGATTTATTGGCTTGAACTAAGAAAGCTGCTGTCGTCCCTAGCGGTGTGGGGATTTATCGCAGTCTGTCTGCTGTATAACACTTATTTAGTTACAAGTTATTCCGGCGACCCATACGCGGATTTTGTTGGTACTGTATCCAAGGATACGGGGTATACTCTGGGACAATCCTTTAATGAAAAGCTCTCGCAATTCTCGGCAAGTGGCGAACAGAGAGAGTATTTAGAGCAGCTTAGAGCTGATACTCACCATGTGACCGATGTATTTGAGGATTACGAGACGAAGGGGATCGGGGAAAGCTATATACTCGCAGGAGGGGCAACAGGCAGATTTGCTGAGGCTATACGGGATAAGTACTTGGCCCTTCAGAAAGTTGTTGATGTAAAGGCCGCGAATGATGAAAGTCTGACGCTTTACTTTGGGGAGTCCACTTACAACCAGCATCAAAAGCTTTTTAACGGGTTAACAGGATGGCTGATCGTGGAAGGTGCTCTCATTTCGGTCCTTATGGTTTTTCTTTCAGTGGGATATGAGAATAACCAAAAGACAGGAGGGGTGGTATATTCCACTAGAGTAGGCCGCCGGATCCTACGTACAAAAATGACATCGTCCCTATCAGCGGGGATCGGCGTATATGCCCTTTTAGCTATGTGTACATTTCTCATCTATTTCTGGCTCAACGATTATAAGGGGGTATGGGGAAGCAGCGTATCAAGTGTATTTAATTACCGGTTTGATGTTTTTGCCGGACACAGGCCATTCGTGACATGGTACAGCTTTAATGTCTTTACGTATTTTCAGGCCATGCTCGTCATGAGCGCAGGCGTTATTGTATGCTTATCGCTTATGGCTTTCTGCGTAGGTGTGTTTATACGTAATCACTATATCGGCTTTATGGTTTTTCTTGCGATGAATGCGGCTTTTATCGTGTTCCCGATGCAAATACCTCAGACCATGACTGAAAGTTTATACGTCAAATATTATTCTATGCTTTCACCTGTGTGGTTGTGGCTGAAACACAGTCTATGGTTTACGGATGGAGACTCTGACATTCTCTGGCCTCATTTTGAATCTCTGGGGCTCTGTGTATCGCTTATAGTATTAATCGCTTTATGCGTATTCGCCTTGATTTACTTCAGAAAGAGGGATTTGACATGAGGATTGTTTTATATGAGATGAAAAAGATTTGGAACGTCAAGATGCTTATAGTGATCGTGCTGATTTGCGCCTTGTTTTATTCTATTTTTATGGGATATTACATAAATTATTTTTCGCATGGGCATTCGATGTCCGAGGAAGTCGGGTATAGTGTCGAAATGACGCAGAGGTATGGTCCGACGCTGGAGGCTGAAGAGCATTCTGAATTTGTTACAGAAACCCGTGAAGATTTGATTGATAAAGCAGATACGTATATTAAGGTTATGCCAATATTATCTGAAGCTGGGATACATACCTATGAGGATTTTGAAAGGATTAGATTAAAAAGAGATATGACAGAAATGGAGAAGAATGCGATTTGGAAATTGTTTGGAAGAGGAGAAGATAGTAGCTTTGTCGGATTTAATCTGCAAGCTATCAATATTATAGAGGGGCGTTTAGACGAATACCAATTCATTTTGGATCGCTTAGCTTCAGAAACTACAAGCGATAAAAAGCTTGCTCGTATTATGGAAATTCGGGAAACGGAAGAGTATAGAAACATTATGGATGGATGGGTATTCGATAATACGGTCACCTATGCCAAAGAACTGGCGATATTGGCGGTATTGGCAGTGCTGATATTCGTTTCGCCGCTTATAGTCACCGACCGTTCCAGAAATGTTCATTTGTTACAGTATACCGCTAAGCACGGCAGGAGAATTTTGAAGGAGCAGCTTACCGCGGTGATTCTTTCGGCATTTTTGTTGACGACAGCTCTAATTTTAGTGTTCGGGGCGATTTATAGTTCAAATGGTACATGGCTCTTTTGGAATAATGGGCTTACTTCTTTCCTTAACCGTCAATCCGTCGCCTTTTGGTTTGATATCACGTACGGCCAATATATTATGGTCTATATTGTGCTGCTCTATATATTGTGTTTGGGAGCAGCAGCCGCTGCGTTCATGCTTTCAAGGTTAAGTAAGAATTCGATAACATTGATCCTGAAGCTAATTCCTGCTTTCGCCTTGCTAGTAGCGTTAAGTCGCAGTGTCTTTGTTACATTATTCAGTTTTGATAATATTTTAGTTGAAGTAACAGGAATTATAGGGATAGAGCCTATTGTTTGCGGTGCTGTACTCATCTTAGGGTTAGCATTAGCTCTCTACATGGTGCGAAGAGAGAAGAAAGTTGAAGTGATTTAAGCAGATTTGATACAAGCTTTATAGACGCTTATATGAAGCCACAAATTGGCATAACGAACGAAGATCTCTGGCGAAAATAACAGCCGGAGATCTTCGTTTTTGACTATGGCGATTATCGAAGGCAGTTCAGGCATTGGGCTGGCTAGGGCCGTTATGGAAGCAGCTGTCTTGGTATAAAAAAGTGACGTTTGAGAAATCTAATAATTAATGCATAGTGCCAACCATACGTGGTTCGACTTGGTAAATATGCTGAAATGGTTGGAGGATGTCAGATGTCATTATTAATCGTGATCGGGATGGTAACGGGAATTTTATCGGGGATTTGGGCGGCGCTAAGCCTGTCACTAGAGTTGATTACTTTTGCTGGTTTCCTAGGATGGTCAACCTTTTTTGCTGTCGGTGGTGGAAATAAGGGGTTACAGTCCACGTTGATTACGAATTTTAGCGGTGTGATCTGGGGTTTTCTTATGATGCAAATGTCGAGTGCTTTCGCTCTGTTCTTAGGTGAAACGCTAGGTCTCGGTGTTGCTGTAGCGATAGGTGCATGTGGCATGTGCTTGCAGTCGCATTTCAAATGGCTAGGGTTTATACCCGGGACGTTTATCGGAGCATCTACATTTTTTGCAACAGGATTTAACCTTAGCGGTAGCATCGCTGCATTGATTCTGGGTGCTTTATTCGGATATATTTCCGAGAAGGGCGTGCATGTATTAAGCCCGAAGAATAGAGGATGAAGAGCTTCGTTGAATGATAAAGTGACACCTGAAAAATAAATAAACCGAAGATGCCATCAAGCTTCAAGGCATCTTCGGTTTATTTTGTTGTGCCGCTTAGAAGCAAGGTTACGCACTAATCACGTTACCACAATAGTCGCATTCCTTCGCATCGTTAGCATTCACAATGATTCTGGCTCCGCAGCTCGGGCATTCCATGGATATAGGTCCGCGCTCCTGATCCTTGCTTATGTCATATTCATAATATTCCTCATCATCGTATTCGTCTTCATCATTATAAGCCTCATGGAAACCATCAGGCTCAAGTTCGAGAATGCCATTTTGGATTCGGCCGAAGGGCAGCATCTGCTCTGTGATCATAAAATCCAAGTCCCGAATGACGTGGTTGGGAGATTGTTTCGTCTCCACGGCAATATGATCAATCTCACTGATCCCTCTGTCTATTACAAGGTAGAAATACTGGCGCAATAACTGGCTGAATTTGCGATCTGCCCGGCTACCCATAATGAAACAAAATATTGCTGGTGTTAGGAGTATGATTCCATATAGCCAGACAGACTCCCAGAAAAGCTGAGCATCCTCAGGGACGTTAAAGTCAATAGATATCACTAAGAGGCCTTCGAGTAAAACATAAGTATAGACCCAGAGCCATCCGATCAATCGGTGATTTCTTCCCTTGCGAGAGTGGTGAACATGAGTCGCTAGTACACGGATTAATAGCATCAAGAGACCGACGGGATATAATATGAAGGTGAGTGTTAAAATAATCTTGTCGAACGTGAAATATTTTGATTTATAAGGTAAATGATCTTCCATCTTTTCGTTCTCCTTGTAATGAATATTCGTATCATACGAAGCTAAGCTCCGCGCCGTTCGCTTACCGTTCTGTTTATATCTCTGACCAATAGGAAGGCTTCTTGAATTAACCTCGGTCTTTCAGTTGCAGGGACTTCTATAATCAGCTTCATCTGGTCCTCTAGAAGTGAGAATTTCTGTTCTATTAATTGATTGATTTCATCGCTGGCTGCGTTCAATACCGGATCACTGAATTGAAGGGTTTCCTCTAATTCATGGATTTCAGCAAGCAACTCCTTTTGCTGAGGCAGCTCAGGTATCCTCTGGATTTGCTTACGCACAGAGATAACTCTGTCAGTCATTCTTCGCTTGGAGCTCAGTAATCCCGAGTCTTTACGATGCAGAGCCGCAGCATATTGTCCGAAGCGTTCGATGACAACGAATATAACTGCACAGCCTACAAAGGCGACAATATGTACCGCCATATATGAGCTGGCTGACAGCTTGAAAATAGAACCGAACAGCATGGTCTCAAGAATGAAGAAGATCGCATAGAACAAGATGACTAGCCCAGATGCTATACGAAAAGGAAACGGGGGATGCCCAAGGCCCTTCCGAATGATCTGAGATATACTCCATAGAACCACAAGCTCCAAGCAGCCTATAACCATGTCAAATATCCAGTGTTTCGTGCTGCTCGAACCGGTCCCGAGTTCTATTACGACTATGGTAAGGACGGATATCATAATCAGTAATAGTAGTTTCCAACTTTTAAACCTAGTTCCTGCATTCAAATTGTTGTTCCTCCCATTCAAGACACCGTTGAGCCACATTCTATACAAAACTTCTGTCCTGGTAAGACTTCGTGATGACAGTTTGTGCATTTCACCATATTGCTGCTGCCGCAGCTTGGGCAGAATTTAGCCTTGGGGTCCAGTAGCTCACCACAACTTTTACAAGGCTTCGGGAGTTCTGATCCACAGGACGAGCATGACTTTGCGTTAAGCGAGTAGTCCTTTCCACAAGTAGGACAAGGAAGATGCGGGTCGCCACAATGTTCGCAAAACTTTGCATGGAGGGGGATCGGATGGCCGCAATCGCTGCAGATGATAGGTTTTTCTGAAGATGTAGTAAGCATAGATTGTCCACACCCCGAGCAAAATCTTGCAGTTTCTGAATTGAGTGTATTGCACTTATCACATGCTCTCTGCTGAATGAGGGATTCATTGTTATGTGAAACTCTCAAATTTCCTGATATTTGATTCACCGTTTCGTACATTGTACCTGCCATGCCGATGCCCATACCTAGTCCTGAACCCATGATGGCTGCGCTACTTCCTGGATTTTTTGCTGCACCCTCTAGCGTGTCAAAGGATCTCTCTTGCTGATAGGTATAGCCGATGATGTCCATTTCTGCTTTTTTAGCTAAAGCCTCTTTGATTCTCATAGCTGCAGGGTCGTTGGCAGGAGTATTGATAGAGTCGATATAAAAATTAAGAAGAGATATACCCATTTCCCTGAACGAAGGCGTAATAGCTTCTTGAATATGCTTGGATATTTCTGCGGCATAGGCATTAATTTCAACGACACTGATTCTTTTGTGGATAATGTATGAAGAAATGATTTCATTGATATTAGACATGAGGATGCCGCGGTAATATTTTATTAATGTATCTTGGTCGAATGTTGGGAGTGTACCCACCAGTTTAAGTAAGAATTTACGTGGATCTTCGATCTGAATTCCGAATTGTCCAAAGGCTCTAACGGATACAATAATATTGAATTTAGGGTCTTGAAGTTGTAGAGGGGTGCTGGTTCCCCACTTGATATCTAGTGAACTCAGTTTATTTATAAACCACACTTCTGCGGTAAATGGAGACTTGCCGCCAAAAGGAAGATTAATAATGTTAGATAGGATTGGAATATTCGCAGTGCTCAATGTATGACGCCCTGCTGAGAAGGAATCCATAGCTTGTCCTTCTTTGAAGAGAATCACCTCTTGTGATTCCTGAACAATCAATTGGGTCCATGTTCCTAATTCCTGATTCGGGTAACGCCAAGCGAATACGCCAGGAGGTCCGTCATACTTAACTACTTCAATAATAGCCATCCCTTGCACTCCTTTTCATACGGTACAATCCATCGAATGTATAATAGTTCCAATATACTATCATTGTATACGATTTATAGCCTTTGTTGTTGCATAATTTGGAAAAACGTCAAGCGTATGATCACGTCAGTGAACAAGCACCTGGAAGAACCGGTGCGCAAGAGAACGCTCCTTCATCTATATCAAAAATATTAATTCCTTATATGTTTTTCGTATTTTTATTGTAGAAAGCCACATGCTAACATATACCAATGCAGATTGAGAGGGAACTAGTATTCAGTTTCTGATTCATATCTTTATCTATTTAATAGAGGAGATCATAAATGTTAAAGAAGTCAGCGTTTCCATTACTACTATTGAACATGTTTCTAGCCAATCTAAGTATGGGTCTTGTCATTCCGATCGTGCCTGAACTTCTCGAGATGTTTAACGCAAGCGGTCAGGCCGCGGGATATCTGGTCTCCTGCTTCGGCTTAACTCAGTTTCTATTCTCACCCCTTGCAGGCAATTTGTCAGATCGGTACGGCCGTAAACCAATGATTATTATAGGTTTAATCTTATTCGCGGTCTCAAACCTGCTCGCTGCGTTAGCAAACGATCTAACTTTATTGTTCATATCGCGAATGATTGGTGGAGTGGGTTCGGCAGCCTTAATCCCTTCCATTATTGCGTATATTGCTGATATTACAGCAGATGATCAGCGCAGCAAGTCTATGTCATGGCTAGGTGCTTCGATGACTTCTGGGTTTATTATCGGACCAGGTGTCGGAGGAATGCTAGCGGAATGGGGCATCAAAACGCCATTCTATGTATCCGCATGTGTAGGGCTAATAGCGATGATTTGCAGTCTATGGGGATTGCCTGAATCACTGTCGGCGAACATCCGTCAGATGCGTCGGCAATTGCAGGAAAAGAGGGACAATGTTTTCAAGCAGATCGTGCTTTCGGTTCGATCTCGCTATTTTGTCCTGTTATTCATTATTTTCGCTATGACCTTCGGTTTGACGCATTTTGAAGCGATTTTTCCGCTTTTTGTCGTGCAAGTTTATGGATTCACAACGCGTGATATCGCTATACTGCTTACCGTATGTTCGCTCATCGGCACAGTGAATCAACTTTTATTGACTGATCGGATCACACGACGATTTGGGGAAAAACGGATTATTGGTGCCATGTTGTTATTATCGGCGGTATCCCTTGTACTCTTATTATTTTCTGGCCAATTCTATTATGTCATGGTAGTCACGATGTTATTTTTTACGTTCGGTAATATTCTGCGTCCCACGATTAATACGTTGCTGTCTAAAGTGGCCGGGGATGAACAAGGATTTATGGCAGGGATGAATAATGCCTATACGAGTCTTGGTATGATATTTGGACCGTTGCTGGCAGGTATTTTGTTTGAAGTTCATATCGACTTGCCCTATCTGTTTGGAGGATTCGTACTGCTAGTGAGCAGTATCATATCGGCAAGCAGATTAAGAAAAGTACTTTCGTCTGAAGGCGCTTAGACGGTCATAGTAATCCATTCATTTCCTTCTGCGCATGATGTTGCAGATATCTTCCTTCTTTTTTGAATAATTCGATAAAATTCCGTGCCGTGTTAGATAAGCGATGATTTTTAAGCCATATTAACCCAAGTGGAGAAGACATCCCGATTGTAGGGGGGATTTTATACGCATGAATCGCAATACTTTTATGCCGAAGAAGAAGTGTTTCCGGAATGATCGACGAACAAAAGTCAGCAGAAACTAAATCCATCAAAAGCGCAACGTCGGAGCATTCACCGATAACAGCGGGCTGCAGCTGAAACTTAGAGAAAGCTTCCAAAATTGAATAATGCACACCTAATCCCTGCGTGCTTGGCAATAAGATCCGCCCGTTAGTCATGTCCGTGATCGTTATTTCATGTTCTAAACGTTTCTGGTTCCTAGATGTAATGAAATAAAACGGTTCCGTATACAGGTGAAGAACTGAAAAATCGTCCAATTCAAGTGGCAATCGAATGAATGCCAATTCAATAGCACGTTCCCGGACTAACTGACAAAGATGAGCGGACTCATTTTGCTGAATTTTGTACGTCACCTTTGGATATTGTTTTTGAAATTGATAGAGGATTTGAGGTAAATCAGTAACTGAAAACGTATTTACTCCCATCGTCAATCTGCCGTTTACCCCATTTCCAACTTCATTCACTTCCATTTTTGCCTCTTGCATTAATTGATCCATTTGCAATGCATAGGAATATAAGGTTTTTCCTGCATCCGTTACGACCATACTTTTTCCGCTTCTCTCCAACAATATTGTGCCGAGTTCTTCTTCCATTGCTTTCATTTGTTGGCTTAAAGGCGGTTGAGAAATATGAAGTCTTCTCGCCGCGGCTGATATGCTCTTTTCCTCTACGATCGCAATAAAATAGCGAAGCTGTCTAATATCCATCGTCGAATAGATTCCTTTCTCATATATGAAAAACATATACAAAACTAATTTATTATATAATTTTCATTTGGTTTTCTTCATGTTAGCATATTAGTAAAGTATGAAAAAGGAGGCCACGTCAATGCGTTGCACTGGAGGGCATTGTTAGAAGTGGTCTTAGTTAACTAATGCAATGTTAGAAACGGCTTTTGAGTATGATAACGATGTGAAAGGAATGTGAATACCATGATTAATGATTTAGATATGAAGCATCTTAAACGTTGTATCGAACTTGCAAGGACGGCTCTGGAAGCTGGCGATCAGCCATTCGGTTCTGTCCTTGTCTCAGAGAGCGGAAATGTACTTGTAGAAGATCACAACCATATTGCCGGTGGCGACCACACCCAACACCCAGAATTCTACTTGGCACGGTGGGCAGCTGAGAATATGTCTCCAGAAGAAAGAAGCAAAGCAACCGTATATACCTCCGGTGAACACTGCCCGATGTGTGCTGCGGCCCACGGCTGGGTTGGCTTGGGACGGATTGTTTATGCTAGTTCTTCGGCCCAATTTGCACAATGGCTGAATGAAATGGGAATACCTGCATCTCGTGTGCGCAATCTTGCGATCCAAGAGGTTATTCGCGATACAACAGTTGATGGTCCTGTTCCCGAGCTTGCAGAGCAGGTTAAGGAGCTTCATCGTAAGTACTATGAGAAGAGATAAGAGCTACAAAACTTAGAGCGAATCGTTGAAAGCTCCTCAAGACATTGAGGGGCTTTTTTTCTGTAGCTACAAGAAGAAAGAAGACTTCGTTTGAAGATGATAAATGAATAAAGCTAGGGTATACTTTAAAATGATTTCGTTTCTCATTTTTGAATGAAGATTTGACGATTTACTTATCATGAGAGGATTTGAATTTATATATGGCAGAAAATTTCTGGGAGCATTTACCGAAACCATTCTTCGTACTTGCACCAATGGAAGATGTAACAGATGTAGTATTCCGTCATGTGGTAGCTAAAGCAGGTAGACCGGATGTGTTTTTCACGGAGTTCACCAACGCAGAGAGCTATTGCCATCCAGAAGGAATGAAAAGTGTTCGAGGACGCTTGTTGTTTACTGAGGATGAACAGCCAATGGTTGCACATATATGGGGCGATCAACCTGAGAATTTCCGCCTGATGAGCAAGGGTCTAGCGGAGATGGGTTTTAAAGGGATTGATATTAACATGGGCTGTCCGGTTCCGAATGTGGCACAAAGAGGGAAAGGCAGCGGGTTAATTCTTCGTCCGGATGTTGCGGCAGAACTTATCCAAGCGGCAAAAGCGGGCGGACTACCGGTCAGTGTAAAAACTCGCCTTGGCTTTAAGGAAGTAGAGGAGTGGAAAGAGTGGTTAGCACATATTTTAAAGCAAGATATTGCGAACCTTTCTATTCATTTACGTACAAGAGATGAAATGAGTCTGGTTGATGCACACTGGGATCTAATTCCGGAGATTAAAGAGTTGCGTGATCAAATTGCGCCCAATACATTGCTTACCATTAACGGCGATATTCTTGATCGTCAAATGGGGATGGAGCTTGCCACAAAATATGGTGTGGATGGCGTGATGATTGGGCGTGGTATTTTCAAAAATCCGTTTGCCTTTGAAAAAGAACCGAGAGAGCATAGTAGTAAGGAGTACCTTGATCTCTTAAGATTGCAGCTTGATCTGCATGATCAGTATATCGAAACATTGCCTCGTTCCGTTTCAGCACTTCAGCGGTTCTTCAAAATCTATGTCAAAGGATTCCGAGGCGCAGGTGAACTAAGAAATCAATTGATGAATACGAAATCAACGGATGAAATCCGAGCGTTGCTGGATCATTTTGAAGCAAACAATTTTGAATGATATGAAAGTAGAAGTTTGCTATAGCTTTTAGCTATAACTAGATATCGATTATAAGTGTTACTTCGATCGGATTCCTTCATGCTAGAATCAAAGCATTACATAAAGAGCTTTGTGACATGGAGGAGGAACTATAATGTGCAATAGATTTCAAATCGTAGGTAGCCTGTTACGTCCGTCGGATTTATTAGAATATAAGCATCAAATCGAACATCGTGATGATATTAACTATCCTTTTTACGATGATTTAAAGGGGTATGAACAGACAGAATCAGATGCGATTCAGGCTGTCGTCGATAAAGAAATTCAGAATGGCTTGACCATTTTAACGGATGGGGAATACTCTAAATCCATGTGGCATCTAGACTTTGTTTGGGGATTCCAAGGGGTTAACCGTTATATCGCAGACCATGGATATTTCTTCCGAGATACGGATGGAACTTCGAAATACGAGACTCGAAAAGATATTGGTTTACGCATTACAGATGAATTGAGCGGGAAGAATCATCATTTTATTCATGTATACAAAAAGCTTCAAGCCCTAGCTGGCGACCGTGAAACGAAGCTATGTGTACCATCTCCATCCCATATTTTTGGTGAGTTATCCTGGTCAGATAATATTGGTGGTAAAGATGCCGTGTATAACGATAAACAGGAGCTTAAAGACGGTCTTGTTAAGGCGTATATAGAATTTGTAGAGGAGTTCGCTGCGGCTGGAGGGAAAATCCTTCAATTCGATGATTGCTTATGGGAGCTATTTGCAGATGATAACCCGAACTCCCCATATACTGGCGAGAGTATCAATCAAGAGGAAGTACAGGCTCTAGCTGCTGAATTTATAGACATTAACAATACAGTCATCGATTACGGTCATAGCCTAGGTTTGAAAATGTGGACCCATAACTGCCGTGGTAACTACGATTCCCGTAATATGGGTGGCGGTTCCTATGCCAAAATTGCGAATCTGTTCTTGAAGCAGCTTAAATACGATCGCTTTTTCCTGGAGTGGGATGATGATCGTGCAGGTTCCCTTGAGGCACTTGCGGTGTTCAAAGATAAGCCTGATACGGAAATTGTGCTTGGATTATTGTCTTCTAAGACGAACACGCTTGACGATGAGGAGCGAGTCGTTAGAATGCTGGATGAAGCATCTAAAATTATTGATAAGGATCGATTGTTACTCTCTCATCAGTGTGGTTTTGCGTCCTGTGATGGCGGTAATGAGTTAACGGAAGATGAGCAATGGGCGAAGATTAAACAAGGACAACGTATTGCAGAGCATTATTGGGCTAAGTAATATTTAACTAAGGTATAGTGGGATTCCTTCTTTCAGACTGTCGAAGATTTTGTCGGCAGTCTTTTTTCGCTATCCGTTCATATTGTCAACAAGATAACTCTGATCCTATCGGTGCAAGAAAGTATGGAGATATTGCTCCTGGAACTATCTATACAAAAACCTTGTCAAAATAAGATCCCAAATGTAAAAAGAAAGGTATATCAAAAATAAAACGATTTGTATACGATAAAATGAAAGCGCTTTATATTTGAAAAATGAGGGGGTTAATGGTTCCAGGCACATGAAATGATTTTACATAAAAAAATATTTATCTTATCTATGAAGGGAGGGATATTGTGTGCGGCGCAGAGGCGCTTTAAAAATCCTCGAATCAACACAAAGTGTATAAGTCCTGCAGCGTAAAAGGTAATATGATCATCAAAAAATTATGGAAAGTCAAAAGGAGTATGCACAATGAATAAATTAAAAAAAGTGACGAATAAATTTATTCAGATTGTTTTGACAAGCGTGATGGTATTAACGACAGTAATAACCGTTAATCCAGTCGAAGGATATGCAGAATCCACATCTAATCTTATCGTGGATGATACTGTAACCTCAGGTGATCATTATTTTACGTACACGACAGCTACAGATCCAAAAGGATTAACGGGATGGGCAAAGGATAGGAAGTCATCTATTATTGGAATTGAAGAAGCTAAGACGCAACACTGGGTGTGGAATATGAATTATGAAGAGGCCCGTAAGCATACCTATTCGTTTACATTTAAAGGAACAGGAATAGAATTGTACGGTGTTAAAAATGACCCGAAAAATACGTTCCAATTGGATAATCAAGCTCCCGAAACATTAGTTATAACAGGCGCTGCTAATACAGAAACAATACTGTATAGCAAAAAAGGATTAGCGAATGGAACTCATACCGTAAATGTTACTTTACCCGAAGGCGGTACTGGCTTACAAGTCAGTTACGCACGTGTGTACAACGATGATGTAGAAGTAGAGACTACAGCGATCCCACACACGAAAACGACGGGGACGAATAATCACTTTACATTCTCTAACAATTGGACAGCAGGCGATGCTGAACATACCTGGTCTAATCCACTAGGTGCTAATCCAAAAGATACCTATTACGAAGTGAATTTTATTGGGAATAAAATTGATATTTATGCAGGCAAAAATAGGCCTATGGGGAAGGTGCGATACCTGATAGATGGAGTAGAAATAGGTGTGTTTAGTTTGTATAATTCCTCCAATATCAATTCTACCTTGATTACCACGGTGAGTGGATTGACGGAAGGAACCCATGTACTTCGGGCAGAGGCAACAGGAGAGAAAGAGCCAAATGCTACAGGGACACTCATTGATAGCGCAAAAGTCGTTGTCTATCATTCCCCATACCAAGTGAGTGATATTGTACTATCACAAGACAATCTTACTCTCATTGCAGGCTCACAATATCAAATGAATTATACGGTGGTTCCCGATTACGCGGATATTAGCGATCTTAAATATCGTTCAAGTGATTCAAAAATTGCCACAGTAAGTGCCAATGGATTGGTTCAAGCTCTTTCTGCTGGAACGGCAACGATTACGATCAGCTCATTAAAACACAATTTATCTAAAACACTTACAGTGAAAGTAACCGAGGGTAATCCGCAGATCCATGGAAGTATAGTGGATACGAATTCGCAATACACACAGGATCGTTATACGGAAGTTAAGGGCTTGGGTGTAGTAGATAAGTCCATTTTTGCTTGGAAAAATGATAAAGCCGTATCCGAAATTGCATTGATATCATTAGAATCTGGATTAAATAATGTCAATGTACAGGCAACTGATTTTGTAAGCGGATCCAACACGTTATCGGCTAATAATATCACTGCAACATTTATTAAATCGACACAAGCATATACGGGTATGCCAGGCTATGGCAGCAAAACAAGGCCTATACCACAGGGGAATCGTGCAGAAAGTAATGATATTCTATATCAAACGACACCAATACAGATTCCATTTAATGCGGTGCAGCCCGTATGGGTTGAAGTTGATGTACCTAAGGATACACAGGCTGGAACTTATGTTGGTAAAATCATTGTAACAGCAGACAGAGTAGATACACCTTTGGAATTCACATACAGCCTGGAAGTGTTAGATGCAACAATGCCTGATGCAGAAGAGTTTAAACAGGGCTTTGATATTGAATTATGGCAGGCGCCGTATAGTGTAGCAGAGTACTATGGTGTGAAGCCTTTTTCACAAAAGCATCTGGAAATTTTACGTCCGCATATGGAGAAATATAAAGAATTGGGCGGGCACGCCATTACCACGACCATTGTTGATGATGCATGGGATGGTCAGACATACAGTGCAAACGAAATTCACTACCCATCCATGATCAAATGGACAAAAAAGACGGATGGTACGTTTACCTTTGATTATACTGAATATGACGCATGGGTAGATTTTAATAAAACATTAGGACTTGGAGACAAGATTGTTGCCTATGGTATTGCTCCATGGCACAACTCCTTTACCTACTATGACGAAGCTACAAGCCGGAATGTAAGTGCTTCGTTCTCTAGTGTGGGTACAAGTGAATACACGCGTATCTGGAAATTATTTTTAAATAGTTTTGTTACCCATCTAGAAGACAAGGGATGGTTTGACCATACCTATCTGGGGATTGACGAGAGAGGATTCAGCACGGCAATTTTCGATCTGATTGAGAGCGTAAAAGGGATTCACGGAGATAGCTTGAAAACCGCAGGGGCTATGGATGCTTTTGTAGCAAAAAGAGATTTAGGAATGCGTGTGGATGATCTGAGTGTTGGAACGATAGCAGTGAAAGATCATCCAACAGAATTTGCTCAATTTCTTATGCAACGTGAAGCACTTGGACTTAGGACCACCATTTATTCTTGCACGGGTCATATACCAGGAAACTTCTCACTTAGTGCACCGGCAGAAAGCTACTGGACGATGATGTATTCTTATGCTGTAGGGGGAGAAGGATACTTACGCTGGGCTTATGATTCCTGGGTAGAGAACCCTTTAGAGGATACGACACATAACGCTTTTGAGGCGGGAGATACATTTCTAATATTCCCTGATGAACGTACGGCTTCAAATCCGACTTCCAAATCAAGTGTACGACTTGAAAAAATGGCAGAAGGTGTGCGCGATGTGAATAAGATGATTTTAATGAAAAAAGAAGTTCCTGCTATGAAAGCTGATGTTGAAGGATTGCTTGCCAAAATAAAACCAAAATATAGTTCATCCGGTTACTACTTAACAGCGGCTGGCAAAACTCAAATTGCAGCAGACATGGATCAGATTCGTAAAGAACTAAAAGATCTAACGTCTAAATATATTCAAATTAAAAATAATCCTGAAACATTAAAATCGATAGCAATCCAAGAGGGTGCAGAAACATCTGTTGGTGTTGGGGCAACGAAACAACTACATGCCATACTGACACCTGCTAATATCAGTAACCCGAGCGTATCCTGGTCATCAACAAATGAAGCGATTGCAAGTGTGAATTCGAATGGACTCGTTACTGGTAAAAGCGTAGGGACTGTGACAATCAAAGTCGCTTCCCAAGCTGATCCAACGAAGACGGCTTCTATTCAAGTTATCGTAGAACAGTCAAAAGTTAATCCAGAAGCTCAAGTATCTTATTATTCTTTTGATAATGTTAAAGATAGTAGGATAACGGATAGTTGGGGATCGGCAAACGGAACGTTAACAGGTGGAACAATTGTTGAAGGTAAGTCGGGCAACGCGATTCAATTTGCAAAAGAAGACAAGGTCGAGATTACTTCACCAGTTACATTAACAAAAAATTGGACAGTATCCTTTTGGGTAAAAGATGCCGGTAGTAATGAGACCGCATCCGCACTATGGGATGGCAAAACGTTTACGGGTAATCAGCTAAGTTCCACTTCCATTGATGTGCGCCGTGATAGTACGGAAAGTAAAATGTCTATGCATGTACCAGAAGGTTTCTTAACTTTTAATTATCTCTTAGAAAAAAATAGTTGGAAACATGTTACGGTAACTAGCAACGCATCCAATCTTACTCTCTATATTGATGGCCTATTAAAAGCAACGATTAATTGGAATCAAAATGTGAAGACACCGCTTTTGGCTCCAACAAAAATAATGGGTGGACGTGGATTTAGCGGGATATTGGATGAAGTAAAAGTATTCAATCGTACATTGACTCCAGATGAGGTGATAACGTTAAGTTATGTAAATGGGCTAAATATTTCTGAAATGAGTAAAAAGCTATATGTAGGAGATTCCTATCAAATTCAAGCTGAGCTCATATCTGATCATCCAGATAAATCGTTAACCTATACTTCTAGTAATCCACAAGTTGTAAATGTAAGTGAAAGTGGCAAAGTGAATGCGATAAGTAAAGGTGATGCTACCATTACAGTCGAAAACGTGGCTGGCGGTTATAAGAAAACGATAAGGATTCAGGTAGCAAAACATTTGAATATTCAATATTCAATCCCACAATATCATCTAGACGATAAATATATTACTACCATTGAGAACGGCAAAGGTACAGAGCGGCAGTATTTGGGGCAGCCAGACATGGTTATGCTGAACGATAATAAAACATTGATTACAGCGTATCCCATTGGTCATGGTAAAGGTCCTCTTGTACTGCAAATGAGCTATGATGCGGGGGAAACCTGGGTTGAGAAGGAGACTCCGTCTTCATGGGCAAGATCTCAAGAAACACCTACTATTTATAAATTAAATATGAGTAACGGCAAAGAGAGGCTTATCTTGATTACTGGTTGTCCAGGGTGGGGAGATGGTTCCACAGGTTGGAATACATCGTATTCCGATGATGGTGGAGAGACTTGGACAGAGTACAAGCATTGGTATACGAATATTGATGATAAGCCGAATAACGTTATAGTAGCTATGTCAAGTTTAGTCCAGTTGAAAGATGAGAATGGGAATTTAATCGATAAATGGATGGGAGTTTATCATAATTATGGTTATACCAATTACAAAACTTATTTAACTTTTGATGAACAAGGCAATGAACAATGGAGTAAGCCAGAACCCTATTTAAGCGAATACAGATCGATTGAAAGCAGCTACCAAATATGCGAGGTGGGAATGTTCCGCTCGCCGGATGGCAACAGAATTGTAGCTTTGGCTAGAAGCCAGTCGCATCAACATAAATCAGTTATGTTCTATTCTGATGATGAAGGCGAGACGTGGAGTGAACCAGAAGATGTCCAAGGTGCGTTGCAAGGGGAGAGACATAAGGCAGTCTACGATCCAATCACCGGTCGTCTCGTCGTAACTTTCAGAGAAATTATTCTTGATTATAATCAAAACGGAATAATTGAACCGGGCGATTGGAGAGCGGGTGAATGGGTAGCTTGGGTTGGAACCTATGAAGATTTGATGCAGCAAAACGAAGGCGAATATCGCATTATGTTAAAAGAAGATTTTGCACAGAACACATATTCAGGAGATACAGGATACGCGGGTATTGTCGTACAACCAGATGGCACCTTTATCATGAATTCTTACGGACATTGGGACGAGGAATTCTCTAAAGCATGGAAAGGCGGAGTAACAACGGATCTAAGTTATATTATTCAAGCTAAATTTAAACTAAGTGATATCGACAATGTTAATGGGGAGACGAAGAATCAGTCTACTTTGACAGGTTTACATGAGGTAATTCATGGTCAAACATTTGATATGACGATGGGGATCAGCAACGTTATGCAGAGTGAATACCAGCAAATGTACGCTCAAGATTTAACGCTTCACTACGATCCGGTAAAATTACAGTTCGAATCGGTTGAATCACTGAAAGACGGATTCCAAGTTATCGATACAAAGGAATCTGTGCCGGGGAAAATCAGGATTGTGGCTGCAAGTGTGAAAGCGAATCAAGGCGAGCTTGGCGTGCCTACACAAGGTGATTTGCTCTCATTCAAATTTAAGGCTAAAACTGGAGTTCAGGCCTCCAATACGACCGTTTCCGTAGACCAAGTCGTTATTGCTAATGGAGAAGGGAATGAACTGTCGATTAACGGATCTTCTCATGAGATTATTATCAGTACAGCCATAGATAAATCGCAATTGGAGACGTTGATCGCAAGCGCTCAAGCTAAGCATAATGCAGCAGTGGAAGGAAATAAGGATGGTTTGTATGCAGTTGGATCTAAAGCACAATTGCAATCGGCAATCGATGCGGCTAGTGCGATAATGGACGATACGAATGTCACTCAACAGCAGGTGGACAGCACTATATCCGCACTGGAAGCAGCCATTCAAGTGTTTGATAGTAAGAAAATCTCTGCGGATGTCAATGGAAAAGACGGCATCACGATCGGTGACTTGGCAATCGTTGCAGCAGTGTACGGTAAGCAAGAAGGTCAGTCAGGCTGGAATGCGAAAGCCGATGTTAATCATGACGGAAAAGTAGATATTGATGACCTAGCGATTGTAGCCAAGGAGATCTTGCAATAATAATCAGTTAATCAAGCCGTTGATTCCACTGTACATGGGATCAATGGCTTTTTTATTCCCCAGATCCATCGTGGTATACAGTACGTATTCACTTTGAATTCACTATAAAACAACCTCCAGAGTGCAGCTTAGTATCCTCTACTCCAGAATCCATCAAGCATTTTCTTGGTTTCTGTTAGTGAGCGAAGTTGGACAGGATTTCCTCTCTCATCTAATGTAAAATGTCCTTTGAAAGCATCAGGCATGGCATTGTATTGTTCTTCTTCTTGTGCATATGCCTGGATAAAACAAGCATATTTATATCTGTCTACTAAATAGGGTAACCCAAAAGCAGAACGAAGCATCTCATATTCTTGATAGTTATATGGTGTGCTTTCAGGACGTTTCCTCAGAATTTCTATGAATTTAGACATTAGTTTCTCGACTTCGTTCTCCGTCGCATAACTCGCATAGCCTCGAATTGCAGTCAATCTCATATCTAGATAGCGCTCTTTTTTAAAAGCTTTGAAGAAAAAATCCTTCAAATTAATGTCTTCAGAAAACACAAGCATCTTCAATATGGTGTTGCGAATGTACAAGTTTTTGGATACAAAATATAATTCTGATAAAAATTCAACATCTGTATTTGACAATGCTACGTCCCTGCATTTTTCCAGTGTCTGTTGAAATTCGTCTTTATTTTCATAGCCCTTTTTTTGAGACAACCTCTCAGCTCTTCAATGATGCCTGTCATTGGTACACCTCCGTTTAATATTTATATTATTCTAATATAGTTAATAAGATAAATACATAACATAACATTGAAGACATTGCGAAATGGCTGCTGAAGCAGCAGTGAAATAAAACAGCAGGTAAGCGATGGCTTACCTGCTGTTTACTTATTTTAGAATAGGGGGCCGTTTCATTTCTAAACCATGAATATAAATAAAGTACAATCATAAGAGCAGGTATGCCAAATGCTGCTATAAACTTCGGTGCATAATTGTCAGGATTGCCTGCGTTATCAAAATGAATAGCGACTTGGTCAGGGAGTTCATTGTAGTAGATTGCCGATAGTATAAAAGGAATACAACAAATCACCAGCTTAAGAACAAATGACTTATTCATCTTTTTTTCCATCAGATTCAGCTCCTTTGAATTGTGAGAACCATAACATAACTTCTTCAAAAACCGTGATATTGAGCTCGTAATAGATAAAGTTTTTATACTTGGATTCGAATATCAGGCCTGCTTTCTTTAACTGCGACAAGTGGTATGATATCGTAGCTCCCGTCATGTCAAAATTAGAAGCTATTTCACCTGCAGACAACCTACCATTCTTCAACAACACGAGAATATTACGGCGTACAGGATCGGATAGAGCTTTAAAAGTTTCGGGAAATCCCACGGTATCTATCCTCCTTATGTAATCTATTTAGAATATTTTCTAATTAGATTATACGACTTGCCTGTTCGAGATTCAATAGTTATTTAGATGGTATTCGAAATAGTTTTTCTCTCATCTTCAACATGCATGTACTAAATTCGCCTCATGATCATGAACTTTTGGAGGTGAATTTTTTTATAATATTCTATAGAGAGGATTCAGCTTAACAGTAAAATAGAGAACAAAGCGGAATAGGTATGGAGGCAGATATGAAACCAATCACAGAAGTTGCAGCACCACTAGGTCTTGAAGCAGATCAGCTTGAGCTTTACGGGAAATGGAAAGCGAAGCTTTCCGAGGATGTATGGGACTCTATATCTCAGCGGCCAAATGGCAAGCTTATCCTTGTTACGGCCATGAATCCGACGCCAGCGGGGGAAGGAAAGACGCTCACAACGATCGGACTTACACAGGGATTGAACCGAATTGGACGGAGAGCAGCCGCTGCACTACGCGAGCCATCTCTTGGACCGTGCATGGGCATGAAGGGGGGCGCTACAGGCAGTGGAAAAGCCCAGATTGTACCAGCTGAGGATATTAATCTGCATTTTACGGGGGATATTCATGCGATTACATCCGCGCATAACCTACTTGCGGCGCTTATAGATAATCATCTATTCCAAGGCAATGCGTTGCACATTGACCCATCTCGTATAGTATGGAAACGAGCGCTTGATATGAATGATCGGCCACTGCGCCAGATTGTGATCGGCATTGGTGACAATAATGGTACGGTACGTGAAGATGGCTTTCTGATCTCAACGGCTTCAGAAGTGATGGCAGTGCTATGTTTAGCAGCGGATATGGCGGATTTGGAGGAACGGCTCGGCAGAATTGTAGTGGCATATAATATGGATGGGGACCCGGTGACGGCGAAAGAGCTTCGGGCGGTAGATGCGATGTGTGCCCTCCTAAAGGATGCGATCCATCCGAATCTGGTCCAGACCATTGAAGGAGATCCGGTATTCGTTCACGGTGGTCCGTTCGCGAACATTGCCCACGGTTGTAGCAGCATACGAGCAACTCGGCATGCGCTCAAGTTAGCCGATTATGTCGTGACGGAAGCGGGCTTTGGTGCCGATCTGGGTGCGGAGAAATTCATGGATATTAAGTGCCGTAAGGGAAATCTGCAACCAGCAGCTGTGGTCATCGTTGCGACCGTACGTGCATTGAAATACAACGGTGGTGTTCCGAAGCAAGAGCTCCTTTTAGACAATGCTGATGCGATCCAGTCCGGATTCGTTAATTTGCGTCGTCACATCGAGAATATGCGCATCTTCAACGTCCCAGTCATCGTTGCTATTAATCGCTTTGCAGCGGATGTGGAGACAGAGCTTACGCAGATTAGAGCCCTTTGTGCAGAGCTTGGTGTGAAGGCGGTCATCTCGGATGCTTGGGAGCTTGGCGGCGAAGGGTGCCGTGAGTTAGCGCAGGAAGTGGCAGAGCTGGCCGATGGTTCATCGGCAGATGACTTTGAGCTGCTATACCCTGATGATATGCCGCTAGTAGAGAAGATTGAGACGATCGTTACACGTATCTATCGTGGAGCTGGGGTTAGATACCGCCCGGCTGCGAAGCGAGCACTTCAGGAACTGGAACGCCTTGGCGTGCAGGATCTTCCGATCTGTATGGCGAAAACGCCCTATTCATTTACAGACCGCCCGACTGTGCTCGGGGCTCCAGAGCAGTTTACCATTGAGGTGCAGGATGTCCGCTGGTCGGCAGGTGCTGGATTCATTGTTGTATTAACAGGGAAGGTCGTCACAATGCCGGGACTACCTGCGGAACCAGCTGCATGGCGCATACGGCTGGATGGGGCAGGACATATTGAAGGCTTGAGCTGATATGCAGAACAGAGAGATGAAGGACGTTAACGAATTATTGGATACAACGGTGAATGAATAAGACGTGATATAATCGAGGAAGGGATTATGGATGAGGGGATTTCCGATCCATTAATTCCTTCCTCTATTTTATACGGTAGTATTTAAAGGTGTTAAAGTCGAAAATAAACGAACCTACCTGACAGTCACATACCTTATAGTCAGGTCTAGAGAACATAGGAGGATATATGTCCTGGAGTAAATTGAAGCAACAGTTGGAGAGTTTTCTATGTCCTGCGCTCATCGGAAGAGTAGAATACCGAGCAACGGGTTATCGGTATGTACCGGATAAAGCGGGACTTTGTTATATTTCAGTAGATAAAAAGAACATACTCAATATGAACGATAAATCTAGCGTGATCAAATGGTATCATACAGAGCTTGAAATTAAGAATGATCCAAATCTACAGATTCCAATCAGCGAAGAAGAAATCGAAGCGGTAAGTAAAGATACCAAGGGGCCTGTCCCGGAGGATCGCCTAGTAGTCATTGCGAGAAACAGGAAAATAACAGAATGTGCAAAGGAACTATTATCAGCACAGGCTGCGTTAAGCAAGTCGAATTTCATTGTGGTGGCTAACAAGTTTTTATCTACATCCATAGATGAGAGTATCGAAAGCAACGATATCTTATTGAACATTCTAGCATTGGTTGATCGTCGTGTTGGTAAGAAGCGAATCTTAAACATGAGTGAGAAGATGAAGTTAAAGCATCCAGCAGTGCAGTATTTTTATGAACTCCGTCGTAGCACATGATGAAATGTTAGGTTAATGCATGGAAAGTATTTACAAATGGTGTGCTCCAACCTATAATAAGTCCAAGTGTGGTTGAGGAGGTTGTTCTTATGAACGGTTGTGTAGTAATGCTTACTAAATCCTATAGCCATCATCATCGTTAGGCGTTTGTATTACGGATTTTCTCCGTAGGTACAAGCGCTTATTGGCGTTATACCTACGGACTTGAACGATAAGAGTCATGTGGGTATTTTTTTATCCACGTGGCTCTTTTTTTTGCTTATATCTAACATTGGAGGTAATGATGATGCGAAGCCAAAGTATGATTTACACCATCCCAGAACAGAATGAAATCATTAAAGAACGGTTCAAAACACACAAAACATTGTTCAACAGGGATGTTCTAAATGGGGTTTTATCGATCTTCGATGAGGTTGCAAGTCACGGAGATGATGGGATTAGAAGTCTCACCAAGAAATATGACGATGCTGTATTGGATGAACTAATGCTATCTAATGAATACATTCAGAATAGCATTTCTTCACTGTCGCCATCCTTTCGAATTGCTATAGAACAAGCGATTAACAATGTGCAGGATGCTAACCTAGCGATGTTGCCGAAATCCTGGGAGAAGGAGATAAGACCTGGAACCGTGATCGGTGAAAGCATAAGTCCGTTAGAGTCTGTCGGTATATGGATACCTGCAAGAAAAGGTCCGCTAATCTCGACTGCTATCATGTTGGTCGTAGCTGCGAAAGTAGCAGGTGTTAGACAAATCGTTGTAGGGATGCCCCCGTTACCTGACGGAACTGGAGATCCGGGAACAGTCGCTGCCGCAAGACTTGCGGGTGCTGATCAATTCGTCGTAGGCAATGGGGTAGCCATCATAGCAGGATTCGCGCAAGGAACTGCTTCCATTCCTGAGGTTGATGGAATCTTTGGTCCTGGACCCGGAGGAATTGCTGCAGCCATTAGTGTTGCTATGACCTATGGGAAGAAGAGTGTGCTAGGTATTGGTCCTACAGAGTGTGTGATATTTGCAGATGAAACGGCTGATCCATTAAAGGTGGCATATGATCTAATCAATGAAGGGGAGCATGGGCCAGATTCTTCTTCTATACTGGTCACCACATCGGCAAACCTTGCCCGAAAAGTTGAAGAGCTTCTATGGAGATGTATTGATAAGGTTGAAAGCGTGCGAAGATCATATTTAGAGAATGTCTTCAGCCCTCAAGGTAAGGGGGCAATCGTTGTTGCCTCAAGCGTGGATACAGCTTGTGAGTTTATCAATTGGTTCGCTCCAGAACATGTCATGGTCGTATGTGATCAAGATATTGAGGATCGTGTGTTGACTCAGATACATCATGCAGGTGAAATTCTTATCGGTGAATACACCCCTTTTTCGGCGGCTAACTACGGGATCGGAATTACAGCCGTTTTACCGACCAATCATTTTGCAAGAGCATTCTCGGGCATTACATCCAAGGATATGGTGAAATATTCAACAATCGGAAGACTCAGTAGGGAAGCATTACAGGAGATTTATCCAATCATTAAAGAAATGGGTACATATGAGCAATTACCAGGTCACGTCCAAGCGGCTGATATTAGGTTTTTTGAATAGTTGATTATGTGTTAATGGTCTCTTTCTAGAGAAAGTTTGATATTTCGTATATACTGATAAGGCCAATTTACTTTCTAGGAGTTGTGTAAAGAACGATGAACAAGAAAGAAGTCGCACATATACGTAAGCAGTTTAAGCTGGATAATGATCTAATGAATATTTACGATATTCTGAATGTGTACATCATGAAAGAAACGAACGAAATCTATCACTGGGAGCGGCATCCCTTTGAGTTAGTAGATAGAGAGAAGCAAGACTTATACATGGGGAATTTCAAAAAACTATTGACCGGGGAATTGGATCATAAGTTATTTGAACTAAAGTTTCTGCAGGAAGCGGAAGACCCTACGCAGGTACTCCTTCATCAAGGGTTGTTGACTGGTGATCCCGAGGAATGGACGGACTTGATGTTGCTACTGGTAGAGAAAATGCTGGTGGATACCAGATATGAGCGGGATACCGTAGTTACGTTTATTCGAGGCCAGTATTATCGGCCGACCAAGGCAAGGAATGAAGATACGGAGGAGAGCGTGAAGGATGAAGTGTTCGGGCATCCGTTCATTTTATGCAGTGTGAATTCTACGGAGAAGCAGCGCAAGGCTCTCTTGTTTGATTATGTGGAGCGGGAATACAAGTACAATGTCATTGTAGATCCGATTATTAAGCTGAGTACACCGGAGCAAGGCTTCTTTTATCCTAGCGTAACAGACAATTATTCAGATGTTAACCGAGTTCTGTATTGTACGGGGAAATCGAATGATCCGAACCCTCATTTCATCGAACAGGTCTTGACGGCCGAGCGGAACATGACAGCACTAGAAGAGAGAGCGATCTTCGAAGACATTGTGAGGGAAGTGGCGGGCGAGCAGGTAGACGCGGCTATCATCGGGCATGTGTACGAGGAAATTCACCAGATTATTGAGAGCAACCAAGAGGAGGAAGAACCTCCAAAGCTCGATTATAAAGATGTAGAACGTGTATTGACCGTTAGTGGTATAGAGGACGTGACACCGGAAAAAGTAGAGCTGGCATTCCAGACGATTGTCGATGACAAGAATTATGAGCTGAAAGCGAATAGTGTCATGCCGAAATTCACATCCAAGTCGATTAAGATTGATACCAAGGTAGCTACCATTTCAGTCAGCCCACAGGATCTAAAGTATGTGAAACAGGTAAATTACCAAGGCAAACGATGCATTATGATTGAGGTAGACGAAGACGTTGTTATTGAAGGATTTACACTTAATACCGAGACGTTATTAGAGAAGGCATGATGGCATAAGAAAGACCGTTAGATAGTCATTCCGAACATACCGAGCATATACGATAACAATAAAGCCCCCCTCAGAAGAGGAGGGCTTTATTTAGAGTCGTCACATTAACATATAATCAAGACGTAATTATATTCGCGTAGCATATCTGCTCATGGAAGGCGCGCCCATCCCGGAGTATTCATCGAAATCATTGACAATACACATCAATATGCTAATATCAAATCAATAGACAGACAGTCGGTCTAATGAGGGAGGTATTCGATGAGAGTTATTAAAGGAGCTGAGGAACGCAGGAACGAAATCCTGGATGCGGCGGATGAGCTTTTCTTTCAGAAGGGGTTTGATGGTACGAGTACCAACGATATTCTTAACAAAGTCGGTATTGCAAGGGGAACCCTGTATCATCACTTCAAGTCTAAGGAAGATATCATGGATGCCCTCATTGAGAGGTACAGAGTCCGCATATTAGATGGTGCGCAGAAGATTGCCTTAGATAAAGGGATACCTGTCGTTGAGCGTATTATCCAAGTGGTGATGGCATTGAACATAAGCGGTGGAAGCAGCGCGGAAATTATGGAGCATATTCATAAGCCGCAAAATGCACTCATGCATCAGAAGATACAGAAGGTTATGATCAGCGGCATCACACCGATTCTGGCGGATATTATTCGCGAAGGCATTGAGAACGGACTGTTTAATACACCGTTCCCTTATGAATGTATGGAGATGGTTGTGATCTATGCAAATACGGTTTTTGATCATGAGTTTGAACTGACACAGGAGGAGCTTGCCACGCGCGTTCATGCATTTGTCTTCCATATTGAAAGAATGCTTGGGGTTGAACAAGGTAGCCTTATGCACACCATGAGAATGTTCGACAACAACAAGGGCGAATCCGATGGAACTGATCATGAATAATTGTTGCTCCGTTTATTAAAGTCAGTACATTAGCTTGAAGGCAGAGGTGACCTATGTATTATCGGATCATTCGCAGTGATGTGCTAAAGAGTAAAGTAATTACACTCGCAACCACCATTTTTGTCTCTGCTGCAGCCATGCTTGTTTCTCTTGCTGCCATACTTATTATCAATCTTACAGGTGCGCTGGATTCGTTAATGACGCAAGCGAAAACTCCGCATTTCATGCAGATGCACGCAGGTGAAGTGAATACGGCCCGGCTTACATCATTTGCGGAGCAGAACAGTAATGTTGATGAGTTCCAAATTGCCGAATTTCTTAACATAGACGGCGCTAAGATTATTCTCGGCGATCAATCACTTGCAAGTAGTGTTCAGGATCATGGATTCAGCGTCCAGAATGAGCAGTTTGATTACCTCCTCGATCTTGAAGGTAACAAGATAAGTGTGTCAGACGGAGAGGTTTACGTTCCTATAAGCTACATGAAAGATAACACGACGAAGGTTGGGGACAAGGCGTTCGTAGCCGGTAAAGAATTTACCGTGGCGGGATTTCTGCGAGATTCGCAGATGAATTCTGCGCTCGCTTCTTCCAAGAGATTTCTACTCAGCAACAATGACTACACCGAGATGAAGAGCTTTGGCAATACGGAATATCTAATTGAGTTCAGGCTGAAAGATATGTCGGAGCTCGGCGCATTCGAGACAGCTTATGCCTCAGCAGGACTTGAAGCGAACGGACCAACCATTACATACCCACTATTAAAAATGATTAACGCTCTTTCTGATGGCATGATGATCGGCGTCATTCTTCTGGTCAGTATTCTCATCGTTATCATCGCATTAATGTGTATACGATTTACGCTTCTTGCGAAAATCGAACAAGATATCCGTGAAATCGGCGTGATGAAAGCCATCGGGCTTCGTGTTTCCGATATCAAGAAGATGTATCTTGCTAAGTATGCAGCCATTGCAGCTGCAGGTAGTGTGATCGGATTTGCATTATCGCTTATGGTGAAAGGGATGCTTCTTGAAAATATACGACTTTATATGGGGGAAAGCGGGAATGCATCTCTTGCCTCACTGTTCGGATTTATCGGTATACTTTTTATATTCCTAACGATTATGGCCTATGTGAACGGCGTGCTCAGACGCTTTGGAAAGATATCTGCTGCTGAGGCCATACGTTATGGCACTTCACAGGAGAAGAATACAGGGACGAAACGCTTTCGCTTGAGCGGAAACAAGTGGTTTACCACCAATGTGTTTCTCGGTATACAGGATGTGCTTGCAAGGAAAAAACTTTATGGCACCATGCTGGCGGTTCTCGTCATTTCGGCATTTATGATGATGGTTCCTCAGAACCTGTACAACACAATATCTTCAAAGGACTTCATTCAATATATGGGGATCGGAAACTACGATATGCGGGTGGATATTCAACAGACGGATGACATCGCTGCAAAAACAACGGAAATCGTAAATCATATGAAAAATGACAGTTCCATTTCTAAATACGCCGTTTTAACGACTAAAACATTCAAAGTAACAACAGATAACGGTTCAGAAGAGAATATTAAAGTTGAACTCGGAGATCACTCGAAATTCCCAATAGCCTATTCTAAGGGTAAGGCACCTGCTCAAGTTAACGAAATTGCGCTGTCGACAATTCAAGCCGATGAACTAGGTAAAAGGATCGGTGATCACTTAACACTTGTGACCCGGGGGCAGGAGAAGGATCTGACGGTAAGCGGCATTTACTCCGATATTACGAATGGCGGCAAGACGGCAAAGGCCGTATTTTCAGATAACACGGCAGATGTCATGTGGTCTGTGATTAGTGCTGATCTGTCAGACCCATCGCTTATTGTTCGCACAACAACGGATTATGGAGATATGTTTTCTTTTGCCAAGGTATCCGATATTGATGAATTTGTTGCGCAGACGTTTGGCTCTACCATCAATTCTGTCAAAAAGGCATCCTTTACTTCAATCATCATTGCACTAGTGATAGGTCTGCTTGTAACTCTATTGTTTATGAAGCTCCTTGTTGTGAAGGATAGATACTCTATTTCTGTAATGAAGGCGCTTGGTTTTACGAACTCAGATATAAGGAAGCAGTATGTTACCCGTTCGGTTGCTGTTCTAAGTATCGGTATCGTTCTGGGTATTCTTCTGGCAAATACGGTTGGAGAGCTGCTAGCCGGTGCGATCATCTCCTCCTTTGGAGCTTCGTCTTTTCGCTTTACTATCAATCCGTTCTCCTCGTACTTGCTTATCCCATTGATGATGATTGGTGTTGTACTTATCGGGACGATCATCGGTACATCTGGCGCTGGAAATATCAAAATATCCGAGAATATAAAGGAGTAGGCATATGAAGAAAGTAATTATCGGGGAACAACTTGTAAAATCTTTCGACGAGGGCAATGAACAGCGGCGTGTTCTTGATCAAGTGTCTGTTGAGATCAACGAAGGAGAGTTTGTTGCGGTTATGGGCCCTTCGGGTTCAGGGAAATCAACGCTGATGTTTGCACTGAGCGGGACTGATGGTATTGATAGTGGAACAGTGATGGTGGATGGGAAGGAACTTTCAACGATTGGAGAGAATGAGCTGTCGGATCTTCGTAGAAGAATGATGGGGTTCATATTTCAGCAACCAACGATGCTCAGTAATCTGAATATTCTCGATAATATCATCCTTCCAGCCATGCGGGATAATCGAAAGAATGTAGTAGAAATTTCACAGAAGGCAAGAGCACTGATGAATAGGGTTGGGATTACAGAACTTGAGAAGCGAGATATCAAGCAAGTTTCCGGCGGTCAGCTTCAGCGTGCGGGAATATGCCGAGCGCTTATGAACAACCCGAGAATTATATTTGGCGATGAGCCTACGGGTGCGCTTAATTCTCAGTCTGCACAAGAAATCATGGATATATTATCTGAGATAAATGCGGAAGGGACTGCGGTGATGCTTGTAACGCATGATGCTAAGGTTGCTGCAAGAACGGAGCGCGTGATGTTTATGAGGGATGGTGCGATTGTAAGTGAGCTGAAGTTTCCGAAGTTCGAAGACACGGATATGGATAGAAGGGTTGAGGAAGTAACAGAGAGGATGCGAGAGATCGGAATTTGATCCTGAACAATAAAATAGACCATCATTGAAGATGATCTTTGTGTTGAAATATTTAGATATCCTTCGTACGAAGTGTTTTAAATTCTTTTGGTGTGACGCCGCTGTATTTCTTAAATACCGTTGAGAAATATTGTGCACTTGAAAATCCAAGTTTGGAGGATATCTCAGTAATGGAGAATTCAGAATTGCAGATATAACTCATCGCCTTATCTACTTTTGCAATACATATGTAATCTTTTACGGTGATATTCACATACTTTTTAAAAATTTTGGATAAATATCTCGTCGTTACGTTACAGTTCTGAGCTACATCATCCAGCGAAATATTACTCTCCATATTTTGATTAATGAAATGGATCGCTTTAATCGCAATCGGATTATCAACACTAAATACCTGGCGAACACTTCGTTCTATTTCACGAGATAGTAGAAACAACAATTCGTAGATATAGATATTAGCGAGTGGGACGTGATATTGATAGGATTCATTATTCGTTTCTTCACAGATTCGCTCAACACAGGAGAGAAGCTGGTCAGTAAATGAATGGATCGTGTACGCGCTATGTTTATCGGCCATATACTGCAGGAACTTTATATTCTCGTTGATTTTTGAGTCGGTTGCAATAAAGTTTTCAGGATTAAAGTGAATCTGTAGGAAGACGGCTGTTTGATTCGCCTTGACATGAAATGAATGAATCATATGAGAGAAGATGACCATCAACTCACCCTTGTGAACGGTAACCGTCTCACCATTTACAATGATGTCACATTCGCCTTCTTTCATTAAACAGATCTCCACATTACTATGGCAATGAGGTCCAAAAAAATATCCCGGCTTCAGCGTGCGCTGTAGTGCATTGTAGATCATGTTTTGTTCTAACTCATGGTATAAGAGTTCAACAGCCCTCTTCACATTAAGCGCCCCCGATCGTCTGAAGAAATTCAAGATCCTGTTTTCTATTTTTTTCTTATTTTGTGTGGTGGATGTATCCATGTCAAGTAGACAACACAAGGAGAGCAGCGATTGAATGTCGTTTTTTTTGAATAAAACACGAATTTTAGTTCCGTATTTCAAACAGTTTATCCATTTCGAGTACCTTTTTGGAAGCTAGTAAAAGAAAAACTTTGATAAGATTAATACGTTGTTGTAGGAATTACTCTAATTTTGTAATTAGAGTTTAACACTAAATAGAGAAGGGAGGATCAATCTAAATACATAAACATGAAACCGCATTCAATAGTTTTTAGTTGATTAATTGCAAACGCTTACTTGATATGCGAAGGAACTTGAATTCTAGACATTAGGGGGAATACATTAGTGCGAAGAAAACATAGTCGGATGATATCCAAATTATTTATTTGGATGATGGTTTTGTTGGTTGCTTCAAGTCAGCTGACGGTGCTCCCAAGTACGATTTATGCTACAGCAGGAGAGACGGGTGATCTGCCAATGATCGAAATTGAAAAAACAATCGAAAGTATCCCAGAAATCACGGTTGAGACTTTCGTGGGTGAACAGCCAGAACTTCCATCGGTAGTACAGGCCGTATACAATGACGGCACAACTACGGAAGTTGCGGTGATCTGGGATACAATAGAGCCTTCTGATTATGCTCAGGTAGGTACCTTTAACATAGAGGGCAGTGTTGAAGGCACGGATATCAAAGCCGAGGCAATCATCTCGGTTATGGATAAAGAATCATCAAGTGACGACATAACGGAGAATAAAGATCTTGAAAATTTCCTAGCGGAAATTAAAAGTAATGTTCCTGTGGATCAAGTCCCTGCATCCTATACGAACAACTATCAATCTATGGAACCGGAAGCCATGACTTTCGTCAAAGGAAACGGCTCTGCTTCCGTTAATAACGGATTGGCAGTATCGATTAGTAATTTGGGAAGTGGAGCGGTAGCAACATGGGATAAGGCTCCATGGCTTTCTTCAGGAATTATAGATACAACAATGCGTTATACGAGCACTAGCCAAGGAAATGTCGGTTTTGTTATTGGAGCTGGTGATCGTAACCAAGGCATGGCTATTCGTTATGATGCCGGCACCACTTGGGTAATTCAGAGTCCGGATGGCACGGGAGACTGGGAGCCATTTGTCGGACCCGAACTCAAGCGGGATACCGAGTATCACATCCAGCTTGGTTTTAGTGGGAAGAAGCTGCTTGTCATTGTAGACGGTAAGACTTACTACAATAAGGAAACGAATTTATTGAGTCAGGTGTCTGGATTAGGCCAGATCGGTCTGTATAAGCGCTATGCAACAGGAGATATCTCGATTAAGAGTCTAAGAATTGAAGGTGTAGGGTCCAAGGATAAACCTTCAAATATTATTAATTATGTGCAAGATTTTGAAGGTGAAAATTATATCCCGAGATGGTCTGGGCTAAATGCCAATGTTGTGACAGATCCTTTTACCGGGAATAAAGTACTTTCTCTTAAAAGAGGAACAAGTGAACGTGGTGTCGATTTGGATTCGCCTCAGATCCAGAAAGGTACCCTCTCATTAGATTTCAAACTGGTGGACCCAGTGAAATTGGGTAGTGGCCAAGGGTTTGCTTTTGGTTTTAGAATGAATGATTCAGCGAGCATCTTCAATGAACTCGGGGTGGACCCAAGTAGCTGGATTCCAGAATCCAATACAGGCTGGGGATCGAAGCAGGAGATTCCTTATCCGATTCAAGGTCGCTGGAACAATCTGATGTTTAATTTTAATGAAAAGACAATCACAGTTTATTTGAATAAAAAGCTGATTGGTAATATTACCTTTGATAAATTCTCTGATGTAGCTGGGCGTTTCGGTCTTCGCATTCGAAGCAGTGTAGAACTACACATCGACAATGTACAGTATACGAATCAGATCATTGAGCCTAAGAAAATAGCACAGTACAGCAATGATTTCGAAGATGGAATTAAGGGAATCTGGGAGGGTGCTGTTTCAACCATTATTAAAGAAGGCAGCAACCGAGTACTGAAGCTTTCTGAGATCACAGACAAAGCGATGAATATGGATGCAGTGTCTTTACCAAGTGGAACATTATTGTTAAATGTGAAGCCTGCAACAAGTGAGATTGGGTTTGTGATTGGGAATGGTTCCGTTGTTAGATATGACGGTGCGAAATGGGTACTGCTCAATAAAGATGGAGGCAGCACTGACTTTGTTCCTTCTGCTTCTAATAACTCGGCTCCTTTACCTTATCTCTGGAATAAAGTTGGACTTCAATATTCCGATAAGTCGGTAACTTTAAGTATAAATGGCGCTGAATTGCTTGCCACTTTGCCGGAAGGAGAGCAATTCGGAGAGGGACGTTTTGGGGTCATCTCCCAAGATGATATTTACGTGGATAACGTGCTCTTTACCGAAGAGTTCATTGATATGGATACGTCTTCATCCCATACGGAGAAACTGAGCTATGAAGCGTATTATGAAGGCCATTCAATAGTGAATTGGGATGGATTTAGTGGGACTCCGCAAATTTCAAACGGCTATCTGGAAGGTACAATTGCTGCAGGAGGTACTGCAACGAATCAGGATATAACAAATGTACCGAATGGCATATACCAAGTGAAGATGCACGCAGATAGAGCACTTGGCATGAAACTCGGAAATATCGCGGTATATGAGGAAAGTCCGGGAGAATGGACATATAAGCTAGAAGGCAGTAACGATGCTAATTCTATTGGCAGCGCTGCAGCTCTTGAATCCGGGAAAGATTACACACTCCGTGTAGAAATGATTGAGAATGAGCTTGTGCTTTATGTCAATGGAATGCTGGTTGGCCGCGTCATTGTAGATGGGTATGTACCAGGTTCATTCGGAATTTATAATTCGGGTAACCAAGCGACTCAGGTTAAGATTGATGCAATCACTGCAGAAGAGATTCGTGTGTATGCACCAGATTATAAATCTCAGAACTGGGGGCCTCTGGATAGCAGTAATCCAACCGTGCTCTCTCATGGCGATGGTAAAATCCAAGTCAACATGCCAGGCGTTTCATTAGCGGTGGATAAGGATAGCCCTAAATTTGCTGATCAGCGGCTTGAATTTGATGTTCAGACGAATGTGTCTGCTGGAGCAGATGGGGGTCGATATGGTTTTATCCTAAGAGGCTCGGCTGCTGACAAATATGTTGGTGTTGTTCACGATATCAATGGAAAGTGGAAGATCACTGCAAGTAGTGGTAACGAGGTGTCCTTCCCGAACACGTATCAGATGGAGGCAAATACTGAGTATCATATCGAGCTTCGTCTGGTGGGATCCACAGTAAGCCTCGCGATTACAGATCCGAAGGGTGTCACTACGGATATGGGTTCCGTATCGGAAGAGACACTGACTTCTATTCCAGGTTCGTTTGGTCTTCGTTCCTGGTATTCCGCCAAGAAGATGACGGTGAGTAACCTGAAAATGGTGGAATTAGAGTCCCTGCCTAGACTTAAACTGGCACAGGAGACAGATACGATTGAGAAAGATGGTCTGATCGTTACCGTCTATCAAGACTTCCCAGGCATTGTAGATTATCAAATGGATAATCACACACTTCAGGCTGACGTGGAGCAGACGAATAGCTTGAAGATTAATAATATGGAATATGTACCAAGTACAGTATCGAAGAAGTTGGGCGAGAGCACATATCAGTACACCATGACGATTGACGAAATCGGCGTTGTGATTGATGGACATCTCGAAGTTAAGCCCAACCAAATCGTTCGTTTTGAAATCGATAAAATCACTGAAAACTCAAGTTTCTTGGTGCGTTCGATCCAAATGAATAACTCCCTGATTCATGTGAACAGCGCGATGAAAGACGCTACGTATGCATGGAGCAAGTCAGACGGAGCGTGGCACGGAATCACGGAAGAAATCGTTGATAACATGTCGAATATGAAACAAAGCGGAACGGCCGGAGTTACGATGGCTATGGTCAGTGCAGAAGGCCTCGGCGCATCCGTAGAGAACAATGTAATGAGCGGTGGTAATAAACTAATCCTGACCTCAGAGAAGAAACCGCTTGTTAATAAACTGACGGTGAAGCCGGGCAGCTGGACTTATCGCCATCTTCAAAGCAGTGAGACGGAGGCATTGCCATGGTATGAAGTGGTGGTGACTGGGGAACGCAATAACGATGGAAAAACAGATTGGCAGGATGCAACCGTCGCTTATCGGACGGACATCTACAAAGAGCCATTTGGCGCACAGGACATCAAGAATAATATGATGTACATTGCATTCAACTTCGCAAGCCAAGCGAATGATCCATTTGTGAACAGTCTGGATACAGGGAAAGTTCTGTATAACTATACGGATGGATTTGGACAGATGGTTCTGCATAAGGGTTATCAGGCAGAAGGACATGATGACGATATTCCTTCCTACTCCAATATTGGTGTAAGACAAGGTGGAGTGGAAGATTTCAACTATCTGATCAATGAAGGGAAAAAGTACAACCTGAACATCGGTGTGCATCTGAATGCAACAGAATATCAATTGGATGCGAACGAACTGAAATACTCCAATTTAAGTGGAGCAACAACGAATGGTCCGAAGACAGACAGGCTCCTTAAAGGTTGGGACTGGATTGATACCGCGTATTATGTAGATCAAACGAAGGATGTCTTGAGTGGCGAATTGAACTCACGATTTACGAATCTATATAATCTCACGAAGGATTCTAATGATCCAAACGATCCTGGGCTAGATTTCTTCTATGTAGACGTGTATACCGGCAATGATTATAACGCTTATAAATTGTTGCAGTATGCGAATGACCTTGGAATCAAGATCGGAACAGAATTTGCGGGTCCACTGGAACCGGGTTCAACTTTTGTTCACTGGGGTCCGGATTTAGGGTATCCGAATAAAGGGAACAACAGCATCCTGTCTAGAATGGTGAAGAATAACCTGGATATTTTTGTGGGTAATGCACTATTTAAAGGGCAGAAGATCCCGGTTGTGACCACTTGGGGTGACTCCAAGCCGGATCTACAGCAAGGGGTAACGGTATTCTTCAATGAAGTATTGCCAACGAAGTTTATGCAGCACTTTGGTGTACTGAAATATGAAGAAGATCAAATCACTTTTGATAACGAAGTTGTATCGAAGCGTAATAAGAAAACCAAAATGATTGAGCTTACGAAGAACGGTAAGCTGATCTCCTCTTGGAAGGATACAGGAACAACGACTGATGAATCAGTGCGTCATACCGGTGAAGCGAACTCATTGATTCCATGGGTGTGGGATATTAAGACTAATAACACCTTAGGTGCGAATGAGGGTGCGAAGCTGTACCACTGGAACACAACAGGGGACCCAACGACTTGGGAGTTGACCGATGAGTTTAAAGATGTGACTCAGTTCAACATGTATGAACTGACCCAACAAGGTAAAGTACTTGTCGGCACGGTGGTTGCTCAGAATGGATCACTTACCATTAACAAAGCTAAGAAAAACACGCCATATGTGTTGTATCCAGCTTCAGCGGAGGCCTTGAATTTGGTCCCTAGTGCAGGAAATTGGGGAGAGGGCAGTCTAATCAAGGATTTCGCCTTCAATTCAGAGAAGTTCAATGTTCCTGGTTCATGGACCGTGGATGATAAGAATAACATTGCCATCAAGTCCGTTGAAGGTGATGTGGAGTATGATACGACAAAGGAAATGAACCGATCGAACTGGAATAGATATGCCGAGGTCGGAAGTAAGGCGGGTGTCCTATCGCAAGAAATTACCGGACTTCAGCCAGGTCAGGATTACACCGTCGGGGTGTGGACTCAGACTGAGAAGGGAAGGAAATCTTCAATTCAAGTTACGATTGATGGTAAGACTTATACCAATGACGTCACAGGGATGGATGGAACTCACAAGTCATCGTTCAAATACGTGGATACGAAATGGCAGCGAATGAGTGTTGAATTCAAGGTTCCTGCAGGAGTAACAACGGCTACAGTGAGCCTTGAAGCCGAGGCCGGAGCGGGTACCGTACAATTTGATGATGTGCGTATTTGGAAGCATACCACGGTCGAGAATGATCCAACGAATGAGGGTTATGTGGTATATGAGGACTTCGAGAATGTGTATGAAGGTTGGGGACCATTTGAGTACGGTGGTGGTTCTAGACAAATTCATATTGCGAGCGATCGAAGCAATCCACTTGACAATAATCCAATCGCTCTGCCATCCGAGGACCAAGTAGGTCCAGTCATGACTTGGGTTCTAGATGGAGAGAATTCGCTCAAAGTGAACGAGACGGATGTTGGCAAATTCATTCAAACGAATGAATCCAGTGTCAAATTGAAACCAAACACCAAATATGACTTAGGCTTTATCTATACTCAGGAGAAGAGCGCCGTTTACGAGGTTTCTGTGCAATCCCGCTCTACTGGGAAGGTTGTGCTTAAGGAAGTACTTCAAAAGGTAGAAAATCCGGGTAATAAAGCGGGGAAAGATGGAGGCTATAAGCCATTCCAGAAATACTTCACAACAGGTGATCAAGATGATTACCAAGTCATTTTCAAAATGGTGAAGAAAAATGCAGATAGTGGTCCTACATCGGATTTCGCTTTTATTCTAGATAACTTCTACATTAAAGCGTATAGTGTGGAGGCTTCAAAAGAGATTCTTAAGGGATCCATCGAGCATGCTCTTACACTGAAGGACTCTGATTATACAGCCGAGACATGGGCTGTGGTTGCTACAGCTCTGGATAAGGCTCAGAAGCATCTTGACGATCCAAGTGCTACGGCCGCTTCACTAGATGCGGTGAGAGAAGAACTAGACCATGCAATTGATAGTCTTGTATTGGCAGTTACTATTATATCCATTGCGGATGTACAGGTTGAAACGGTAGCGGGTACAGCTCCGAGTCTGCCTAAACAAGTGACGGTGACATGGAGTAATCATACGACAGAGAAGGTTTCGGTTGTATGGGATGCAATTAGTCCTTCCAAGTATGCACAAGCGGGTACTTTCCAGGTGAAAGGATCGGTCGATGGAACGGATCTGAAAGCTACTGCGACTGTAAAAGTGAAAGCGAAGGACACCGGTAATCCGGGTACAGATCCAGGTACAGATCCTGGAACAGGGTCTAACCCAGACCATGGATCGAACCCAAGTCCAACTCCGAAACCTGAGGTTAATCCGAAACCAGATCCAGAAGCGGGTGGTGGACCGGATACGGGGAATGAGGAAGGAAGCAAGCCTGAAGAGGGTAACAACAAGCCGAAATTATTCGTGGATACAGTCGGTCACTGGGCGAACAAGCATATCGAAGCGCTTTCGAGTCGGGGAATTATCATGGGCGTAAGCGAGCAGAAATTTGCTCCGAATATGACCATCAACCGCTCTGAAATTGCGGCGATGTTAACACGTGCTCTTGGTCTTAAAGCAGGTGGTAGTGCCGTATTCAAAGATGTCGCAGAAGATAAGTGGTACAAGGATGCTATAAGTGCGGCAGCGGATGCAGGTCTGCTTCAAGGATACGCAGGGAATGTGTTTGCTCCTACGAAGCCTTTAAGCCGTGAAGAGATGGCTGTTATTATCGTAAGAGTGCTTGAGATGAAAGGGAAGTTGCCGGAAGTTTCGGGTACGACACAGCAAATGCTTTCGAAATATAAAGATGCCGATCAGGCTGGAAATTGGTCTAAGAAAGCATTAGCCATTTGTACTGAGCTTGGTCTCATCCAAGGAACACCTGATCAGAAGCTCAATCCGAAGAAGCATCTGACTCGGGCTGAGGCGGCAGTATTATTTAACAAGTTATTAACGATTGTAGAATCAGATAAGAACGTGGACTAAAGAACTTGTGCAACACATGAAAAACGAGCCTTAGGTATATTCCTAAGGCTCGTTTGTTTTTTTGCTATTATAAATCTATGCTAATCACTACACGCGCCCTTTGGTCATAATCCGGTAATCTCGTGGCGTGACGTCACAGCTGCGGCGGAAGCTTTGTGAGAAATAACTCTGAGAGGAAAAGCCCGTCGATTCAGCAACTTGTGAAATGGAAAGATCCGTTGTTTCTAGTAGCTCTTTGCTGGCACGAAGCCTGACCTCATTCAAATAATTGATAGGGGACATACCATAATATTTAGTAAACGTATGAGATAGATAATATTTACTTATATGAGCTCGTTCTGCAAGAGAGTCGAGCGAGATATCTTCTGAATAGTTGGAATCGATATAGCGTTTGATCCGGCTGCAGACCTTGTTCGCCTTTTGAGTAGTGACGACAGAGAAGGGATGACCCGAGCTACGCATTAAGCTAATCACAACAACCTCAAGTAAGTTTTGACAGATGGCCTCGTAGTTTTCATGCTTATTCTCCGTTTCTCGAAGCATCGCGTTGAAATAGAACAATAGCTCATCCCGCTGATTTTGATAGTTAATGATCTCATGATTACGACTTCCTGTTCGATCTCCGAAATCGAAGCTCATTCCCTCGACCCCAAGAACAACATACTCCAGCGGATTATTGCTAACAGATACCTCGGTATGCTCTACATTCGGATTGACGATGACAAGATCATCTTGCTTCACTGGAAACATTTCATCCTCTACGATGAAATTGCCTTGCCCGCTTCGGACATAGAACAACTCAGAAAAATTATGAGAATGACGTATGCTGGACCAGTCACCTTCATAGATTGCGGAACTGACATAGATGAGCCGAGCTGGAATCTCTCCTTGTCTCTTCCCAGGTATCCAATATCGTACATTCCCCAAATATCTCAGTCCTTTCCTGTCATATAATTTCACTCTACCACTAGATTCGACAACAATAAACAAGGATCGTTATTAATTTATAAAATTGTAATATAGCAAGATATATAAAATGAAAGGCAATATGTCTGTTGAAATAAAACGACTTGGTGGGATAAGATGAAACAGTAATGTATACGGTTACACTATTCACAAAAAAAGATAAATACGGAGGGGTATTGTGAAAAAAGTTATTAGCCTTGCAGTTACAGCTTTATTGTCGCTTAGTCTTGCAGCCTGTGGTAGCACTTCAGAGAATGGTTCTGGTTCTACATCGACAGATACGCCTAATACACCATCGGATACGACAACTACAGAGACGCGTACGCTTAAGTTAGCCGCACTCGAAACGGCTTATGGCGCTGATGTGTGGGGAGAGATTACAGCAGCATTTGAAAAGGCAACCCCTGGAGTAAAAGTAGAAAGCACGATTGATAAAAATATTGAAGATGTCATTGGACCTGGCATGAAATCCGGTGAGTTCCCTGACGTCATCCATTTAGCAACTGGTCAGAAAAAGGGTCTGACTGAAACTTTTGTTAAAGATAACAACCTAACAGATCTTACCGATGTTCTATCGATGACTGTTCCTGGTGAAAGCGTTACCGTAAAGGACAAGTTGATCCCTGGATTCACGGATACGACAATTACGAATCCTTATGGCGACGGTAAGACTTACCTTATGCCAATGTTCTACAGCCCTACGGGATTATTCTACAATGCAGGTCTGTTTGAACAAAAGGGCTGGGAAGTTCCTAAGACTTGGGACGAAATGTGGGCTCTAGGTGATAAAGCTAAAGCTGAAGGAATTGCACTATTCTCCTACCCAACGACAGGATACTTTGATTCTTTCTTCTATGCTTTGCTTAACGAAGTCGGTGGTGCGGAATTCTTCACGAAAGCAACGCACTATGCTGAAGGAATCTGGCAGTCCCCAGAAGCGACACAAGTATTCGATATCATTACTAAACTAGCTACATATACAGAGAAAACAGTCCCAGCGAACGGTAACAAAGATAACTTTACTAAAAACCAACAACTTATTCTAGACAATAAAGCACTGTTCATGCCGAATGGTACTTGGGTCGTTGGCGAAATGAGTAAAGCTCCTCGTGCAGAAGGTTTCAAATGGGGCTTCACAGCTCTTCCTGCCGTAAAAGATGGTGGCGACAGCTACTCTTACACATTCTTTGAACAAATCTGGGTTCCTGCAAAAGCGGAGAACGCGGATCTAGCAAAACAGTTCATCGCATATCTGTACTCTGATGAAGCCGCTGCTATTTTTGCTAAAGTGGGTGCCGTTCAACCGATTAAAGATATGTCCAATAAACTTGATGGTGACAACAAACTCTTCTACAGCATCTATGATAATGGTGCAAAAGCATCTATGGGCGCATTTGCAACAACAGACCCTGTTGAAGGCGTTAACATCAGTGATACCGTATTCGGTACGATCGATTCCCTAGTAACCGGTGCTAAGACTCAGCAACAATGGGTTGATGCCATCACAAAAGATAGCGATGCCCTGCGCGGTGCATTGAAACAATAATAAGGTGGATTTTTAGGGTTCCCCTCGATGAAGTAGGGGAATCCACAAAAATCCAGTAATGATGGTGGTCAGCATTAGCTGCCCACCATTATTCTGACCTTAAGAAGGAGAGATCGCCAATGAATTCCACCAAAGGAAGAGGACGCTTTATATTCCTCTGTCTAGCACCTGCTGTTCTCCTATTCATCATATTCTTGATTATCCCTACATTTGATGTATTTCGGATGTCCATGTACAAGTGGGGAGGCTACACCGATAACAAAACCTTTGTAGGTATGGAGAATTTCACGAAACTTTTTCAAAGTGATAAATTTTATCAGACCTTCCAAAACAGTGTTCTACTCATTGTCATCGTTACAGTCGTAACCTTTAGCTTGTCACTTCTATTTGCCTCGATGTTGTCCCGTGAAAAAATCAAAGGACAAAATCTATTACGCGTCATTTTCTACATTCCGAACATCCTGTCCGTTGTTGTTATTAGCGCGATCTTCTCAGCCATTTATGATCCGAATAGCGGGCTTCTGAACTCCTTCGTGAATTTATTCCGTGGATCAGGGGCAGAGCCGATTCTGTGGCTTGGAGACCAGAACATTGTTATCTTCAGTCTCGCCGGCGCAATGATATGGCAGGCCATTGGCTATTACATGGTCATGTATATGGCAAGTATGGCTAACATTCCCGAGAGTTTATATGAATCAGCGCAGCTAGAGGGTGCAGGTCGGATGACTCAGTTTTTCTCTATCACTATCCCACTCATCTGGACGAACATACGCACGACCCTCACCTTCTTCATTATCAGCACGATTAATATGAGCTTCCTATTCGTTATGGCTATGACAGGCGGCGGCCCAGACGGTGCCACTGAGGTATTCCTGAGCTACATGTATAAAGAAGCTTATACCAATTCCTCGTATGGCTACGGAATGGCAATCGGTGTTGTTGTGTTCCTGTTCTCGTTTGCGCTTGCAGCGATCTTGAATGTAGTCACTAAACGAGAGCATTTGGAGTATTAAGGAGGGGACAAGATGAAGAAAGATAAACTCGCAGGGCAACGCGGTAGCGATAAGTTCTATAAAGGCTTTATATATGTAATATTGATTGCTTTGGCCGTCATCATTGCAATCCCCGTGCTATGGGCGTTCATGTCTTCGGTCAAACAAGATAGTGAGTTCTATGGCAGCCCGTGGGCGCTTCCAGAAGGCATTTATCTGCAGAACTTTGCGGATGCATGGTTTAAGGCCAAGATGGGTTCATACATGCTTAATTCGGTTTTGGTAACAGCTATGGCACTCGTGATTTTACTTGTAGTAGCACTGCCAGCAGCCTATGTACTTTCACGATTTAAATTTATAGGAAATGGTTTTTGGAACATGTTGTTCATGGCGGGGTTGTTTATCAATATCAACTACATCGTCGTACCGATTTTCCTAATGCTTAACAACGGGGATAAGGTAGCTCGCAGTATTTTTGGACATCCGATTCTATTAAACAATCTGTTCGTCCTTGCCATCGTTTATGCTGCTATGGCACTGTCCTTCACCATCTATCTGATGTCAGGATATTTCAAATCTCTACCGAAAGAATACGAGGAAGCAGCTTCCGTGGATGGCGCAGGTTATTTCCGCACGATGGTTCAAGTGATTATGCCTATGGCTAAACCGAGCATTGTCACGGTCATTCTGTTCAACTTCCTATCGTTCTGGAACGAATATATCGTTTCTATGACACTATTACCAAAGCCGGGACTCAAAACACTGCCTGTTGGCTTAATGAACCTGATGGCAGCGCAGAAATCGGCGGTTGAATACGGTCAGATGTACGCAGGTCTCGTACTCGTTATGCTTCCGACTCTCATTCTGTATATTCTCGTACAAAAGAAGCTAACCCAAGGAATGACTATGGGCGGGTTGAAAGGTTAAGGTGGCTAATATGAATGATTCGATGAATGCTTTACGTGGTGTGCTGATGCTGATTGTGTTTATCATCGGTATGACACTCGTGATTGTCGGCGTAAAACACATTGGTGCACCCGGACTCGGTCTTATGTTACTTGGGCTCGCCATGTTGATTAGTCTGCTGTGGTTCTATAATCGTAAATACAAATAAAGGAGCTGTCATCGATGAGTAAAACTAGAGGACGTGTTACGATACCAACGGATTTGGACGTTATTTCCCAGACGCATGAGGTCATGAAACGCTGGGGAGCGGACGCCGTACGTGACTGTGATGGTACTGACTTTCCGGTGGAGCTGCAAGAAGTCGATGCTAAGATATACTCCACGTATTATACGACTCGTAAGGACAACGTATGGGCAAATGCGAATCCGGACGAAATCCAGCAGATGTATTTGATGACACCGGCACATACAGCTGAAGGACCAAGCCTATCCATCAACTTAATGAAGGGTCTTTATCCGGATATGCTCGCTGTGAACACCCGCGATGATATCAAGCGCTGGTGGGAAGTCATCGATCGCACGACAGGAGAGCCTGTCCCTACCGATCAATGGAGCTATGACGAGAAGACAGGAAATGTAAACATCACTACCACGGCATTCCATGATTATACGGTTAGCTTTTTGGCTTATATCATGTGGGATCCCGTTCATATGTACAATGCGGTCGTCAATGAATGGAAGGACGTGGAGCATCAGATTACCTTTGATGTTCGTCAACCGAAGACCCGTGAATACACCATGGAGCGTATCCGTAAATTTATTAAAGATCATCCGTATGTCAATGTGATTCGTTATACAACATTTTTCCACCAATTCACCCTCGTTTTCGATGAGCTTGCTCGTGAGAAATACGTGGACTGGTACGGCTATTCAGCTTCGGTAAGCCCGTATATCCTCGAACAGTTCGAAGAAGAAGTTGGCTATAAGTTCAGAGCTGAATATATTATTGATCAAGGCTATTACAATAACAATTATCGCATACCAACCAAGGAGTTCCGTGATTTCCAAGCCTTCCAGCGCCGTGAAGTGGCGAAGCTTGCCAAGGAAATGGTCGATATCACCCACGAATGTGGGAAGGAAGCGATGATGTTCTTGGGCGATCACTGGATCGGTACAGAGCCTTTCATGGAGGAATTCGCGACGATTGGTCTGGATGCCGTAGTTGGCAGTGTAGGGAACGGTTCAACACTAAGGCTGATCAGTGACATTCCAGGTGTGAAATATACAGAAGGTCGCTTCTTACCTTATTTCTTCCCAGATACCTTCCATGAAGGTGGAGATCCAGTTAAAGAAGCGAAAGTGAACTGGGTGACAGCAAGACGTGCGATCCTTCGCAAACCTATAGATCGGATTGGCTATGGTGGATATCTGAAGCTGGCGCTCGATTTTCCAGACTTTATCGATTATGTAGAAAGCGTAACGGATGAATTCCGTACGCTATACGACAACGTACAGGGAACAACACCTTATTGTGTTAAGACGGTTGCGGTTCTTAATTGTTGGGGGAAAATGCGGGCATGGGGTAACCATATGGTCCATCATGCACTCTATTATAAGCAAAATTACAGCTATGCTGGCATTATCGAAGCACTCTCCGGTGCACCATTCGATGTGAAATTCATCAGCTTCGATGATATTAAACAAGATGCCTCCATTCTGGATGGAATTGACGTCATATTGAATATCGGGGATGCAGATACGGCCTATACGGGCGGAGAATGGTGGCTGGATACAGACATCGTGACCGCAGTGAAAGGTTTTGTTCATAAGGGCGGCGGATTCATCGGAGTGGGTGAGCCAACGGCGCATCAAGCAAATGGACGATATTTTCAACTGGCGAATATCCTCGGCGTAGAGGAAGAGCGTGGATTCACCCTAGGCTATGATAAGTATAACTGGGATGAGCATGATCATTTCATTACGGCCGATTGCAAAACCAATAGTGATGGACAAAAGGAAATCGACTTTGGTGAAGGTAAGAAAAATATCTTTGCACTAGAAGGTACGACGATCCTCCGTCACTTGGATAAAGAAGTCCAGCTTGCTACGAACGAATTCGGTAGCGGAAGAAGCGTATATATTAGTGGTCTGCCATATAGCTTCGAGAACAGTCGCTTGTTGTATCGTGCAATCCTGTGGAGTGCTCACAGCGACCACGAGCTGAACCGCTGGTTCAGCGAGAACTATAACGTCGAGGTTCACGCCTATGTGAAGAACGGTAAATACTGTGTCGTGAACAACACTTACGAGCCGCAAGAAACAGTCGTTTATCGTGGGGATGGGTCTAGCTTCGCTCTGAAATTGGAAGCGAATGAGATTAAGTGGTATGAGATTTAAATGCGGCAGGATGTAAGTTGCTATTGTGAGCTTAAGTGATAGGAAAGACCGTCCATTGGGCGGTCTTTTTGTATTTGGGGCGAAGTTGCTTGGTAGGTTCATGCACGAGGTGGGGGGAATCAGCTTTTGTTGTTTTGCAACGGAGCTCACTTCGTCAAAAGAATAGGCAATAAAGACATTGACTTACTGGTCTATAAGTCGTAGACTTATAAATCATAAAGGTCGATAACATATAGACCAAGGGAGGTGCAGTCATGGCGGAATACACACTTACCGAAAGTGAAGAGAAGTTCGCAGATATCATCTGGCAGAATGAACCGATCGGCTCTGGCGATCTGGTGAAGCGGTGTGAAGACGAGATGAAGTGGAAAAAGTCCACTACGTATACCGTGTTGAAAAAATTATGTGAGAAAGAGATTTTTCAGAATGAAAATGCAGTGGTTACGTCTTTAATTCCTAAGGACGAATATGTTTCAAAACAAAGTCACCGTTTCGTTGAGGACACCTTCGGCGGGTCATTACCTAAATTTCTAACAGCATTCATGGGCGCGAAGAAACTAAGCAAACGACAAGCTGATGAATTAAAGAAGCTAATTGATGAACACAAGGAGGAGTAGAAATGCGTGATTTGTTTCTTACGACATTGAACATGAGTCTGACGGCCAGTTACGTCATCCTCTTTGTGATTCTTGCCAGATTTCTGTTAAAAAAGGCGCCCAAAATCATCTCCTATGCCCTATGGAGTGCCGCTGCATTCCGCCTTGTTTTTCCGTTCTCATTCGAAAGTATATTTAGCCTGTTCCCCCGAGGCACGGATAACTCGATCATCCCGGATAAAATCATCCAGCAATCAAGTCCGCTGATGGATAGTGGCATCACTGTAGTTAATTCGCTCGTAAGCGGGGCGTTTCCAGCCGTTGATTCTGGAGCTAAAGTGAGCTCTCTGCTCATGTATTCAAATATAGGGGCTTATATCTGGATTGTGGGTGCGGCAGTACTGCTCCTTTACAGTGTGGGATCGGTTGTGATCTTAAAGAGACAACTTAAACATGCAGAGTGGGTAGAGGACAATATTTACGAAGCTAGAAATTTGAAGACGCCGTTCGTGCTTGGTCTGATAAGACCCAAGATCTATTTACCCATGGGAATGAGTGCTGACGAGAAAAAGTATATCCTCCTTCACGAACAGACGCATATTCGGCGCAAGGATCATATCATTAAAGCGTTAGCTTTCATCATCCTATCTTTCCATTGGTTTAATCCGCTAGTGTGGATCGCCTTCATCTTAATGAGCATGGACATGGAGCTGTCCTGTGATGAACAGGTACTGAAGAAGTTGGATGCAGATGTGAAGAAGCCTTATGCGGCTTCCCTATTATCGCTTGCTGTCGGAAAGCATATCATGAACGGGAGTCCACTTGCTTTTGGTGAGGGGAGCATAAAAGCAAGGATTAAGAATGTCCTTAAATACAAGCAGCCAAGGCTTTGGGTAACGGCATTCTCTGTTATCTTTGTCATCGCTATTGGTATTGGGCTTATCGCTAATCCAAAAACGACTATATTAAAGGCAGAAGAGTCACTTTTACCGGAGAAGATTGAAGTCCACGAGGAACTGTGGAAAGCTCACACACCTTATATAGGTAATGCCTCCGCTGTTGGAAAACTGATTAGCTTGTTGCCTTTGCCTAATAATGTGCAGTATGACCACATGGAACTGAAAACAAGTGAACGGCCCTATGAAGTTAAACTGGTGTATTCTGCTTCGTCCGAAGTCTTGGCGGCGTATGACAACAAAGAAACGAATGTTTCTCGTCCCTTCTTCAACAATGCGCTGATCCTGCTTGCTCTGATTGATAATGCAGACGGCGTTCAGGCATCCCTGACAGACGGCAACCGTGAAGTGAACTTTAATTATGGACGGGAGTGGGCAAATTATACGGTAGGAGAAGACATCAAAAACTATGCCGAAACTCCTGAGAAGCTGAAAGAGCTTATAAACCTTGAACCAGCACAACAAAATATGGGTAAGGTTACTATGTATCTGATGGAAGAGAGCAAACGTGTCTTTTCTCCTTATTATGATCTTCAAAATTTTGTAATATCGGACTATAAGGAAGAAACGATCGATGGGATTGTGGAAGCTACTTTCACCTACACGATAAACTATAAGAATTATGATAAAGATCCGGATACCGTGAAATACATTAAAGATGCAAAGGAGAGCGGCAGTAAGTATTACCAACAGTTATATGATGAATATCTAGAGACCAAAGAAATGAATTTTTATTTTAAAGTGAAGATGGATAAGGACGGCGGAATGACTCTATTTAGCGCTGATCCTGCTATTAAGGATAGTTGGGATGAAGTACAAATGTCTGATTTTATTATTAATTAAGTAGGCGTGTAGATGGAGTACAAGGAAATGCCTCGCGGAAGCGGGGTGTTTTTTTATATTGGTAGTTTCTAATGACAGATATGATGAGCGGTATCCAGTTCTGATAGATCAATAAATTCAGGACCTTGGAATGTTTTCCAGATACTTGTAATTGGGTATAATCTGTTTAGCAAATAATGGAGTGATACATATGTCCAAAATCCAGGTTCCACCCGAGGTGCTGATTCAAGTCGCTGAGAAGTTCCGTGTAGAGTCCCTACAGATGGAATGGAGAGTAAGTTCACTGGACCATCAAATGGAGACCATGCTGATGTGGGAGGGAACGACGAGGCAGCGTTTTTTTGAAGATTATCATAGAGCTCGCAATGATATGACGAAGACCATCGAATATATGATCTCAATTAGTGAAGAATTAAAACGCATAGCTTATCGATTTAAATTAGTAGATGAAGAGCTATTACCTCTTGCCCTGGTGGGTAGGAATGAAGAACCGAAGGAATGGTTTGAAGAGGCCTGGGATAGCTTGAAAGGATTAGGGAATGATTTTGTAGAAGCTTCTAATGAGAGATATGATAGACGGTATGCTTCTGTGTGGGGCTTTTTGGACTACTGGACAGCTGGGATACCCAAAGCAGCTTATCAAGGGTATGTCGATCGAGCTAATAAGGCGTTTTCTTCCCCGAATGACTTCGCCAATTATATGACCCTTGGAGTCCATGGCACCATTAGAGAAACCCTCTTTCCTACAAAAGCTTGGTCTGAAGAACATATGGCTAGTATATTGGGATCAGCAGGACTTGTTGCGGGTGGAGCTCTTATTAAACCGAAAGATGTGTTGAGGCCATCTGTTAAAAGTGAGGTTGGAAATGGTAAGAAAGGATTGAAAGGTGAATCGGATGGAGATGGAGGGGGAGTAGCGAAGGCTGAGGGGCCGGGAGATGCTCCAACACCAAAGTATGTTCCTAAGGACGCTAGCGGTAATCCCATGGCTCTTCCTAGAACAGACGGGAAAATGGTAAATGGAACCGTTCATGTACCTGAATCAATGAACCCTCATACACAGATTGGGTGGCAAAAAGGTAGAAAAGGGGATTATATTCAGACCCTTGAGTGGGGGGAGAATGGTGTTCCAGTGAAACGTACAGATTGGACTGACCATGGTCGTCCGCAGAATCATACCAATCCACATGACCATCCTGCAGTCTTTCAAGATGGATCATGGAGTTTTAAGTAACGGAGGTGGGAAAGTTGGAGGACAATTATCTTAAAAAACCTACATTTATACTTAGATTAAGTGGCGATCATTTCCAAAGCGAGATAGGTTGTTTGGGAAAACAGCTTGTTCAAATACTAGACTGTATTCATCAGGAAACTTCCAATTATACTTGGTTTGCTTTTGATGTGTTTGGTAGCAGTAATCAACCATCCGAAGTGTTGTTTCCAAAACCATACTCAGAAATCCTAAGTACAGATGAACTGATTAACAAAGCAGAAGAGATAGTGCAGTTCTATTCGGGAGTGTTCATCGGGATTAAGAAAGGTAAAGAAATTGGATGGAATACCGATACATTACCGGAAACAGAAGAAAGTGAAGGATTACAACATCCTGAGGCAGAATTAGAAATTCGTCCATTTGATACTTCGTATTTTGAAGTTTACGGTATGGACATTGATATCGAAAATAAAATTAAATCTTATTTCATGTAATTGTATTGAGAACACCAGTAGAGATTTTACTGGTGTTTTTTTATAGTTGAAAGGAGTACCCATTGCCGGATAAACCGAAAGTATTGAGCTATGACTTGGGTAGAGAGGGGACTAGGGTTCCACATCCCTCTATCTCTGGAGTATATGATGTTTACTATAAGTTAAAATAATTCAGATTTCTATGGGGGTTTGAAAGAAACAACATGATTAAATATTTGTATACAACTGAATATAATGAAGATTATAACGATGTTATTTTGGATTTTGGTATAGATAAATCTTTGAAGAATGGTTATCTGATTAGTAATTCATTAGGTTCAGATATTTTTGGGGATTTTGCTGCTTTGCGGGAGGGAATAGAAAAGATGCTTGAATTAATAAAAGGGAAAATTACCTTATACGAAGGCGGGGGGAATGTAAACTTAATACAATCTGACAAGTACTACACAACCATTAAAGATATTTTTGCAAAAGATGATGAAGAGGATAGACTTTAGAATTTGTGGAAATAATATTGGTCTGGGCAAAAGAAAATTTTCAGTATAAGTGCAAGCGAGGCGTTATATTAAGAGAAGAGGCAGAATTAGCAGTAGAATGGATAAATAAAAAAATGCTCAGTTGTGTATGAATTTGAGAGACGATAAGGCGAGTTATTCCTACTAATTTAAAGAAGTTATGGGAGTTAGTCAGTGTTAGTTCAATCCAACATATTAATTGAAGGCACACTAAGAATCTAATAGTGTTACACCAATCAGGTCGATTCTATGGTCAGTTACAACCAGGATTGACCTTTTTAGTTATCATTGTATCCGTTTTATTAAAAATAGAAATCAATTTATTTAGTTGATGAAGAGCTATTACCTCTTGCTCTGGTAGGAAGCAGCAACGAGGAACCAAAGGAATGGTTTGAAGAGGCCTGCAAATGCTTGGTCTAAAGAAAATATGGCTAGTATTTTTGGATCAGCAGGACTTGTTGCGGGTGGAGCTCTTATTAAACCGAAAGATATATTGAAGCCATCTGTTAAGAATGCGGTTGGAAATGGTAAAAAAAGATTGAAGCATGATTCGGAGGGAGGTATAGGGGGACTCCAAAGGAGATTGAAGGGGCTTTTTAAATAAACCAAAAGCAGTAGCGAGTTCCTTTGGTGTCATGGTGAGTACAGTGTTACTGATCACTGCTTTTGGTACGCAGATGGGCTTGATGCAAGTAGCTGCCCAGATCGAAAAAGTGAACACCTATGACTTAAAAGTCGATTATATGAGAGGAACTGTCCTCGAGACGGTACACTGCCCAGCGGTATTGAGAGTAGTTATGATCTATCTACCTTTCCGGTGGAGCTCATCCTAGGAGAAGATAACGAGAATGCCACGTTAGTGGTTACGGATAAAGAAAATACACTTATTCATTTCATGGACGAAAATGAAAAGCGGTTCGCGTTGAATGACAGTGGTGTGCTAGTGCCTAAATAGTATGCCGACAAATACCGGATCGCAGAAGGGGATCTCATCGGAATCAAGTTCACCGATCCAGCGGTTGCTATCAAAACGGTCGACATGAAGGTTGCACATATATCCACCCAGTATTCGAATCCGTCTTTTTATATCACACCGGAGTATCTAGAGAGCTTTGGCATCGCCAATAATCCAACAACGCTATTAGTCGAAGCGAGTAACGCAGCGGATCTTACAACCGTTCGTAGCTTCTTCGAGCAAGATCAACAAGTGGAATCCATTGCAGATAAGACAGATTTAAAGTGATCCGCGGAGTATATAAAATAGTATTAATCTGAAGAAGGATATGATATATTTAAGATGTGTTTTATTGTCGGAGCAAAGCATGCCCAATTATTTTTTTGGGCATGCTTATTTTGTTATTGGGAGGATTTTATGAAAAGTGTAATCTCTTATCCGGATCGAGGAAAGTGGGGGGAGTCTAACTACAGAGGAAATTGCTCTGGGTTTGTAATTAAAGACTTACTTGAGTTTTACAAACCCAAATCCTTTATGGAGGTTTTTGCAGGAGGAGGTACTGGCTATGAAATAGCAAGAGAGCTAGGGTACACAGAATCTGTCCATTTAGATTTAAATCCACGTTGGGGTATGTGGAATGCGTTGAAGGATGATATACCAATTCAGTCTGACTTCATCTTTTGCCATCCTCCGTATTTTGATATGGTTATTTATTCAGGAAAAGTATGGGGAGAGCCTCATGAAGATGATTTATCACGCGCAAAAGATTATCAAGATTTTATTAAAAAACTTAATATAGTTCACGGTAGATTATTTGATAGTCTTCAAGGAGGGGGGAGGCTTGCAACATTGATCGGAGATTGTAGGAAGCAAGGAACTTACTACTCAATCATTAAAGATATGGATTTTTTTGGATCAATAGAATCTCATATCATTAAATTGCAACATAATCAGAGTTCTTCGAGAAAAAAATATATAGGGAATTTCATTCCAATTGTTCACGAGCACTTACTGATTTTTAGAAAATAATAACTTAATAGTAAAGATAATTAAAAATCAGGTTGAATAGATGAATAATTTGGTCTCCCCTATACTACATGGAAAAAGTTAAAGTTGTGAATAATAGAGCCATTTGTTATAGCCTCTTAGCGGGCAAGAGTTAATCGTTAGGTGGCTTTAATATTAAGATGGTCATTATGTTCGTTCAAATAATTCATTGAAATCATATATTTCTAATGCCTCCATTATCAACTCTAAGTGATTCTTATTAATAACTGACCTTAAATCGCGAGATATGTCAGATAGAGTACTCTCGTGTAGCCCTGTTAGTTCTGATAATTGTTTCTGGGTTATCCCTCGTTTAAGTAGTAATTCTTTTAATTTAAAGTGGATAGACATACGAGTCACCTCATTTAATATTATACACAAATAATCTACTAATAAATATACTACTAATTACAACCGTTTGGACCTGACAACAAAAGGACCCTTTGGCGATTAGGGATTGCTTCTCGTTTGTGAGACAGGAATCAAAACACCTTACAAGCCTAAGCAGCTAGTTGCCGGAAATAAATCGGTAACTGGTTAATTAGTTTCGTTTGAATGCGAATTGAGTTATAGTAATTAACGGTTTGCTCAACGATTGCCGTCGTTGTACAGGTTAAACCTTCGAGATAGAACGTTTCAGACTTTAGAGTGGAATGGAACGATTCAATGGAGGCATTATCAGCGGGCGTGCCCTTACGGGACATGCTCATGGTAATGCCGTTTCCTTTTACAGCTTCCTGATATGCTAGAGCTTGATCACTATGAAGTATTACGTCTGGTAGAAACGGCAGCGTATCCAGCACCAATCCAGTATCTTGTCTGTCTGCTATACTGTAAGCCACTATTTCTCCGTTAAACAACTCTAAGATGCTTGATAGGTACAGCGTTTTTACGCCAAACGGTAAATACGTAATATCCGTGACGAGTGCATCAGCCTTTAAGTTGGCGCTTTAACAGATGCTCTGCTATATATGCAGGTTGTCCCTTTGGTTTGCGTTTTTTGACTTTGACACGACACTGAAGTCGTCCATCTGATTGTATACGTTTTGTGAATGATTGTATGTCCTCCTTGAAGAAAGCCGTTATCTTCGGTATCCATAATGAAATTTTTGCTGAATACAGAGGTTGCGAATCTTCTGGGCTATCATATGTTCCTTGTGTTCGCTCGCATACTTGGCTTTCCAGCGGTAGTAAGTAATACGAGGGCTCTCTTACCACCCGCATGCTTGATTGACAACGGCTTCTCCCCGGATGGATTAGATCGAGTCCACGACAACCTTTGGTGACAACTCCTTTTCACAGATCCTTGTACTTTTTTAGCACATCTAAATTGTTGTTTCAAAAGCCGATTCTCCACTTTTAGGTTTCTCTAGTTCGGATGTATACTCAGGTCCTTTTCCATAACTGTATTGTTTGCCTACAGGTTGCTCCAGACGATTCGTGTCAACTTTACGATACGACTGCATCTAGGTTTTAACTTGAGTCTTATTACGTATACCTTAGTTGCTCCATAGCTTCTTTAATTGCAATCCCAGCCAATCTCATTTCAATGGCTTTCATCTTCACATCCACAGGGTAGCTAACTTTTGTTTCCAATGAAAAAACACCTCTAAGATTGTATTCATATCTTACGACATGAACGCATTCTCTTGAAGGCGTTTTGATTTGTCTCACTTTATGGAGCAGTTTAGCAGTTCCATTATGCCAAAAGATCTTTTTTAACTTATCTTTCTTGCTAAGATAAGCCATTCTTGAACTTTACGATTCTTGTCATCTTTTCTTCCCATAGTACTATGCAAGTAATCCTGAGATCGAACTTCAACAGTATAATTGCTACCAAAAGTAACATTTGCTAGTTCTTGCAATTCGTCAAGTAATATCATGCCTGTATTACTATAGCTAAGTACTAGGTTAGCTTCTTTATTTGCAATTTTTCTGAACATTTCCTCAAAAGCTTTTCTAACCTTTGTTCGAATGCAAAAAGGGGATTGGTGCCTGTCAGTTCTATATCTGCCCTTAAATTTTACATCAGGGTAGTCATATCTTACCAAAGTTTCGATTGCATGATAAAATCTAGAATAATGGACAAAACAATATGGTGGATCAGCATACACTGTAGTATTTGGTTCAATCAAGTCCAAACATTCCAAATAATCGAGCGAAGTTACTTTATGTTTAAGGGGGTTTCTTCCTAACACTCCTTGAAATTCTTCAAACTTTCTTTGGAAATAAGGAAGAATCTCTTTTTGACGGTAAATTTTAATATCGTTCATTGACTCTACAGTGTTTGGATCGCGGTATTGTGCATAATGACCTGTACTTTGAGAATTATATGACATGGCAAACATTAAACTGGATATAATCGGATAATAAAAAGCGGTATTTTTATAGTCATCTGCAACAGACCGTATTGAATCTATCCACACACATTGTTTGTAAGACCAATAGGTGCCTGAATAATTCTTTACAAACAGATGATAGTCGTATTTTGAAAAATCATATCCAACAAGATCCTGTTGTTCTTTTTCAATTTCCTGAAACTGCTGAAGAGTTAGCTCGTTTTCGTAATTAAAATTAAGATTTGGATGTGCGCTGAAGAAAATCTGGGCACGTTCAGATGCTTTCTCAATAACTTCACTTAATATGTTCTTGTTTTCTTCCCAGTTATAATCCGCTAGGTAGGTGTTAGCCAAAAATGAAGAGTAAACCTGAATGTCGTTAGAAAAAACAGGCGCTGAATTTCTTAGTGCGCCTGCTAGCGAAGCTGAACCAGCAAACAAATCACATACAGTCCCACCAAGATAACTATCCTGTATACCTTGAATCACAAAATCTAGTATCTGTTTTTTTGAACCCATGTATTTGGTGATATGGGGTGCGTTAATATCGTAATTTTTCAACTGAAGAGTATCCTCTTCTGTAGTCGTAGTTGCATTGTTAATCATTGATAACACCCTTTCATTCTCTTAGAACTTAATTATATCACTTTAAGAGAGATACAGATACGGCTTGTGATTCATTATTTCATAAATTCGTGAATTTGTGAATGACTTTGTGGTATTTTGATTAGATTTTCTTAATGATGAGTCATTTAGACCAAATACAAGTAAATGGAGACATAGAATATGCTATCTAAAATTAATGCTTCGCAAACAAAATATGGAATTGTGAATATTATTGCCCTTGTTAAAGAAGGTCGTTTGCGTGATTACCTTAATGGTACATATCGTAGTGAACTATCAATAGACCCATCGCAACTTCGCGCTACAGTAGGACTTTATGAAAACGGTGAAATCCCGACTTATTGGGATGAAATACAAAAGTATCCTGAGCAAATTGGGTTGTTTTGTTTAACTGCGGTTTTATTCACACATGAAAGTTTCATAAGTATTTTTAGTGGATCCGCCACTGAAAATATGAAAGGTGTAATAAATAGAAAACAATTCGACAATGAGAAGACATTTACAAATATTCGAGGTATTTTAGTTACTTCAAAAGCATCGTCAGATCAAGCGATACGAGCGGATATCGTTGCATATGATTTTTCAGAACTTTTTAAGTCTGGTGAAGTGGGTAAGCTTGTAAAAATACTATTATTTGATAGATTGAAAAAGACTTATTGGGAGGAAAATCCAACCGGAAATTATAAAGAACACATTAGGGATTTTTACGAGCAATGTATTTCATATAAGTTCCATTTAGTGTTCTCACTTAGTGCAAAACAGTTTGTGAGTTGGTTGGATGGGAATGCGCTTGTTGAAGATAATGAAATTCCATTAGAATTTGACTTGTCAAATGATGTTGAAGTTGATACGCACTTGTTGGTTTCGCTTGCGACTAAGCCTTTTCTAATTTTAACTGGGGCAAGTGGAACTGGAAAGACATACGGCATTAGGAAATTGGCATATTCTATCAACCCACTTAAACATAAAGACGAAAACTTTAATATAACCTTCATTCCTGTTGAAGCAGGTTGGAAGGATGGTAGAAATATTATTGGATATAAAAATCCTTTCGGTGAGGAGGGGGAGGTTTATCAACCTACATTGTTGATAAATATGCTGTTAAAGGCGAATTCAAAAAGATATAACGAAATACCTTTTTTTGTTCTTTTTGACGAAATGAACTTATCCCATGTGGAAATGTACTTTGCCCGGTTCCTTGCATTACTTGAAACTTCAAGACACGAAGGTATAAGTAATGTTCCGTTATTAGCAACAAATGAGTTGTTGTTGTTACAAAAATATTACCAAAATAATACCGAATACCTCGAATATATATATGAAGCAATTAGTAGGAATGGACTTTACATACCAGACAATGTATTTTTTATTGGTACAGTAAATATTGACGAGACAACTTATATGTTTTCCCCAAAGGTGCTTGATCGTTCATTTGTTATTGAAAGAAACACAGAGCCTCCTTCAAATATTTTGAATCAATCCCTTATTAGTAGTGATGTGAAGGCTTCTCTGAGTATCGGCGAACTAAACAAATATTTATTAGAACCATTGAATGTTAGTAGAATGTTAAATAATTCAAGTCCGGAAGAAGGTGCATTAATAAAACCAATCATAGACTTCCTTGACAAAGTTTATGAATTGGTTGAAGAATTCACCTTTGGTTATCGTATTGTCGTTGAAAGTTCTGAATACTTTTTAAAGGCAATGGAACTGTATACAAACTATAATGTAAAATTAGATTGGTTAGTGAAAAATGATAGTTTATTTGATGAAATTCTTATGCAAAAAATATTGCCAAAAATTCATGGGAACCGAAAGCAACTGGGATTATTGCTTAAAAAGTTAACACAGTTCTGTAAGGTTGGAGACGAGATAAGATATAACAAATCTTATGCGAAGTTAGTCGCAATGGAGAAAAATCTAAACGTTACAGGGTATTGTGGTTTTATATGCTAATAAGTAAATTTACACGAACTATAGAAACTTTGTTGGGGCACCCTCTTGTTTTTTCCTTATTACTCAACAGGACATCTGACGTTGGAACTGAGTTTCACTCTAATCGACTTATAGGATATCGATTTTACGGCGTTGATTCTAATGATTATTGGATCAGCAATTCGCGTCCCCCTTTGATGTTTGTTAGAGATGTAGCATCGGACATATTTAAGGATATATGCTTGCGTGAAGAGACTGAGTTTGATTTTGTTCTTGACTACCCAATGAGCAAAAGAGAGATTTTGTTAAAAAGGAAAGAGCCACAGAATGAAATCTATCCTTTCTTAAGTAGAAAAATGATGCACTATATTTCGTTTAATAATATTGAGACTTGGGTTGAGGTTGGAGCAGAAGTTACAAGAATATCTGGTAGAATAAACTTTAAAAGTTATGCAGGTATTGTAAAGTTTGAATTTCATGATGCATTAGATACTATTGAGTTAGAAGTGATAAGCTATAAAATAAATTATGAAGATGATTTCAGAATATTGTTAAGTGAATTAGCTCAATACCATAGCGAACTTATTTTCTTGTTGGATCAACCGACTGAGGTTTCTTTAGGGATCGATCAAATGTCTGAAGCCTCGCCTCAAGTGTCAATTTTTCATTTGCGAAGATTAATGGAAAGAAATAACCTTCCACTAGCGATTGAGACAATTTTAGCAAATCCCCATGTTAAGATAAGTCACAATATACTAGCTGATGATAGTTCACTTATTGTAAGTCCAGATCTTTTTGAAATTAGTTCGAATTCAAGTGGATTCAACTGGGTAAAAGGTGGAATTCTAAATAGGCGATTTAAGGGTTTTACTCCAATGTCTTTGCCTGAAGAGTATATCGATCATGTGTTTGACACACAAGAAAACCAATTTGTTAAATTTTTCCTTGAAGAATTGGCAGATAACATTCAGAAATTACTAAGCACCTTACCCTCGAAATTTCAAAATAGTAAGGTTTTTTTAGAGAATAGTTTAGATATTATTGAAGGGTACTTAAACGAACCATTTTTTCAGAATATTAGTCCTTTTAGACGAATCTCGAATTCTATGATTATCCAAAAGAGAAGTGGATATAAAGATTTATTTAGGCTTCTTCAAGAGTTTGAGCTGGGACTTCAATTAGAATCCAATATTTCAGAGTTCGATAGTGTCAATGGAGACCTACGTCCAATACATAAACTTTATGAATATTGGTGTTACTTTTCATTGTTCGGTATACTACAAAAAATATGCGGTCAATCAACAACCTCTGATATTCTTTTGAGGTCAGATAGGGGGTATACCCTCAACCTAACAGAAAAAAATGAAAGTAAGATCAGTTTTGTTTACAATAATTCTGAAGTAAACTTATTCTACAATCGAGACTTTAAAAAAAATGTTGATGAGAGTTGGGAAGGAACATATGACGGAGGGGTGTATCATCCGGACTTCAGTTTACAAATAATTAGTCAGGGGCAAACACATTGGATTCATTTTGATGCAAAGTACAAATTGGATTATAAAAAATTTATTTCAATGATTAAAAGTAGTGAAGAAGATGAGTTCTTAAAGGTGCAAGAAGGAAGTTACAAAAGAAATGATATTTACACAGCACATGCATATAGAGATGCAATTTTAGGTTCAAGAGGTGTTTATATTCTCTACCCAGATAATGTTGAGCATCTCAGTATATTTACTCGTAACCCCAAAAAGGATTACTCTTTTAACCTTCCATCAATAGGAGCAATCCCTCTTAGACCTGGAGAGAATAGCTTTAATAAAAAACAGCAACAACAACTTCAGCAACACATCGTTGTAATTTTAAATCTTCTTACATCGGGAAAGTTCGAATACCAAGAGGAAGTAGGCAAATTAAAGGATTAGATCACATCCTTATTATTAGAAAAATTTTATACTAATGAATTGAAGAAAGAAATAACATACATTGAATATGTGTGATGATAAGTACAAAAATAAACAAGCTTCTGGTAATACTCCTAGGGCTTGTTTTTTTGTCTAATGAAATAAATATTAGAGAAAGAAGTTCTTAATAGTGGAGGCATATTCTTACCAACACTTATCTCATGATGGAGAAGGACATCTAAACTTAAGCTGACATGCAAGGATTTTTCTAGTTCTCCAATTCCAACTCCCTCTCATACCCCTCCACTAAAACCGAAGCCTTAACATGAAGCGCCCTAGCTAATGCAGTAATCGTTAGCAATGTAGGCGCTTTTTCTCCGTTCTCAAGTTCACTAATATAAGACCGATCGACGCGGGAGTATAGGCTCAACTCATCTTGGGTGAGCTTATTTTCTTTGCGGATTTTTCGAAGCGCTCTGCCGAAGGCAAGTAACTCTATGGATTTTTCATTATGATTCGTCACGTTATAACCCCTTAATGGATAGTTAGATTCATCTTATGCGGTTCTATAAGCGAATTTCTGTAGGCTATTGCCTACAAAGTGGTTAGAGTGATATAATACAGATACTGGAAAATGGTAATACCGGATTAATAAAGTGTGTTCTTATTGAGAGTAGGGGGGGGCTAATCATGAAATCGATGGTAACGAGTAATACCGATGCAAGTGTGGATCTGTCCTCTCAGCAGGAACAGGAAGAAGCAGACTGCTTTGACCAAGGTGCGATTTTTCTTCTTACCCAATGCTCTCAAGAATATATGAGTCTATCTCTACATCTCTTAGACAAAAAATTTCTTCACGTCAGTTTACTACTATGCACCAGAGCCCTAGAATCCATGCTAAACGCTTTATATATAAAGCAGGAGAGAAGATCACTTAGTACAAATATTTTGCTAGATGATATACTTCGGATGTTTTCTGAAAAATCATTGATGAACGTTGAAACGTTGATATTCATCCAATCCCTATCCTTTTTATCACAAGAGATCTCTTTAATTAGTAAAATGCAGCCTTCACATTTAATAGACTTGATCAAGAGAGTGGATGAACTTCTTCTTCAGATATCCAGCCAACTAGAAATGCCCTACGAAACATACCACTCTGTCTTTGAAAAATAAAGCTTGGATCGGATTGGTTCAGTTTATTGTCCACTGGCATGATCGGGGAAATTGCTTCGAGTGGTGTTACTGGAGCTCTTCTTAAATAGAAAGTTGCAAGGTGGTTGGAGGGGAGAAAGAATGAACTGCGAGTTGTTTTACGATCTAATTTAGAAGAAAATTGCTAGAAAGATTTACTCTTGAATTTCTGAATCGGTGGAGGAAGCTTCTGAGTCGCATCTCCAACATACAATTCAGATCCATTCCATTGAGGCCATTCGTCGGGGCTGGTTGTCCCCGTTTAAATATTTTGGTGTCTATGATCATCGATTCGACAGGCTGATTTTTTGGCGAGTTATTTTCAAGACAGGGGAGTAGCAGCAGTTAGTCTTCACTCAGGAACCAACGGGATCACCAAGGGAGAGGAGATTAACAGTCTGACAAGTGAAAAGCTAGAGGTCATTTTTACGGTTGATTTGTTTAATGAGGGTGTAGATATTCCAAGTGTGAATACGCTGCTATTCGTTCGTCCGACGGAATCCTTAACAGCAATGGTGGGAATAGCAAAGAGGGGCGAGAGCCGCTCTTTTTTTGTTGCCTACTTCTGTTTAGTAAAGGCCACTCTCAATGATCTGATCTTCGATTCAAGTTCCTCAGACGATAACTCTTTTGAGAAATTCTTCATTTCACTTTAACGGCTAGGTCCTATTTCATTAAATGAATGTTGATTTAGTCTTTGTTGAGCTACATAAGGGTTTAAAATATGTATAGGCTATTACATTTGCATATTCTATTGTAAAATTAGGCTTATAGTACTAGTTATACACTAAACACTGTTTTAAATGCCGAACTATAAATGAGCGTATACGTTTGCAATTACAAAGGGTGAATTTGGAGGTCATAAACAACTTCGACAAGCTATAGTCTGAACAAGGGCAACTACGATCTACTTGTCATCGATGAATCACACAATTTCCGTAACAACAAACTGGGTACCGAAGCATCGAGGATATCTTTAAATTAAGGAGCTATAACAAACATGACTACTTTATCTGCACAAGAAATGCCACTACATAAGGTTTTTTCGGATGATTATTTATTTACGATTCCTGCTGTTCAGCGGCCATACTCATGGACGACAGACCAAGCAGGGGAGCTGTTGGATGATTTGCTGCAGTTCATCGAAGAGAATCAGATTACTCCTACCAATGTGAGTCAAAAGCAAGACCCCTATTTCTTAGGCAGTATTGTTCTGGTTAAGCGTGACAAACCAGATTCAGATGTATTAGATGGTCAACAAAGGCTTACGACACTGACTATTTTACTTGCGGTTTTGCGCGACGCATTAGGGGGAGAGTACGCTTCTAATATCGAGGCTATGATACTCCAAAAGGGAAATCGAATCTTAAACAAGTCAGATATGTATCGTTTACAACTTCGGAAGATTGATAATGACTTTTTTAAGAATCATATTCAAATCAACGGATCCACCTCTAAACTTACTAATGAAACGCCGGTAAAGACGGATAGTCAGAAAGCGATAAGAGATAATGCTTTATTTTTTATTGAGAAGTTAAATGAATTAGAAGAGGATAAGATCAATAGTTTGCCAAGTGTTATTGCAACACTGTGTTACCTTGTTATTGTGTCTACTCCTAATTTTGATTCTGCATTTCGTATCTTTACGGTGCTTAATGACCGCGGGCTTGATCTCATGACGAGTGATATTTTCAAGGCGAAGGTCATTGGTGATATAGAAGATAGTGAGAGGGATGTATACACCCAAAAGTGGGAGGATATAGAGGTTTCTCTTGGAAGAGATCATTTTAACAAGTTGTTTGATCATATACGAATGATTGTCCAGAAGCGTAAAGGTAGTGCGAATTATAAAGAAGAATATAATGAGATTTTTTCAAAAATCAGCGGTTGTAAATTTATTGATGAATTTTTAATTCCCTATGGTGATATATTTCAAAAAATCAATAATTATCGGGCTTACTATAATGATCCTGAAATTGTGAAGATACTCAGTCTACTTAATCGGATAGATAATAATGATTGGATTCCACCTACTATGTATTTTATGAAAAATTATCAATACGATCATACAACGTTAATGAAGTTCTTATCTCGGTTAGAAGTATTGGCGGGAGTAGCCATGATTTTAAGGAAAAACTTCAACTGGAGGATGTCAAAGTATTCTCTGATCTTAAGAGAGATGGAGCAAGGAAAAGATTTGTATTCTCATGAATCTTCTCTGGAAATCATCGATGTAGACAAAAAGGAAGTTTTAGAAAAACTGCAAGGTGATGTCTATTCTGATTTAAAGGATACAGCCAAACGATATCTTCTACTTCGCTTAGATTCTCTTTTGACAAATGGACAACCTTATTATGACCACTCCGTCATTACAGTTGAACATGTATTGCCGCAGACTCCCAAATCTGATAGTGAATGGTTAAAGCATTTTAAGAATCCTGAACAATATGTTCATAAGCTAGGCAATCTAGTATTGCTTACACGTGCTAAAAACTCGCAGGCTAGAAATTATGACTTCAATAAAAAGAAAATGTCTTATTTCCAATCTAGTAATGGAGTCAGCTCATTTGCTTTAACTTCTCAAGTCATACAAGAGACTGAATGGACTCCGGATGTGCTACTGTCACGGCAGAGTAAATTGATTCAATTGTTGAAGACAGCATGGAAATTGGATAGTCAGTAAACCACTATCATTTCATCATCATATAGGCGTGAATGTGTTACTTTACTCAAGTAACTTAAGTTATTATTCAAGGAGAGGGTTAAAGGACCCTCTCCTTGTTTCATTTCGTTTACTCTTCCAATGGATATGGCATGAAGGTGGGACTTAAAACCAAGGAGGTTGACTAGCGTTAAATGAAAGCGAATATCGAAGCACTTCTACGTGTATTGGGAGAGTATCATAAGGAAGCCCATGGCATTCCGGAGGCTGACATCTTGGAAAAGGAACAGAGTCTAGGCTTCCCACTGCCGACAATACTGCGGAATTATTACATGACATTAGGACGATCACCTTATATCACTCAAAGGTGTAATAACCAATATGAACCGCTGCCGCTACAGGAAGTGTTTATTCCGGATGACACATTTTTTACAACGGACAAGGCGTTTCTTGTCTTCTATCAAGTGGAGGAATCCGTGATCTATTGCGGAATCAGGATTCAGGATCTAGAGAAGGAAGATCCACCGGTCTATCTTTGTGCGTGGAATTCACCTGACTGGCAGCTGGAGAATCAATCACTGGAGCGATTCCTCGCCGGCAAGGCACTTGTTCAGCTCGGCATCGAGGATCGTCTGCCTTATTGGGCTATCTTCGATGAGAGTATGTGGAACTTATCCGACTATCGCAGATGTATGTGTCTCGAGGAATCAGAGTATGAGATCGATGAAGGATCAGAACTGAATGCGTGGAGAATCTATATGAAGGACGATGTGCTGATCGTGTTTGAACTTGATGTTTCCGAAGTAGAGGCGGATGAATTGTTAGCTGTATATCTAGCGTCCTTTCGGCGGTCGAGTATGGAGAATCTGCTAAGCGAGATGGGAAAGGTAACGGACTTGCCAGCGTTTCGGACAAATCTCTCAGCGCATGAATAGATTGAGAGTGCATCGTCGTAAACAATTATTTTCAAGTATTCGAAGATTCCCTTTCCACAATCCATTCATAATAATCAGTTCTTCAAAAATAGCCTCCAAGGCTCGCTATCCAAAGCAGCCTGGGGGCTATTTTCACTCAGCTTCTTTTTTCAGCTGATTAATATGTTTTTGATAGAAGAGAGTCGAAAAGATGGTGATAACTGCAGCTAATAAGTAAAGCCAAGTTGATAAAATGTCCCATTCTCCCTTCACGAGCGAATTTCTTATGAACAGAAAGAGGGAAAGTAGCAACAGAATGAAGTGAGCATCTCGTTGTGGCTTATAATATGTAATTTTATCTTCAATCGTAGTATGTGATGCAAATGGTCTATCGTCATGGTGTCTCTCAATAATGAAGAGCTTTTTATTCTTCGTGATGACGCGATATCCAAAGTCCCTTAAAGTCCTCGTATATCGTTCTAACTCGCCATTCGATTTATGCCCCGCAAAATCAATGTAATATTCATATTGGTTAGGTTCACATTCCTCAAATTCAAACCATAGCTTGCCTGTTCCGCTTAAACGATACCCTTTTGCCGACATCGTGTTCAACCATCTTTGCTCCGTTTCTATGAATCCACCAAAATAACGTATGTATTTTTTACTCATGCCCTAGGCCCCTCCGTAATTTAATGAGCAATTGTGATGACTTCGCTCAAATACTATTAGAGTGTATCACTAACGTTAATAGACTAACAATTAGATCATAAGGATTGTTTGCCATCAAGATAAACCAATATATTTACATTGGGGGTTGAGATATTTAAACTCTATGTAAACTTGATATAATAAGCGTCTGGACAGATGAGTAAATGAACTCATACGTTCAGGCGGCTTTTTTATTATCCGGATTTTTTCGCGACAAGGGAACCGGGTACTGCATATTGTAGTCTTATTGTTTGAGGTGAATGAATTGGAAGTGGATTTGAATTATTTACAGTATACAAGTGAGATGGACAATCTCTCATTAGAAGAAGTGATGGATAAGTATGGAACGGACGTATGGAATTATGCTTATTTTTTAACTAAGGATACGGAGATGGCCGATGATATTTCGCAAGAGGTATTCATTAAATGCTACAAGAGTATTGGGAGTTTTAGGGGGAAAAGTACACTCAAGACTTGGCTTCTTACGATCACTAGGAACACAACATTTTCATACCGAAGGTCGCGTTATTTTCGTTCCAGGAACTTTGTGGATTTACTTCGTTTGCAAGATTCACAGACGTTAATGGATCAACGTTCAAGTGCTGCTTCTGCAGAGAGTGAATACATATCACGTGAACATGTTAATGAAATATGGGATGTCATTATGCAGCTGCCTGACAAGTTGCGCGAGGTGCTGGTGCTAGATTTGAAGTTCGAGATGTCAGTTAAAGAGATTAGTGAATTAATGGGAATCGCAGGAGGAACCGTAAAATCGAGACTTTCCAGGGCTAGAAAGAAAGTGCAGACAATGCTGAGGGGGTTGGAGTAATGAATGAAACAAGACCACAGTGGTATGAAAAAGCCAAAGAAGGACCGTTTGAGAAAAAAGGATTTACAGCTAATCATAAGCAAGCAGTCATGATGAAAGTTCATGAGAGTAAATCATCCTCATCTAGGTCTAGATATACAGATGGCAACCGTAAAAGAATGTACTTGGGATTCGCTGCAGTGGCCATATTAGCTTTAGTGGCAGCTGGTTGGTTGTGGAATTCAGAACGATTGAACACGAATCCAATATATCAGGCTCAGAGCATATTGACAGAGGTTCCTCCAACGGGTGTAACAGAAGCGGTATGGAACACAGCCAGATCAGCAATGCATGAAGTGGTAGGTAAAGAAATGAAGTTTGAGCGTAGTGAGAAGCTGGACAATAACGAAATGTTACTGACGTTCCGCGGCGAAGGTGATGAATTTGCTAATTTATGGATAGACACAGCTTCAAACGAATTGGTGAGGACCATTTCCACGGCGGACTTGCCTAAAGAGTCTGTAGCTTCATTTGGTGAAAAAGCAGAAATGGAATTGAAAAAGCTCGGTTATAAAGGACAATTTGATTACTCGTTAAGGCGTCATGTACTGTACAAAATGGATAGTGATACTCAGAATACGGTTCTTACATCCCTTAAAAGTGAGGATGCCAAAGTGGATTTCTCCAATGGTGAACTGGAGTCGGTTTGGTTATCTCAAAGTATGGATGATATTCCATTAGAAGTGGAAGAGGCAGCGAGTGCAGCACTCAAAAAGCTTCGCGGCACAGAAGAGATTCCTCCATTAACGGAATCGTTCCAAATTAAGTATATCAGCCGTGGTCATCATGTTCTTGAACTGCATTATGGTGAAGATGCCGTTGTCTATTACGAACTCAATCAAAAAGAAATCACTCAAGTTAGTGATTGGTCTTTAGGAGGAACTGCCCAGAGCAGCACTTATGTCAAAGATGAAGATACGGCTAAGGAACAAGCGGGTCCTTTAATTAATCATATATTAGGGACAGATGTTACGAGTTACAGAGTGACCGTTGATAAGAAAAATCCAGGCAGTTACCTCTTTGTAAAGGAAGGTGAGCCTTCGATCGAGGTGGCTTATAATGCCAAAAAGTATGTTTACAGTATCATTAAACATATTTCTGAAGATTGAATGGAATGAATATCTCTCAAAAGATTAATGTTAAAATAGAATCAATATAGCAGTTATGGAGGTATTGTCATTGATCATTCAACTAGGTAATTTTGAAGTGAATTCCGGACAATTGGTTGTTGCAGATCCTTGTTATGAACTAGATACGAACATTATTATCATGGGTGTACTGGAATCTGCTGTTAGTGGAATCTGGACTGCGGAAGTGGAGAAGGTGGAGATTCCGGACTGGGGAGAAGCCAACGCTAAGCTGACGGCTTACCATCATTCCGTTGTTGATCAAGGGGCATTCCTGGAGTGGATCAAGTGTCCCTTTGTAGCTGGGGTGGATAGCGGGCAGGCTGGGATTTTTGACAATAACCACTATAGAATTCCTGATGCGGACGGTCCTAATGTTAATGCCGATACGGACAGTGACTGGTATCTCGCCTGCTGCGATATCACCGAGAATGGGGAAGAAGCGGGTGTCCTGACTGGTGGCGTTGTATCTCGTACCGGTATGGGTGACGGCGCTTATGGCGTGTATAAGGCAGTGAATGACCATGGTCAGGTGGTTGGTGTGAAGATCGTGTTTATAAAGAGTTAGCTCTCTGTGCTAATGGAACTGAATAAAAGCAAGCGCAAACGGCCATAGGAGGAAACTCTTTTATGGTCGTTTTTTGTGTGTATTATTGGACGAGATGTATTGATCCATGTACTAGGAACATCGAACGGGTGGGCTAATGAAACAATAAAGACCAAAAGCCCAATTAGCCGAAATATGGCTGAATCAGGCTTTGGTAATTCCTACAGAATGGGCATCGTCATAAAAATCTTATCCCAGGCCATACGTCGAGTTTATTTATTATAGACTTCGAATTCGTAGATTCCAAGATTGTTGAATTGTGAGAAGTTTCCACTCGGAATATTTGGAAGCTCCGCCGAAGTGATAAGCACCCTGATGTTGCCCGTTGTAATGGCAGGGAAGCTGATTACTTTATAGGCTCCCATCTGCTCGCCTGAGTAGATATCCACCCATTGCCCACCGGACCAATTCTGCACCTTGAACGACTTTACATTGTTTCCATGTTCTTTAAGCACCACTGTATTTAAAGTCGTCACTTGCTTGAAATCGAGCTGCAAGTAAGCATCGCTGATTACGCCGGCCGGCGCTTGCCAATACGTCGTTTTGTCGTTGCCGTCGAACACCTTATGCACATCGAATCCTGATCCGTCGCTGACATTGGCGTAATACCACTGATTGGCGGCCAGGTTCGTCATACTCCGATAAGCTTGATGCCCGTCTTTCTCATTTGTAATCGCTTTGAGCAGTGATTTGGAGTCGCTCACCGGCGCATCGGCGAACAGATGCCACATCATGACGCCGCCCACTTCCATATCCTGAGCGAGAAGCATTTTTCTTTTGTTCATATCGATTCCGTTGAAATAGATGTTCTTTAGAATAGGAGTGCCATTGTTTACGCCCACCTGATAGTTATACACAATGTCTGTTTCCGGAGTGATTGAGGTTGTAGCGTTGATCTCGTCGTAGTCGAGCCAGTAGGCGGATCCGTCGAACGGTCTGCCGTACCAGGCGAGGCCGAGGTTAATCTTTTCCTTAGGCACGCCAAGATTCAGGAAGTAGTTGATGCCAGAGCGCGAGTTCTCGAACGGCGCATGATAGTAGCCGGCATCATAGTTCATATAGTTAATATGATCGACGCTAGCGAATGCGTTGGAGCTGAGATTTACACCCCAAGCGGACAGTGCGAGGGATATGCTTTTGCCGTTTTTGCCAAGTGTTTGCTGCATCTGGATAATCGTAGTGCTGAAGTTGTTCCACTGGGTCGCGTTGCTTGGATACTCCCAATCGATATCAACGCCGTCGAAACCGTATTGAGTAAGAAAGCTATCCACCTGTGCTATATAATTGGCTCGGGCTGTCGGATTGCCAACAACTTGGGCCATCGTAGCAGCATCGGCATTTAGCGTAATCCATTTTTTGACCGATCTGCTGCCGACGGCTTGATGCAAGGTGCTCACATATTGAGGCCAATTCGCTAAGTTTGGATCGTCGGTTCTCGTTACAATATTGCCGCTTGTATCCAAGGTGTGAAAGCCAATCATGATGACATCGGTAATGTAATCGAACGCAGCAGCATCGATGTCGTTATTGCTGAAGCTTTTGGGGTGAATATAGCCGGCTACCTTGAACGTCTTCGGAGATATTGAATATTTGTCGATTTCTATGCCGTACGTAAAGGTGGAGCCGCCGTCATTCTGGAGCTTGATGCTGTTTGTCGCCCCAGCGTTCAGCGTCACCTCAACCGTTTTATTGACGAACGTATCCCATCCGCCCGTAGAATTAAACTTTAGGTCTGTGACTTTGGCGCCATTTACATACAGAGCTTTTGTTGCGACAGCATCGCCCGTTGCGAATCGAATCGTTAGCTCGTACTTGCCCCCGGCTTGTCCACCGTTCACATTTTGAATTTGGGTATACGCGTTGTTGTTATGCATGCTCCCAATGGCGCTCCCACCGGACGCATTCGCCTTGCTTACAACTGCGGCTCCGTTACCGATCGTGCCGCTCTCAGCCTCATAGACTTGCTCTTTGGAAGCAGCAAATACCTCGTTCTGCGGCGGAACCAGCACAAAGGAAGTAAGAACAAGCAGCGCGGATAAGCCGGTCATCATCAAACGTTTCAACATGAATAATCACCCTCATTTCTTATTAATGTCAGCGCTTTCATTATTGATTATGGGCAAATTCGAACGGATCCAAAAGGGGAAAAAGTTAAGAAGGACCGTCTTAAGTAAATATAATTCACGATTCGACATTAATATCTTTAAATTATGCATTGAATCGCCGTAGCAGGTTCTTTATGATAAGACTACATTTAAAGTCCGATCTTATTTCATGTGACTTATATATAGGCTGCTGGTTCTATTCAAGAGCGGATTTGTAAGCGCATTCAAAGTAGCTGGACAGAGAGGGGGAAGAAGAGACAGGATGAGAAGGTTGACCCGCATGGTAAGCGAGCTGTACCGTACCCATTTTGCAGAGAAGCTGTTCAATAAAATATTACTGACCTATTCCGTTATTATCATGGTTACTTTGGTTGCACTTGCCTTTTTTATCTATCAATATTTCACGCAATATATGATCAACAAGGAGACTTTGCAGATGCAGGAGGCATCCGCCAATGTCAGCGCCTATGTCGATCAGCGTATGGATGCATCAAAGATGATGCTTGAGAGTATATACTCGAACGAAAGTTTTATGCAATATTTAGAGGTGCTGCTGGAGAAAGGTTACGCAGAGTTTTTATCATATCAGCTTGATAGGTATTTCGACGTCGATACCCCCATTAATAATTCTTTAAAATCGCTGTCCGCCTACTTCAACAACGGATTCGACCTCGACTCCATTCTGTTTCTAGGTAAGGATGGAGAGGTGTACCGGGTGACTTCCCAGCTATCGCTGGAGATCGTCACGACGAATGAACTGCCGGAGCGTGTAGCGGGGGAGCGTGAGCATTATGCCGATTCGCTGCCTATTTTCCCTGTGATGACCAATAAGAGCGCGGATAGTCAGCCACTATACGTCTACGCAGCCGAGCTGAAAAATCCAAATACATTGAAGCCGATCGGCCAGATTTTGATCCAATTCAAGGCCAACGGCATTATGAAGTCGAGTCAGCGCGGACCCTCCGATTTGAAAGGGGAAATTATGGTCCTCACGCGCGATGGTGACGTTATCTATGATTCCTCTATGCAATGGTACGGGAAGCGCTATCCGGTCGAACGCTTGCTTGACAGCGAAGCGCCGAAATCGGAATATATGGTTTCTACTGCGAACAAGGCAGGCGTTATCGTTGCAGGGATCATGTCCGGCGAGCAGCTCCACTCAGGCACGAAAGCGCTGCAGCGTTGGATTATGATATTGACCGGCCTATTCATTGCCGTGGCACTGCTACTGACCTATATTTTGATTCTGAGGTTTTCCAGGCGGACGAAGGTGATCGTGCGGGCCATGGAGAAACTGGACGAGGGTCAATGGAATGTACGTATTCCGCTCACCAAAGGGGACGAGCTGTACCAGATTTCCTCGAATTTTAACAAGATGTGCGAGCGCGTTAACGATTACATCGAGAAGGTGTATGTATCCGAAATTAAGCAAAAAAATGCCGAGATCATCGCCATGCAGATGCAGATGAATCCGCATTTTCTGTACAACACGCTGGAGGCGATTCGGATGAGCGCGTTCGCGCAAGGGGCGCGGGAAGCGGGCCATATGATATTCCTTCTCGCCGCCTTGTTCCGCACTACCATGAAGAGCGCGATGAACGTAGACGTGGCGGCAGAGATGGAGCGCTGCCGCATCTATCTGGAGCTCTTCCAGATTCGTTATCCGAATCAGCTACAGGTGGAGTTTGATATCCCCGAGGAAGTTGGACGCCATGAGATTTTGAAGCTGTCCGTACAGCCTCTGATCGAAAACTATGTGCTGCATGGTTTCAGAGCAGACCAACAGGACAATTTGATTCGCATTGAAGGTTTATTGGAGCAAGACGTTATTATTTTGCGCGTAAGCGACAACGGCAAGGGAATACCGCTTCCGGAATTGATAAAGCTGCGCCAATCCTTGACAGAGAAGAGCGAGCTAGAAGCAAAGTCTGATTCGCTCGGCTTAAGTAACGTTCAAATGAGACTGCAGATGGTGTACGGCAGTGAATTCGGTTTGGCAATTGATAGTATGGATGGATCGGGGACGGAGGTTATTTTGAAAATCCCTGCCGTCATCAAGGAGTGAAACAGCATGTATAAGATCATGATTGTAGATGACGAACCGCTCATCTTGAAAGGCATGTATTCCGTTATAGATTGGGAAGAGCACGGTCTTCGGATCGCATCGCAAGCTTCGAGCGGGGAGCAGGCGCTCGAACAATTTCTGGATCAACCGGTTGACGTCATCATGACCGATATTCGAATGCCCGGCATGGACGGCCTGAAGCTGATCGAGACAATTCGCTCCGTAGATCCACGCGTTAAGTTCATCGTCCTGAGCGGTTATGACGATTTCCAGCATGTGAAGGAAGGGATGCGTTTCGGCATCGAAAATTATCTGCTCAAGCCCGTCGATGTGAACGAGCTGTCCGCGACGGTAGCGACGGCCGTAAGAAAGCTGGAACATGAAGGACAGCGGCGTATTCGATCCATCGAAGAGAAGCAAATCTTGCGCACCAATGTGCTAAATCGGTGGATGAGTCGTTCGATTCCAATGACCGAATTGAAGCAGCGCGCGGAGATGGCGGACATTCCCCTTCATCACCGCGCGTATGCCGTCGTGACCGGAAGCCTGCTAAGAAGCGATCAAGCGGGAGACAGCTTTCCACCCGATGTGCGTAACGAGCTTGTGTCCGAAGTGTGCGAGATGCTCCGCACAGAAGCAACGGAGCTGTTCTCCACGTATACGACGCTCGAATTTGTAGATTTAGAAGGCGACATTGTGATCTTGTTCTCGGAGTATGGCGGTAGTCTGAATCGCGAAATATTGCATAAGGAGCTGGAGAATCTCTATCAGAGTGTTAAGAGTCGGTGGCGGATTGATATTCTGTTCTCCATTGGCGCGACAGTTGGCAGCTACCTCGAAGTGCCCGAGAGCTATCAGCAGGCCAAAGAAATGCAGATTCAGAGGAAGATTAACGGAGACCGTTTTATTGTGGATGGGGAACATGCCGGCAAGCGGTCGTCCAGCATCACATTCCTGCAGGAGCTACAGACGCTGACTTCACTCCTCGCTAAGAAAGATCGCAAGGGGCTCCGGCAATGGATCGACGTATCGTTCGATGGATTGAAAGAGGATATGCGCGCGTCTCTTGCGGATGCGCAGGACGGCGCTCTGGAAATTATGCTTCAAGTCGCCAAGCAGACCGGACGTCTTAACTTTATGGAGAGCTTCGCTCCGTTGTTCCGACTAAGGAGTGTAGACCATATTAAACAATATATACAGCAATTTGCAGACGAGTCGCTCGATGCTGTCTCTGTGGCAGAAGAGAGCCGAAGTCCGGTTATTAGCAAAGTCATTCAGGATATTCATACCCGTTACGAGTCGGAGCTGTCGCTGAAGACGCTCGGTCAGATCTACAAAGTCCATCCCGTGTATTTAGGCCAATTGTTCAAGAAGGAAATCGGCGTCGGATTTACGGACTACGTTAACGGTTATCGCATCCAAGTCGCCAAGGAACTACTTCTTCAGACCGAGCTGAAAGGTAACGAAATCGCGGCGAAGGTGGGTTGCCTCGATCCCAACTATTTCTACAAGCTGTTTACGAAATTTACGGGCGTATCGCCTACCGAATTCCGTTCTGCTCGCAAAGGCGTGCAGAGAGGGTAAGGAAGCGTGTTTCGAGATCGATATTTCATCGGCTGCAACAAGGGCAGCCGGTGATTTTTTTTGTTCTCATACGCCTCCGGTAAAAACGGCCGTCCTTTTCGAAATGTCTTAACCAGTCTATTTCTCATTGAGTTCCGACGGTTCATCTTGGATTTTTCCTCTTTCTGCAGGGTGATGCAGCAGGGATAATATAAGCAAGATGAAAACGCTTTAAGAGAACAGATGAAGACAACTTGGGAAAGAAATGGAGAGTGGAGAATGGCTACAAAGTGGAAACGGCTGAAACGTAATCGAATTTTTCTGTTAATGGTACTTCCTGCGACTTTATGGTTCATCATCATGAAGTATTTGCCTATACTCGGCAACTTAATTGCTTTTCAGAAATTCACTTACCATACCAAAGGCATATTCCACGGCATTTGGAGTGCGGAATGGGTCGGCTTTGATAACTTCAAGTTTCTGTTCCAGACGAACGACGCCTTTATCATCACGCGTAATACGCTGCTGTATAATCTTGCTTTTATTATACTTGGAGTCCTTATTCCTGTGGCGCTGGCCATTGTGGTCAGTGGGCTTACCAATAAGCGAATGTCGAAATTTTATCAGACGGGGATGATGCTACCGCACTTTCTGTCTTGGGTCGTTGTCAGTTATTTTGTATTCGCCTTTCTGAGCATGGACAAGGGATTTCTTAATAACGTCTTGGTAAGCTTGGGAATGGAGTCCAAGATGTGGTACAACGAACCTGCTTACTGGCCATTAATCCTAGTTCTTGCGCAGGTGTGGAAGACGATCGGCTATTCAAGTGTCATTTATATCGCCGCTATAGCAGGCATAGATCGAACTTATTACGAAGCGGCGGTTATTGATGGGGCGAGCAAATGGCAGCAAATCCGCAACGTGACGATCCCGCACTTGAAGCCTTTGATTATCATCCTGACAATATTGGCGGTCGGCCAAATCTTCCACTCTGATTTCGGTCTGTTCTATCAAGTGCCGCGCGAGTCCGGCCTTCTGTTCCCGGTTACGAACGTAATCGATACGTATGTCTATCGCAGCATGAAAGAAATGGGTGTATTTAGCATGAGCGCCGCCGCGGGTCTTTATCAATCGATTATCGGCTGCATTCTAGTTTTGACAGCTAACTATACGGTCCGCAAAATCAGCAAAGATGATGCCCTATTCTAATAGAAGGAGGAAGCTTGCATGAAATCAAAGAACAGCGCGAATATCGAAGGGTTCTCCCGAGGTTGGAACTGGTTTTGGAACATTGTGGCCGCGCTGGTCGCATTCGCTTGTATCATGCCGTTTGTATTTACGATCATTATCTCACTGACGGAAGAGAAGTCGTTGACGCGTAACGGGTACCGGATCTGGCCCGAGCATTGGAGCTTGTCCGCCTATTCATACTTACTGGAGGATTCCGGTCAGATGTTGAACTCCTTCCTTGTCTCCATCCTAATTACAGTGCTTGGAGTGATCATTAGCTTGGTCTTGATTCTACCGTACGCTTACGCGATTTCGAGGCCCGATTTTGCATACCGCAAGCTATTTACGTTTATCGCATTCCTGACGATGCTCTTCAACGCCGGTCTCGTTCCTTTCTATATGATGGTGACGCAAGTGCTGCATATGAAGGATACGATATGGGCGCTGATCCTTCCGCTAAGCGTCAACGCCTTCTATATCATTGTCATGAGAACCTTCTACCGGACGACGATAGAAGAGGGCATGATTGAAGCGGCTAAGATTGACGGGGCTGGAGACTTCTCCATCTTCGTCCGAATGGTACTTCCGATCTCACTGCCGGGTATTGCGACAATCGGCTTGTTCAGTGCATTGGCTTATTGGAATGATTGGTTCAACGCGATGCTCTTCATCGACAAGCCGGAGCTGACGCCGCTTCAATATATGCTCTCAAGAATTCAGAACAACCTGCAGTATTTACTTGAGAATACCGATTCATTGTCCACTTCAGATGCAACGTTAATCGCGAACTTGCCTCAGGAGACGATTCGTATGGCAATGGTTGTTGTGGCAACAGCCCCAATCGTACTCGCTTATCCATTTTTCCAGCGGTTTTTCATTCAAGGGTTGACCGTAGGTTCCATTAAGGGATAGTTGTTTAATGTGACGGGCGCCTCCAAGCGAACGGTGCTTTAAATAAAACAAACAAATACAGGAGGGTATAACATGTTTCTGAGAAATAAAAAAAGAGGGTTGATTTCATTAGCGGCAATCTTGTTATTGACCGTCGTGCTTGGCGCTTGCGGCGCTAAAAATGGCACTGAGAACACGCAATCGGGGGGGAGCAATTCTCCAACGCCTGAGGCGACTAATGAAGCTACGGACAATGCATTAAAACCGTACGAGCTGGTTCTGTATTTCTTCGGCGACCCACAGAAAGATACGGAGCTTATCGAGCAGAAGGTTAACGAGTACATACAGCCGAAGATAAACGCGACAGTCAAAATCAATTTTGTTCCTTGGGCGGAAGCCGAGCAGAAAGTGCCGGTCTTCCTCGCATCCGGTCAGAAGATCGACGTCTTGTTCGCTCAAGCGAAGCATATGGTTCCGCTTGCCTCCAAAGGCGCGCTGAATCCGGTTAATGAACTGCTGGAGAAGCATGGTCAAGATGCATTGAAATCAATGTACAGCAAATTCTTAGATCTATCCAAGGTTAACGGCCAAAACTATGGTGTCCAAAATCCGAAGGAAATTGCTTCGCAGTGGGTATTGCGCTTTAACGAGCCACTTCTGAAGCAGCATGGCATTGACGCATCCGGTGTGAACTCCATTACAAGCGCAGAGCCTATCCTGAAGCAGCTGAAGGAGAAGGATGCGACAATCTATCCGATCGAACCGACGCAGCAATCGCTATGGTATGTGCCGTTTGATTACGTCATGAACGAAAACATTCCTTTCGGTATGGTCTATGAACCGATGACGAAGGACGATAAGATCGTAAGCATGTGGGAGACGCCGGAAGCCAAGCAAGCGCTGGACACGGTGCATGCCTACTATAAGGCCGGCTACATTCGCCCTGACGTTGCAACCTACGCTCGTCCTGAGAATGAGGAACAAGCAGGTAAGTGGCTGACCGGCATATCCGGCGGCATTCCGACAGCAGAGGTTATTTGGACGAACCGTGCCGGCTTCGATGTCAGCTACAATCCGGTTGAGAAGCCGATCGTCACAACGAACTCCGTTATGGGCGCTATGCTGACCATTCCGAAGACGTCCGAAGATCCAGAACGAGCGATGATGTTCATCAACATGCTTCATGGCGATGTATATCTCCATAACTTGTTCGTTTACGGTATAGAAGGCACGCATTACGAGAAAGTATCCGATAACGTGGTCAGAGATTTACCGGCGAGAAAAGAACGCTGGAACACGGGCTGGTTCCAATTCGGTAACGGCTTCTTGAACTACTTGACGGAAGCGGACCCTGCGGATAAGTGGGAGCAATTCAAAAAGTTTAACGACGAAGCTCAAGTATCGCCGCTGGTCGGATTCGTCTTTGATCCGGCACCAGTACAAGCCGAGATTGCTGCAATTCAGAACGTGACGGCAGAAGTGAGATTGCCTCTAATTACGGGTTCCGTCAATCCGGAGCAATTCTTGCCGAAAGTGAACGAGAAGCTGAAAGCTGCAGGCTCAGAGAAGGTCATTGCGGAAATGCAGAAGCAATACGACGCTTGGAAGGCGACTCAATAACATAGATAAACCAGCGAAGCCTCCCAGCATGATCGGAGGCTTCGCTTTACGAGAGGAGAATCGGCAATGGCGGGAACAAAAAAAGATGCTGCGAACAACGGTGTCCATGATTATACGGCCGAGGACATGTACGTGCGTCCCCATAACCCAAAAGTACTGGAGACTCTGGAAAAATTCCGCGACCACAAGCTTGGATTTATGATTCATTGGTCACCTGCGTGCCAACTAGGCATCTACGAATCCTGGTGTATGTCTGACGACAGCGCTGCATGGTCGAAGAAAGATGTCGACTGGACCGATGATATGAACGAGTTTCGCCGGCAATACCGGAACCTGAGAACGACGTTTAATCCGATCCGCTTTCAACCAGAGGTATGGGCGGATCTTGCAAAGGAATGCGGATTTCAGTACTTGCTATTCACGACAAAGCATCATGATGGATTCTGCATGTGGGACACAGAAACGACGGATTACAAAGTGACCAGCCCGAATACACCGTTCAGCTCGCACCAATACGCCGATATATGCCGTCACTTGTTCGATGCATTCCGGGAGCGTGGCATGGATATTCATGCCTACTTCTCTAAGCCGGACTGGAATACACCGTATTACTGGTCGCCGAACTTCACCATGCCAAGAGGTAAGACAGATCGCAATGTCAATTACGATGTAGCGGAGCATCCTGAGTTATGGGAGAAGTTCGTTCAGATGTCTCATCGGCAAATCACAGAGATCATGACGAATTACGGGCGGATCGAAGCACTTTGGCTGGACGGCGGTTGGGTTCGCCCAGACAACAAAGGACAGGATATACGAATTGGAGAGATTGTCGAACGCATTCGCGAGACGACACAGCCGCATCTAATGGCGGTAGATCGCACTGTAGGTGGCCCTTACGAAAACTTTATTACACCGGAGCAAACGGTGCCGGATAATCCGATTCTGGTTCCTTGGGAGAGTTGCGTTACAGTCGGTAAGAGATTCTCGTTCAACTACGACGATGAATTTAAATCAGGGAGACAACTGGTCCATATGCTAGTCAATATTATTGCCAAAGGTGGCAACTTGGCGCTCAACATTGCGCCTCAGCCGGATGGCAGACTTCCCGCTAAAGGGATGACGGCGCTGCGGGAGCTTGGTGCATTCTTGAAGCAGAACGGCGAGGCAGTGTACGGTACCCGTGAATGCGCGCCTTACATGGTAGATGGCATGGCATTTACGAGAAAGGGAAGCAGGGTGTATGCGTTCTATCTCTATCATGAGGATACATCCGAGGTTCGCGATTCATTCATTTTTCCAAATTTCGGGCAGTTGATGTCCGTTTCCTTGCTAAGCGATGACGGAGAAGTGAAGGCCGAAATTATCGATAAAGACAAGATCCGAATCACTGTTCTGTCCCGGAAGACGCCGGGGGCGCTATATGCCGATGTATTCCGAATTGAGCTTCGTGATTAAGGAGAATGATCAGGCTCAGGTAGTTGGCGTGAAGATCGTGTTTACTCAGAGCTATCCCCGTACTTATAAAATGGAATAAAAGCAAGCTCAAACGGCCATGAAAGGAAACTCTTTTATGGTCGTTTTTTTGTATATTAGTGCTTCTGAACTATGAATTAGATAAAAAGCTCGAATCTTTATGCATCTATACTCCAATTCTCTCAATATGCAGGACTCTGGTATCTTACGCATATCCTAAAATATGGATAAAATAAATAACCAATGAAATCGCCTGGAGAGGATGCGAATGTCTAGAATACTTGTTCCGCCGGAGGTGCTGATCCGAGTATCGGATGAGGCAGGAAGGGCTGCGGAAGAACTGGAAAGGACCAAAAATCTTCTAGATCAGCAGATTACGTGGATGATGTCTTCGTGGGAAGGGACGACCCGGTCGCGGTTTTTCGAAGATTTTCAGCGGGCCCATGGAGAAATGAACAAAACGATTGAACATCTTAGAATCACCAGCCAAGAATTGAAGAAGATTGCTTTCCGCTTCATTCAAGCAGATATGCGTATGGATCTATGGAATGCGGCATCTGCTGCCGCCGGAAATGCAGAGCCCAAAAATTTCTGGGATCACGCGGGGGACTTCTGGGAAGGACTTCAGACTGGGGCGATGTCCATAGCGAATTCGGTAAAGGATACCGCCACCTCTCTCGTTGATGACCCGGTTGGCACCGTGGGGGATATGGCCTATAATGCAACCATCGGAACGGTGGAAGAGATCGTCGACACCGCAGTCTGGGGAGGCAAAATGATCTTCGATGCCGATACCCGTGAAAAGTTCGCAGGGGACGTTGAGGACGCAGGAGGTACGTCCAATTTTATTGGACAGCAGGCTGCCATGGTCCTGGGTGGCCTTGCCACGCGCCGAATCGGCGTGAAGGGTGGCCCTCATCTCAAACATGATTCGGGTGGGGATGGGGGAAAGGGTGTTGAAGGTAAGAGTAAAATTGAAGTAACAGCAGTACTTCAACAAAGAGTTGATGAGATAAGAGCTCAATTACCAAGCTCAATCAAAAAGTCTGGCAACCTAGGTGTTGCCAAAATAGAAATTAATGGATTTCCTAATGAAATGAAGGCTCACAGTAGCGTGAACTTTGCTACTGATAAAGGCTCGGACGGTTTTGTTTTATTAAAACCCAAAGAGCAACGGAACTTTGAAACCATTAATGTCGATAAGGACGGTTATGTTGGAACAGATAAAGCATATAGTCGTGAATGGGATACAGAGGTTAAAATATTGGAAGACGTAGCGTCTAAACTTGGAGCAAATAGACAAGCATCTGGAACTATTGACTTATTTACTGAACGGTTGGCTTGTGCTAGCTGTAGTGATGTTATCTTGGAATTTAGAAGAAAGTATCCTAATATACAATTGAATGTTCATACTGGAAAAAAATAAATCTATTAAGATGTTAGAAAAGGGGGTTCTATATGGAGACTTGGAGTTATGAAGAAGCTAATGAAATAGTTCGTGAAAATTTTGAACAATCTTTAGTTCTTGGACTGAATGTCGTTCAATCAGTTGAAAGAGCGCTTTATGAATTTGAAACAGTCATTGAAGAAAGTGAAGTTGAAAAGCTAATGATTTATATGGTTTTGGTCAAATTAGGTATCGAGCATAATAACGTTCGACCCGATGTTTCTGATGAGTTTTTTAGACTTACAGAAGCCCATACATTATTACAAACGTTAAATCAATTTGAAAACAATGAATTAAGTATTGTGAAAAAAGAGATAGAAGATTTACGAAAGCAGCTTTTGAAAGTAACATAAGGTAACCAACATGATAAAGATTTGAATTCCGACGCCAGCTTGTACAGTAGGGGGGGTTCCCTGTTAATAATATATTTTGTGGCTTGCCGATAAATCGGGAAGCCAACTGGTATGGAGTCTGCTATAAACGCAATTTGCATTAAGGAAGTGGGTATTCGTAAAACTGAATTAAAGCAAGAGTAAACAGCCATAGAAGGGAATCCTTTTATGGCTGTTTTAGCTTTGGTATACACGCTACGCTCAAGAATTTGGGTGACAAAATACTGTGGTGGCCGTAGTCATAGGCTGGAGGTGAATAGTGTGAATGGGAACATCCATGTATCATTTCATGAAAAGTTGCTTCTGCATACGCAATGGGTGAAAACATTAGGTAAAGAGGGGCAACAAATTCAAGTTGAAGATATTAATTTATCAAATCACAACTTCTCGGAAATTAATTTATCGCAAGCGATCATGCCAGGAGCAATATTTGATAATTCAATCTTGGAAGATGCGGATTTATATGCGTCTAATCTTGCATCAGCATCATTCAAAAATGCAAAGATGGACAGGGTTACAATAGCAAAAGCAAATTTAGATTATTCAGTGCTAGAAAATGCTTCTCTTGTTCAAGCCAATCTAATAAGAACGACATTTTTCGAGGCGGACTTAGAAAAAGCTAATTTAACACAGGCTAAACTAAAAAAGGCGATGTTTATTGAGGCAAACTTAGAAAATACTATATTTGTTAATTGCGATCTTGAGATGGCTGTATTCAATAAATCCATTTTATCGAAGACTGATTTCAGTGGAGCTAATTTGATTCATGCTGATTTCTCTGATGCAGTTTTTATCGATTGTAAATTTATTCAGGCGAAGTACGATGAGAACACGAAATGGCCTGATGATTTTGAACTTTCTGCTCATGAATTAATTAAAGTGTAATACAGCATAATAGCAGTCTGGTAAATATAATACAGGTCAATTATGGTCACCACCATGATTGACCTATTTTTTGTTATTCTCTTTCCCACACTGAATCATGAAACCATACTCACCTGCTCCATCCACCGCTCCATCCATGTAAGTTGAGACAGCAAGAAGTGCCGCATACTGATACAATAAATATAATTTGAATGGATAGATATAGATTACTAGACAAAAGGAGTTAGGGAGATGCAGTTTGCTAAAAGAATGGATCAATTTGGGGAAGGGATCTTCACTAAATTATTGGAGATTAAACGTTGTCGATTGGAGCAAGGAGAACCGGTGATTGATTTGAGTGTGGGCACACCGAATATCCCTCCGAGCAAACATATCATAGAAGCTTTGTGCTCAGCAGCAGCCGATGAACAGAACTACATATATGCGGTTAATGATCAAAGTGAATTGCTTGAAGCCGTGAGTTATTGGTATAAAGCGAGATATGGGGTGGATCTGGACCCCAAGACGGAAATATGCTCTCTTTTAGGTTCACAGGAAGGGCTTGCGCATATTTCTCTATCCATTGTGGATGAGGGGGATATCGTGCTCGTGCCTGATCCATGTTACCCTGTGTTCGCAGACGGGCCTAAGATTGCCGGAGCTGAACTGCACTATATGCCGCAGAAAAAAGAAAATGGATACGTGATCAACTTACGAGATATTCCCGAACATGTAGCCAAGAAGGCGAAGCTAATCATTGTCTCCTATCCTAATAATCCGACTACTGCCATGGCACCGGACAGCTTCTACGTTGATCTGATCAACTTTGCGAAGAAGTATGAGATTATCGTTCTTCATGACAACGCTTATAGCGAATTAGTGTTTGACGGAAAAAGAGGAGGCAGCTTCCTATCCTTCCCTGGTGCAAGAGAGGTAGGCGTTGAGTTTAACTCCCTATCTAAAACCTATGGTCTGGCGGGTGCTAGAATCGGCTTTTGTGTTGGAAACGCTGAGGTCGTATCACGCTTAAAAGTGCTCAAGTCCAATATGGACTATGGCATGTTCTTACCGATTCAACAAGCTGCGATCGCAGCTATTACGGGGGATCAGGATGGCGTAGAAGGAACCAGAAAAGCTTACGAACATCGCAGAAATGTGCTGTGCGACGGTCTGAATGAGCTCGGTTGGCCTATTGAAAAGCCTGAAGCGACAATGTTCGTCTGGGCCATGATCCCTTCTGATTACGAGAGTTCAGCGGATTTTGCGATGGACATGGTAACCAAAGCAGGTGTGATCGTAACACCAGGCGGCGCCTTTGGTCCTTCGGGTGAGGGCTATGTGAGAATGGCATTAGTTCAGGATGAGGTGGTTCTGAAGCAAGCCATTGAGGCGATTCGCCAAAGTGGGATTTTAAAGGTGTAGGATCGGTTTCGTTTGAAAGGCCAACTATAGAATCTTAGATAATGGAGGCTGTCGAAGCCCACATATCTAATATGGATAAGCGATGTAATACGAGGTTAGAGGCTCTGCTTCATAGCAGCGCCTCTTCTGCATATCTGAGTGACGGGTAGCAACACCTGATCTATAATAAAAGACATGGCATTCATTTGTAATAATCAACCATCAACAGAATAGGAGAACAAGATGAATAAACTAAAAATGGCCGTCGTCGGCTTAGGACATATGGGCCGCCATATGATTCACCGCTTACTGCCCCAATATGCGGACACAATCGAATTAGTCGCACTTTGCGACAGCGATGAAGCGAGTATGAACAAGGAAGTGGAAGCAGCAGGTATTAGCCCTCGGCTGTACACAGATTACCGTCGGTTACTAAATGAGGTCTCGCTTGATCTAGTATATATTGCGGTTCCGCCGTCCCTGCATTATGACGTGGCGAAGATCGCTTTTGAGAAAGGCATTCACGTCTTCTGCGAGAAGCCGCTTGCCAACAGCTTGACCGAAGCACGGAGTCTAGTGGAATTGGCAGAGCAGTCGGATGTGCTCCATGCCGTCCATTTCTCACTACCGCTCGAACCCGCTGTCCTGAAGCTACAGGGAATGCTTGAAGAGCAAGCAATCGGCGAGGTTCTAAGCATGGATCTATTCCTAGAGTTTCCGCAGTGGCCGAGAGCATGGCAGCAGAATCCTTGGATCACCTCCAGACAACAGGGCGGCTATCTGCTGGAAGTCGGTATACACTGGATTCAGATGATTCAACAGCTGTTTGGTCCAATCGCGCATGTGAAGAGTGAGGTGGAGTTCCCATCGGATTCGAATCAGTGTGAGAGTCGAGTTCAGGCTGTTCTAAGATTACATAATGGTATCGAGATTCATTTGTCTGGAACCGATAAGCGGGAAGAGGATGAACGTGTCTCCCTCGTGATCCATGGTGAGGAAGGGACGATAGCACTTGAAAACTGGTGCAACTTGTTCAAGAGCGGTAAGGACGCCGATCTTCAGCCTGTACTTGTGGAAGACAACGATAGCCTACTGCCGATCTTGAGCCAGATTGTTAAGACATTGAACGGAGACCCAGGGATCTTCTTTAACTTCTACGACGGTTACAATGCGCAGGTTGTACTTGAAGCTCTGCGTAATCCAGGTGAGGGCTTTACGGATTTAAGCCCCCAATTGATGGTGGCCAAGCAGTAGAAGCCAGTCTTGGACAATCCTGAATTAGTGGGAACGGGTGGCGAATGTCTTTTTCGTTACTCATTTTTTAAACGAATACCTGAGACACACAAAAAACACGCCAACAACTGGCGTGTTTTTTGTGCTTCCAAGCTACAAATTGTCTGACAAGGATCATAGATCATATCATCTAGTTAGCTCATAACCATTTCTTTGGCAGCTTTCTTGCCTGCCGAGAGAATGTTGTTGCTCAGGTTAGGATCACTAACCGTTCGGGCAAGAACAAGAGAGCCCACCATGGTACTGAATAGTGCACTAGCTTTGGATGTGTCTATCCCTGCCAGATCGGAGATGAAAGAAATCATTCGCTCCAGTTCATCGGTGAATACCTTCTGAACCTCTTCTGATGAACGAGATATTTCGCTAGATAGGGCAGGAATAATGCAGCCCATTTCTTTTTTGTCGCGGTGATACGTACTTAAGTAATAATCGATGACGGTATTGATTTTGGAATTCTGGGTCTCCTGATCAGCAGCATCCTGCAGAAGTTCGATGGTATCGCTAATGGCATAACGGCAAGCTTCGGCGACAAGCTGGTCTTTGTTATCAAAATGCGCATAGAATCCTCCATGAGTTAATCCGGCGCCCTTCATAATGAACGGAACACTTACATCTTGAATACCCTTGGTGCGAAAAGCCTGAGCGGCACTTTCAACGATTTTATTCCGCACTTTTATCTTATGGCCTTTGGGATACGGTATTGTAATCACTCCACAGCTTCGTCAGTCTACTTTTCAAAATATTATATTCGTCATATTAAAGCCTGTCAATTTAGCGATCTGATGGCGACAAGTCCAAGTAAGCTGAATGGGGATATTGACGTTTTTAAAATATGATGACTATAATATATTATGGTCATCATATTTTAAATTGGCTTCAACTGGAGGTATAAGGATATGAGTAAGCTTGAATCCGTAGATACGTTAGTCATTGGATCAGGTCCTGGAGGTTATGTGGCCGCGCTGCGCTCCTCACAGCTTGGCATGAAGACCGCGATTGTTGAACGAAGTCAGCTTGGCGGCGTCTGCACACATGTGGGCTGCATTCCATCCAAAGCATTAATTGCAGAATCGCATCGCTATGAGGTATTTAGATCGTTCAATAATATAGATGCGTTAGCGTCATTTCAGCGTGCACAGGATTTCAAGCAAGGGATTGTGAATAAGCAGGCAGGCGGCGTTCAGTATTTATTAAAAACCGCAGGTGTGAGCATTCTGGAAGGAGAGGCTAGCCTGGTTGATGAACATACCGTTCTGATCCGGCAAGCGGGAGCGGAGCAGACCCTTTCTTTTAAACATGCCATACTTGCAACAGGATCTCGCCCAATTGAGCTTCAAGCTTTTCCAGTTGAAGGACGCATTCTGTCTTCCACAGAAGCACTGTCGCTCCAACAGATTCCGAGTAGCTTGGTCGTTATTGGTGGTGGATATATCGGAATTGAACTAGGGCAGATGTATGCCAAATTTGGAACAAAGGTGACGATTCTGGAGGGAGGAGAACAAGTTCTGCCTGGATTCGAGGCGGAGCTTGTAGCCCCTGTTGTCCGGCAGTTGAAAGCCGATGGGGTCCATATAATTACCGGCGCGACAGCTGGAAGCGCAGTACAAAATGCAGATTCCATTACCCTTCATTATTCACACAATCAGGAGGAGCATCATGTTACAGCGGACTATGTGCTCGTCACGGTCGGCAGAAAACCGAATACAGATGGCAATTTAGGATTAGAGCGCATAGGCTTGAATGTGACGAGCAGAGGATTGATCGAGAGGGATGAACAGTGTAGAACGTCTATCCCGCATATTTTTGCCATTGGGGATATTACAGCGGGTCCGGCCCTCGCTCACAAAGCGTCCTATGAAGCGAAGATTGCGGCAGAAGCGATTGCAGGCCTTACATCTAAGGTTGATTATAAAGCGATGCCGCTTGTTGTTTTTTCGAGTCCTGAGCTGGCTAGCGTTGGCTTAAGTGAAACAGAAGCAAAGGCGAAATCTATTCCAGTTGTGATTGGCAAATCCTCTTTTGGGATCAACGGGAGAGCATTGGCCTTGAGGGAAACGGAAGGGTTCATTAAGATCGTAGCAGACGAGACCTCAGGTATCATCATCGGTGCACAGATTGTAGGTGTAGAGGCATCCACACTTATTTCGGAGCTAGCACTTGCAATCGAGATGGGGGCAACCGTGGAGGACCTGGCCATGACCATTCACCCTCATCCCACATTGGGAGAAGTGATGATGGAAGCTGCCGAGAATGCGGTTAGAAAAATAGCGATGAAGAGGAACTAAACACAGCAGATTGTTGTTATAAGGACAGGATGGTACGAGTAAGTACTGTCGTGTCCTTTTTGTCGTATCTAAGATATTCTAGTATAAAAAAATTAATTGGAAAAATTTAAGCCAAAACATCTCTCCATTTATCTAATAGATATAAACCCCAAACGAAAGGAGGAATGGCAATGACACATGAACGGTTGGTCAAGAAAGCGCAAAAGGGAAATGACAAAGCCTTCTTAACGCTTTTTCAGCAATACGAAGCAGATATTTACCGCATGGCATATGTCTATGTGAAGAATAAAGACGATGCCCTAGATCTTGTTCAAGAAGTGGCGTATCAGTCATTTAAGAACATCAGTACATTGAAACAACCCGAGTATTTTAAGACTTGGATCATGAAGATTACGATGAATTGTGCATTGGGCTTAATAAACAGAAACAAAAAAGTGATCCCGCTGCATTCAGATTTCGATATGCATATGGGGGCGAATGATGAAGATATTGCACTTACGATATCTTTGAATAATGTCATGGATATTTTGAAAGAGGATGAGAAGAGTGTGATTTTGCTGAAATATTATGATGATCGCACGTTAAAGGAGATTTCCGAGATTCTAGATATTCCGCTTGGTACGGCCAAGTCTGTTCTATACCGTGCATTGGATAAGCTTCGTCAAACTATAAAGGAGGTAGGTATTTATGGATAGTCACTTTAAGCGAGAGTTAGCGGGGATCGAAATTCCTGTAGAGCTTCGTGAACGAAGTAAAATGGGGATTGATAGAGCAAAGTCCGAAATGGGTGGCAAACGGAATCGTTCTCTAAGAAAAAGATTGGCCATCGTCATTATTGCTGCTTGCTTAATGATCCCTACCGGAGCATTTGCTTATCAAGCATTACTTGCGGATGATTTATATGGTTCATTCGATAATCTTAAGAAACGTGCGCTAAATATGACAATGGAAAGTTATTTAATATTTAATGCAAAACTGAATCAAGCAAAAGGTGATCTAGGAAAGGAAGAATTTAATCAATTTAAATCCATATTACATGTCATTACAAGTGCAAAACTTGATTATGGCGATACGAATGGAAACATTGATTATTCTCAGGTCCCTGCAGCACCATTAGCGGAGATCAGGGGCGCCATGAGCGATATTCAACCCTATTTTGATCGATTAAACGGACTCCCATCAAGCAAAGAAGTTTTAACAACTGAAGAATACGAACAGTATATTCAAGCCTTAATAACCTATGAAACGATTAAGGCACAACTAGGACTCTCAAGTGTTCGCGACACTTCCTCCATCCCAGCAGAGCTACAAGAGGAATTTGATGAGGCTCGAGATTACTTAGCTTATGTAAATGAAAAACAAGCTGAAAAGTGAGCAAATTCGAATTTGAGAATATGAAAAAGAGGAGCCGTAGCTCCCTCATTTGAATAAATCTATCTATCCGATTCTCTATGCTTGTTCCAAATCTTTCAATAAGTCGTAAGGTTCTATTTCCAACCCAATCAACTTCACATTCCAGTTAACTCCAACCAGTAAACCCTCTTCATTCATTCCGTGTAGCCAGCTATGTCTAAATTCTTCTAGAGTGATAGGTGCTGGTGTGTAATGCGACCATTCTTCAATTGCACACTGTCGTGCATATGCTTCATCTGACCAAAAAAGCATAACTTCTGTATCCTCATAGTCGTTTGATTCGCATACACACCATCCATGTTCACTCTTTAATCCCCAAACCATATTAATTTGGGATACTCTTTTTATAAATTTTTCATATCGTTTTTTAGAATTTATGGTCAAATCAAGTTCCATCACGAATCCCCTTTGTGCAGTATTCCATCTAAAGTCTCTCAGTTTAGCACTAAACCTCTTTTTTAACAAACGAAGCAGGCTAGAGCTTAACCAAGATGCTAATAAACAAACAAAGTACACCACATTTATATGTGATGTACTTTGTCTCATCTATATCTATCATAGCTATGTAGATGTTAATCTCCCACAATGACCCTATTCCTGAGCGTCATGCTCCATCGCTCGAATCGACTCGGCAACCTTCACCATCATGGAGCATTCAACTCGCTTGCGGAACACATCGCAGCTAAAGTCGTAGATGCCGTTGATGTCGCCTGTTGCATGAAGCGCATTAGCAGGACATCCGCCGCTACAATAAAGCTTGGCCCAGCAATCTTTGCATTCCGGCTTCGAATAGCAGTTGCTCTCTTTGAATTGGCATTGCAGTTCAGGTCTTGTGATCCCATCCCAGAGATTTCCCATGCTGTACGCTTCATCCCCAACGAACTGATGGCAAGGGAATAGCTCGCCCCAAGGTGTAACTGCTAGGTATTCTGTGCCTGAACCGCAGCCAGAAATTCTTTTCTGGATACAAGGTCCTTCCGAGAGGTCAAGCATGTAATGATAAAAGGTAAAACCTTCGCCTTGTTCCCCGCGTTCAAGCATTTCCTTGGCGAGAATCTCGTACTGGTTGTAGATCTCCGGCAGGTCCTTCTCGGTTAATGCATAAGGCTCCTTCGGATCGCAGATAACGGGTTCCATCGAGATCTTATCAAAGCCAAGGTCTGCGATATGAAAGATATCGTTCGTGAAATCCACGTTGTTACGCGTGTAGGTTCCCCGTACATAATACTCCTGGTCTCCCCGCTTTTGGATGAATTCCTGAAACTTCGGCACGATATGATCATAGCTACCTTTCCCGTTAACGGTAGTGCGGAGCCGGTCATGAACTTCTTTTCTTCCATCCAGACTGAGTACGACGTTATACATTTCCTGATTTAAAAACTCAGTGACCTCATCGTTCAGCAGCATGCCATTCGTCGTGAAGGTGAAGCGGAACTTCTTCTTATATTCTTGTTCCTTGCTTCTGGCGTAAGCCACAATCTGCTTGACGACTTTCAAGGCCATAAGCGGTTCACCGCCGAAGAAGTCGATGTCGAGGTTCCGGTGATGCCCCGAATTCTCCAGCAGGAAATCGATCGCCTTTTGTCCAACCTCATAGCTCATGATAGCACGGTCACCGTTATATTTTCCTTGACTCGCGAAGCAGTAGTCACATGACAAGTTGCAGGTATGTGCGACATTGAGGCATAGCGCTTTAACATATGTTTTGCGATTTCTTAAATCCCTAGAGAGATTCTCATACGGATCTTCGGTAAAGAGCTGTCCAGTTTCTTTGAGCTCTTCTACAGCTGCTAGGGTATCTCGAATATCCTTTTCGGTAATGTCCGTATCATGCGCATGCTTCTCTAGCATATGTTTCAAGATGTCTTCCTGAGAAGTATGTTCATAAAGCTGAATGATGTGGTAAGCGAGATCATCAACAACATGCACTGAGCCGCTGTAGGTGTCTAGCACAATGTTGTATCCGTTGAGTTGGTATTGATGGATCATTCCTGTTAATCAAGCTCCTTTTGAGGGTAAATAGAATAGGCTATAAAAAACAGACGCCCATCTACGAGAGCAGAGGGCGATGAACATGTAAGAATCCTATTTGTTCATTGGGTTTTCACAACGCTGGTTGGCAACGCCGCAAGAGGTCTTACAAGCGGATTGGCAAGATGTCTGGCAAGCACCGCATCCGCCATGTTTTACAGTGTCCATTAGTTTCCGAGTGCTTAAGGTTACGATTCTTTTCATCATGAATAACTCCTCTGCCATTTTTCATTAGTTCGTAAATCATTAGACTTCTGAAATATGGTAACAACTGCTTGATGGATGCTTCAACCACATAGGTCACATGAAGAAAGAGAATGAATCTTGGTAGAAATCAGTACAGAATTATTACATTTATTGACCAATTTAATCGTGGCTTGTCTATTTATTTTCGCAAAAAAAGCAATCATTAATTTCACTTCTTTTGATGTTATTTATTTACATATAACCCAGTGTGTCTCCCTTTTTCGTAATTGTTATAAACCCTTTGATATTAAAGGATGTTAATATTCAAATCTCATCTGTATTCTATCTTTCAGTTTCCAATTATTTAGAAGAAAAGTTTTTATTATGTACAAATTTACAGTGTATTTCTTGACATATTAAATTCAAATTGATAGGATTCAAAGACTCGTAGAAATCAAGTCAACAATAGAAGGGAATGTATGGTATGAAGAAATTAGCTGGAAAAGTAGCAATTGTCACCGGTGGAGCATCTGGTATTGGTCTGGGATCTGTTAAACGCTTAGTAGAGGATGGCGCTGCTGTTGTTGTAGCTGACTTGAACGAAGCCGGCGCGCAGCAGATTGTTGAAGAGATCAAGCAAAACGGTGGTCAAGCTATCGCTGTAGGCGTGGATGTAGCTGATGAAGAAGCTATGAAAGCCATGATTGCTAAGACAATCGAAGCTTTTGGCAAGATTGATATTCTATTTAACAATGCTGGTTTTGGACATCGTGATGACAAAGACCTCCTATCGATGGATACTGATCTTTGGGACAAAATGATGGCAGTTAACGTACGTGGACCTATGTTTGGCGCTAAATACGCTATTCCTGAAATGTTGAAAAACGGCGGAGGCGTCATAATCAACAACGCTTCAGGTAATGCTAAAGTTGGTGATTATGAACGTACAGCTTACTCTGCTGCAAAAGCAGGTTTGTTATCTTTGACTCGTTCTATCGCAACGCAATACGGTAAAGATGGCATTCGTTGTAACTCTATCCTGCCTGGCTTGATTCTAACACCTGCGACTAGAGGTCGATTCTCCCAAGAACTCATGGACCTAATGGAAGAAGGTCACCTGACTCCTTATGTGGGTGAACCCGAGGATATTGGTGCGCTTGTATCTTTTCTTGCATCGGATGATGCTAAATTTATTACAGGACAAGAGATCCCATGCGATGGCGGTGTGAACGTTCGTTCCGCTGCATCAGGTATTATGAAACACGTGCAAATGTACGGTAAATAATATAGTTATCATTTATATCATTTAAGACATTTAATATAAGTCAAAGCCTCCATTCAGTGTATACTGGTGGGGGCTTTGTGTATTTATGATCAGGGATAAGGGGATGAAGGTATGAACAGACAACAAATCCTACACAACCTTAAATCACAATTAGAAATGGGTAATCATATTATTGGCGTGGGCACAGGTGCAGGAATCACTGCGAAGTCTGTGAAGCAGGGGGGAGCTGATTTTATTCTCACACTGAACTCAGGCAGATTTCGTCAGATGGGGAGAAGTTCGCTCGCTGGATTTTTACCCTTTTGCAATAGTAATGATATGGTTATGGACTTTGCATCTAGAGAGATCATCCCATTGGTCAGAGATATTCCCATCCTGTTTGGTCTGAATGCAACCGATCCTACTAAGGATATGGAAGCTTACATAGATGAAATAAAGGCCAAGGGATTCTCCGGCATTAATAATTACCCTACGGTTGGATTAATAGACGGTCAATATAGAGAAGTTCTCGAAGAAGAAGGAAATGGCTATTTGCTTGAAGTAGAAGCGATAAGACTAGCCCATGAAATGGATCTGTTTACGGTTGCTTTTGTATTTGATGAGATTCAAGCGGCGCAGATGATCGAGGCTGGAGCGGATGTAATCTGTGCGCACTTAGGCTTAACCGAAGGGGGATTGTTGGGCGCGAAGAAGGTATTCTCACTAGAAGCGGCCAAAGTTAGAGCGAATAAGATATTTAGTCGATGCAATGAATTAAAGCCAGATATGATCAAGCTAGTGTATGGTGGACCTGTCAAAACACCAATTGATGTGCAGTATATGTACAGTAACAATCAGAACTTAATGGGGTACATCGGGGGATCGGCTTTTGAGCGCATTCCTTCAGAGAAATCCATTACCAATATAACGAAAGCATTCAAGGGATCAGGGAAGCTGGATGAAGATGACCTCTTGGTCAAAATGTTAGATGGCATTACGAAGCACTACGACTATGTTGAATTTGTAAAAGAGTACGTTGCCCAGAATTACATGAATGAAATTTCATTTATTGATTTAGCTAAGGTGGCCCATGTATCGAGGAGTTACTTAAGCAGCTTGTTTACAAAACAAGTAGGCTGCAGCTTTCAGACGTATATTGTGCAATATCGAATGGATAAAGCGGCTGAGATATTAGACAGAGAAAATGTGCAGTTATCTGAGCTAGCACCATTAGTGGGGTACCAAGATTATGCACAGTTTAGCAAAATGTTTAAAAAGTACAAAGGTTGCACGCCAAAACAATATAAATCTAACATAAACACAAAAACATAGGACATAAAAGCGTTTTCACGAATGGGTCCAAGAAGTATGATTAAGTTGTAATTAATCATACTTTTTTTATTTCAACATTTTGCAGAACGTTCTCGAAATCATGATTTAGCACAGTACAGGCTAGATTATCAGTATTGAAGAGGAGGCTCGAACAAGTGAAAACCATAGCTATAGCAGGAACATTTGACACAAAGGGCGATGAGTATCTCTATATCAAAAGATTACTCGAAGATTTAGAGCTAGGGACGTTTACGATCCATACCGGTGTCTTTGAACCTACATTTACACCAGACGTATCGAACCGTGAAGTAGCCGCGGCCGCAGGTGTTGATATGGATCAGCTCGCTGCCAAGAAAGACCGGGCATTAGCAACGGAAGTTTTATCTAAAGGTATGGAAAAACTAGTACCTGAATTATATAAGCAAGGTAAATTTGATGGCATTATTTCTTTTGGTGGAACCGGAGGCACTTCACTCGTTACACCGGGGATGCGCGCATTGCCGATTGGCGTACCGAAAGTGATGGTCTCGACCGTTGCCTCAGGGAATACGGCTCCCTATGTAGGCACTAGTGATATTGTCATGATGCCTTCCGTTGTGGATGTTGCGGGGCTGAACTCCATTTCAACTCAGATATTTACGAATGCAGCCTTTGCCATCGCTGGGATGGTGAAGTTTGAGAACAAACAAGTCATCGAGAAGAAGCCATTAATCGCTACAACCATGTTCGGGGTAACAACGCCTTGTGTGACGGCAGCTCGTAACTATCTTGAGGCTAGAGGATATGAAGTGCTCGTATTCCATGCAACAGGTGTAGGTGGACAGTCCATGGAAGCGCTGATTGAGGCTGGTTTTATTGAAGGGGTACTTGATCTGACCACAACAGAGTGGGTCGATGAAATCATTGGCGGCGTGCTTGGTGCAGGACCTCATCGTTTAGAGGCAGCGAGCAAAAACCACATTCCACAGGTTGTATCGGTAGGTGCGCTGGATATGTGCAACTTCGGACCATACGACACGGTACCTGAAAAGTTTGCTGGGCACAAGTTCTATAAACACAACCCAACGGTAACGCTTATGAGAACAACGGTCGAGGAGAATGAGGTTGTTGGCAAAAAGCTTGTCGAGAAATTAAATATGGCCAGAGAGAAAACGGTCTTGATGTTACCTCTGAAAGGCATATCCGGTATTGATGTGGAAGGGGAAGCCTTCTACGGAGTAGAGGAAGATCAGATGCTATTCGATACCTTAAGAAATGGAATTAATCGGAATGTTGTCGAAATCATTGAAATGGATTGTGCTATTAATGATGTAGCGTTTGCCGAAGCAGCGGCGCAGAAGCTTATTGACCTCATGAGTAAATAATACGAACATGTTGGAGGAGATACACATGAACAAGCTTACGAGAACAGAGATTATGAATAAGTTCAGAGAAGAAGTGAAGAACGGGAAGATTCTTCTCGGCGTAGGTGCGGGAACGGGAATTACGGCGAAGAGCAGTGAAGCTGGCGGAGCAGATATGCTGATTGTTTATAACTCTGGTAGATATAGAATGGCAGGTCGCGGATCTCTCGCAGGGCTGTTATCTTATGGAGACGCCAATCAGATTGTCGTTGAGATGGGCTCTGAAGTATTGCCCGTTGTCAAAGACACTCCAGTGCTCGCAGGCGTATGCGGAACGGATCCTTTTCGAGTGATGGAGGTATATCTGAAACAGCTTAAGGATCAAGGGTTTAGTGGCGTTCAGAACTTCCCGACCGTGGGTTTGATTGATGGCGTATTCAGACAGAACCTAGAAGAGACGGGTATGGGCTATGGTCTTGAAGTAGACATGATCAGAGCAGCCCATGAATTAGACATGCTGACAACTCCTTATGTATTTGATCCTGAGCAGGCCAAAGCGATGGCGGAAGCAGGAGCCGATATTTTGGTAGCGCATATGGGCTTGACGACGAAAGGGACCATTGGGGCGAAGACTGCTCTGACATTAGATGATTGTATCGAGAAGATTGAAGCGATTATAAAAGCAGGAAAGTCTGTGAATCCCGACATTATGGTCATTTGTCACGGTGGCCCGATTGCGGAGCCTGAAGATGCTGCCTATGTTATTGAAAGAACAGAAGGCATCGATGGATTCTTCGGGGCATCCAGCATTGAGCGATTTGCCGCGGAGAAAGGCATTAGAGAACAGACCGAAGCATTTAAGACCATTGCTAAATAAAAAGGCGAGGCTGTCCCAAAAGCTGTTCTAATGAGGGACAACATCTTTATCAATTTATACCAAAAAGATCAAAGACTAACTCTGATGGAGTGCCTGTCTTTGATCTTTTTGAATATATTCAATTGTTTTCATACACAACAGCGATGGGAGGAATGATTCGTACTCGTAGCGTCTGACAACGAAAAAGGGAATCCTGCGTTAGAAGAAGTCATAGTATACTATCAAAAAGGGAGGGATTGATAGAGTGTCTACATATGATAAATTGCATTCCGGCGAGATTTACAGCTGCACCGATGAAGAGTTGATGAGAGAGCAAGCGAAATGTCTGGAGAAGCTGTATGACTTTAACGCTACTCGTCCATCCGAAGGGGACAAGCGTAACACGCTTTTGAAAGAAATGTTCGCTGAAATCGGAGATGACTGCTATATCGAGCCGCCACTCCGTGCGAATTGGGGCGGGAAGCATGTGCATTTTGGAAGCCATGTCTATGCTAACTTCAATCTGACGATGGTAGATGATACGCATATCTATGTGGGGGATTATACGATGTTTGGCCCGAATGTAACGGTTGCGACAGGTGGTCATCCGATCCTGCCCGAGCTGCGTGAGCCTGTAACCCAGTTCAACATACCGGTACATATCGGCAGAAATGTATGGATCGGTGCGGGGGCCATTATTCTTCCAGGCGTGAAGATCGGTGACAATACGGTCATCGGCGCAGGCAGCGTTGTAACGAAGGATATTCCAGCGAATGTCGTGGCGGTCGGCAATCCATGCCGTGTGCTACGCGAGATTAACGACCATGATCGAGAGTACTATTATAAAGATAGACGCATTTAAGAACACAGATTAAATCGGCGATAATTATATTTCACATAAAAAGAGGCTGACCCCAGCAACTACGATGCATGTAGTCTTTGGGGTCAGCCTTATTAGGTTACTTATTTGCTTAAGTGATAACTTACTTCTCGTTTGGCAACAACTTATTCAACAAGATCGCTGCTAGAGAAGCAGCTAGAATCGGTGATCCTAGTAGATATTGCACGAACGTAGGAAGTGTATATAAGAAATCTTTAGGAATAAGTACGAGTGCTAATGTCAGTATCATAGGTATAGCGATAATGTACATTTCTTTTTCACGGATCGTTACATTTTTCATAACCTGGATTCCGTTAATGGAGATGATACCACAGACGATGGCGAATACGCCGCCGATCACAGCTGTTGGAATCGAAGAGATTAAAGCTGCTAGTTTACCGGAAAAGCCGAACAGGACAAACCATCCACCTACAGCAAGAAAGACTCTGCGGCTTGCGATACCTGTGATAGAAATAATACCTGCATTGGTAGAATAGCCTGTTACCGGAGTGGAACCGAGTCCAGCAGCGATAAGACAACTAATTCCTTCCCCAACAACTCCCTGATTAATATTCTTATCCGTTAGTGGCTTATCAATAACGTTGCTGATCGCAAACCATGTACCTGTTGTTTCAGCGAGGAGTACGAGATAAATAATAACCATCGTGATAATAGCGGAGAAGTCAAAGGAAAATCCGAAATCTTTAAAAGGAATCCGCGGCATGCTAAACCAATTGGCGCTTTGAACCGCTGAGAAATCCAGAACCCCCATAAATTGTGCAGATACACATCCGACAATTAAGGCGACCATGACGGAAGTAATTCGGAATAGTGAACCTTTTTTACCGAACAAAGACCCTAGGATCACGAATAGAATGAGCACAGCCGCTGAGATCAGCGCTAATAATACGTTTTGGTTAATGGTAGCATCCGTTGCACCATAGATATTGTCTTTAATCGCAGTAGGCAAGAGTGAAAGACCTACAATGAAGATAATCGTTCCCCCAACAATAGGAGGGATAAAGGATTTAACAATTTTATTGAAGATTCCTGTGTAGCCCAGAATGATAACGAGTACTGCACCGACTAAGCTGGCACCTAACACGGAGTTCCAACCGAGTGCCCCACCGCCACTAGCGGCATAAATCGTAACGATGGCACCGAGTGGTACATAGGATGGACCTTGCGCCATAGGCAACTTCATACAGAAATACGTTTGGATAATTGTTGCAAGGCCAGCAGCAATAAACGTCGATTGAATTAATGCGCTGGACTGGTTGGACCCGAGTCCAATTAACATGGCAATCAGGAATGGAACGACATAAACGTCCATCGCTAATACGTGCTGCAAGCCTAGGACTGCTGATTTTCCGAATGAAATCTTGTCTTCAGGTAGAACTGTTAATTGCTGCGACTTTACTTGCGCGTGATCTTGCTTGTCTACTTGTGTTTTCACTTCGGTGCACACCTCGAATTATTTTATTTGTTTCTAAATTTTAACGTGAATGAACCTTTTCACCTTGTACCCAGACTTCGCGGATATGCTCAGGTCTAACAAGATACATCATCTTCTGGAAAATATCTTGTAAATCTTCATTATCATCATAGATCGGTAGTTTGGAAGCTTTGCATTTCGTGTCGATCACCTGTACATCCCATGCATAATTTTCTTGAATGCGCCCGATGGGTAAGCTCAGGCTTTCTCCGCCGCCAGCCGTAGCCAGATAGAAAGCTTCATGAACGGTAATGCGTGAGCCTGGTACACCGCGCTCTTCAGCTGGAAGAGAGGGGTTCACACCATCTTCAAGCATTCTGGAAGACATGACAGCTTGTCTGATGTTATCGAAGAGACTTGGTGAGAACCCTCCGGAAATATCAGATCCGAGACCGATCTCAACTCCCTTGGAATGGATATGAGCCACTGGAATAACACTATTGGCAAAATAGGCATTCGATACAGGGCAATGAGCAATTGCTGTTCCGGTCTCAGCGAATAAATCGACATCCGGATCTTCTAGGAAGTTACAATGAGCCATGACCGATTTATCACGCAATAAGCCAAAATCATGTAATGCAAACGCATCGTTCTTATTAAATCGTTCTTTGACATAACCGTGTGCCCAATCACTTTCACTACAGTGGGATTGAACATACGTATCATATTTAGCTGCCAGTTCTCCCAAGCCCTTCAAGCCTTCATCTGTGCAGCTTGGAATGAATCTTGGGGTTACTACAGGATATACACCTTGTTTCGTGGACTTGGCTAATTCTTGTACAGCGACAATAAACTCTTCGGTGTCCACTAGTGCTGCAGATGTGTCAGCATCACGGTAGTATTCAGGATTTTGCTCGGGATCGTCCATAACTACCTTTCCAACGAGTCCGCGTTGTCCTTTTTCTGCGCAGATCTTAGCTAACAACAAGCTTGCTTCTTTGTGAACCGTTGCAAAATAAAGTGCTGTAGTTGTTCCGTTTGCCAGCAAGGTGCTAACGACATCATCATAAACCTTCTTAGCAAAATCTAAATCTGAGAATTTCGACTCCAGTGGGAAAGTATATGTGTTCAACCAATCATACAGTGGAATGTCTAATGCTGTTCCAGATTGGGCCCACTGTGGTGCGTGGACATGCAGATCGACAAAGCCAGGCAAGAAATACTGACCGTCAGCTAAGCGATGAAAGTGGTCTGTATCTTGATATTGCTCTAGTAAAGGTTGATATTCTGCATCTTCTGGAGCAACGATTCTTTCAATCATGCCGTCTTGGTTAATACAGAACAGATAGTCTTTCATTATTTGAATTTCTTTAGGTGATGTACTGGAAAAAGCAGTGCCTTGAAATAATTCCATATATTTACTCATGATTACCGCCTTAATGTTCGTTTTTTAAGTGTATTTGTTATTATAATCTGCCGTAAATGATAAGTCTATACTAGAAAGACGAATATGTATGAGATATTGTTACCATAAAGTATGTCATAAGCGATAATTTATCATTCCTGTAACTGTGACAATACTTTTTCTTCTATTAAAAAGGCTACAGCTGCGGGCATCATTCTAGGAAAGGTATAAGCGGTTCGCACCGAATGACAACCTCTCACATGAGCAGAACTTTTGACTGTGATCTAAAATGTACTGAAGTTTAGATATTATTATTTAAATGTTCTAAATTCTTAACAGAAATGAATAAAGATACGGTCATTCAGGGAATAAATGCAGGAGAATAGAGAAACTTCTCTCTGGCAATTTATTCCTTATTTATATGTGAACTAAGTAAGCAATTTATTGAAAAGTACTTTATAGTACTATATGTTGAAAGTTGTATGTTTGTTGCCCTAAATATAGTGTTCGAAAGGTCGCTTTGCATGGTATTTCACTCTAAAAAAGTCGAATAAAGAGGGCATATGTCTAAACTTAGATAATTCATATTCTGCATATAATATGCTAAATTAGATGGGTCTAAAATAGAACAATCAACCAGAGGAGGCTTTACATATTGGATTGGCAGGAATTGATATTTAAGTTCGTTGGAGGACTTGGGATTTTTCTGTTCGGTATTAAATACATGTCGGACGGGCTTCAAAAATCAGCTGGGGATAAAATGCGTGGCATATTAGAGAAATATACTTCTAACCCAGTTCTTGCTGTCCTTGTAGGGGTTAGCGTAACCGTATTGATTCAGTCCTCGTCAGGGACAACCGTTATGGCGATTGGGCTTGTTAATGCGGGCTTAATGACCTTACGGCAAGCGATTGGTGTAGTTATGGGTGCTAATATCGGTACCACAATGACTGCATTTATTGTAGGAATCAAGATTGAAGAGTACGCTCTTCCTATTATCGCAGTAGGTGCCTTTTTCTTGTTCTTCTTGAGTAAGAAAAAGTATCAGTACATCGGACAAATCATATTTGGTTTTGGTACCTTGTTCCTCGGCTTGTCCACAATGAGTAGCGGAATGAAGCCGCTTCGGGAACTGCCAGTCTTTACAGATTTCATGGTTGAGCTTGCTCACCAGCCTGTTCTTGGGCTGATCGTTGGAACCGTATTTACAATGATTGTACAGAGCTCAAGTGCCACAATCGGTATCCTGCAGACCATTGCGGATGAAGGCATGATTAGTCTGAAAGGGGCCTTACCGATTCTATTCGGAGACAACATTGGTACGACCATTACAGCCGTGCTTGCATCCATCGGTGCTTCGGTTGCTGCGAAACGTACGGCTCTAGTACACGTTATTTTTAATATTGCGGGTGCGATCATCTTCACATTATTACTTCCTATCGTTTATAACGTTGTCATGTGGATTGGTGAAGGTGTGAATATCCGGATGCAGATTGCCTATGCTCACGGTCTGTTCAACTTTGCAAATACTCTAATCTTCCTGCCACTCATTCCGATGTTGGCTTGGATCGTAACCAAAGCCATCCCTGGAAAAATGCAAGAGATCGAGTTCAAAGCTATTTATCTGGATGAGCGTCTTCTCGCAACACCTGCTATGGCTCTTAGCCAAGCGCAACATGAGATTGTACGGATGGGACAATATGCGTATCAATCACTTCAGGATGCGACAGGATTCTTCTTTAGCAAGGATACGAAATCGGCAGAGAAGGCACTTCAGAAGGAAGAGCTAGTGAATGAGCTGAACCGTAAAATTACCGATTATATCGTGAAAATTCATCAAAAGGGACTTTCTCCAGTTCAATCTGAGAATACCACAGGCTGGTTCCAAACGGTAAGTGATCTAGAGCGGATCGGGGACCATGCAGAAAATATTGTGGAGCTTGGAGAATTTAGAATAACGAATAAGCTGGAATTATCGGCTGAAGCGTCGGCTGAGCTGAAGGAAATGATTGAAGTGGCAAATCAGGCTGTGGATAAAGCCTTGATTGCACTTGAACACCATAACGAAGAGGCGGCTGAGGAAGTACTTCGCCTTGAATCCAAGCTGGACGAGCTTGAAGCAGCTTGTCGTAAGAATCATCTTAATCGTCTGAATAAGGATCTATGTTCTGTTGGAACAGGATCTATCTATCTGGATCTTCTAACGAATCTGGAGCGTATTGGCGATCACAGTAAGAATATTGCTCAGTTTGTTATGCATCAGAAGTAAGAGCTTAACACGGAGTTTAAGGATCTGAGGAACCTTGAGAGGCATAATGCCTTTCGAGGTTCTTTTCGATTTTGTAGATAAGGATGTCGTTATCTGTACCTGCAACAGCCGACCTATGATACTATATGAAAAGGATCTAATAATTTCACCCTAGTTATCATAGACATCTGGATACTTGAAATGGAGACGAACGACTTGAAAACATTTAAAAAAGTTTATATAGAAGTAACGAGCATCTGCAACTTAGCCTGTCATTTTTGCCCACCGACGGAGCGAAAGGCTAATTTTATTAAGGTTGAGGATTTTGCTAAACGATTGGATGAAATTAAACCACACACAAGCTATATCTATCTGCACGTTAAAGGAGAGCCGCTTCTTCATCCGAAAATCGATGAACTGCTGGATATTAGTCATGAAAAAGGCTTTAAGGTCAATATCACGACCAACGGAACGTTGATTGCGAAGAACCGGCATAAGCTGCTTGGGAAGCCAGCACTGAGACAGATGAACTTCTCGCTTCACAGCTTTGATGGTCATGAGGGCTCAACGAATCGGGAAGGATATTTGAGAGAAATCCTATCTTTTGTCCGAGAAGCAGAAGAGCATAATGTAATCTTCTCATTCCGCCTATGGAATTTAACGCAGGACAACGCAACCAATCTGGAGAAGAGCAGAAATCGTCAGACACTTGAGATTATTGAGCAGGAGTTTGGATTGGACTACAAGATCGAAGAGATGGTCATTCCAGGTGGTGGCGTGAAAATTGGTAAACAGGTTTACCTAAATCAAGACTATGAGTTCCAGTGGCCTAGTCTCACAGCTCCTGAGGATGATGGGAAAGGTTTCTGTCATGCCCTTCGCAGTCAGGCAGCAATTCTTGTGGATGGGACCGTCGTTCCATGCTGTTTAGATGGGGAAGGCGTAATCAATCTGGGCAATGTGAATAAGTCCTCTTTCTCTGACATTGTAGATGGTGAACGGGCGAATAATCTCGTTGATGGATTCTCTCGTAGGGAAGCTGTCGAGGAATTATGCAGGAAATGTGGTTATCGTCAGAGATTTGGATCGTAATCGATAGTTATAGAAGTATTTATAAAGGATCCATCAAGCAATCTGCTTGGTGGATCCTTTTGTTTATAAGATAAGAGTTTTCATATTCAATATGGTAAAAAAATTGGGAATTATGTATCGTGATAGTTCTTGAGATGCAGTCGCAAAATATCATATTTTGTCCAAATTATAGACAACAAGGAAAAAAGAATCATAAAAATAGTTGTATTATTACCGTTTATTGTATATTATTTGTTTTTATGTAACTAAAATAAATTCGATTGGGGATATTATCCTATATTGAGGGTATAATTTCCTATTTATTATTCCCAGAAATATAAAATTAAAATGGGAATTGCCGATATATATTCATAGGTATAAACGAGAAAATATGGGACTTATATTTAATATTTCAAAAGAATGGAATGTGAGTGTTGATGGACAATATTAAAATGCTCGTTTTTGGGGCTCTTCTGACTGTATGCTCAGTTTTGTTTATTGTATCGGGTCTTATGTATTTTAAATGGCGTAATCAGACGTATTTAAAGCTCTTTAGTGCTTCAATATTGCTGGCTTTATCAACAATTGGTTTGATTTTTTTATCCCCTAAAGTGACACCGTTCTATATGTTTTTTGTTTCAATATTTACATTAGGGTGCGTTATCATGCAGATTGGCATATTCCGTTTATACTACACAAAGCGTGTAGATAAACTATACATACATTTAGCGTGTACAGTATCCACTGTATTGATCACGGCCATGTCATTGTTTTTACCTGTTGAAATGAGTGCATTGCTTCTGTTCATACTTTTTGCAGCTCTTTCTGTATATTCCATACTCAACTTATATCCAGAGGCAGGAGTGAAGTTTAGAAGTCTACTAGTTTTAACAACGTATTTATTAAATATATTAATGCTGCTTATTGGTGCAATTTCAAAATGGGATTCATTGATTATTATCGGGCTTATTTTCTGTGTGGTTTCTAATTTTATTGTATTTGTAATGATTTTCGAGAGATTGATGAGCCTGATGCAAGCGGCTACATATACATCTACTCGAGATGAAGTTACTGGGTTGTATTCTCGTAAACATTTTTTAGTGCAAGCTAATCAAGCGATTTTGAAGAAAAGCGCACTTGGTGTTTTGTACATAGACGTTCGTCAATCCAAAATGAGTGAGCATCTATCATATGAGGAGCTAATGCAGAGAACGGGAAAGGCTGTAGCAAGATTTACAGATGGAATCGGTTTTTCTGGACGTTATGAAGATCAAGCTATCGCAGTCATAATCACTAAATCATCGCTTAAGCTGCAAGAATTGGCCAATTCACTTCGAATGAGAATAGAGGTAGAGATATCGGAGTCCTTACACGTAGGATATACCGATATCAAGCTGGGTGTAGAAGTCGAAGAACTTATAAAAGAAGCAAAAGTGGGAGCGGATAGAACACAGCATAATGGTGTCTTTAAAATCCATGATTTGAGTCAGAGTAAAATACTTAGCGATTGATGGGGGCATATACTTGAACGCCATAATAGTATCTAATAAGTCATTGATGTATGTACAAGAGGCTCTAGGTCATACGGATATCAGTTATCAGAAGGCTGGGCAATTTAATAGCATAGAATTTTTAGAATTCTGTGAGTCTGTAGCTAAAATTAATATTCGAGCATTTATTACGGATGTAAATTGTACAGATCCTGAAACGTTTATGAGAGGGATCATCCAATATCAGAAGTTAAGAAGAAATACCAAGATAATTGTTGTAGCACTAGATCGTTATGAGGATGACGGAATTATTCACCAGTTAGCAGATATGGGGATTGATGTGATTACTACTTCACCGGGAACAAAGCCAGGTTCAATCGTTCCTGCATTACATAATCTACTACCTGATATCGAAAACAAAGGAAAAACGGTTGAATGGGACTCTCCAGAATCTGAAATGGAACGAGTTAAAGATAAGATTTATAGATACACCTCCAAGTTGAAATTGTCTGGTAGCTATGATGGATCAGATGTTACTGAGCTAGAACTTCCAGACGTTCCGATTCAAGAAAAAATCGTCCTCAAGGATCGGATTATCGGAACCATTATTGTTGCAGTGATGGGGGTAGAGTCTAAGGTAGGCTCCACTCATCAAAGTATTCTAATTGCTAATTATTTGAAACGTAAAGGCTATTCAGTTGGGTTGGTTGAGGCAAATAGTTCTGAAGACTTCACGAGGATTGAGAATGCTTATGAAGGAACGCAAGGCCATAAAAGCAGCAACTCGAAGTTTAGCATTGAAGGTGTTGAATACTATAAGAATCGCAAAGATGACATGAGTGCATTTATTAATGCGGGCCATGATTACCTTGTCTTGGACATTGGTAGCTTTGAAGAGAGCGAATGGAGTAAAGAATTCTTTAGAGCAAGCGTACAAATTGTAATTGGTGCCGGAAGTGAGTGGCGTCAGGATAAAATTAAGAGATTTAGAGATTTACAGAAAAAGATAGATCAGTCTAATTGGGTCTACTGCATTCCTTTTGTGGAGAACATCAGCGTTAAGGATATCCGTAAGGATCTTTTAGGTAATCAGGTATTTCGTATTCCGCCTCATCCAGATCCTTATAAGAGCCAAGGTGATACAGATTCAGTGCTCTATAAAATATTAAAAGGCTACATGGGAGATAGCAAAAAAATATCAACAAAAGCTTTATTATATGGAGTCATTGCAGCTTGCATTATAATAATTGCTATTTTAGTTGTGCTTTTGATTAACAAGCTCTAGCGGATGATCAGAAATATTCTTGGAGGATGAAAGGGAGTTCAGGCATGTCTAAAATTCGATTTCGACAAAAGCAGTTAATTCTGGCTGCATCTATAGGTGGAGCAATGGTACTACTATTGAGCTTCATCATTGGATATTTAATTATTGACCATTTACAAGGGAAATATATGGAGCACACTAGGGAAATTGAACAAGAGCTACTAGATACACAGAAGAAGTTAAATGAGAATAAGACAACCGTTGCCGTATTGAATACGAGCGTTAAGTCTGGCGATTTGATATCAGAAAATCAGGTAACAACGATCGAGGCACCAAGCAGTACAGTTCCGGATAACGCTGCATCTAAGGAAGAGATCATAGGGAAGCGAGTGAAAGTTGATCTGAATCAAAACTCCGTTATTACGTTGCCTTTGATTTTCGAAGATGGGGTAACCCCGGACGATCTTAGGAACCAGGAGCTAAGCTTGGTTGAATTACCTATAAAGCTGCAAAAGGGTGATTTTGTAGATGTGAGAATTAAGTTCCCAACGGGTCAAGATTACATTGTTCTCTCCAAGAAAAAGGTTGAGGATCTGAACAATGGAACTGTATGGCACAAAATAAATGAGAAAGAAATATTAGTACTGTCCAGTGCAATTGTAGATGCTTATATAAACGATGCTTCCATATATGCTCTCTCTTATGTTGATCCCTACATGCAGAATGAAGCATTCACTACATATCCTTCTAATGAAGAAATACTGGATCTTATTGAACAGGATCCGAATATTATAGAGGTTGCTAAGGATGAACTGGAGCGCATCACCAGAGCTAAGCTGGAACAAAAGCTAAAGGCAATGAGTGATGAAGATAGACAGAGCTATATTAGTGGACGTAACTCGGAGAAGATGAAGGCTAGTGGTACCTATATTGAGGATGAAGCTGCTGCAGATAGTCTAAAATCACAAAACGACATGTCCCCTAACAATCCCTCTTCATCTAACAATAGTGGTTCGACAGATCACAGCTTCAAAGATAGTAGCGTAAGCGTCCCAATACAGTAACAAGGAGAACATAATGAAACAGATACTGGTTGTTGGAAAATGTGATAAGACAGATTTGATGTTATATCTCAGTAAAGTAATTGCTACCGACTTTAAATTATTACTTGTAGAGGTATCACAAAATAGAAATTATGAATATTGTTTTCCAAAGGTAGATAGCACTCTTGAAATTCATCAGCATGACCAGTTTGATGTCGTTGAGAATATTAAAGATTATTCCGCCTTAGAAAGTTTCCTAGAGGGGAAAGATTATGAGTTTGTATTCGTAGATATCGATGATGAACACGCATTATTGAATTGGCCAATGGCAGATGCTATATATCTTGTGACTTCCTATGAAAACCCGGTGCTTCAGAATAACAAAAAATTAATAGATGCACTACATAGTAATCCATCTTATGCGAACGCGCTTGAAATCACCAAAGTTATATGTGAAGCAGCAGGCACATTTCAAGAAGACTATATTAATGAATTATTTGGGGAACTGTCAGTTATCTGGAAGCCTGCGTTAGTTTATTATCCTGAAGAGCGCAATCAGACGCTTAAAATACTAAATCAAAACAGTTCCTCAATCTCTATCAAAAAATTATCAGGAGAATATAAGAAGGTAATTAAACAAATGGTGAGCGACATCTTGGAAAGCGAATCGTCTTCTGTAAATGCATTATGGAAGCGGGCTGAAAGGAGGAAATAACATGGGGAAGGTCTCCTTTTGGGGAATGCAGCATGGTCTCGGGGTTACCAGCGCCACTGCTGCTATAGCAGCCTATATAGGGCTTGAATATGATATCAGGACATTGGTGAGCCAACCTATGAACAATGATGGGGCAATGGAGCGATATTTTGAAAAAACGATTAATCAATATCATTCACAGTTTAGAAATTTATCTGGGACGGGATTGGATTCTCTCGAACGAACGACAAAGAGCGGTAAGCTTGAACGGGAAGGCATTCGAAATCATGCGTTTATGCTGGAGAGAAATCGACTGGATCTTCTCGAGGGAAGTAAAAGATTAAATAAGTCTCACCCTAACTCGATCGAAGCGATAAACATCATTTTTCAGCAGGCTAATGATTATTATGCCGCTACTTTAATGGATACGAATAGTGGAGTAGTTAATCCGGTAGTGGAGCAGCTTCATGAGAATTCAGATATTGTGGTTGTCTGCTTGGATCAAAATATTGCTGTATTAGAAAAATATTTTGATGAGAAGAGGGGAGAATGGCCGCAAGGCATAAAGAATAAAAAACATGTTCTTTTGATGACACAGTATGACCCATTTTCGAAATATAAAGTTAGAAACATAGCTAATAAGTATAAATTTAAAGGTCATATTTGCACGGTTCCGTATAACACTAGTTATCGAGATCATCTGAATGATGGTGATGTTAAGGGCTTTTTTTCACGTAATCGGAATGTATCTAAGGATCATGAGAATTATTACTTTGTTCAAGAGGTTGGTAAGGCAGCAGAAATAATTTTAAGTGAAATTGCGATTAATACAAAACTTAAAAAGATTGAAAGAGGGGATTGAAGTGACTCCATTCACCATCAATTTCCTAGTGATTGTATTCATTATCGTGGCTTTAATTGTTTTTCTATTTATTAAGTTGACCAGTAAGCAGGGGAGGTCCCCTTCAACAGATACTGAGCGGAATGAGGAGCGATTTCAGTTCGATAACCTGCTCGAGTATGTAAAGAAAATGATAAATGAATATATCAATATCAATCTCTTGGACATGGGAATGTCCAGTGAAGAATACACACGTCGTCAGGAAATTGTCGCAGAACTACGAAATGCTATGAAGAATGCTACGTCAGGAGATATTCAAGAGAAGATTTATCTGAAACAGTTTATAGCTGATCTTCTGGAACGTAATTACGGCTTAGACGAGAAGAATATGAATAGAATTATTCCGTTTGATGACGAAGAGGCTCTGACAGACCAAGATAAATTTGATATCTTACTCTATTTATATAAGAAGAAGTATGGGTTTCATGGGTTAACGAATTTGATCAATAAATATAAATTGGATCGTCCTAAAAAGGTGATTGAAGATGGTACTGTTGACTCTTATGTGATCACTGGTGATGAAATACGAGCAATTTATGCCAAGGAAGCTCGTCTCAATCTAGATTATGAAGACAAGATAAGTATTATCGTGCAGCGCGTATACCAGCATTACAAAGGCTTTGGTGTTATCGACGAGATTAGGGACATGGCCATTGATGGAGTATCTGGTGGCGTATCCGGTGTACCTACGAATATGCAGATTGTGGAGGATGAAGTTGCACTGCTACAGGGAATGAGGAAATTTGCTCATCCCGGATATCAGAGTGTCTGGATATTTTTCAGAGGTAAATCTATACATCTATCGTTCTTAAGCTTTGGATCTGATCTTGAACTTAAGCGGGTGTGTCAAAATATATATAAATATGATAACCCGGGACAGCTTACAGAGACGAATGGTTATAAAGTAAACGAGATGAAGGACGGATCACGTGTCGTTGTAGTACGTCCGCCATTTGCCGAAAGTTGGGCGTTTTTTGTAAGGAAATTTGATCTTCCCAATATGAATCTGGAAAATCTTATTTCATCTAAGAATACGGATAACGCTGAGCTTCCACGAGAAATGATTAAGTATTTAATGAAGGGTGCTCAGGTAACGGCTTTTACAGGACCACAAGGCTCGGGTAAAACATCGCTCGTGATGGCATCGGTTAAGTACATCTATGCCACATTAACTTTACGTATTCAGGAAATGACATTTGAACTTCATCTAAGAAGACTTTATCCACAGCGTAACTCACTGGCCTTGAGAGAAACGGATAATATTTCAGGACAAGCCGGATTGGATCTTCAGAAGAAGACGGACGGTGCAGTAAATATATTAGGTGAGGTAGCTACTGATCCTGTTGCGGCATGGATGATTCAAATGTCTCAGGTAGCAAGTTTGTTTACTATATTTACTCACCACGCAACGTCCGCTAGGGAACTTGTATGGTCGCTCAGAAACTCACTGCTTAAAACAGGAGTGTTTCAAAACGAACGGATTGCTGAGGAACAGGTAGTGAATGCAGTTCAATGGGATATTCACATGCGAAAAGAAATGGATGGAAGACGTTATATTGAACGAATTACGGAGATTGTTCCGGTAAGGTATGAATCTGAATTAATTGAACAAGAGGGAGAACTTAGCAAAGGCAATTCTTTGGAAAGTAAAATCGATGCGTTGGTTGAGTTGCAGAGAGAGGTTCATCGGAGAAATAACGGAAGAGTCTGGACTTCTCGAAATATTATCGAGTACAGAGATGGCGTATATGTAGCGACTAGCCCTATATCTGTTGAGAAAATTGAAAGAATGAAATTCCATATGAATTCGGAAGACAGAGAATCCTTCAGTGAATTCCTAAGTGCTTACTGGGGGAACGCTCAATGAATAAGTGGTTATGGATACTAATTATTTTTGGTGGAGCATTACTTATATCCGGTGGGGTATTGCTCTATCTCATCTTAAAGAGTAGAAAACAGCGGAAAAATACAGGAAAATCGTGGCCATCACGGACCGTAACGGGCCGTACTCCACGACAACTTTTAATTTTCTATCAAAAGTCATATGTACAGCTGCTTAAAATTCCTATATTTAGAGGCCAAATCCTTAAAATTAGGAAAAGGCTTACCGCGATCAACACATATGATGAGTACTCGCTCCGCAAGGAAACGATGAGGATAACATTTCTTTCCTTAGGCACGATTACTGTAGCACTTATATTACTTGCCGTGTTCAGCAGAAGCTGGATGGCCGTGTTTTTTGGTGGATTAATAGCAATTGTAGTAAATGAACTGTTTATTGATATTTTTGTGAATCGGGTGGAGGACAGATTACTGAAGCAATTCTCCAATGTTCTTGAAGATAACCGGCATTACTATCAAGAGGTACGTATGGTGGATGAGGCTATTTATATGGCTGCCCAGAGTGCCCCCCCTGATATCAAGCTTCAAGTTGAGAGGATTCATGAAATCTTAACCTCAAAGGACCCCGCAAAAAGTCTGGAAGGCTATTATGCCGTGGCTCCGAATCGATATTTGAAAGTGTTTTCTGGAGTCTCTCATTTGATCATGGAATATGGTGACAGGAATATACAGAAAGGCTCTATGTACCTGAATGCCATCAATAAATTCGTACAAGAAATTAGATATGACTTGCTTAGAAGACAGAAGCTTCGCTACAAGCTCGGGGGACTAACTCTGCTGGCATTGGTTCCGATATTACTGTCGTTTCCTCTTCAGCGGTGGGCCGAATCGTATTTTCCAATTACATCAGAATTCTATAACAGTAAACTCGGTTTCATTATGAGAATTATTATTTACGCTTCAGCCGTAATCTCCTATTTACTGATTCGGAAGCTTTCAGAGAATGATGAAGCGAAGTACGTTCCGAAGGGGCCGAGAAAAGAATGGGAAAGGAAGCTGTATCTTTGGCTTGGTGTGAAATGGGTTGTAGATCGGCTAGTTCCGAATCGGAATATGAGGAAGAGCTATCGATTAAACATGCTACTAAAAGAAGCGAATTCTCATCTGGTTGTAGAGTGGCTGTATGTTCGTCGAATTGTTCTAAGTATTGCCGGATTTGTGGGCGTCATTCTATTCTCCATGTTTCTACATTATAATGCCGTCCATCACATATTAACAAAGCCTACCGCAGAACAGACGTTTATCCTTGGGAACATGGATGAGCGTGAACTCGAGAGTGCTAATGCAACAACAGCAACAGATAATGCCATCATTGACAAATTGGATAAGGGGGAATTAACAAGGGAATCCATTATTCTATCGATTGAGTCTGAAGTTGACGAGCCTTTATCAGATGTAAAGCTCAATATCATGATTAACCGAATTGCTGACAAAGTAAACTCCATAAATAGTGAATATCTCAAATGGTGGGAGCTGTTAATTGCTATCTCAGTTGGTTTCGGAGGCTACAATCTTCCGATATGGATCCTTCTATTCCAGAGGAAGTTGAGAGCTTTGGAAATGCAAAGCGAGGTTGATCAGTTTCATGTGCTTATCTCCATTCTGTCTGAGTTTGAAAGAATCTCTGTAGAAACCGTACTGGAGTGGATGGAGCGTTACAGTATTATTTTCAGACCTGCTTTGCAGAAATGTCTCCTCAACTACGATAGCGGAGCTGAGGATGCCTTAAGCACATTAAAGACAGAGGCTCCATTTGATCCTTTCGGAAGAATTATTAAAAGGTTAATGCAAGCGGTAGAAAAGCTATCGCTACAGGATGCATTCGATGATCTGGAAATGGAGCAGGAGTATTATGCGGAGCAGAAGAAAGAGCGACTTGAACGACTGATCCGTCAAAAATCATCTTACGGTAAGTTATTTGGCTGGACACCGGGAGCGCTGTTAATCGGTCTGTATCTCGTGTTTCCATTCTTATATATGTCCTTTGGACAATTAAGTGATATATCTTCACAAATACAATTCATTTAAAGGAAAGGGTTTGATGGTTCATGGAAGAGAATACTGGCGTTGGTATACGAGTTGCAGCAGGAATATTTCTTACCATTATGTTGATCACGATTGTCGTAATAATTACAGTATCATCCCAGGATGCGGCGAAGCAGGGACAGACGAAGATGGCTGCCATTACAACACAGCTGTCGGATACAGAGTACAACACATATAACAATACAACGCTGTCGGGGAGTCAGGTATTGAATGCGATTCGTCAGTATATGAATCAAGAGCAGTTTGGGGTTCAGGTGGTAACCGGGAAGCAGAATATTGGTTCCTCGCCTAGAGGCACTTATTATGGAAATGAGTTCACGGTTATAAATGGTGTTGTTACTAAAGTATACGATGATAATGATAAATATAGAAATTTATCAAACGCTGAAAACCAGTCTAGCAACGAATACATCAATCCAAGTGGAAAGTTCAGATCTAGCATTGTAAGAGACAGCAATAATATGATCCGTGGAATTATTTTTAAACAAGAAATGCAATGAGCGATTCCGTTGAAAAGGCGCTCCTAATGATTGCCGAGATATTTCTGTTCATTACAGCCTGTATGTTCGCTATCGGAGGTATTAATTCTCAGGATCGGGCAATCAGAGCTGTACACGACGCATCCATGAATGAAGAGCGCCGACTATATACGAGTCTAGAGTTGAATGGACAGGATCTCTATACAGGGGCAGAAGTGCTTCAAAGTATACGTAATATGGATACTCTCAACGCTAGTATTCGTGTGGAAGGCCGTTATTTCTCGAAAACTCAGGATATAGAGGAGATCGATGTATCGGTCATTGATCTGAATCGCACATATGAGATTTCCTTTGTTCGTGATCGAAACGGGATATTACAGACTATTGTTTTTACATAAAGGGTGAGCGTATTTGGATACCTCTTTTTCAAAGATACTAGGTGTATTTATTGCTGTTATATTATTGTTCGCATATCCCTTATATCAGCAAGCACAAAGACAAGATGATCTGTCGCAGATTGTGGTTCATACAGCAACAACTGCTTTTGTGGATGCTGCGAGGACGAAGGGATATATAACACCTGAGATGTATCTTGACTTCAACAAGAAGTTAGGGGCAACGGGTAATCAATATGACGTTCAATTGGAGCACCTGCATAAGAAATACCATCCCGAGTATAGTGACCCGGCTGACCCTAATAGTTTTAAAAATAGCTTCAGTACGTACTTTGATGGTCGTTATACTGAGGAGATTATGTCGGTGCTGTTTCCGAAAACGGCGGGAAAAGATACGAAGTATTATATGACCGTGGGGGATTTCTTTACCATTAAGGTGAAGAATGTGAATCGAACGATGGCTGCTGTGCTTACGGATTTTTTCACATCTGGTAATACAGGGAGTAAAGTGAAAATCTTCGTCCCTTATGGAGGGATGGTACTCAATGAAGATTACTAGTCTCTCTATTTTCTTCATTTGTATATTTGTTCCGTTCTTCCTTGTTATGGACATGCGGACGGCAGATCAGAAGGAAGCGATGCTTCTAACAGAGCAATATTCAGCTTCACTTCATACTGCTGTCCAGGATGCGTCACAAATGCTTAACGTAAATGTGCTGCAAGAGTATGAGGCGGGGTATCAGTCCAATAAGTTCTTTTATGCGAACAAGGAACTAGCCCTAGATACTTTCTTTCGGACCCTATACTTGAACTTTGGTGTTGTTGATGATCCTATTGGTCAGGGAGCGCTTGCCGGCTATATCCCTGCTCTAGTCGTGGTTGATTATGATGGTTTTGATGCCTATGCAGTGACGGAGTATATCGGACAGGATAACCAGAAGGTATTCAAACATATGTGGAGACCAAGAAAGCCTTATTCATATGCTGACAGCAGGGGCAACAGTATAAACTTCACTTTAGATAGCTATGTATATGCTTATGATGCAAGGAAAAAAGCGTGGGTAGAGGGGTATCGAGAGGATCTGGAAGGGCAGACGAGTATTCCCATCCTGAATGATGTCGAGAACTTTGACAATGTAAGAAGAAGCGTAATTGTAAAAAGTATTCAGAATGATCTTGCTTATTTGATTAACAAACATAACGAATATGCAACACATTACGGTATCCACTATACATTCAAGCTGCCCCAGATCTCTCAGGATGAATGGGTGAACTCGATTCAGGATATTGGTGTCATGGCATTTGTACAGGGCATCCCTGTTGGCGATCAGTATTACAATAACTATGCGCTGGGCGGCGGTCGTCTTGTGAAGAAAACAGAGATCAAAGCAGGAATTGACAGAGCGACGGGCATTAAATATTACCACCGGAGCTCCTGCTCTTTCGGTCTGCAGGAAGAAGAAACCTTTACGAATGAGAAGGCTGCGGCTGCGGCAGGTTACTTTGCCAAGGAATGCAGAAATGGCCAATAAGATTTAAGTGAGCATTTTACAAAATGCTGAATGAGAAGAAGGGGAGCTATATATGTCACATTTTTTCTATCGCCGGTCACCCCGAATTATTAAAGAGACGACAGGCGAAGAAGTAGAAATTTTTCGTCCACCTACAACACCACAGCCACCTCAGCTTAACATTATCTCCATAATTATCCCGATAATCGTTACGGTAGCTGGCGGAACAGCAATGATGGCTTATTATCAGAGCCGGGGGAATAGTCATTTTATTATTGTACAGATGATATCCCTGAGTATGATGATTGTTTCGTATTTTGTTCCGGTTCTCGTGTTCTTCCAGAACAAAGCCAAGCATCGTAAAAAGATAAGAGACCGGGCCAAGCTGTATGATGACCACTTGAATGAAAAGCGGGAAATTCTGCAGAACTGGAAGAATGAGCTGGTTCTGAACTGGCATCAGACTCATCTGGATCCTGAATTTTGCATTAATCTCGTTAAAGAGCGCAGTTCTTCAATCTGGGAGAGAATTCCTCAGGATGCTGACTTTTTGAAGGTGCGGGTAGGGATTGGAACGATTCCGAGTCATTTTGATATCAAAGTACCGCAGCAGGATAGTGTGGAGAAGGACCCGATGATTCAGAAGGCGACCGATATGGTAGAGCCTTTCTTTCACATCAACAATGCGCCTGCGCTGCTTGATTTAAACAAATATCGAGTTGTTGGTCTGGTTGGGGAAGAAGAAGATTTAAATATGTTCTGCCGGACATTAGTGACGCAACTGGCAACACATCATGCACCGGATGAAGTTAAAATGGCTGTGTTTCTGAACAAAATGCAGACGGAACAGTGGGAGTGGATGCGCTGGCTTCCGCACATTTGGAATGACACAAGGTCATTCCGTTATATATTCCAAGAACGCGGCTACAAGCCTCAGGTTCTTGAACAATTGTTCAGTCGGCTGCAGCGGCGTCAATGGCTGGATAAGAAGGAAAAGGCGCTTCCGTTCTATGTATGCATATTCCCTTACATTGAAATGATCGAGCACGAGCCGATTCTTCCTCTATTGATGAAGCAGTCAGAGAAGATCGGAGCCGCAAGTATTGTGATGGCCCCGAGTAAAGAGGAGCTCCCTAAGGAATGTGAATTGGTGATTGAGGTCGGCAAAGGCGAGGCCAGCATGCGCTCCACGAACGTTACTGGCGGCGCCAGTGACGAAACTTATGCCAAGCCGAAGGACGCGAAGCCATTTGTGCAAATCTTCAAGCCTGACCCGATGAGTCTGGAGCAAGCGGACCAGTTTGCACGACAGATGGCACCTTACCGGATCAAGCGCAATTCTGCCGATGAGATTGTGAACGTGCTGACTCTCTTTGAACTGTTTGATATACAGCATATTGAACAGTTCCATGTTGAAGACAATTGGAGTCAGAAGCGTTATCCGAATACATTGCCGTTTCCGGTGGGTGTAAGAGGCGGCAAGAAGCCTGTATATCTTAATCTGCATGACAAGATTGAGCGTAAAGGGCATGGACCTCACGGGCTTATGGCAGGAACCACAGGCTCAGGAAAGAGTGAAGTGATTCAGTCTATTATTGCTTCCTTGGCTGTAAATTACCATCCGCATGATATGGCCTTTATGTTGATTGACTATAAGGGCGGTGGGATGTCGAATACGTTTGAGGCTCTTCCGCATGTCATCGCGACGGTGACTAATCTGGAGGAAGAAGGACTCATTGAACGTTCGAAAATATCTCTGAAATCCGAATTGAAACGTAGACAAAAACTCTTCATCCAGGCGGGTAATGTTCAGCATATTGATGAATATTACTTGACGGAATGGAAGGATAAGGACCCGTTGCCGCATTTATTTATCGTTATTGATGAGTTCGCCCAGCTGAAGAAAGATCAGCCGGAGTTTATGAGTGAGCTGGTTAGTATTGCGGCGATCGGAAGAACATTAGGCGTGCATTTGCTGCTGGCAACACAAAAGCCTGGTGGCGTTGTGGATGACAAAATTTGGAGTAACTCGAGATATCGGGTGTGTCTCCGGGTGCAGGATGAAGGCGACAGCCGGGAGATGATTCGAATTCCGGATGCAGCGCATATCACCAATCCGGGAAGAGGCTTCCTCCAGGTCGGAAGCAACGAAGTGTTTGAATCCGTTCAGTTCGCCTGGAGCGGGGCGCCTTATCGTCCTCATCAATCGGCAGCCCAATCGGACGGAACGATGTACGAATACCTGCTGGACGGAAGCCGGATGAAGCTCCAGGATCAGCTGGAATTGGTTGTTCAAGATGTACCGAAGGATAAAGGATTGGAAGAGAAACAGTTAAATATTCTGATTGAGCATATTGCCCGAAAGGCTGATGAACAGGGGATTTCAAGACTGCCTGGGCCATGGCTGCCGCCTCTGCCAACCCAACTAGCTCTAGAGCAGCTGCCTGAAGAGGAATATGACACTCGCAGGGTTATAAACCCGGCTGTAGGACTTATTGATGATGTAGCAAATCAGAAGCAGTTCACATTCCGGATGGATCTGGAGTCCGGGCACTGGATTATCTATGGTATGCCAGGTACAGGTAAAACAACGTTTATTCAGACATTACTGTACTCCCTGGCCCTAAGCACGACACCAAATGATATACATATCTATGCGCTTGATTTTGGTAGAATGCTCAGGGACTATTCGTTATTACCTCACGTGGCAGATGTTATACAGGATGATGAGGAAGAGAAGATGACACGCTTGATTAGCTATATTGAGGAGACGATTGCTCACCGTAAGCAGCTGTTCTCGGAAACAGGGGTTAAATCAAGGCTTTCATATTGTGAAGAAACGAATAAGGTCTTACCTGCCATACTCGTCATTATTGACAGCTATGTTAGCTTCAAGAGTCAGTTCGAGAAGCTGCATGAAAGACTAGATCCGTTACTTCGCGAAGGGTCTAGCTTGGGTGTTTATTTTATGGTTACCGTGAATAGAGTATCTGACATGCTTGAACGGATTAGGAGCAACTTTTCCAATGCGGTCTCCTTCCTGCTTGCAGATTCAGGGGACTACAACTACACGGTTGGAAGACTTCCTAAAGCACCGAATCACTTACCAGAAGGACGCGGATATATCAAGGGAACTCTTCCACCATACGAGTTTCAAGCTGCTTTATCTATTGATGCGGTGAATGAATCTACAAGAGCAAGAATGCTGCGTGAAAAGTTTACTGCCCTAAATGATGCATGCACGGTTATGAAGCCTGAAGCGATAAAGACGCTACCGGAAGTATTACCGCTTCAAGATGTCTGGGATGATCTCCAAGAAGGTATTGTGCCGGTAGGTTGCCTTCCACTTAGCATCCGTATTGATAATCTGAAATCCTTGGAATGGGATATGGAAGCGGATGGGCCGTACTTTATGATCGGTGGCAGAATGGAATCCGGCAAATCATCCTTGCTGACATCCATCGCCTTGTTGACTTCGCTGAAGTATTCAGCCGATGAGATGGAGTTGTATCTGTGTGACTTTAGACGCAGTATGCCAGGATTAAGTTCTGTAAGAGAGCTTCGTCATACGAAAGGGTATGCCTTTAATGAGCAGTCATTGGAGGAAATGCTGGTAGTTTTACGGGAAGAAGTGGAGAAGCGGGTTGCTGATCCAGCAAGCGTTAATGAGAAGAAGCTGCTCCTACTAATTGATGATGCGGATTTCATGGCGAAGCGAATTTCTAAACCACTGCAAGGTCATCTGGATTATATCAGTAAGAATGGTCGTGATCATGGCGTCATTATCGTTGTTGCTGGACAAGCCAATGCGATGCACCGTATTTTTGACGAGTGGCTCAAGGAGATTAAATCTAGTCAGATTGGCTGGTTATTAGGGACTGCAGAGTCAGCAGATACCGAATTATTTAATATCAAGATACCATTCGGTACAGCCAATAAGACACTCCCAGATGGAGAAGGCTTCTATGTGAAACGCAAGTTTGTAAGTGTTAAGCTTGCTTACGCTTTTGCGGAAGGTTTAGCAAGGATTGATGAACAAGTAGAACAAATTAATAACAGAGCCGTAGTAGTAACAATGTAATCATACTAAATAACTATGATGAGACTTGTTTACCAAAAAATGTTTTGTCGAATTCTAGTGCTTTTGGTACAATAAAAAGGTAAAATCTATTAAAAATGGTATAAAGGGGAAATGAGAAGATGGCACGTATTTTAATTACACCCGAAGATATGGACGATGCTTCAAAAAGATTTTCAAATGCCGCTCAAGATAGCAGAGATTTGGCGGATCAATTAAACTCATTGATGGATTCCTTGAATTCACAATGGGAAGGTATGACCTCCCAAAACTTCTATGAAAGATACGAAACAGACAAGCAGAATATGATTACATATGTTGAAATGCTTGAAGCAGTATCCACTGAATTGTCGACTATTGCCCAACGCTTCAGAGATGCTGACCAGCAGTAACCGTTACTAGAGAAGCCAGGTATAGTTACCTGGCTTTTTCTTTACCATCCAGTAATAGAACGAGAGGGCCTTGCCGATGAGTTATATGATTCATGCAACAGGTACTACACCAGCAACGCTTATTTACTTAATTGATGTTAGCGGTTCTATGACCTTAGAGCTTGAGGGACAGCGCAGAATGGATATTGTGAATGAAGCGTTACAGACCCTTATGAGACAAATAGTTTATCGCTCAACGAAGAATTCAAAGATTTCCCCACGTTATCGTATTTCAATACTTGCATACAGTGATGAGGTATATGATCTGCTTGATGGCGTAAAGCCGATTGACCGTATTGCTAATTATAAGAGTCTTCCAGAGCTATCTCCTAGAAGGTTTACAGATACAGCTAAAGCTTTTAGACAAGCTGAGAAAATATTGCAGTCGGAGATAAAGAGTATGCATGATTGCCCTGCGCCTCTTATCTGTCATATGACAGATGGAATATATACAGGTGAAGACCCTGAGCCGATTGCTAAGCGAATTATGAACTTATCCGTTCCCGATGGAAATGTATTAATTGAGAATATATTTATTACAGAGGATGCAACTAGTCAAAGAATCCGCGATTCAAGGTCGTGGAAAGGCATGATGCCTGATAGCTTTGTTGCAGATCCATACTCCGAGAAGCTGAAACGTATGTCTTCTGTCATCCCAGAATCCTATCGGGAAATGATGAGAGAGTCTGCATATTCTATCCAGAAGGGTGCACTCATGATGCTGCCGGGTACAAGCAGAGACTTAATTTCTCTTGGATTTCAAATGTCAGCTTCTACACCAATGTAATAAGGAGGGAGAATCATGAACAGATCGTTAATCACTTTAATTATTGAAGAAACGGGAAAAAAGTCGGATATTGAGATCCCTGATCATCTTCCTCTTGAGAAGTTATTAGAGCCTATGCTTCGCGGCTTAAATGAAGGGCTGGTACTTACCTTTCATCCGAATAATTATCGCTATGCTCTTAGTGATGATGGAAATGAGTGGAGAGAGGTAACGTTGGATCAAACTCTTCGTGAAATGGAAGCTATGGATGGAAATTATTTACGACTTGAGAGAATTCAATCTTTTTCAACGTAACTGAAATATATAAGTAGGAGATTTTCAAGATAACTCTATTAAGTTAAAGGAGTTCAATGTAGTGTTTCCACCTGAATTAAATACTGAAATAAAGATCCGCAGTATGTCGTTCACTATAGCAGAGCATCCATCCGTTGATGGAATTCCTTTTGGGCAGGAAGGAAGGGAGGGTACGGTTTATAAGCTGATCGGTGATGATGGTCGATTTTCAGCACTCAAGGTTTTTCGTCCGGCCTTTCGATATCCTTCTATTGTTAAGCAGGCAAGTGAGCTTTCTGCACTATCCTCTCTTGGCGGTATGCGTGCATGTGATAGAGCGATTCTGAATCCAAAAGAGGATATGAATATCATCGCGGTTTATCCGGAGCTTCTATATAGTGCACTTATGCCTTGGATTGAAGGTAAGACTTGGACAGAAGTTCTTATTGGTAAGGAAGTGCTATCACGTACCAATTCACTAAAACTGACGTTTGCTTTTGTATCACAAATGGTTGAAATGGAGCAATCCGGAATAGCACACACCGATTTATCGGGATCTAATATGATTTTGGCGGAAACGGATGATCCAGATTGGACGATCGAATTCGTTGATATGGAAGGGCTTTATGCCAAGCATTTGGAGGAGCCGGATAACTTGCCGGAAGGTGAAAGTGGATATACAGCATCATTCTTACGGGATTATCCAGATTGGAGTGCATTGTCTGATCGATTCTCCGGTGGAATTCTGATTGCGGAAATGCTGGGATGGTCCAGTGAGGAAGTGCGTGAGGCCGCTTGGGGAGAGAGTTATTTCGATCCATCCGAGATTCAGCAGGAATGCAGTCGGTATGAAATCTTGACCAAAGTATTGGAGGACCAGTACGGGCCAGAAATAAGCATGATACTAACCAGACTTTGGAATGCGGAGGAGCTTCAGCAGTGCCCAGCCTTTGGAGAGTGGCAAATTGCTCTTACCTCCATTGCGGAGCAAGGCAACGACTCCCCAAAGGAAGAGACGAATCAGGAAGACTTAGCGTTTGCTGCTGAATTCACAGAGTACGATCAGGAGGGTCATCAAGACCCTCAACGCTGGTGTGAGCAGTTATTGAATGAGGAACAGGAGAGGCATCTGAAGCAAGCCCGTCTTATTGAGAAGCAAGGGGATCTTCGAGCTGCGCTATGGAAGTACGGTACGTTAGTTGAGAATTTACCCGTGAGATCTGCTATTCGTATAGAGATCGAAATTGTGATGGATGAAATACAACAGACAATTGACGCCGACAACGATAGCCTGGACACCGTAGAGAAGCCGGTCAAGCAAATACTTAATCGAGTGGCTGCTGACAGCGATCAATCCTTATATCAAAAGCTGTGGTTCTTAGTATTGCTAGGCTCAGGAGCTATTCTTATTCTTGCAGTATTATTCTATATCATTAGTAGATTCTAGCTTGATAGAAAAGGAAGTGAATTAATGGAATCATTAGAAAATGAGTGGGTCTTTCCCCTTACCGCAAAGCAGTTTTTCTTCTTGACCCAAATCATGGGCGCGCATCATATTGCTGGCTTCATAGACCCATTCCAGGGGCATCTCTCGAGTGAATTAGAATCACAGTACAAGATCGTTGAGCAGGAGCTTATCAAAGAAAAATACCTGATTACAAAAGAGGGCGGTATTGGCTTTGATCTACACGAAATGCTTGGAGCATGCATAGCAGCGGCAGGATCAGAGAATGTCATGTTTGTTCGAAAGCATATGGAAGAGGTAGGAGAATACGAAGGTTACTACTATTTCATGCCTAACATTGTAGTTGAACGGACGCAAGAAGATTCACATGAGATCGTTCTAGTGCCTGTTGCGAATGCTTCCATAACTATGGATGCAATGAGAGGATTTTTTCCTCTGACTTTAAGAGGCCGTAGTACACATTCGCCTATTATTTTATCGGAGTGTTCATGGGAGAAGTGGGATGGACTTGAGAGGAAGGAAAAACAAGACCTACTTATTTCATCCGGCTGCGAACCAGATACAGCAGAATCTATGTTAAATGTGATTTATTCAGCTACTCATTCGGGATCCATGGTATTCATGAAGCGAAACGGGTACAAGTGGCATCAGGAAGGTTATCATTATTTTCATCTGGAAGAAGAGTTATACCTAATTCGGGAGCTATCCGAAGACCGTATTCAGATTGAACCATATAAGCCGGAAGTCATTAAAAAAGCGCTTGATCAATTTAAGGGTTATCTTGATATACCTGTTCATAAAGGGGTGGAGTAAGTGGCTGATAAAATAAAGGTTGATCCGCAGCGTTTGAATGAGGTTGGGGATCGTTTTTTGAGAAGTAGCGAAGAAAGCCTTTCTATGGCTAGAGAATTAAAGTCATTAATTGACGGAGTTACAGGTGAATGGGAAGGGAAGTCCAGAGAAAGATTCTACTCTTCATTTAAAGATGCTCATGTACAGCTAGAGAGTATCTCAACAGTTCTGCAAGATGTGGGAGATGAATTGAAGGCTATTTCCGAAAGGTTTAGACAAGCCGATACGGTAGGGAGATGATAAAATGCCGATTCGAGCCGATGTAGCTAGATTGGAGAGAATTGCTTCTAAGTTGCGTAGTTGCAGCAATAAATTGGAAAGTGAACGAGATACAGTTTACAGCAGAGTGAAGTCCACAGATTGGGCGGGAAATGTGTATCAGTATTTTATGGGGGAATTCTCTGGAGTCTTACAGAGTATGAGAGAGACTGCGAATGATATGGAGGATTTCGCTAGAAGACTGGAAAGCTTGGCCGAGCAATTCAGGCAAGAGGATATCGAGGAAGAACGGAGAGAAAGAGAGAGAGAAGAGCGAGAAAGACAGCGAAGGCTCGAAGCACAGAAGAGTAAAAAATAGGGGGCCACAGCGTGAAACTAGAAGTGGAGCTGTCCAGTTTAAAACAAACCTCTAAAAGTTTGCGTAATGCATCCGAAGAAATGGAGGATTTGAAGAG
>NZ_JBYSWS010000005.1:0-345733 GCF_058781425.1 Paenibacillus sp. FW507-14B1B | reverse complement strand
CTGGAATCGATTCGGGATGGAAATACCAGCAATCCTCATCTCCAGTACATTAATGCACCGCTCATGAATCAATGGAATTTAGAAGGATTTAATTCAATAGCGTATGACAGCTACGGGAATTCATTTTCCTTAAGAGACGGAGACATCGTGTTCTATCATGCAGATCGATCAAGCCGAGATGACTTTAGTGCGCAAGTTCCTCATTAATCTAGCGGATTGCAAAAATACAACCCCCTCCAAATGGAGGGGGTTGTATTTTATAGTCTGAGGGCTCTCTACTCCTCGAAATTTAGTATTCTGACCCAAATACAAGCGCTATTTATCGGACAGCTATTTATACCATCTGACTCAAAATCTTAGCCTGAACATCTAGTTTGCTAACAGCCTCTCCAATTCCTGCAAACTCAGCGACGGCTTGCTGTATTTGAGCTTGACTGCTCGCAATAGCTTCCTGAGAAGTTGTCGTTCCCTCACTGACTCGACCCACGTACTTGGAAATTCCCTCAACCGTCTCTTGAATCTCCTGAGCCGCCTCTTGTACACTTTTGGCTAACTTTCGCACTTCGGTTGCTACCACATTAAATCCACGTCCATGTTCTCCAGCATGAGCCGCTTCTATTGCCGCATTCAAAGCAAGTAGATTCGTCTGGGATGCGAAATCTCGAATCATCTTCACGATTCGGTGAACGGCAATCGTCTGCTGCTGTAAGTCATGAAGATCATTCAGGTTATTCTCGTTACCATTCATGAGCAAATCTATGGTTGTGGCTACTTGTTGGTTACGGGTAATGCCTTCCTCCGTACGTAAGAGTAAATCCTCGGCCATGCTTTTTAATTCTTCTATGACTTGGGTTGTACTGGTCTCTCGCTTGGTGATATCTGTTGCTACCTTAAGTACAGCAATCACTTGTCCATCTTCATCACGAATCGGCATGTATGTAGCTTCTAGACTTATAAGCAGTCCGTTTTTAGTGACACGCGTGATTTTCTCTTGAAATTTTTTGCCTTGTCTGAGACTTTCCCAAAGCTCCGTATATTCCGAACTGTTCATAAAGTCCGGTGTGCAGAATTGTCTATGATGTATTCCCGGTAACTCCGATGTTGAATAGCCCATCACTTGAGCAAAATTATCGTTTGCCCATAATACTTCTCCCTGCAGATTAAATTCAATCATAGCAAGTGACTGCTCTAGTGCGGCGAGTACGGATTGTTCATTTAGCACTTGTGTAGAGTACGTTCCCAAGAACATAGCTCCCTTCCCTAAAGCCAAAATAGAAAACAAATGAAGATATTTTAAAAATAAGACTTTTTTACTATTCACAGCAGGTAAGATTATACTATATATGCAATTTTGACGAAAGAGAAAGAAGCAACAATTTTGTGCGAAATAGTGTGCATTATTTGTGAAGTATTTGAGAATTTCAGCTGTGTGAACAACATGAAAAATCCCCTTCGTGTAAACGTTAGTGGCTGGATACACTCGTTTACACGAAGGGGATCTGGTTCAATATCTGATTAAACTATCGTTCAACTATTCATGGATGATGATTCGGGCTGTAACTTTAATCTTAGTTCCTCGATCGACACTCTTCGCTGTCCCGCAGCTCTTGGTTCTGCAGAATGAATGATCGGGGCTTCTTCGCCAGCTTCTATCATTCGAATGATGAGTCTATTTTTTAAATCATCGGCAACAGTCCGGTAAGATTCGATCCCTGTGAGGTTGGTTAGTTCATAAGGATCTGCTTCCAAATCATATAACAAAGCTTCTACATATTCCTTTGAGCCGGGCACATCCCATCCGCTGAGATCAGGCGCAGTTACAGCATATTTCCAGCGTTTGGTTCGAATGGCTCTGCCCACTTGAGATTCACTGATCTGAATAAAGGCTTCGTCCTGCCAATCCGAGTTATCTCTTCGAACAAGCGGCATGATCGAGTGACCTTGCATCTGTGAAGGGACATCGATACCTGCAGCAGCCAATAAAGTTGGAGGGAAGTCAATTAGACTTACCATTTCACGGATTTGCCCGCCTTGCATGAATCCAGGTCCATATAACGCGGCTGGCACCCGGATTGAACTATCGTGTGCAGAGCGCTTATATTCTCCGTTTCGAGTCTTGAAATGATTCCCGTGGTCTGATGTGAAGAGAATAATTGTATTATCCGATAACTTCAAACTTTTTAAGGCATCTAATAGTCGTCCTAAGGCTTCGTCCAGGCGTTTCACCATTCCGTAATAGCCGCCTAGATGCTGTGGAGAGGATCCACCGAGCGCCTTTAAATCCGGTGGAGTCCAGCGATCCGTGTAAAGATCCTCGTAGCCGTCAGGAGCCGGATAATTATCCGTATGGTTCTGATGGTGAGGCTCCAGATACGATAAGAACAAGAAGAAAGGCTGATCCTGATGGCCATCTATATAGCGAATTGCCGCATCCGTCTGTGCATCTACGCGGTATCCAGGTAGCTTTACTTCGTTACAATCATTATCGTACAGTACCGTGCTGTAGGCATCCGAAGATAGCTCTAACAGATTTGCCGCGAGCCAGTAATCATAACCACCACGTTCTTCTACTGGTACGGGCTCCTGTTCTGCTAAGTGCCACTTGCCGATATATCCTGTATCGTATCCAGCGTCCTTAAAGTAATGGGCCATCGTGCGACTGTCTTCTGGAAGGGGAATCCCGTTCCGATAGCAGCCGGTAGCTGTTGCATACATGCCCGTTTGAAGACAGGAGCGTGCGGGGCCACATACGGGCTGACAGGTAAAGGTGTTATACAGATGCGTTCCTTCTCGGGCAATACGGTCAAAATGTGGTGTTAATCCTAAAGGGTTTCCGTGAACCCCTGTCGTATCCATGCGCTGCTGATCGGTGAAAAAAACAATGACATTTGGTTTTTCTTGATTGTGATGAGACATGTCTTCACTCCCTATGTATATTAAATTTCGAAGACTTTTAATGATCTTTTATATAATATAAAGAAATGTAAGTGCTTTTTTTAGTAATGAATCACAGATAAAATGTAAAAAAACGAAGATCATAGCTAACGGAAGGTGACTGGAGTCTATGAGTGATTACCAGATTTATCGTGCGGCAACTGGAGATTCTGATATATCATTACATTTTGTATTTGACTGGCATAGAGACGAGTCATGGAATTTCAACGAATATTGTATTCCCGTAACGACGATCTGGTATGTCCTTGCAGGGAGTCGAAAAGTATTTCTATCAGGAGAAGAGTATCTCGTGGAACCTGGTAATATTGTAATCCTGCCCTCGAATGAGAAAGTGACAACTCAACATATTGATGAAGAGCAAGGTTCCATCCGATATTTATCTATGGGTATCCAATCGATCATTGGAGGGGTAGAATGCCACCAGTTGTTCGGTATTCCTGCTGTCTTCTCCGTATCAGAAAGTCCCAAGGCAGGTGAGTTTAAGACCACTTGGCTCGAATTGGTTCAACAATTCTACCGTTTAGGTGAACAGGGACTTGAATTATCGGCCAGTAACACGGAGCTTGCGCTTTCTACTGAAGCGAAGACGAAGCAGTGGGTAGCTTTAATGATTCATCTCGCTCAGCCATTCATGAAGACACCGACACCGGTCTCGGACAAACGAGTACGAGAAGTTTGTACTTATATCCGAGAGCACTACGAAAGCTCATTAAGCTCAGAGGAGATAGCATCTGCTGTCTGTTTAAGTGAAGGGCACATGAGGGCCTTATTTCGCCGCTATATGCGCATGTCACCCCATCAGTATCTCTTGGAGGTTCGGATGGAAAAGGCGAAGGAGCTTCTGGGGACATCGATGCTTGCTCTTAATGAAATTGCAGAACGGGTGGGATTCGAGGATGTTAGCTATTTCATTCATACGTTCCGTAAGCGAGAGGGCATGACACCGGCCGTTTATCGAAGATTACTTTATCCTTGGAGAGAGAAGGGCTAGTGCTCAATGATCAAGAAGAGTATAAAAAATAAAATCGTATTATCATTCCTATTGGTTTTGATTCTTCCAACAACCATCATAAGCATTATGTCATACCGGATTTCTGTCAATTTGCTAGAGGAAAAGGTCAGTGATTCCTTCTTATCCAATCTGACCTTCATCGGTGACAATATCGAAAAGGAGCTTGAACAATGGGAGCAAATCTCTAAATTCATTAATGTGAACCCCGTAATTCGAAATGTCCTGATGACTTCCTATGATAATGATCTTGATTTCTACTATGATATGAAACGTGTAGAGCAGCAGCTCGATACATACTCCATTAATACAAATATATTCGCTTATGTTTCTTCACTTGTCGTAATCGGTAATAATGGCCGAAATCTTCTATACGGTGAGGATGCGACAAGCTTGGATATCGATCGGATTAAAGAGCAGCAATGGTTCAGTGAAGTGAACAGTCTGAATGGACAGGTGATGTGGCTTGGTATTCATAAGAATATTGCTAACTACAGGACTCAAAATGAAAGCGTTGTCGCGCTAGGTCGAGCGATTGTAGGGGAGAAGAACAATAAGACACTTGGAACTTTGTATTTAACATTTAAAGAATCTTATTTTACTGGACTGCTCAAGAATATCGAATTGTTGGACGGTGGCAGGCTGTACATTGTGGATAATCGAGATCATATTGTATTTGATTCCGAGACACTGCTGTTAAATGAGTCGTTTGGCGGAATGGATGAGATTAGAGCTCAGGAGGACAAAGGGTACTTCCTTACGGAGGGAACGAACCAAGAGCAGCTTCTGCTTGCACATGTTCCGATCACAAAATATGACTGGCGAGTGGTTGAAACGGTTCCTTATGCTTCTTTAACCAAAGGAACGGATGGGATTTTCCGCAATACCATTGGTGTTTTTCTGATCTCATTTATTTTAACATCAGTAATCTGGTTCTTTGTATCCTCCCATATTGTACGTCCTATACGGACGCTAACGAATTCGATGAAGAAGGTACAAGAAGGGGATTTGACGGTCCGGGTAGATATTGAGCGGCCTGACGAGGTAGGTGTCATGAACAAACACTTTAATTTCATGATTAAGCGAATTCAGGAATTGTTTCAATCCAATTTGGAGGAACAGGAGAAGAAGAAGAATGCGGAGTATAAAGCGCTTCAGGCGCAGATTAATCCTCACTTCTTGTACAATACGCTCAATACGATAAGATGGATGGCCATCATACAAAAGTCTGACAATATAAGAGATGTGGTCGAGGTGCTAGGTAGACTGCTGAAGAATACGATCAAACATGATGGGCCTTTTGTTACGGTAGAAGAGGAATTATCCAACCTGCGAGATTATGTATATATCCAAAAAATACGGTATAACCATAACTTCGAAGTAACCTATGATGTTGATCCTGAAGTCTTATCCATGCCCTGTGTGAAGTTCATTTTACAGCCTCTAGTTGAGAATGCGATATTTCATGGCATTGAACCGAGGGAAGAATCAGGCGGAGAGATTAAAGTTTCGATGAAGTGTCATGAGGATCAGCTCTTTATCCGGGTGTGGGATAACGGAGTGGGGATGTCGAATGAAGAACGGGAGGAACTCATAAGTCGCGTGAGCAATCCTGCACAACATGGCGGCATTGGCGTGTCCAATGTGATGGAAAGATTGAAGTTAACGTATGGTGAAGATAGTGCTTTTTATATCAGGAGCGAGAAAAATGAATTTACGGAGATCGAGATGATCATACCGGCTGCTACTTCGAATGTAGAGTCTGCATCTAAGATCGGGTGAGGGGGAGAGCCATGTACAAGGTAATGATCGTGGATGATGAGATGCTGGCTAGAGTAGGCATAAAATCGCTTATTCGCTGGGAAGAGAACGGATTTACGATAGCCGGTGAGGCTGAGAATGGAAGAAAAGCTTATGAATGGTTAATGGATAACCCAGTAGATATTGTGATTACAGATATAAAAATGCCGATCATGAATGGAATTGAGTTAATCTCGAAGGTACGGGAATATCATCCTGAAATCAAATTTTTAGTTCTCAGCTCCTTTGATGATTTTGAATATGTTCGAGAAGCTTTGAAGAATGGGGCCGAAGACTATTTTATCAAATTGCAGATGAATCCTGAGGAGCTTCTAGGTCAGTTGAAGAAAATAGCAGAGAAGCTGGATCTTGAACAAGATCAGAAGAAGTTAGAAGCGGGGCACGGCCGAATAAGAGCCAAGGAACTTAGCCTTTTGAGAGAGAATTTCTTCAAAGACCTCGTATATGGCTGGATTCATACGGAATCGGAATATATTCAGAGAATGAGAGAAGCAGAGCTTACGCTACCGGATGGATTCAAGGTCTCGCTCATGTTCCAGACCGACGGGATGGAAATTTACGAGAGATACGGGGAAGATGAGATTCATCTTCTGAACTATGCAATTCTTAATATTTTGAATGAGATTTCATCCGATCATAAATATGGATTTCCGTTGTCCATTCATCCTAAAGAGTTCCTGTTATTATACTTTGCTCCCCCGAGTATGGAAGCTGAGGAAGTACTTGAACAGGCGTATCATTTGGCTGCTACGATTAAAGAAGCTTTGAAAAAATACCTGAACTTCTCTGTATGTATAGCCATCAGCGAGCCAGTGACCGCATTTCATGAGATCAAATTAAGTTATAGACAGGCTCTTGAGGCGCTCAACTTCCGTTATTCCTATGCCGGAGGCACGACTATTGTATATCGAGAGATTAAATCTTTAAGTGGCACGTTAGAGTCAGCAGACATAGCCAAAGAAATACGGAACCTTGAACTTTCTCTGGATCGACGTGAAGATAACAACGTTCTCAAATCTATTGAAAATATAAAGCAGTTATTAAGCCATCTGAATGGCCTTTCTCTAAATAGCCTCAAGGTGTACTGTGCCCCGATTCCTTTTCTGCTGGCTTCCAGATGGGGAGAGGATGCTTCTGTATGGATGGACGGACATCTAAAGCGGATGGAGAACTGGCGTGTGAAGACCGATATTATTAAGTGGCTTGAAACCATTCAGGAGGAGTGGAATGAAGGAACAGGAACCTCTTCAGATAATTCACGCACGATTCATTCAGCGATGAGATTCATCCAGAAGAATTATTCGAATAGTGTCACACTTGAATCCGTAGCGGAGTATTTGAATCTGTCACCGTCCTATTTGAGCAACCTGTTCAAGAAAGAAACCGGACAAAATTTCATAGATTATCTAACCCAGATTCGTATCGAACAATCAAAGATTCTACTGCGAACAACGGAATTAAAGATATATGAGGTGGGTCACCGGGTGGGATATGAGAATGAGCATTATTTTAGCAGGGTCTTCAAAAAGGTTGTAGGATGCTCGCCTATTCATTATAAATCAGATACTTCGTTATAAAAGAGCCGGGCTTGGCTTGGGCGAATGATATATGTGCACCCCCTAGAATGACATCGGGAGCTTTTAGGGAATCCCGATGTCATTCTAGGGGGCATTTTTATTGTTCAAGCAATTAAGTGCATGATTTCATTAAAAAGTGCATCTTCTTGCAGACGTAGGAACCAATAAAGAAATCCGAAGTCCAAATAAAAGATATCAGATCATTAACATGTGCATGTAAACGAAAGATAAGCAGATCTATAATTTGGGAAGAGTCCTATTATGACATACGGAGGGGTTATTGTGGCACAAAAGACAAAGAGACATACGAGTATTCTTCTACTCGCATTCATGCTGCTCATGACAGCTTGTGGAAACGCTTCAGAATCACCGTCAGGTTCAGCGGATACAACATCTGAAGATGGAAACGCAGCGAAGAAGGACAGAGTTGTTACGGTGTATGAGGATGCCAAGCGAGCGGAAAGTGAAGAGATTAAGAAGAAAAATGCAGATTTCACAGCAGAAACAGGCATTAAGATCGAGATGAATGTTGTTCCGGGTGATGGAATCGAGGTCTATAAAAAAATTGATGTCGATATGATTTCTGGTGAAAAGACAGACGTTATCCGTCTCTCCAATCCGATTCTTATCGATAAGTATGGATCGAATGGATGGTTATATCCTTTGGATGAATTTATGACCAAAGAAAGCTATGACGCCGCTAAGGTCTATGGCGATTATCTACCTAAATTCGTAGATGGCAAAACCTATGTATTCCCGGACCAAGCGGGAAAATGGGCTGTGTATTACAACAAGAAAATTTTTGATGAAGCAGGCGTGCCTTACCCATCCGGGGATTGGACGTGGGACGAATATATCGATACTGCCAAAAAATTAACCAATCCGGAAAAAGGAATCTACGGTTCCTACATGCTGGATTACGACAACTACATGTACATGCTGGCAAGACAGTATAACGTCAGTGGTTATAAGGAAGATGGAACTTCGAACTATGATGATCCTGCATTCAAGAATGCGCTCCAGTTCTTTGGAGATCTAGGAACGGTTCATAAAATTCAGCCAAGCTGGCTTGAGTTTAAATCTAAGAAGCTGTCATGGGACGGTTTCATGTCCGGTGATTATGGTATGCACTTTATCGGAACATGGTACACGAACCAGTTCAAAGATAAAACAACCTATCCGAGAGATTGGGAAGTGGGGATCACCCAAATTCCAGTACCTGCAGATGGTAACGGCAGTAACAACTTTGGTATTGTAGCGGGTTATGGCATTAACAAGAATGCTGAGCATCCGGAAGAAGCATATACCTATGTGAAGTGGATGGCTGAGAACAGTTATAAATATAACGGTAATCTGCCAGCTCGTTCTGATTTGAGCGATGATGATATTAAACAATTGTTCCAAAAGACTTCCGATGATCTGAATGGTGAGATTACAGTGGAAGAATTAGATAAAGCACTTGTTTCGAACAACCTTGGGTTTGTGGATGAGAAGATTACGGGTCCTGGTTCGACAGAGTACAGTAATATTATCCTCCAAGAAGCTGAACTGTATCTGGTCGGGCAAAAATCATTAGAGGATACGGTAAAGTCGATTAAAACACGCGCTGACCAAGCGATCAAGGATGCCGGCGGAGAGTAGCAAGCATAATTGAGAAGGATTCCTTTGGTCAACAGCCACGGGAGTCCTTCATTCTTCCTAAGGAGCCATTCATATGAAAAGTAACGTTAAGACAGACAAGCCTAGTATTTTCTACAGAATCTCTCAGTTAGGGTATCGCGAGAAAGGAACAGCGCTAATCTTCGTTCTTCCTTTTATTATTGGATTTATTATATTTAATGTGATTCCTATGGTATATTCCGTCGTCATCAGTCTGATGGACTTCAACACCTTTAAACCACTGAGCATGATTAAATTTATTGGTATCGATAACTACACGAGGCTGTTCAACGATCCGATTGCTCTAAATGCATTTGTAAAGAGCTTTATCTATACCGTGTTCTATGTCCCAGGGCTTATCATTCTATCTTTTGTGATGGCAACACTATTGAATAAGACATTTGCTTTGCGTGGGCTTACTCGGACATTGATTCTGATGCCATACGTAGCGAATGTTGTGGCTGTATCTATTGTATGGTCGATTCTGTTAGATCCATTCGGAGGGCCTATTAATCAGATTATTGAAAAGCTAGGTGGTACTCCACCGATGTGGCTCAGTGGTGTCAAGACAGCTCTCCCAACCATTGCGGGTATCAATGTATGGCAAAGCCTTGCCTTCCAGACAATTGTCTTTCTAGCCGCTCTGCAAGGTGTTAACAAAGAACTATACGAGGCAGCGGATATAGATGGTGCTAGCCGGTTTAGAAGACTCTGGTCCATTACGCTTCCTGCCATTTCACCTACAACCTTCTTCCTGGTCATTACGAGCATTATTGGTTCCTTTCAAAACTATGCGTCTGTCCGTATGCTGACGAACGGAGGTCCGGGCACTTCCTCACGGGTTATCTCGCTGAACATTTATGAAGAAGCCTTTACCTTGAACCATTACAGTTATGCATCCGCGCAAGCGATGATCCTATTCGCCATTGTGCTTGTCATCACGATTATTCAATGGAAAGGACAGAAGCGATGGGTACATTATTAAGAAAAAGTTTATATAACCTATTCATGCTGATTATTGGCATCATTATGGTTGTCCCTTTTGTATTTATGATCTCAGCTTCATTAAAAGCACCGGCGGATGTGTTTGTGAACCCGATGCAGATTATACCGGATAAGATATTCACCTTGAATTATGAAACGATATTCAATCACAAGTATTACTTTCAGTGGTATTGGAATTCATTCAGTACCGTTGTGTTAACCGTTATTTTTAGAGGGTTCTTCGTAACGATGGCTGCTTATGCTTTTGCTAGACTTTCATTTCCCGGTAAGAATATTCTGTTCTTGTTCCTTTTAAGTGCGATGATGATTCCACATGATACGACGATCGTGGCCAAATTCATGCTGTACAAGTACATGGGGCTTATAAATACACACTGGGTTATTATTCTTCCAGCGGCATTTGATGTGTTTTTCATCTTCCTGCTTCGTCAATTTTTCATGGGGATTCCTAAAGATCTTACCGAATCATCACTGATTGATGGTGCATCACATTTCGGCATCTATTTCAAAATCATCCTGCCGCTTGCGGTGCCTGCGTTAATTACGATGGGACTCTTTACGTTTATCTGGACTTGGAACGATTTCATTACACCGTTTATATTTATCAATGATATTGATAAGCAGCTAGTTACGGTAGGTTTGGAATATTTCCAGCTGGAGGCAGGTAAGAACTACGCATTACAGATGGCTGGAGCGTGTCTGATCGTTGTTGTTCCAATCATTATATTCGCTGTTCTACAGAAGTACTTTGTTCAAGGTATAGCCATGTCAGGCATAAAGGGTTAATGGTTCCATACCCAATAGGGATTCTTGATAACTGCTTTCTAAGCACAGTTCAAGAGTCCCTTGTTCATAAAAAAGTTAACAATGAGGCTTGTATCTTAAGATTCGGGCATGTTCCCAAGTTACGTAATGGGATACTCTGAAATAGTCAAAATGTAAGCGCTTAACTTAAATTTTGAGGTGATGTCCATGAAGAAAATTATATTGCTACTAGGTTCCGTCACATTTCTTGGAATGATCCTATTATTTCTATGGAGTACGCCAGATAAGACGGAAGTAGCCCAAATGAAGTCTCAGGATGAACCAGCTACTCTGAATCGTATTCCTGTGGCGAAAGAGGAAATGCACCTAATCATGCAGTTATCTGGAAGGGCTCCAGCGGGAGAAACTGATTTTGAGCATAACAAAGAGGCAATGGATCGTTTGCTTGAGGTTAAGGTAGCACAGCAGCTTGCTGTGAAATATGGCATTTTGAAGGATAGCTCATTTTCAGCGTTTCTAGAGGAGTTTGACTTAGAGAACCAGAGAAGAGCGAAGGCCCTTACGAACAAGGAAGTCATCTATGGCCCAAGGCAATACTCGCAGCTAACTTATTATGATTACCGTCACGCGAATATGATCAATTCTCTCAAAAGCAAATGGTCCGAGCAAGAATTGGACATCAGCGATGACAAGCTCATGGATTATTATGAACAGAACCGCGATAGATTCGGTAAAAAGCACGATACGATTAAGCTTTATAAAATCATACAGCCAAAGGGAATATCGGGAGCTGAGCAAAGGATACACCAGATCGAGCAGGGATTAAAGGCAGGACAAGATTTTATGAAGCTCTATCATCAGTTGGAAGAAGAGGGATTCACAGAGATCGAAACGATCAATGAGGAGAATTACAGAGAAGTATCTAAGTATCGTAGTGGCTTCTATCACCTTGTAACCAATCTATCGCCAGGCGAAGTAAGTGAGGTTCTAGAGGATGAGAAGCAATATTTCGTGGTCATGATTGCGGATAAGCACGCAGAGGGATTCAAGAACTTTGAGGAGATTCGGGAGGAGGTGATTCGGCACTATACCGATGATTACTTTCAATCTTTTCTAAAGCAGCAGATGGCATTGTCAGAAGTGAAGATTAAAGGAGTGAATGTTAATGATAACTAAGTTTATGCGAAGCTTCGGGATGACCGTAATTGTATTTATCGTGGGGGCTGTGTTCTACGCCGCTGCAGTATCAGCCGCTACATATTATGTGGATTCCGCAGATGGTAATGACTCTAATACGGGTACAGGGACAAGCGCAGCGTGGAAAACACTCGATAAAGTAAATGCGGTAACCTTTCAGCCAGGGGACCAAATACTTCTGAAGCGTGGTGGCAGCTGGACCGGAACGCTATGGCCCAAAGGCAGTGGAACGAGTAGTGCTCCAATTGTCATCGATCAATACGGAACGGGAAATTCACCACTTATTAACGGTAACGGGAATGAGGCAGCCGTATACTTATATAATCAGCAATACTGGGAAATTAAGAATCTAGAAATTACGAACAGTAATGGTTCGAGCTCGCGCCGTAACGGTATTTATATCGTAAATCAGGATGCGGGAACACTAAATCATATCCATCTTATTGGCAATAACGTACACGATGTATTCGGCAATAACGTTAAAGATGGCAACGGAAGTTCAGGAATTAAGGTGCGTACCATTGCAGGCTCCGTGAAGTCGAACTATCAGGATATCCTGATTGATGGCAATACCGTTGGACCTCGGGTAGACCGGACAGGGATCGATATAAATTCCGATTACTGGTGCAGAACAGGCAGTGGCTGCGCGGGAACGAACAACTGGTATCCTAGTACGAATGTGAAGATATCGAACAATTATGTCACAGACGTAGGTGGAGATGGCATCGTACCGATGGCAACCCAAGGGGCTGTTGTCGAATATAACACCGTCAATGGTTTTAACATGAGATCAGGGACTGTGAACGCAGGTATCTGGGCATGGAATGCAGACAATACGATCATTCAATATAACGAGGCTTTCAATGGAAATACAACACAGGACGGTCAAGGATTCGATATTGATTATGGTCAGACCGGCACGATTGTTCAATACAATTACAGCCACGATAATGACGGCGGATTTATCCTGATCTGCCAGCCAGGTGGTGCGACGAATGATGGCGGTATTGTAAGATACAACATCAGCCAAAATGATAAAGCCCGGGTATTTCAGTTGGCAGGACCTACAACGAATACACAGGTATACAACAACACGATCTATCTACCAACGGGTAGCTCGACAATGCCAATCTATGTGAATAGCTGGGGCGGATATACCAAGTCGATATCTTTTACGAATAACATATGGATGCTTCAAGGTGCTGGCAGCTGGCAAGGGCTGTCTAACATCGCTAATCTTCAGTTCGATCACAACACCATTTACGGAGTTCACACGACGGGCGAACCATCCGATGCAAACAAATTGACAAGCAATCCTATGCTTGCTAGTGCAGGTAGCGGCAGCATTGGCAGATCCTCCGTTGATGGTTATAAGCTGGTGACGGGATCTCCGGCAATCGGTTCAGGAAAAGTCATTTCGAATAACGGAGGTAAAGATTACTGGGGTAACGCAGTTTCCTCTTCCTCAGCTCCGAACCGAGGTGCCTATAATGGACCGGGCGTTACGGCCCCTTCGAATCTGATGATTAATGGTGGGTTTGAATCTGGAGTTCTGATGCCATGGAGTAATTGGAACACTGCCAGTGTAGTGAGTGGTAATGCTAGAAGTGGATCCTACGCTGTTCAGTTGGCCGGAGGACCTGGATCTGCGGAGCAAATCGTAAACTTGGAACCGAATACGACTTACACGCTCACCGGTTATGCGAAGACAACGAATAGCAGTCAACCTGTTCGTATTGGTGTGAAGAACTATGGAGGTGCAGAGAAGTATTCGGTCATCACAACCACGGATTATTCCGAAGGTAGTCTTACATTTACAACTGGTGCAAGCAATACGACCGCAACGGTCTATGTTTACAAACCTTCAGGTAGTGCTAATGCCTATGGGGATGATATGACACTGACTAAGAATTAGATGAAGGTGGTTGGCTTTTCCTGATCATCAGAAGCAGGCTAGACCTTGGGGGAAATCCCTAACGTGCCTGCTTCTTTCCTTTTATTTTGTGATTTACTTTTGTGCACGAGAGAGCTGCTCAACTAGTTCTTTTTCATTCATAGATGTTGATTATCGGGCATATACGCTCTAACCTACCGAACAATATACTAAAGATATCGAAAGGCTATAACTTGAGGGGGGAAGAATAAGTGAAGATTAGAAAGAAATTAAAAGGGTCATTATTACTATTGCTTATGGTTAGCTTTATTGCAGGTTGTTCAGGAGGGAACAAGGCAGATGGTGGTGCTGATCAAGGGACGGCTGCCGGAGAGCAGGTAGAGACAGGACCGGTTACCATTACAACAGCTAGACCTGTAGGCAGTGACGTAATCTTTGTAAATGGAGAAGATATTACGAACAATGTCCATAATAAATGGGCAAAGGAGAAGCTGGGAATTGATTTCAAAGATATATGGACGACGGCAGACAATAATGCTTACCATACAAAGTTAAGGCTTGCTCTTTCAACTGGAGAAGATCTGCCAGACCTATTCATCGTTCAGGATCGCTCACTCGTAGCTGATTTTATCGCATCCGGTAAAGTGATGGAAATATCAGAAGCATTTGATCAATATGCATCCGAACGTCTAAAGAAGTTATACACTGAATTCGAACAGTCTCTGAATCAGCTAAAGACAGAGGATGGCTTGTACGGTGTGCCTATCTTCTCAGCGGGGGATGGAACGAACCCCGTATTATGGGTTAGACAAGATTGGCTTGATGCCCTGAATCTTGAGGCACCAAAGACGATTGAGGAATTTGAGAAGGTCATGGATGCCTTTACAAATGGTGATCCGGACAAGAATGGTAAGAAGGATACGATTGGGTTTTCATTTTCCGCTCGTGAGGGATTCTCCAACTGGATGTCCGATACAAGCTTTATATTCGGCGCATATACAGGCAATTCCATACCTAATACATGGGCTGAAATCGATGGGAAGTTAAAGTTCGGTTCTGTTCTTCCTGAGATGAAGCAAGGTCTTGGCAAGCTGAAAGAATGGGCGCAGAAAGGTTATATCGATCCGGAGGCTCCCATTCTTGATCCGATTAAAGCTACAGAAAGTTTCATTCAGGGCAGATCCGGCATGATCGCTGCACCAAGCTGGGCAGAAGGCTGGCCTTTAGCCGATCTATATGGTACGAATCCAGATGCTAAGATTAATGTATATGCTCTGCCAACAGGACCAGACGGACAATCAGCTAGATTTATGAATACGCTTAATGAGAACAGAGTCATGCTGTTCAACAAGGATTTCAAACATATGGATCGTTTCTTTGAATATTTCGATAAAATTTATGATTATGCATATGAGACAGGCGATTTTAAATACGGATTCTTTGAAGGCTACGATTATGCATTAGTGGACGGACAACCTGTTTATGAGGGTAAGAAGTTCCCAACGCCAGTAGAAAGTAAAGGTACGCCGAGTAAATACACCTTGTTCTGGAACGCGCCACAGATTCCGTTAAAGGATTCTCAAACAGCGTACGACCTCTTCAATGGTAAAGAACCAACCACTGAGGGTGAAAAAAGGGCTATGACGCAAAATGAAGTTACCATGAAGGCAGGCGCGATAAACTACGAATTAAAGGCATCCAACACACCGGATAAATTCCTAGGAGCACCGACCAAGACCATGCGTAGCAAAGGTGGAAGTTTAGACAAGATGCTTCTGGAAACTTATGCGAAGATTATCTTTACAGATGAGCCTCTCGACAGCTTTGATAAACTCGTAACGGATTGGTATGCAAAAGGTGGACAGGAGATTGAGAACGAAGTCAACGAATGGTATCAAAGTGTAAGTAAATAATCGAAATCCCCCTTCGTATGTCTATGAAAGACTTTGAAGGGGGATTTTTGTGATTACTTATTGTCAGGTGAAACTTCCATAAGCTGCTTATCTCTGAATTCTTGGGGAGTAAGTAGATACTGTTCTTTGAACAGACTGATAAAGTATTGAGGTTTATGATAGCCAATCTCTTTGGATATTTCGAATATTTTCTTGTTGGTTTGCGTTAAGAGGTATACGGCCTTCTCAAGACGGATCTTGGTAATATAAGCAGACAACGTCATCCCCATCTCTTTCTTATACAGCCTAGACAGGTACACAGGGTGTAGATAAATATGATCTGCGATGGTCTTTAAGGTGACGTCTTCGTTCAGATGCTGCTCAATGAAACGATGAACTTGCATGATGATATGGGAATGTTTTTTCGAGTTAGGCTCATCAAAGCTCTTCTTGAATTGTTCGATTAAGGATAATACCCAGTTCTTCAATTGAGAAGCGGTCTTGAAATAATAACCGTTTCGGAGGTATTCCGGCTGATCAACGAGATCCATTAATCGCAGACCTTGCTTATGAGAGATATAAGAAAGAGCGCTACATAAGTAATAATACAATTCTAATAAATGGTCCTGCGTTCGGTAGATATCCGATTCCAGTTCCTGAAAGATAAAATTCAGTCTGTCCCTAGCCTCATCCCATTGCCCGGACTCCATTAGATTCTGAATAGATGGGGGTTGATAGAGACGACTAAGGGGTCTGTATTCTGCACCTTTAATAGAATTGTCCATGTACTGCAGTTCAGCGGTATGACTTCCGATATGTTTCCAGAAGTATCGTAAAGCCTGGTGATATTCCTGATCTAATGGTTTAGGGAATTGAAAGGATTGACTAATGAGCAGGGATACAGACCGATTGAGATATAGCTTAATCTGCTGCTGCAGGGTTAGTAATTTGTCACGGAACTGATCTTCGTTCACCCAGTAACTCTCTTCAAGAAGGATAATCGTGTAATCATGGGGATCTCTACAGCTCCAAAAGCTTGGCTCTGTAAGTCCAGTATTGAATATCTCTTCTGCTATATTCGCTAGAGAATATGACAATAACTGAGTGTCTTCGATGGAGTCCGAAGTAGCCGAATCTTTAGCCTCCAATCGAAGAATCGCTAATCTCACGTGAGAGTTAGAAAGCTCCTTCATGTGAAGCGCGGCCATTCGGTCGGATACAGAGCCAACGGTGTAACGGCTACCCAGAAGAAGGTCAAGAAGCAGCTTCTCTTTTGCTGACTGCATATCGGTCTTATTCTGTTGCTGTGCCTCTTCTTGAACGAGATCCGTACTTTGTGGGCGTTGCCGCCCTTTAAGTGCCTTGTCGATACACTCGTTTATTTCTTCAGGAGAGGCGGGTTTAAGCAGATAGTCAAATGCACCGTGACTTAGTGCCTGCTTGGCATAGTCAAATTCGGCATAACCGGATAAGAGAATAACGATGATATTGGGTGTTTGAGAGCGGACCTGTGCCAGTAGCTCAAGGCCACTCTTTTCGGGCATACGAATATCCGTAATGATGATATCTATTGCATGTTCTCCAACATAAATTAATGCTTCGTCCACGGAGTTAGCACAGTATATTTGCTGAATGTCGAAGCGATCAATTTCAATATGATCGCTCAGGTAGTCTAATACAAATGCCTCATCATCCACAATTAACATATTCATGGTAAGTGTCTATCCTCCTTGGATGTCCAGTGCACAGTAACCTTCAAGCCGCCAAGTTCAGATCGCTCTATCTGAACACCTGAAGTATTGCCGTAGCGATGTTGCAGTCTCTGATGAATATTCCAAAGACCAAATCCCGATCCATTTCCACTACTGTTCTGTTTGTTAGTAATTTTTGTTGAGAGTTGCTTCATTTCCTCTGGCTGCAGGCCATATCCGTCATCTTCAACTGTGAAACAGTACATGTCGTCCACGACTTGTCCGCATATTCGAATCTGCCCAGCCCCGATCTTGCTATCGATTCCGTGAACAATACTATTCTCAACAATGGGTTGCAGAAATAGTGGGGGAACCAATAATGGTTTCATGGATTCTTCGATATCCATGGTATAGATGATTTTTGGATTTCGGAGACTTTGAACAGATAAATAGCTCTTAATCCATTTGAGCTCTTCTTCCAGTGAGATTTCATGCTGAACATTATTTTTCGTAATAAATCGGTAATATTCAGCTAGATTCTTAGCCATTTGTATAACAGCATCCGGATCTTTCTTAGCCATACTTACAATGTAGAAGAGACAGTTGTACAGAAAGTGTGGATTAATCTGGGATTGCAGCTGCTTGTATACCGCTTCACGGGATAGAAGCTTCTCTTCGTACACGTCTTCGATCAAGGTCTGAATTCGGTCTGCCATCTCGTTAAATCGTTCGAATAAGTAATCATACTCATTGTTTAGTTTGAGGTGGACTCGGCTTTCATAGGCCCCTTGTCCGAGGGCCTCAATCTTTCGAATGAGGTAGCTGAAAGGTTTCATGATATTGCGATAGAGCATAAGAAGCATTAACACACCCGATACACAAAGGAATGCAAGACTGAACCGAGTGAGGGTTTTTGTTTGGTTAAGCGGTTTCAAGAAGTCGTCTAACGGAATGTAATGAACGAGCTCCCAATTCAGTACAGAGCTGGATACCGACTGAATTAAGTAGTGTTCTTGATTGATTTTTACCGTCTGATGATTTAGCTTTCCTGTTGAAAATGTGTTGGTCGCATATAGGTCACGGATCTGCTGGAGCAGCGGTTCATTTACTTCTCCCAGGGTTATCGGGGAAAAGTTCGGATTATAGAAGAATGCCTTTCCGTTACCGGCAGCTTCCACACCATTTAACACATTCTGTAGAAAGGGTTCGCCGAGTGCGGTCTCAACCGTAAAATTCACTTCGCTGAGGTTCTGCGTCTTTAAGAATGGAGCAACTAGAATATATCGAAGCTCGAAGCCATTCTCTTGGCTAATGAACCAGTTGAACTTAGGCAGCTTAGGCCATTGATCTTCATCATAGGTTCGAACGGTTCTGTTATCTGTGGAGGTAAGCACTTGATTAAGCTGTGGCCAATAAACATACACGCTGCTATGAACGATATTGGCGTAGCTCTGGGTTAATAGCTTCTCTTCAATATTTTTTCGTAGGAGTAGGCTGTTTAGGTAAGGTGAAAAGTCCTTGGAGGTACCATAGCTTTTAATACTGCTGTCATTCGAGAGAAGCACAGTTAAGATCTCAAGCTGTTTAAGATCTTGTTCCATCTCATCTACAGCATGTGAAAGCTGATTTAAGGATGTATTCTGTAGGTTCTGTTGTAACACGTTCTCGCTTACCCGCTCGGTGATCGCAAAGAGTAAACTGATTGCAAGTAGGATGGATATAAAGGACAGGAGCAAGATTCGAAACAGCTTATACTTTACCATGACTGGCACCTCAAGTGATGTAGGTATTTAAAAAGTTCTGAGTGAGGACATAGAAGTTAAGATCCGGACATAGGAAGATTATCCCTGCGTAGGTACAATTATTATAACACAGAACACATCCTACACGGTTCGACATTTGAAGGGAGAAAGAGAGATATGTCCAATTTGAATGGAGAGAATAGTCAAGCAGGCTTGAACATTCAACTTCCCAAGAAATATCCTAAGCGTTCGAATTTGAAGAGGAATTTGAAGAAAACACTGCCGCTGCATCTCTTGATATTACCAGCCCTTGTGCTTACTATTCTGTTTCAATATGTGCCCATGTTCGGACTTGTTATTGCTTTTCAGGATTATAAGCCGTGGCTCGGATTCTTTGGATCTGAATGGGTAGGCTTATCGCATTTTCGCGAACTTTTCCTATTCGATGATACCGTAAGTGTGATATGGAACACCTTTATTATTGCGGTACTGAAAATATCCATTGGAATGGTCTTTCCCATTGTGTTTGCCCTATTACTCAATGAAGTTCGAAATATGGGACTCAAACGCTCGATTCAGACCCTTGTCTATCTGCCGCACTTTCTATCTTGGGTTATCCTCGGCGGGATCCTCATCGATATTCTGTCAATCAACGGCGGATTGATCAATCAGATTCTACAGTACTTCGGGATTCAGCCTATATTCTTCCTTGGGGATGGTAACTGGTTCCGGTTTACGCTCGTGATCAGTGATATATGGAAAGAGTTCGGCTTTAGTGCCATCGTCTACCTTGCAGCCATTGCCGGGATCAATCCTTCTATTTATGAGGCAGCTGAGGTTGATGGTGCTTCAAGGCTGAAGCAGGTACTGAATGTTACCCTGCCTGGCATGCTTCCCATCATCGTGGTCATCGGAACACTGCAGCTAGGAAACATCCTGAATGCCGGATTTGACCAAGTGTTTAACCTATACAATCCGCTGGTCTATGGAAAAGGAGACATTATCGACACGTTTGTATATCGTAACGCTTTACTAGAAGGTAATTTCAGCTTCGCGACCGCAATTGGATTGTTTAAATCCGTCATTAGCTTTGCTTTGGTGGTTTATTCCTATCGGTTAGCTTACAAATATGCCAATTACCGAATCTGGTAGGAGAAGGAGAGAGCGATATGTACTATAAAAGTAAGGGCTACCGAATTTTTAGCGTAATGAATTCAACATTTCTCATTATCTTGGCGTTACTATGTATTTTTCCGATGATTCATATCTTGGCTGTTTCTTTTAGCGGACGAGGAGCGGCTAACGCCAATATTGTGGGATTATGGCCTATAGATTTCACACTGGAGTCTTATGATAAGACACTTAATAATATTAATTTTGTTCGTTCATTCTTTGTATCCATTCTGCGTACCGTACTCGGAACAGCTATAGGTATGAGCTTGATTATTGCTGCGGGATATGCTCTTTCTAAGGAATATCATTATTTTAAAAGTCGGAACTACTACATCTGGATCTTTGTATTCACGATGATGTTTAACGGCGGCTTGGTACCTACATATCTATTAATATCTAACCTTAATCTTGTGAATACGATCTGGGCTTTGGTGCTTCCTGGAGCCGTGGGCGTATACAATATGATCCTTATGATGAATTTCTTCAAAGCTATTCCAAAAGAACTTGAAGAAGCCGCTTATCTGGATGGAGCCGGTATTTTCTCAACATTATGGCGTGTGTATCTACCTGTATCTATGCCTGCGATCGCTACGATTGGATTATTCACGCTCGTGTGGCAGTGGAACTCTTGGTTTGATGGTCTTATCTATCTGACAGATTCGAAAAAATACCCGATGGCTACTTATTTGCAGACGGTAGTGGTTCAGCAGGACTTTAGCAAGATTAGCTTAGATCCAAGAGACTTAGAGAACTTGTCTCAACGGACCGTGAAAGCGGCACAGATCTTTATTGCGGCATTCCCGATTTTGGCGGTGTATCCATTTCTGCAAAAGTATTTTGTGAAAGGTATCGTATTAGGAGCAGTTAAGGAGTAAGGAGGGGAACTATAATGAAAAAGGTGATTGAAGTTGATCGGTTTGTTCCTGTGACCGGTAAGATATCTGCGGTGAAGCAAATGGATCTGTACCACGTTCAGGCAGGAAAAGATGGCGGAGTGCTTCGCTTAGAAACGCCAGAAATAGAGTGGGCAGATTATAAATACCTGCAATTCGATCTGTATCATGAATCTCATGATGTCTTGGTTGTTGTTGTGAACTTTGAAGAAGCAGAACAGAATGGGAGCTGCAAGCAGATTGAAGTTCATGTGGGATCATTGCCTTATGTGAAGACAAGGATATGCTTGCCATTAGCCGTTGTGAATGGACAGAAGCTCTTTCTGAAGCGGTTCCCGGGAATGATGCAATGCGTTCTAAGAGGCGATGATTCGATAGATCAAGCGAAGATTCAGGCAATATCATTATCAAGTATTCCTTCGGTGAACGACAGAGAATGGAGTATGGGCAGCATCTATTTGAGTCAAGAACCGCTTGAGCAGATGCTTGAACACCTTCCTTATATTGATTCGATGGGACAATGCCAGCTTAAGAACTGGCCTGAGAAAATGCAGTCTGAACAAGAAATGATCTCTCTTCTACAGAAGGAACGAAATGATATGCCCCCATTCTATGAGAACGGATATGGAGGGTGGAAGAGTCTTCAGTTCGAATCCACGGGATTCTTCCGCACGCAGGTTGATAAGAAGAGATGGTGGCTCGTTGATCCCGATGGGTATGCATTATTTAGCGTGGGTATGGATTGTGTCCGCCCTCATAGTGAAACTTCTTATGAACAAGTGAGTCATCTATTCCCGAAACAGCTAGAGGCAAGTGGCGTATTTCAAGACGCTGTTTCGAATCAGGGGTATGATTTTGCGGTTGCCAATTTAATAAAGGCATTCGGTGCAGCATGGAAAGAAGAATGGTCAGCGCTTACGAAGCACAGGCTTATCGATTGGGGATTTAATACGATTGGAAACTGGTCAGACCCTGAATTTATGAAGGATGCTCAAATGCCGTTTGTGTATCCGATGGACAATTATCCTTCAACAGAGCATGTAGTATACCGTGATTTCCCAGATGTATTCTGCGAAACGTATGAACAGCGTGCAGAGATATTTGCTGAACAGCTCCTGACACTGTGTGATAATCGTTATATGGTCGGTTATTTTATGCGGAATGAACCACACTGGGCATTCGTTGACGATCTATGTCTTAGTGAAATGCTGTTAAAGAATTCTGCCCCGCTGAAAAGCAAGCAGCATATGATAGCATGGCTTCGGGATCGTTACGGAAGTATCGATGAATTGAACAAGGCATGGGGGAGCGAGTACAACAGCTTTGATCAAATTCTCATGACCGCTTATGATGTTCTACGCAAACCGGAGGTTCGGGAAGTCCTGCAACAGTTTGATCGGATCATGATTCGTCGTTATGTTGAAATTCCAGCATTAGCATGCAGGAAGGCAGCTCCGAACCATTTGAATCTAGGGATGAGGTATGCATTCATTTCTAGACCAGAGATCCTCGAAGGCTGTGAATATTTCGATGTCTTCTCCTTAAATGCCTATCAATTAAAACCGGATGAAGAGCTGGTTCAGTTGATATCTGATCAATTGAACATGCCGGTGATGATTGGCGAGTTCCATTTTGGCGCGACCGATGTAGGAATGCTTGCGAGTGGCATCCGTGCTTTCTCTACCCAAGAGGAGCGGGGACAAGCTTATCGCTATTATGTCGAACAGGCCGCAGCCAACCCGAATATCATTGGGGTTCATTATTTTCAGTGGAATGATCAGCCGGTTCTTGGCCGATTCGATGGAGAGAACTATCAGATCGGGGTAGTGGATGTTTGCCAGCAGCCATATTGGCCTTTTGTGTCGCACATGATAAAAGCACATGATAACATCTACAACGTCAGAAGTGGTATGCAGGCACCATATTCAGATGTACCAAGGGAGATACCGAAAACAGGGTTCTAACTTTCAGGAAACGATACCCCTGACATTCGCATCATGCGGATGTCAGGTTTTTTTGTTCCTATCAACCATTCGGATCTCTGGTAAATCAACAGCAATATCGGTATACTGTTCATGCATCCGTGAAGACTCTATTGATGTGATCATCATAGGATGAATAAGAATCCTTGCGTTGCGATAAAGGAAAAGGGAGTACAATCATGAACAATTATAAATTGACGATTCAATATGATGGTGGGCGTTATAAAGGGTGGCAGCGGCTAGGAGATAGTGAGAATACCGTTCAAGGGAAAATTGAGAATGCCATTTCCGTCATGATCGGTGGGGAAGTTGAAATCATAGGTTCGAGCAGAACCGATGCGGGGGTTCATGCGTTAGCGCAGGTGGCGAATTTCAAGATCAGTGATCAGCTGCCTGAATCAAAAATTATGAATTTCTTGAATCACTATTTACCTCCGGACATTAGCATTACAGAAGTTGTACAGGTGGATGATCGTTTTCATGTCAGATACAACGCCAAGGATAAAACCTATATTTATAAGATCTGGAATGAAGCATACAGCCATCCCTTCATGCGTAAGTACAGTATGCATGTTGCGAAAAAGCTGGATATTGAACTTATGAAACAGGCAGCTCAGCATTTTATCGGTGAACATGATTTCACAGCGTATTCCAATGCGAAGTCGAAGAAGAAAGATTCGGTACGTACCATCAACGCACTAGATATCGAAGAGAAGGACGGTTTTATCCAGTTCCGAGTAAACGGTAATGGCTTTCTGTATAATATGGTTCGGAAAATAGTGGGTACGTTGATTGATGTAGGACTAGGCGACAAGAAACCAGAAGCCATCCCTGCGATTATAGAATCGAAGGAGCGTTCACAAACGGGTGGCATGGCTGATGCATGTGGGCTTTATTTAGAGAAAATCCAGTTTTAGAGATAGCGTACTCATGATAAAAGGAGTTGTCTCCTAAGAAGATTTCTTACTTAGGAAGAACTCCTTATTTTTTTGCCTAATTCGACATTTAGGCAAGTCGCAAGCGATTTTTTGTGTGCTTCTCGTTCTCTTCTAGTAGAGAAATTTTCCGGCTGGAAAAGGGCGATTGCTTAGAGATGTATAAAAAATATGGTGGAATATGCACGAAGCAGCGGAGGGGACGAAGCGTTTCCGGACAAGCGGCAGCGGTCGCCTAAAAGCTTTTCAAAGAAAAGCTCACATCGGAAGCATAGCCTTTGTGTTCCAATTTCTTCAATTGATAAGACCAGTTCAAGGAAATTGGAACACAACAGCGATGGGAGGAATGATTCGTATGCGTAGCGTTCTATGCTATATGTTCTCTTAGGATTACGCTTGCTGTCGATACTCAATTGGAGTCAGGCCACAGTGCTTTTTGAACACTTGAGAGAAGTAAGAGAAGTTCGAATACCCCACCTTGGATGCGATGATGTGAACAGGTATATGTGTGCTCGTTAGAAGCGACTTCGAAATTTCCATCTTTCGTGAGACGATAAAGTCATTCAGAGATATCCCCATCTCTTTCTTAAATAAACGGGATAAATATTCCGGATTGAGATAGATGGCTTCGGCGACTTCCGCCCGACTGAAATTCTTCTCGATATTCTGATTGATATACTCAATGGCCCGCTCAATCGGTGATTGGGTGCTGTGTGTCCCCATCGCATGCTCCTGGACATAATCCAGTGTGAAATTGACCAGTTCGATCATCTTGTCGAGCGAGGTATAAGCCTGAATATAATCAGCGTAGGGGTATTGCTCGAAGAAGATTTCATTCACCTCTAGCTTCATCTGGTTAGCTGCTGTCAAAAAGATTTGGATGAAATCCTGATGAAATCGAGCTAGAAATTCAGCAGACATGATCCCAAGCTGCTTCTGCTGGAGAAGGTAGCTATTAATCTGATCGCGAACGGTTTTACTGCTACCATGACAGATGAGCATGGACCAGTTCTGCATGTCCGGAAACGAGAAGGAGCTGTCTTTTATCTCCTTTAGATGCTGCATCGTAAAGACCTTGCTATATAAAGCAACATTCTGCTGACGCATATGGCAAAGGGCCTTGTAGTGCAGCTTAAGTTTATCGGGATGTCCGATATCGGAGATGTAGCAGGCGACAGAATAGCCTAACTCATTCTGAATCATATCTATAAATTGAGTGAATAGTTCTGTAATAGGGACGTCGAATAGGCCCTCGACATACAGAAGAGCTAGATAGTTCACTCGATCCAACTGCACGAATAATAAGTTAAGGTGGTAAGGCTCAATGAGCTTTGTCAGTACATGTCTCAGTTCGTACTTAACCGGCTCCTTGTTCGAGCTCGTCCGTTGGATCAAGATGGAACAGAACTGCGCATGGGGAGAAACGGAAAAATTAACATTGCTTAAATCTCGGAGCAGCTGCTGTGGTTGCTTACCTGGATCAAGCATGAAGCTACGGACGCAGTTTTCCAGTAGAAACTCTTCATTTTGTCGCCAATAAGCGCCATATTCATAGATTTGCTGTCTTTGAGTATTGGCATGAATTTTATGAATTGCACGCTCAATCGAAGCTTGTATGTCCTCATATCTAGCAGGTTGAAGAATATAATCGAAGCAGCCTAATTGAATGGCTTCTTGCGCATATTCGAATTCAGAATAAGAAGACAGGAAGATACATTCGGTGGCAGGATACTGAGCTTTTACCCACTTAAACAATTCCAGTCCATTCTCCAGCGGCATTTCGATGTCACACAGCATGATATGTATTTGATTCGTATGTAGTATAGCTCTTGCTTCGTCAGGGCCATAGGTGGGGTATACATGATCTACATGCAGTTCCTGCCAGTTCACGCCTGCAATCACACCTTGTACTACATCGTATTGATCATCCACGACTAGAACGTTCATTCCATTTCCTCCCTGTCCCTTACTCTTGAATTAATTGGTAGAATGATCTCGGAAACGGCTCCCTTATCGTTATTGAAAAAGGCAAGCATCGCTCGTTCTCCATACAGCAAGGATAAACGGTGACGTACGTTGCTAATTCCAATATGTATATCTGTATAGAAGCTACTTTCTCCGTAATTAAGCTCATGCAGAATTGAATCCATAAATCCATCGCCGTTATCTTGGATGGTAATGTCCGCATAATCGCCATCATCGCTCTGTAGCAGAATGACCTTGATCTCAATGTGAAGCTGTTCATTCGGTTTCATCGCATACTTCACACTGTTCTCAACGAAGGCCTGAATGGATAGGGGCGGTATAATGAAATCCTCAAGTGCACTATCGATACTGCATTCACATTTCGGAGGAATATGATGGCCAATTTGCTGAATGCGTATGTAGTTTAGAACATGTTCGACTTCTTGATGAAGAGATACAAGTTGTAAGTTATCCTTGAAATTGTAGCGAAGGTGACTGGATATCGCTAGAATCATATGCTGTATTCGCTCATAGCTTTGCTGTTGTGCCATCCCATACAAGCTCTTCAAGCAGTTAAGGAAGAAGTGGGGGCGAATTTGCAATTGCAAATGCTGAAGTTCTGCTTTTTGCCGCTCAATCTCATGTTCGTAAGCGACAATCTTTAATTGATTGATCTGATTATTCATATCGTTAAAGGTAGAATCTACTTGTTTGAACTCTTCAATATAATATTCTTCTTTCAGCTCCTGGGAAGAACCTTTACCGATACTCGTCATTAGACGATGCCAAGGTGAGAGGAGTGAACGATTGAAGAAGAATAAACTGATTGTGACAAGCATGATGGTGAATAAGGATAAAGTGAATAATAAAGCGAGACCACCTTTGAATACACTAGGCTTCGGAACGGCGAAGAACAATTGCACATCCGTGTTTGGTATGGGTTGTCCAACAAGGATGAAATTCTCGTTGTTTTGCTTCAGGCGGATCTGGTGATCTGCAATAAACTGTTTGTTCGTTAGAGGCATATCTTGATTATTAGCGTAAATGACCTCGGTCCCTTTTTGGACAAGATCCATCGAATGGATCTGATCAAAATCCACCATGACAGCCGCGTATGTACCATTTTTTCCGAGCAGTCTGAACAGATAGGCTTTCCCTTCAACTTCGTATGATAACCAACCATTATAGTAGTGATTCTCGTAAGCAAAGGTTAAGGTTCGCATATGCTGCCGGATCGCTTCTTTAACTTCATAGCTGTAGCCATTACTGAATATGTCACGATACGTGTCATTGACCGCACTATAGATGAAGAAGGCATTAGCTATCTCATAAGAGTTCAGCGCCGTATTGAATTGGGTCATGATCTCATGAGACGCTACATGTGCCTTGATAGAGCTAACAGGACTATTTAGGGTGAGATAGTTGTAATCGCTTACGGCAACGTTAGATAAGAATTTATCAACGGCATCTAGATCCGTTTGCATATTTTTAGCGTACAGGGCAAAAGATTGCTCGTTTGATTCGACAAATTTTGCATTGAAGGCATAATAAGAATAGAAGTTAAACACAAGTAGCATCCCGATTAAAGGGAATGTGATTAGTAATAACGCACGAAATACATTCATCTTAAATGAAGCACTGTACTTTCTTATCATCTGTCGTCACCTTAACCCAAAATTTGTTTAAATCATATTATAGCATGAGGACTACTGAACTAGGTTGAAGAATTTTATCACTTCACATTAATGAAGATTTTGATTCGAAAAAAAGGACAATAGGCAGGCAAGGAAATAAATCCTTGCTGCACTGTTTGTCCTTTTTTTAGTGTGAGAACTACCGAAGGCTTAGCCTTTGACCGCTCCTACGGTTATTCCTTTTACAAAATATCGTTGGAAGAAAGGATATACGACCATGATCGGTAAAGCACCGACCACGGCGATAGCCATCTTAATCCCTACGCTTGGCATGGTAGCGGCAATCTCACTCGCATTACTACCAGCACCACCGCTTGCTAGGAAGCGTACATCCTGCAGCATCGTATTCAGCATGTTCTGAACGCTGAATAAGCTCTGATCCGTTAGGTAATACAGACCGTTTCTCCAATCGTTCCAGTAGTTGAGTCCGATGAGGAGAGATAGCGTAGCAACCATCGGGAGGGACATGGGGAGAACGATGCGGAAGAGAATACGAAATTCTCCTGCCCCATCCATTCTTCCGGCTTCAATGACCTCATCGGGTATGGTTGTCGCAAAGTAAGTACGCATCATAATTACATAGAAGGCATTGAGCAATAGTGCAGGGATGATCAAAGCCCAGATCGTATTATCGATGTTTAAATAGCGGGTCCACATGATGTAGGTAGGTACTAGTCCGCCGTTAAATAGCATCGTAAAAAAGACGAAGAAAGCGAATTTCCCACGATGAGGCAAGTCTCTTCTTGAAAGAGGGTATGCCAGCAATATTGTGAGCAGCAAGCTACTAACGGTACCGACAACCGTTACGATAACGGTGATGCTGTAAGCTCGCAGTATAGTATCGATTTTTTGGAACATGTACGCATAGCTTTCCAAACTGAATTTTTCAGGGAACAAAGAGTACCCGTTACGAATCAGGATGCTTTCATCTGTAAAGGAAGAAACGACTAGCAGTACAAACGGAAACAAGCAGAATAGCATCAACAAAAACATGAAGATATTCGCTATGACCTGAAAGGCTCTACCATTATCAACCATTTTCGATTCTCCTTTGCGTCAGAATAGCGCGTTCTCTTTGCTGTATTTAATAACGAGTCGATTCGCGATATAGACGAGTGTAAAGCCGACCAGGGATTGATACACACCCGCGGCAGAAGACATGCCGACATCGTTCAATTTGATCAAACCACGATAAACATACGTGTCGATCGTATTCGTAACATCATACAATGGACCGGAATCCATAGGAACTTGGTAGAACAGGCCGAAGTCGGAGTAGAAGATCGTACCGATCGCAAGCAGCACGAGCGTAATCATCGTCGGCTTTAGCGCTGGTAAGGTGATATGTACGATCTGTTTCCAGCGGTTGGCCCCATCAATAACAGCAGCTTCGTAGTAACCGCGATCGATGCCGACGACCGTCGCATAGTAGATAATACAACTGTATCCAACGGTCTTCCATAGATGCACTATGGTTAGAATATAAGGCCAATATTTCGGTTGTGTATACCAAGAGATACCTTCTAGACCGAGAGGCTCTAGAATGGAGTGATTCACAAATCCAGACTCGGAGCTGAATAGAGCGAATACGAGATAACTCACGACGACCATCGAAATCAGGTAGGGGAGCAGGATAATGGTCTGATAGCTCTTTTTCCAGAACTTCGAGCGAATTTCATTCAAGATAATAGCGATCGCAACGGCAATCAAAGTGCCGAGGATAATAAACGCAAGGTTATATCCTAAGGTGTTCCGTGTAATGATCCATGCTTCTTTTGTCTTGAAGAGGTATTCGAAATTGCTCAAGCCTGCGAATGGACTGTCGATAATGCCCTTATTCCAGTTAATATGTTTAAACGCGATGATGATACCAGCCATTGGAATATAGTTATTGATAAGCAGGTAAATGAGGCCGGGAATCATCATGATGTACATGGGAATAAAACGTTTATGTTTGTTCTTAAATCCAGCTCTTTTTACCTTAGGTGCTGCCATGATTGCCATTCTCCTTTCAGCTTATAGTGGAGATGCTGCGTTACTTGTTTTTAGCAGCCCACTGATCAAGCTGGGATTGCTTCTCAGCAATAATGTCATCAATACCAGCATCTTTCAGTTCCTTCTGGAAGATTGGCAATGTTGTTTCAGGGTCAAGTACACCAGCCATCAAGGCGTCATGGTATTTAGCAACGACGTTAGAAGTCGCTGTAACCTGATTCCGTACACGGCTTGAATCAAAGGTGAATCCATATGCCGCAGAGCGAGTTGCTGTATTGTTAAAGTCCTTCTGAATTTCCCAGTAATCTGCTGGGTTACCGTTCCATACGTGACCGATGGTTTGGTTCGGCCAGATCCAACCACCACCAGGAGGATATCCGCTATTTGTAGCATCTAAACCTTCTGGGTAATCGATAATGGATTGTCCATTTGCAGCCTCACCAACAGCTACATAGTGCTTATCTTTAATACCATAAATTAAGAGGTTCATAATATCAGGATCTGTATACATCAGATTAAGTAATTTCATAGCGGCTTCTGGGTTTTTCGTACCATTGCTGATTGCCCAAGTCGCCATCTGTACATCAGAAGTCGTTGTATAAGCAGGAACGATTTCTGATACAACAATCTCTGTAGCGTAGTTTCTTGTTTCTTGAACATCGAATCCAGGCTTCAAGTTGGCGAATCCACCAAATGCGCTGCCTGCTTTCATCATCGTGCCGGTATTTTCGGTGTTATTAATTGCATCTTTCATGATTAGACCGGAGTTATACCATTTATTCGTGCGTGTAATAAACTCTTTGTAGAAGTCTGTTTCATACAAATTGACAACCTTAAGTTCCTTACCGTAGTCCATCAATACGCCGAGGTTCGTCATGTCGTCACCGAGTGGATCCCAGCCCCAGTTACGAACCAGCTCGCCATTTGGTGGTACAACAGGAATAACGCCAGGTTCATTCTCGTGGATAATGGTGAGAGCTTCCTCCAACTGATCCAGTGTCTTAATGTTGGCATAATCGATGTTGTATTTATCAGCCAAGTCTTTTCTCATCTCAAAACCGTAGGCCTTAGCAAGGTCACGACCTGTTGTAATCCCGTAGATGTCATCACCTACACGTCCGCTTTCAATGTACTGTGGCCCGATCTCCTTCACGAGATCTTGACCGTACTTCTCTAGCAAATCGTCAAGTGGAAGGATTTGACCGTTGTTAGCAACGGTAGCCAGTGGCGTCATATATATAGGTAGCAGATCCACGCCTTTACCAGATGACAACATCATTGTCGTCTGCTGTACATAGTTTCCGTAAGAAATGTATGTAAGGTCCATCTCAATATTTAGCTTTTCTCTTGTGATTTCGTTAACGGCATTAACGATCTCAGCCGTATCCGCCTTGTTCGAGGCCATCATGACCACGTTCAGTTTCACAAGTTCTTTCTCTTTCAGATCTCCAGTAGCAGCTTCTCCCGTGGTGCCAGTGTTCGGATCGGTATCTTTGCTTCCACAAGCCGTAAGGATGGAAAGCGCCATTACCATGACTAGTAGGCATGATAGCATTCGTTTCATTTTTCGATAACACCCTTCCCCAAATTAGAATCTTGTTTTATATCTTAGCAAACTAGCTGAATGCATATCTGTAAAAATAATGTCGTAAATATATTGAAAAAATGACTTGTTGTCTTGGAATGAACATCGGATCCTGAGCGTCGTGCTATGATGGTGCTGAAAATTATGCCATGAACATAACATTGGAAAAGAGGCGAAAAGAAGGCATGACAAATTTGAAGGTAGCATTACAACTATATACTCTGCGCGATTATGATCAGGAAGATTTCGCTGCAAAGCTCAGCAAAGTAAGCGAAGCTGGCTATGACGGTGTTGAATTTGCGGGGTTCGCTGATATTCCAGCTGAAGAGATGAAGGCAATGCTGCAGAAGGCCGACCTGAAAGCAATGGGAAGCCATACACCTATGGATGAACTGCTAGGGAATCTGGATGAGGTGATTGCTTACAATACAGTGATTGGTTCCTCCTATATCGTGATCCCTTACTATAAGATCGAATCGATGGAAGACGTACATAGTTTAATCGCGATCGTGAAGGAGATCGGACCAAAGATCAAAGCTGCTGGAATGGACCTTCTGTATCATAACCATTACCATGAGTTCGTGAATGAGTTTGGTGACAAGCCAATCTTAGAGATGCTGCGAGAAGCAACAACAGAAGAAGAATTCAACTTTGAAATCGATATGTTCTGGACAACGCATGCGGATCGTGAGCCTGTCGAGGTTATGAATAGTTTCGGTTCGCGCTGCAAGACGGTTCACGTGAAGGATATGATAAACAAAGCAGACAAAGAGATGACAGAAGTAGGAACGGGCCTGCTTGATCTAAGAGGTATTATCAAGACGGCGAAATCTTCGGGGTATGCGTGGGTTGTTGTGGAACAGGATAGGATCAAGATGGATGGCTATGAGAGTGTTAAACTTTCGCTGGGCAATGTGAAAGCTATGATGGCAAGCGTATAAATTTTTTAACGTATAATTGAATACACCCCTTAGCATAGAGCTAGGGGGTGCATTTTTATGTTCTCTGTAAAAAATGAATAAACTTTTTTAAACCTTGTGGTTGTTGTTTTCTTTGCTTAATTATGAAATCTATCTTGATCGTTTCAGACAATTCTTCATATTGAATGGATTGCATTTCTTTTCGATTGTAAGCCACGTCTGCTGGTATGATACTGATGCCTAGTCCATCTTGAACTGCTTGTAAAATGGATTCAAGCGAATCAAACTCCATAATAGCCGGATCATGTAATTCATTTTCCTTAGAATAATCCAGTATTTTAATTCTGTAGATACAATTAGGATCGCTGTTAACAATCAACGTTTGATCATGTTGCTTATTATTAAGTTGAACATCTTTAGGTGAAATAAGTATGATTTTCTCGAAATAACTATAAATAATTTCGAACTGTGAGTAATTATAAGTTCCATTTATAAAAACGCCATCAACTTCTCCGTAGAAAAGCATTTCTTGTAGTTTTTGCTTATCACTCGTCCGTACTTTTACATCAATGTGTTTATGTTCTCTTAAAAAAGAAGAAAACAGCTGAGGGATTTTAACTGCAGAAATGGTTTGAGAGGCACCTATTATTAATGAGTCTCTCCATTTATTAGGGTTAAGTACTGACTTTGCTTCATCCATTAAAAGTATGATTTGATTTGTATACTCCAGTAAGACGGTTCCTTCCTCTGTTAATGATACCCCTCTATTGTTACGCGTAAATATTCGGACACCTAATTCATCTTCCAAACTTTTAATTCGCTGACTGACATTTGGTTGTACATAACCTAATTTCTCAGCAGCTTTAGATACCGATTGTAGCTCTGCAACATGTTTAAAAATCCACAAATCATGACTTTCCAAGAAGAACAGTCCTCTCCTGGATATCATTTAAAATGATACCGCCCTTATTATTAAGAATTATACTCTTCAGAGGCTTAAAAATATAATGGAGCATATAAAATCAAAACCAAGTGAGGGATGAAATTAGAATGAGATTACGAGATAAAGTTGTCATAATAACCGGCGGAGGCACTGGAGTGGGGAGAGCAACAGCTTTGAGACTAGATGCTGAAGGTGCGAAGGTTGTTGTTAATTATAGTCGATCTGAACAAGAAGCTGATGAGGTTGTCAACGCGATTACACAGAACGGCGGAACAGCAATCGCTTATAAAGCGAATGTAGCGATAGAAAAAGAGGTTAATGATTTAGTATCCTATACTGTTAAGTCTTTTGGGACGGTGGATGGTTTAGTAAACAATGCGAGTATTACAGCTCAGATCCCCATGGACGACTTAGACGCCGTAACAGATGAAGTATGGGATTCCCTGTTCAGTGTTAATGTGAAAGGGATGTTTCATTGCGTAAAATCAGTTGTCCCTTATATGAAGAAGCAACAATTGGGCGTCATTGTTAATGTGGGCAGTGTGGCAGGAATGACGGGAATAGGATCATCTATACCATATGCAGCAACAAAATCAGCCATTCACACGATGACAAGGTCATTAGCTATCGCACTAGCACCTTATATTAGAGTGAATAGTATATCTCCTGGTGCCGTTGATACCAGGTGGTGGTCAGGTAATGAAGAGAAGATGTATCAACTTGCGGGAAACTTACCGCTTAAGAGAATTTCAACACCAGACGATATTGCGGATGGTATTCTTTTTCAACTGACTCAAGAATCCATCACGGGCCAAGTCTTCACGATTGATAATGGTCAAACCCTTTAAGTATATAGAAACACCCCCTCTTATTTGATTACTCAAGGGGGCGTTTGTTGAGCAGCTACTCCTATGAATGAGAGCCGATTGACGTACTTTCGTAACGTTCCAGTGCCTTTGAGGAAGATTCGAGCATCCTTCTCTTCAAGTAGTCACCCTGGGTGATCCGCACACGCTTCCCAAGAAAGCGGATTTTGGAGAGGAGATACTCTGATTCGTCACTAAGCAAGGTAATTCTCACACTATACAGATCATTCTCCGCATCGTAATCTACGTTTTTCTCGAAGCTAGAGAGAGCGTAAAGAATTCTAGACAGCTCCCGGTTGTAATTTCGGACCACTTCAATGACAATTTCGATCTGACGCGATTCGAGTTGCCGATTTATCTTCCGAACTATTTCATCGGCTTGGGATGGGAGGATGCTCTCTTCCGATACAGAAATAATGGTGTGAAGACGGGACCTCATGAAGTTGTGTTGTTGTAAATGGTACCAGAGCAAATACCATTCTCGTTTGACCATCGAGTATTCCAGTTTATAAGGGAAACCCGATTGTTCCGAATGTATGCGTCCGTTCTTGATCCCGTAGGTTAAACAAATTCCGTTCTTATTCATGATCATACGGGATAAAGGACGTAGAAGCGGATGATATACTTGCTTCTCCAAACTCCGAGCTTTTTCAATTAAATGATCGGAGGTATCCATCACTTCATCTGGCTCCAGAATTGAGTTTAATTTGGTTAAAGTATCCGCTGTGAAAGCAACAGTTGCTGCCGGATGATTCAACATGGTCTTAAGCCAAGATCTTTCGTGTGAGCTAATCATGAACGTTCCCGAATCCTCTAGACGGGAGACGATCTGGTAGTTAAAAATCTTCTCAAACAGATTCATAGTAGGACTGAATCTCCTTCCATTCAGCAATCATGTCATGGCGGAGCGATGCGGGGGCAAGCACCTCACAGCTGGAACCGAAGCTCCTTAGCCATGGCTTGATCTCGGTTGTTCCATTCACGATGATTTCATAGATGAAGCATTCATCGTCTTCATGAACGATCTTTCCCCATTGCCCTTGCAGTCGAACCCGTTCTTTGATGAAGTTGGATTGCGTATGTTCTGGATTGTAGAACCGGACCCGTACGGTTACCGGCCTGCCGGTATCAATCAGCCAGCTATATTGGATTTTCTCCTCAAGCTCATTTTTCTTCCATTTAAAAAATACTTCCGTTACTTCCTCATCCTCTTCGATCTGGGTGATTCCTTCCATACGGAATTTTCGGATTCCCTCTCTACTATACGAGAGTAAATACCATCGTCCGTACTGATGATCGTAGATGACCTTGAGCGGCAGCGTTTTTTCTAATTTCCCCTTCGTTTCTCGTTCAAACAATGGATTCGTATTCATAGAGGCATAGCTCTTCTCCGACTTAGGTGAGAAATACAGGAAGCGGACTTTACGGCGATGCCGGATAGCGTGCAGGAGCGTGAACAAATGCGATTCATCCAGTATCCGTGAGTAATAATGGTACTTATATAAGAAGGGCTCGGTAACGAACTTCTCAGGATGGTCCCGAAATAAATGCTTCTTAAGTCCATCACGCAGTAGATAGCCTTGAACAGAAGGAACCTGCGTGTTCGCCATCACATCGATAAAATGGTATAGATCAAGTAGCTCCTGCTCCGACAATTGCTGGACCAAGTCGTTCTGAATGCGGTACCGATAAGGACGAGTCCCGGGTTCCTTCTTGATGACACCAACCTCCTCCAGATATTTAAGATCTGAGCGAATCGTTTTCTCATCAGGGAGGGGCAGGTCTTGTTCAATTCCACCACAGCAAATCTCCATAAGCTCCATCGCAGTCAAGGGCTGTTCATTCATGGCTCCTAGAAGCAATGACAAGCGCTGACTTTCGGATTCTTTGACGGATTTGGCACGATATAAAAATAACAGCATCGGATCGCTGGAGTCATAGTAGTTGAATCGAAGCGTCTCGGCAAATTCCTTGCTCTGTTCCTGAGGTAACTGTTGGTACATCGAGTTCACGATTCCTTTAAGCCGCCTGATGGTTTTATCGAAGGTGTGGACGGAGATACCCAATCGCTCCGCATATTGTTGTCTGTTGAATGCACCACTTGTGAGTACAAGCATGCGCAGGAATTGGATCTCTTTATCAAAGCTCTCTTTGGCCATCACAATTCACCGTCCCCATAAAACGTTTGTTATCATTGTAACAGGGGAGAGATATGGGTGAAACGGAAACATTTTCCCGTGTCGTCATACTTACGCCATGTTCGTGCGACCATAAATAAGCGATTATAGAATTACGAAGCTTGCACCGCTGAAGTGATTGGCAAGTATAGACATAATAATGAAGGTGAGGTTGACGCTCATGTACGATACCCAGCAACAGATCATCGAAGAATTGAACGCTATTGAAAGGGAAGAACAGGTCCGAATCCTATACGCTTGTGAATCGGGTAGCCGCGCATGGGGATTCCCATCCAAAGACAGTGATTATGATGTGAGATTTATATATATTAGACCGCTAGATTGGTATCTATCGATTGATGAAAAGCGGGATGTCATTGAACGGCCGATCAGCAACATGCTTGATATCAACGGATGGGATTTGAAAAAAGCATTGAAACTGTTTCGCAAATCAAATCCACCACTGCACGAGTGGTTGCAATCCCCGATTCAGTATATGGAGAACTATTCGGTAGCAGAGCGCATCCGTCATATCTCACCGCTCAGTTTTTCGCCTAAATCATGTATGTATCACTATTTGCACATGGCAAAGGGGAATTATCGTGATTATCTTCAGGGAGAGCAAGTAAAGATCAAAAAGTATTTCTATGTGCTTCGTCCGATTCTGGCCTGCGAATGGATCGAGAAATACAATAGTATGCCGCCGATTGACTTTCAGACTCTTCTCAGTGCCTTAGTACCTGAGGGCAGTGAGCTCAAGGGAGTTATTATGGAACTGTTAGTCCGCAAAATAGCAGGTGATGAACTGGATTATGAACCAAGAATCAATCCGATCAATGAATTTTTAGAGACGAAAATAACTTATTATGAACAGATCGCACATGGCTTACGGGATGCTGATGGAAGACTGAATGATCAACTTGATGAGTTATTCCGTACAGCATTGAAGGAAGTATGGGGTTCAGAGAAATAAACACATGAATTACAGGAGTTGAAACGAATGGCTTATCAAAATATAGACGGTGTACGTGTCTGGGGTAAACCCGACGAAGGTGCACTTGTCCAAGCGAGAATGTGCACACAGACAGGAAATGTCGTTCAAACGCTGCTGATGGCGGATCATCACAAAGGATATAGTCAGCCGATCGGTGGTGTCGTTGTTTATGACGGGCAAATCTCTCCATCAGGTGTAGGTTACGATATTGCTTGCGGGAATAAAGCGGTGCGGACATTGCTGCATGTGGATGACGTAAAACCTAGAATAGGTAAACTAATGGACGAAATTGCACGCAAAATTTCCTTCGGGGTGGGACGCGTCAATAATCAAAAGGTCGACCATGATCTGTTTGATGATCCGGACTGGGATGTATATAAAGCCGTTGGCGGGCAGGAGCACGATAAATTAAAGGCGCTTGCTCGTGATCAGCTAGGGACTGTTGGCAGTGGTAATCATTATGTTGATCTGTTCGAAGAAGTAGGGACAGGGAGAGTGTGGATTGGGAATCATTTCGGAAGCAGGGGATTCGGACATAAGACGGCAAGCGGGTTCATGAATCTGATGGCTGGAAGAGCGTTTCTTGCGAATGCCCCTGGTGAGAAGATGGATCAGCCTCCCCTATTGCTGGACCTGAGTAGTGATCTCGGCGATATGTACTATCGTGCGATGAAACTGGCGGGAAGGTATGCATATGCCGGACGGGATTATGTGATGGAGGAAGTCTTATCGATCCTAGGAACCGAAGCGGACTTTGAAGTACACAACCATCATAACTATGCTTGGAAAGAGATGCATAACGGGAAGGAAGTTATAGTTGTCCGAAAAGGAGCAACCCCGTCTACACCAGGGCAGTTAGGTTTTATCGGTGGTAGTATGGGTGACATCTCTGTCATCGTTGAGGGTAAGGATACGGCTGAGAACCTGGAGGCTTACTACAGTACGGTTCACGGGGCTGGGCGTATCATGAGCCGGACGCAGGCTGCAGGCAAAATGAATTGGAAGACTCGCGCCCGTAGCGGCGGGCAGATTTCCAGAGCGCAGATGCTTGAGGCTATACGGGATTTTGGCGTTGAGCTACGGGGTGCAGGAACGGACGAGAGTCCGTTCGTGTATCGGAAGCTGCAAGAAGTGCTGGATGCTCACGAGGAGACTATCGACGTCAAGCATGTTCTAAAACCAATAGGAGTATGTATGGCGGGCGCGGATGAGTTTGATCCGTATAAGGATTGATACCGAATGAACTCCGAGTAAGGGATAGAGTCATCAGATTGATATCTGAGCTCTATCCCTTATTGCTGTTCTTCATGCAGGAAAGATCCCTCCATGTAGAGAACTTTTCTTCTTAGACGTAGCAATCCTACACAACATCATTAGAACATAGAAGACAACTAACTTTTGCTGGGGATTGGTCATGAAACGCATTCGTAGACAAAAGGAGAGCTGGGGTCATGAAGAAGCTGAGCATTGACGGTCAACGGATTGTGAACGAGGATGGCTCGCATGTCATCTTAAGTGGAGTAAATCTTGTATGCAAAAGTAAAGCGCTCGGCTATGTTGAACCGTGTGATGAAAGTCTGTTTGAGTGGTTTCAGCAGCAGGGCTTTAATGTCATTCGCTTAGGTCTGATCTGGGATGGGGTGGAACCAGAGCCAGGTCATTATGATGATGCCTACTTGGGTAGAATCAAACAGCAGGTTCGATGGGCAGCGCAGCACCAAATCTACGTTTATCTAGATATGCATCAGGATCTCTATAGTCAGCAATTTGGGGATGGCGCACCAGAATGGGCTACGCTAACCGATGATCTGCCACATGTGACAGGTGATATGTGGAGTGATGCTTATCTCTCAAGCCCTGCTGTGAATCGTGCGTTAGATCATTTTTGGCAGAATACGCCTGCTGTAGATGGGATTGGTTTACAGGATCATTATGCAGCGATGTGGAAGCATGTGGCTTCCTATTTCGCAGATTGCCCCAATATCATTGGATATGACATGATGAATGAGCCTTACCCAGGAAGTAGCGGACAGCAAGTGTTCGGAGCCATGATCGCTGCGTATGCTCAGAACGTCATGGGAATGAATGAAGTGGATATGGATCAGCTGGCTGCACTGTGGTTTGGTGAGGAGAAGAAACAGGAGATTCTGCATGGTATGGCGGCTATGGACATCTATCGTGTGTTGATGGAACATGCACAGGAAACTGCGCAAGCGTTCGACAGGGAGGTTATTACGCCATTCTTCAATATAATTGCGGAATCGATTCGCACAGTGGACCCGGATGGCTTCTTGATGCTGGAAACGAATTATTTTACGAATATGGGCGTGGAGTCTGGACTTGAACTTGTACAGAATTCCGATGGAACGATCGCGCATCATCAGGTATACACTCCTCATGGCTATGATCTCGTTGTAGATACGGATCACTACGAAATTTATAACCAGGAGCGTGTGGACTTCATCTTTGCGACCCACCGCAAGGTGCAGAATCGTCTAAATGTACCGGTGCTAATCGGCGAGTGGGGGGCTTTTAACGGGAATCCGGCCACTTATGAATTAACGAAGGCTGTAAACACGATTTTTGAACAATATTTATGGAGTAACACGTTCTGGTGCTGGTTTGAAGGCTTTCAGAACACTCCCTTCGCCAAGGCACTTAGACGTGGATTCCCGCACACGACGGGCGGTGTGCTCTCCGGTTATCAGTATGACTACGATACGGAGACGATAAAAGTCGAGTATATATCCAGTGGAGGAGAGACGCTGATCTATCATCCACTTGCAGCATTAATTCGTGCTGAGGATGTAAGGGTTCAAGGTGCTAGGGCAGTATGCCAAATTGAGCTGCGACCGTACCCGAATTCGGAGAGTGGCTTAATTATGGTCAGAACTGAGAAGGGTGAAAGGATTATTACCGTTGTAGCCGGCTCATCTCGATGAAGAGCCGGCGATACAATGTATTGAATTAGTGATAAACGAAGGGATAGGATTCGGAGACATTCCGAGTTCTATCCCTTTTGCTTGGTTAACTTAAAATGGAGATTCTACGTCAAACTCAGTGGCTACATCAGTTAGAATGGCCTGATGCTCTACGCTGATTGGAATGCCGCTAGTGAGCCAATCTCGTTCACGTTCAGATTCTAGTACGCCAGGAAGTGTGGCTCTGTCATAACCAGGCATGGGCTGCATTTCACTTGTGATCTTCATATATGTATCCATCTCGTGTTTGAAATGGTCTGGTTGTATAAACCGGCCAATATCCAGTGCGATAATTAGCGAGCCTTGATTAGCGCCAACATATTCTTTTCCCTCGTCGTTTCTCTTAAGCGGAATGCCTGCTAAGAATCCACCGAGAGCCTGGCACATAAAGCCGAGTCCCATGTTGCGGAATACAAGGCCGGGTGCGAGCTTAAACAACTGGTCCACATGGGGGGCTTCTGGGAAAATGTCTAGCGTCGCGCCGAAATCGAGTACCATAGGTACCTCACTGCCGGACGGAACTGCAAAGGACATAGGCGAGCCGCCAGCGGCTTTCATAATGGAGTCCTCTGCTTTCAAATCCAGCTGATGTCCCGAAGTCACATATCCAATGAGCCCTTGTTCCGCAAGCATACGTGAATAAATACCGGCTGCACCAATGTGACCATGATTTCGTGTGACAGCTGCAGCGATACCTTGGTGGCGGCAGCGTTCTACAATCTCCTGAACGGCACGATGTACTGCAAAATATCCAAGTCCACCATCTCCATCGACGACAATGGTTGCAGGCGCTTCATTTACGGTACGGACTTGTGGATTCGGGTGAATCAAGCCGTCCCGCATAATACGGGCGTAAGTTGCGATCTGCACAGAACCGTGGCTGAATACGCCCCGAAGATCGTTCATAACGAGCATATCTGCTAGAAACTCAGATCGTTCATGAGACATGCCGGCCTTCTGGGCAATCGATGTGATTAGTTCACGGAGCTTTTCAGGTAAGATGCGAATACCGTCTTTGGGTTCCACGTTCATCTTCGAGTCCCTCCCCAACCATGATTTGCACTAGCTAAAATAGTTACAACATCATATCATTCTTCAGTTGCTTATCTAATTCCTCTCTATGTATTACCCACATCTTGCAAAAGAGGTAAAAATACGCACCCGGAAGTAAAAGTAGGAGGATAGTATATGTTGTAAACAGCTTATAAGATATAACCGTCCCATAAAAATAAAGCGCTTTCTTTTGGGGTGGTGTAGAAATATACGGCTTGGATTAACCGATAAAAGGAGAGTGAGAAGCTGACGGGTATCCCTCATACAGCAGCAAGATGCATCTGGAAACGTATGTGTTTGATTTTTCAAATTTGAAAGTGAAAAAAAGGAGGTTCATATGATGTTTAAGAAGAGTTCTTTTCTATTACTAGCCATTTCAATCGTGCTTACTACGCTGCCGTTTCAATTTGGAATGAGTCCAAATGTTGTCGAAGCATCTGAATCCTCGGGTCTTGTATTTAGGTCAGACAATCAGAGGATCTCAGCCAGCTACTATACGAACTTAAACGATAGAATCAATGCGTTGAAGGGGCTGGATGAAGGGACGATCATTGTTCGATTCAGGTATACCGGAAACTCCCCAATCATGTCATTATTTTCGCTTAGCAACAAGACGTTGCCGGATAGTCATTTTCATCTCTACGTTTCTCCTACTGCGATTGGGAGTGAGAACCGATATACGGATGCCAGTTTGAATAAAGTTAATACGCATGTCAAAAGCGACTCTATTCATATAAAAGCGGGTGAAGTACACACAGTTGCCATGGTGATGAGCAAGGCGGAGGGGTACAAATATTATGTAGATGGTACCTTGGTTAAGCAGGACACCTCTTCACCAAGAGTATTTCTGAATACGATTCAAAACCCGAACAGTGCTCAGTTGGGTCGGACCGAGAGATCCGCCGGCGGTAATACCTATCCATTTACCGGAGATATTGATTTCGCAGAAGTGTATAACGTACCGCTTGACCATCAGACGCTCATCCATACGACGGGACAAACAACTGCAGAACCGATTATCAACCCAATGCCGGCAGGCGCTGAAATCACAACCCCACAATCTATTTTCTATTCCGGGTTTATGAACTCGAACAATTATCGCATTCCGGCATTGTTGTATACCAAGAGTGGTACGCTGATCGCCGGGATTGACCGAAGAGTTCCAAATGGCGGTGATTCTCCCAACAATATTGATGCGGTCATCCGCAGAAGCTTTGACCAAGGCAGTACTTGGGAGAATAACGGCATTGTCATTAATGATTACCCGGATTCCGCCTCAAACATTGATCTGGAGTTGTTGCAGGATCAGAGTACAGGCCGGGTATTTGCGCTCGTAGATGCGTTCCCGCATGGCGCAGGTCTCATGGGAGGATTCGGTAATAATGCTTATAAAGGGACTGGATTCAAGACCATAAACGGTAAGAAATATATGTTCTTGAAGGACAGCTCAGGTAATGAGTACACCATTCGAGAGAATGGGAAGGTGTATAATGCTGCGGGTGTATTGACCGCTTATACGGTTGACATGAAACGCAATCTATATCAGAACGGGGTGAAGGTAAATAATATTTTCAGTGCAACCTCACCACTGAAGCCGTATAAGACAGCATATCTTGAACTTTATTACAGTGATAATGAGGGAGCAACATGGACGGGCCCGATTGATCTGAATGATGATGTGAAGGAAGAGTGGATGATTTTTCTTGGAACAGGTCCGGGAAATGGCATCCAGATGACGCAGGGTGAACATGCTGGAAGACTTGTATTTCCAGTGTATTTCCTGAATGACAATAACAAGCAGGCAAGTGCCGTTATCTATAGTGATGATCAGGGTGAAACCTGGCATCGCGGTGAGTCACCCAATGAAGGACGGGATGTTGGAGGCGGCAATGTGATTTATGAGAAGAACTTTACGAGTTCTTCCCATGAGATTACAGAATCCCAAGTAGTGGAGATGCCAGATGGGCAGCTGAAGCTATTCATGAGAAACTACTCCGGTTATGCGCAAATTGCTACGAGCTTTGATGGGGGACAGACTTGGGATGCTGCGGTTGTCACAGACCAAGCTCTGGTTGCAGCATACTGTCAGATGACGGCGATTCGGTATAACGGACAGATTGACGGGAAAGAGGCTGTTATTTTTGCAAGTCCGGCTAATTCCTCAAGCCGGATTAACGGTACAGTCAAAGTCGGTCTGATTGAGCCGGATGGAATGTATGCCAATGGCAGAACGAAGTATCGATTGGATTGGAAATATTCACAGCTTGTGAAGGAAGGTTACTATGCGTATTCCAGTCTAGCTAACCTTTCGAATGGAAACATCGGTCTATTTTATGAAGGTACGGCAAACACAGATATGAGCTTCACTAGATTTAATGTCGATTATCTGAAGTGGCAGAGAAATGGGGCTACCCCATCCCCAGTGCTTGAATCCATTACGCTCGATACACCTCAGCCATCTAACTATGCTACGGGGGACCCGGTGCGTATCAAGGCTATATTTGATCATTATGTGATGCTTATGGGAACCAAAAGTCTTGTGGGGTCGATTGGTGGTGTCAATATGACGTTCCCGTTAATCAGCCAAAACAGTGAAGGGACGGAATTCATATTTGAAGGTGCGTTTCCAGATTTACCTCAAGGAACACATGACTTAACGGCAGGGTTTGATGCAAGTTCATCAATTTATAATGTGTACGGTAATCTTTTGAACTCGGGAGTTACTGTGTCAGGTACATTATCCAATACGGCTGTATTCGCGCAGCCTGTTGTTACGACTTCTTTAAATCAGGTCTTTAATGGAACGAGTGATTATGTGGATCTAACAAGCGAATTACCTGCTGTAAAGGATTTGTCGCAAGGAACGATCTACGCTCAGTTCAAATTAACGGATAGCGGTAATGCAAGGTCAATCGTGAGTCTGTCCAATGCCTCCGAGGATGCTTCGAACCTAACCATTGCCATCAATAGCGGGAAGTTGCATGTTGAAGCGAGGGAATCGGCCGCTTATACTTCGAGTCGGACCTATATGCTGAACTATACCAGCCCAAGCGGAGTAACGTACAACGATGGCAATTGGCATAAGGTGGCCGTGAGTGTAGATGGTACATCGACGGTGATTTATGTGGACGGGCAGAAAATCGCAGAAACGACGGGTTTTCATTTTGCCAGTGCCGTTCCGGGCTTAAATACCTTTCTTATTGGAGCGAATCGTGATTTCAAGGCCTCTCCAGAATGGTACTTCAAGGGTGATCTAGGGAAGGTCGAGGTGTATGATACCAAATTGAATGAAACCATCCTGAGCCAGATGACATCGATCCATTAATTCATTCGAATGTATATGAGGAGGCCGACAATGATAAAAAAAGTTCTGGCTATGCTTCTCGTAATGATCTTGCTACTGCTTATGATTCCTGTGGGAAACCTGATGAGTAAACCTGTGTCTGCTGCATCTGTTGCTTCTGACCCTAGTTTAATATTCCGGTCCGAGAATCAAACGATAAATACCGGTTATTACACGAATCTGAATGAACATTTGAATGCACTCAAAGTTTTGGAAGAAGGAACGATTGTGGTGAAATTTAAGTACACGGGGTCCACAATCATGTCCTTATTCTCACTCAGTAATAATAACGAGTCGGATGGGCATTTCCATCTGTATATAACGCCTACAGTGATCGGTAGCGAGAATCGTTATTCCAAGCCTGGTGAACCGAAGGTGAATACACATGTGAAGACTGGTGCGGTGAAGCTCACGGAGAATGAAGTTCATACCGTTGCGATGGTGGTGGATAAAGCTAAAGGATATAAGTTTTTTCTAGATGGAGAATTGGTGAAGAGTGATACGACTTCTGCGAGGAAGTTCATGAACAATATCTACGCACCAAACAGTGTGAAGCTTGGGATCACGGAGAGAGCTACGGGAGGGAATCAATATCCTTTTACAGGGGACATTCATTATGCAGAGGTGTACAGCGCCCCATTAAGTGATCAGACACTGATGGAAATGACCAAGAAAGCGAAGCCTGTTGTTACCAAAGCCGTTAATCGCTCTTTTAATGGAACGAATGATTATGTTGACATCTCAAGTGAGCTTTCTAAAGTAAAGAGCTTGCAGAAAGGGACCTTCTACGCAAAATTCAAGATGACGGATGGAGGCAATGCGAAAGCACTACTTAGCCTTTCTGACTCTACGGTAGATGCCTCGAACCTGGCGATAGCAATTAACAGCGGCAGAATCAATGTCAGTGCCAGAGTATCGAGCGAATATACTTCGAATGGTTCATTTATTATGAATTACACGAGTCCTGCAGGCGTTCTGTATAATGACGGTCAGTGGCATCAACTAGCGGTAACCGTTGATCAATCATCTACGGTGATCTATATGGATGGTCAGAAAATAGGAACAACGAATGGATTCCCATTCGCAAGCGCCATTCCGAATCTGAATACGTTTCTGATCGGTGCAAATCGTGATTTCAAAGCTTCCCCGGAATGGTATTATAAAGGGGATATTGAAACCGTCACTGTGTACGACGGGAGACTTGATGATGTGGAGATGAAAGCATTGACAGCACCTATAGATGTGACAAGTAGGGACCTGAACCAGATTAAGGCGTACTTGAATACCACTAGTCAGCCAGCTACATTTCTATTTACTGGGGATGACATTACCTTTTCTGCTGGTCAAGCCGGTGGATACCGGAATTTCATGCAGCATTTTGAAGAGCGGATCAGGTGGGAGTTAGCCAGTTCTGCCATCCAACGCAATAACTTTGTGTTCAACACAGGTATGAAAGGGCTTACCTCATCCGAACTCATTGCTAATTTTAGTAGACTTGTGACAAAGCTTCAGCCAAAGACTGTTTTTGTCATGCTCGGTAAGGGAGATGCGGAAGCGAATATACCTGTTGCTGATTTTAAGGCGAATTTAAGGACGATTGTGGCTAACATCAGGGGTATAGGGGCTGTGCCTGTACTTCAGACTGGGATTTATCCTACTGATGCAGCCTATAGAACGAAGCTTGCCCCGTATGTAGAAATGGTTAAAGCTGTAGCTTCCGAAGATCATGTCATACTCTCGAATCATTACGATACTTGGAAGACATATAGTAATCTTAATTCCTTGGTGGATGCAGAAGGTAAGCTGCCGAATCAGCTTGGACACTTGACGCTAGCCAAAGAGCTGATGACATTGTTCAGTGTTGGCGGAAGCGGGAATACATGGAGTCTGAATGGCTTCTCTGACGTGAAAGAGCAGGTTGCTCCAACTATAGCCCAGGATATTTCGTATACGCTCAACGGTGGTGTTCTGAACATTAATCTGGTTAGAACGCTTGCTTGCATTCCAGATGTGGAGGAAGCGCAGATTACGCTGAAATCGGGTACAGAGACGTACACGAAACAGACGATAAACTTGACTGACTCGTTCAGTATGGGCAATCTAGTTGATGGTCAGTCATATGTTCTTACGGTGAAGGCTAGAGCTGAAGGAGAAACGAAGTATGCGAATCTGAATCCAGCATACCTTCAAGGACCTGCACCGGAACCAAGCCCAATTCCGGCTGAACTGACTTCTCTCATTCAAGGCGATCAACCGATAACTTGGCTGTTCAGTGGAGATAGCATTACCCATGGAGCATTGCATTTGAAAGGGTACAAGTCATTTGCAGAGTTGTTTGGGGAACGGGTAAGAGGTGAACTCTCGACACAATATCCGGCAAGAGCCAAGGATCTGGTTCTGAACACGGGGGTATCTAGTGCAACGACTCGTGATCTAGTCACGAATTTCGATCGGTGGGTTACCGTCAATGATCCGGATGTTGTGTTTCTGGCTTTTGGCATGAATGACAGCAGTAACCGGCTTGTGCCGATCGCAGAATATGAATCGAATCTTCGAAGCGCAGTAGATAAGATACGTCTAATGGGCGCAGTGCCGATTCTAGAGACGATCAACACGATTCAACCGGGGGATGCGGGGCGTCTCACCAATCTCCCAGCTTATGTACAAGTTGTTAGAGATATTGCGGCTGACAAGAATGTACTGCTTGTCGATCACTACAAATATTGGACGGAGGCTGAGCAAGCCGAAAGTCATATCAAAAATATCTGGTTGAATGATAGCATTCACCCGAATTACATGGGTTCTACACATATGGCAGCTACTATTTTTCAAGCAATTGGTATTTATGACCCAAACAGCTATATCTCCAGCTTGCGTTATAAAGCTCAGGAGACCATAGGGACTTTAAATGTAAATCCTACGATTACCAAGGGCACGAATGCGATGACGATTAATATCCAGCCTATCGTGACGGCAGCGGGCGGGGCCGACTCCGTTGAGTCCATTACTGTAACCTTTACTCGGGGGCAGGAGGATATGATCACTACTGAAACGCGTAAATTGAACACGGCTCTAGTCATCAATGGTCTGTCGGGAACGGATGGATACATGATCCAAGTAAAAGTAAAGGTTAAAGGTCAGAACAGAGTGCTGAACTTGAACCCGATTACGTCTTAAATCGTATGTTTTCAAAGAAGCTGTCTTGAGTAGTTACATCTACGAAGGGCAGCTTTTTTGATATATCTCTATACTTTATTTGATTAATTAAGCCTATAAACGGTTTAACTATTTGGAGTGATGTTATATAGCATTTATATAGGATGCTTAATTATAAATCATTACTTAATGCAACATGATAGATATAGAAGGAGGGGCTTAAATGGCACTAGGAATTTTACTCATTGTATTTATCGTGATAGCTGTTGTGAGTTTGTTCAGCATTGCAGCGCTATTTATGGTGAAAGATCGTAAAGTGAATAATATGGTGTTTGGTTTTACAGTGATACTTGGGCTTGTAATTAGCTATATGGCGGTGACTGCGCTACCAACGAATTATACCGTACCAAGAGTCTTCTCTGCATCTATGGGGGTGCTCGCGATCATCGGAGTCATATTGAAATTAATGAATAAGACGCTGGCTGCCAAATTAGTAGTTACGGTATCGGTACTCATGGGGCTGACACAGTTGTTCTTTTTCTGATCCGTAATTATGATTTATGGGTGTTAAATCGTGAAATTTATATTGGAAAATCTATTGAAAAAAAGTGTGGAATTGCAGAAAACAAGGAGGCGGAGAAAAATTCCGCTTCTTTTTTAGTACCGATCTGTGGTATCTTAGATGCTCATGACGTAAAGGAACGGCTTGTGGAGACTCCTGTGTGAGATGCCCAAAGTTACGTGATTAGAATATATGTGTTTATAATTAAGGAGACCTCATGACATTTAATGAATTGAATATTACACCTGCTATTTTGAAAGCTTTAGATAAGGAAAACTACACTACACCAACTCCAATCCAAGCCCAAGCGATCCCTGCGATATTATCCGGAAGAGACTTTCTAGGCTGCGCGCAGACAGGTACAGGGAAGACAGCTGCGTTTGCGATTCCGACCATCCAGCTATTAAACGAACAGCCACCTAAACCAGGAATGGGACGCCGTATCCGTTCATTGATATTATCACCAACAAGAGAACTTGCTCTGCAAATTTTTGATAACGTCAAGGCGTACAGTCAATTTACGAAGCTGCGTGCTACAGCTATTCTTGGCGGGGTATCTCAGAAAACGCAGGAGCGTTCACTTCAGCAGGGTGCGGACATTGTCATTGCAACACCAGGCAGACTCCTAGATTTGGTGAACCAAAGACGCATTGATCTGCAGTATGTTGAGATTTTAGTTTTGGATGAAGCTGACCGTATGCTGGATATGGGATTCATTCATGATGTGAAACGAATTATTGCGAAGATGCCGAACAAGAAACAAACATTATTTTTCTCAGCAACGATGCCTAATGAGATCACCCAATTGGTGAAATCGTTACTGGTAGATCCGGTAAAAGTAGAAATAACACCAGTTTCTTCTACAGCGGAACGGATTAAGCAGGAAGTTTATCTTCTAGAGACGGGACATAAGCAGAAGCAGTTGAATGAGATCCTTAAGGACAAATCAATTGTGTCGGCATTAGTCTTCACTCGTACGAAGCGCGGTGCTGACCGAGTTGTGCGTGATTTGACGAAAGTAAATGTATCGGCTCAAGCCATCCACGGAGATAAATCACAGATCAGCCGGCAAAATGCATTAAAGAACTTCAAGAGCGGTGAGACACGCGTGCTCGTGGCAACAGATATTGCTGCTCGAGGTATTGATATTGACGAGTTATCTCATGTGATTAACTTTAACCTGCCGAACATTCCTGAGACGTACGTTCACCGGATTGGACGTACTGGCCGTGCAGGTTTAAGCGGAACTGCAATTTCTTTCTGTGAAGTGGATGAGCTTCCATTCCTTAAGGATATTGAGAAATTAATCGGCAAAACGATTCCTGAGGTTAAAGATCATGACTATCCGATGCCGAGTTCCGCAAGGTTCTCCAAGAGCAAGGGATCATCGAAACCAGGGGCAGCTTCTAAGCCGAAGAAAGCTTCAGGTTGGAAGCCGAAAATGGATACAGCTCGTAAGCCGAAAAGTGACGCGGGTAGTAAACCAAAGACTGATGCAGGGCGGCCATCGAAATCAGAGACAGGACGTAAGCCTAAAGAATATACGGCGCGGAAGCCCAAGTTCGATGGAGGCAGACAGGGAAGTAAAGCGAGTAAGGCAAGCAGAGCATAGGACTGGGCACTAGTAACTTCATGCCTATGAATTAATGAATATAAAAATAGAAGGGATAGAGTTCCAGAGGTATTTGGGAGCTCTATCCCTTTTTGTATGTTATGAATCTTTGGTTTACAAATGCTGGATATGACATTAGACTAGGTGTGCCAAACCATAACCATTCTGTCTGGAGGCGATATGTAATGGAGAAGCAAGGCCGGGAGGTTATATCTCCCCATCACTTGGATCAGAACATGAAGATTGAGCGCGGAACAACGGATGGATTGACATGGTATTCCCCGCTGGAGAAGCCGTTCCGTATATCTGGATTCGCTTGGATTGAAGAGGAACGTATTTACCGTAGACTTCCTGTATCACCGGATTATCCTATAACGACTGCAGTTGATAATTTAGCGAATTGTACGTCAGGTGGACAGATCCATTTTCGCACCAATTCCAGAAGTATATCCGTGCGGGTTCGACTCGCTGCAGGGTCAAGCATGTATCATATGCCGGCGACAGGTGAATGTGGAATGGATGCGTACTTCGGAGGACCGGGCCATTGGTTGTATGCAGGGACGGCAAGTTTTGGATCAGGGCAACCGGAATATGAAAGCCGGCTTTTTCTAAATGATAGTAACGAAGAGCGTTCCTTTATGCTGAATATGCCGCTGTATAAGGGTGTGAAGGAAATATGGATCGGTCTTGAACCGGAGGCAGACGTCTTGGCACCTGAGGCATATGATTCGGATCGTAAAATTATTTTTTACGGTACCTCCATTACACAAGGTGGATGCGCTGCGCGTCCCGGCATGTCTTATACGAATATCTTGAGCCGCAGAATCCATCAGGAGTTTATCAATCTTGGTTTCTCTGGGAATGGAAAAGGGGAACCCGAACTTGCACATTTGATCACACAGATCGATAATCCAGCTTGTTTCGTCATTGATTATGAATCCAACAGCGGTGGCACGGAACCTTACCGTAAGACGCTGCCGGAATTTATCCATATCCTTCGTGAAGCTTATCCTGATGTTCCGATCATTCTCATCTCTAGATTCCCGTATGCGTCGGAATCGTATAAGCCGGAGGTTCTTCAGGGAAGAGTGGAGCGTAGAGAGTTCCAAGCCCAGTTGGTCCAGAAACTAAGAGAAGCTGGAGATCACAGGCTGACCTTCGTGGATGGCGCTAGTTTACTCAGCAGCCGAACGGATGAGGCAACGGTTGATGGCGTGCATCCAACAGATTTTGGATTTATGCAGATGGCGGATAATCTAGAGCCAGTGTTAAGACAGGTTCTTGCGGGTGTAGCTACTTCTTAATATATAAAAAGATGACTTCTGACTAAGGATGCAGAAGTCATCTTTTTGTATGGTGAGGCGATGGCATTAACTCAGCCGATAGCTGGCAAACGGCTTACCATGAATAAAGGATTCGCTAACGGCGTCTAGCTGCTTACTGAGATCTTGATCGATCTGAATTTCGAGACTTTTGATATTATCCGCAAGCTGCTCGGTGCGTGTAGCTCCCACAATCACGGTGGACACAGCTGGGCGATCCATAAGCCAGGACAGAGAGAGGGCGCTTGGTGTGTAGCCGTATTCTTCTGCAAGCTTACTTACCCGTTGTCCAAGCTGAATGTTCTTGTCCTCAAGGAATCGGTTGAAATTTGGATCGGTGTCTGCTCTGGAACCGGAAGGTGCTGTGCCCGCGCTGTTGTTATATTTTCCGGTCAGAATTCCGCCTGCGAGTGGAAAATATGGAATGATGCCTACACCTTGATCTAAGCAGAGGGGAACAAGCTCAAGCTCTGGTGTTCGGTCTGCTAAGGAATAGCTGGTCTGTATGGAAGTATATCGAACATAATCTTTGAGATCGCTGATTCCGAGTGCCTTCATAATCTCCCATGCAGCATAGTTGGATGCACCGATATACCGTACTTTTCCGGAAGTAACCATATCATCCAGTGTCCGAAGTGTTTCTTCCAGTGGTGTATTCGGATCAAATGTATGAATTTGATACAGATCTACGTAATCTGTCTTCAGTCGTCGTAGGCTGTTGTCCAGTTCCTGCATTAGATGATAACGGGAAGAACCGCGCTCATTCGCTCCTGCTCCCGTAGGGAGTCCGGCCTTCGTTGCTAGCACGGCTTCGTGGCGTCTTCCCTTCAGTGCTTCTCCGATGATCCGCTCCGATTCTGTATTGGCATAAATATTGGCCGTATCAATGAAATTCACGCCGTGATCGAGCGCAAAATGAAGAATATGGGTAGAGGCTTCCTGATCGGCTCTTTTGCCAAAAGCATTCGTTCCGAGTCCCAATTGGGAGACTTGAAGGCCACTGTGTCCAAGACGACGATATTGCATATAATCCGCTCCTTTTCATAGATGGTAATGACTATGGATCTAGTCTTTAAGATGAGGTTCACTGGTTCATATTGTACTCCCTCTACATAACAAAAGAAATCGCTCCTTAAATCAGGGCGATTTCTTTTGTGTAAGGTTCAGCAGCGATCATAGAAATGATTCGTACTACTCGCTGCACTTTAAGACAATGTAACTTTAGGATTCAGGGTGATCTCAAAAGCTCTATCCCAAATGTAGCTTGGATTTTCATAGGATAAAGCTGCACTTTCATACTCAGCATAAGACCATTTTGCTTTCTTGATTTGACGGATGTTATGAGATGATGTGCATTGGCTAATCTGAAAAGCATTCTTGGCTGCCAAGGTGTTCGTATGCGTCTGCATCCGTTCCCTCAACAGAGTAACCACATGAGCATAGTCGCTCTCCGAATTAAACAAAAGAAAATTACCGTCTGCATAAGGGATGTTCGTATACAGTGCATTGGCCCTCGAGTACTGCCGAATCTCGCCAATCGTCAGCGTCTTGTAGTAGTAGTCTTTCAAGAAACGTTTGAACAACAGTGATCCATGCGCATCTACAGCTTTATTTAGTGCAGGCGCTTTTTTCTCTGTGATGAGAAATGCATATCTGGCTTGTGCCATCCCTAGGGCAATACCGATCTTGTTCCCGGCTGTATTCCATCCACTATACCCGAGAATCTGTCCTGTATATGAACTTTCGAGCAGTGCTTCGGTGACGACTGCATTCGCCGCACCTCCACCTACGAAATCAATGACGACCGTGGGCATCTGATTCAATCCATTAACTTCAATTCGGCTTACCGCGTTCGGTACTTCGTCCTTATCTGTAATCGCAATAATCTCCACATCAACTTTTACTTCCGGGGAGTCCTCGACGAGCTGACCGCCTATGATATCAACATGATGCTGAATATTCTGGTGTACACTCATGTACTCATATGGGTTGATAATTGTAGATCCATCTCGTCCAAAATAAAGCACGGAATATTTCGGTTTCTCATCTACACGTAACAGTTCGTGCGCCATTCTGGCCATGAGTGAATGCCCTAAACCATCCGCGTCTGGCAGTATAATCGCACGTTCAGGACTTTGACCATTCTCGCCGCCAAAAGATTCTGTGATCATTCCTTCTACATAATCGATTTCATTCGCTTGAACACCTTGGGTGGAAGAGTCGTCCACACCGATGGCCAGGAAGTCAATATAATCGAACTGTGCTAATCGATCCAGAATGTACACATTCGATTTGAATTTGTGTCTGCGAGCATCATAGTAATGCTCTTTATTAAAAGTGACCGTTTCCTCATAAGGAGTTCCATCAGGTTTCGTATCATAACCTTCTAAAATTTCACTGAGCTCATCTACGCTCTTCCTCGGTTGTTTCATGAAACTGCGGGATTCATCGTAAGCATTCTGGAACACATTCTCTACATACGTTGTGGTAGCGAGCCTCATAATGGTGTCAAGCACATACATGGGTTTGCGAGGATGAGCCTTTTTTACCAGTCGAATGGTATCCAGTAAGTGGGTTGTTGCAGGATCATAGTCTGGGTAGGCTGAACCGCCGTTGGTACGCAATCTTCTACTCCCAATTAGTCCTCCATACGCGAGCATATCTGCAGAGATAATAAAGCCATCAACCTCTGCTGCATGATCGAGAATGAACTTGCGAATGTTGGTTGTGTTACCGAATGTAGGCGAAGATGTGCTCAGGAGTGTGTTGTCTGAAGCGGTCTTCTGAGAATCCATTCGGTTCTTGATATCCTCCAAGCATGGCGTAATCACTTCAATGCCAGCGGATCTTCCTTGAACAATCACATCATCTAGGTTTACCGGTCGATCATCTAAAGGTACATACAGAACTTTTTTCATATTCATATCCATACAACTCCCTCATTTATAGTATGAAAGGCCGTATACAAAAGGGAAGTGAAGAATCGAGATGAACCTCTTCCCAAGTTCATCTCGTTTCTTTATTGTTAGGTGCCTTCACCTATATAGGTAATTGTTACATAAGAAATACAACCACTAGAATTATTTTTTTGAAAAATAATCATTTTCTATATAGAACATCTTTCAAATGACCTTAGAAAATTCATAAAATCAACATTACAAACACCATAAAAAGTGGTATTGTATAGAATAAACAGAACAAGTGTTCTTATATTTTGGTGTTGATTGTCTATCTTTGCAACTTAACAGAATGGAGTGGATGAAGAATTGAATACAGGTCAGACGGCTTTTGAGCGAGTTCAGGGAGAGGTCCACCGGATTGGCTGGAGGATTCAATATCGCGCTAAGACGTTGAAGAAACGGGAGTGTACCTTCTATGATCTTGAACGCATGTATACGAAAGTGAACTTTACAGATCAAGCTGAGAACAGAATGTTGGTTGAACAGCTGATAAATACACTTCCCCCTCAAGGCAAGATCATTATTTATAAACTGTACATACAGGATCAGACGGAATCCGAAGTAGCACGCGAGCTGAATATAAGTCAACAGGCGGTGAACCGATGGAAACGAAGAATGATCAACCAGTTATCACAGACCGTGAGTTTCTAGCATTGCTAGAAGCAGCGCAGGACAATGATCCAGATGCGATGATACAGCTTATCGATTTATTTAAGGAGGATATTGTGAGAGCCAGTCAATTTATCCAACTACCGAAAGAGGATGCCGTAGCAGAAATTGTAATGGAGCTATTGGCGTATATTAAAGAGGGGGAGGAATAGATTAGGAGTTTGTTCGTTTGACATCTATCCCAATCCTGTGTACAGTAATTGACAATAGAATAGAAAGTCCACTAGGGGAGCCGTTGGCGGCTGAGACAAGAGAGTATCTTGGACCCTTTGAACCTGATCTAGTTCATACTAGCGTAGGAAAGTGGAGTCGGTCATATCATTATTGCCTTATCCTTATGCAATGATTGAAATAGATGAAGCCGCTCCAGCTTTCGGGGCGGCTTTTTTTGGCGTCTACTGAAAGTGGTTACTCTTACGGGACTTTCTGCTCTTCAAAAAAATTGGAGGTGGAAGACTTATGAGTTTCACACAAGAGCTCCGTCAACAGGCGGACGGTATTTTTCAGGCCATATTTGAACATCCCTTTGTGAGAGGAATAGCAGAAGGTAAGCTAACGAAGGAACAGCTGGTTCATTATATCAAACAGGATTATGAGTATTTGAATGCATACATGCGGATTTATGGGATTGCCATTTCTAAGTGCACGACAAGAGAAGAGATTGCTGTATTCAATGAACAGATATCATTTATTCTACATAGCGAGGTACATCCACATCAGAATTTTTGTCATGAAGCAGGGGTTAGGTATGAGGATATGCAGGGGTATCCGCTGGCTCCGTCAGCACATCATTATATACGCCATATGTTGACCGTGGCTCACGAAGGAAGTCTGGGTGAGATTATGGCGGTGCTGCTACCTTGTCCTTGGACGTATCTTGAGATTGGGCAAAAGCTGATGAAGGAAGTTAATCCAGATGAGTCTCACCCGTTCTATGAATGGATCACATTCTATGGCAACCGTGCGGATGGTGCGACCATTAAATTCTGCAATGAACTCGATGCTTGGGCCTTGGAGGCCACGGCTGCTGAGCGTTCACGCATGACCGAGCATTTCATGCTTAGCTGTCAGCTAGAGTATTTGTTCTGGGATATGGCTTACCGTCAGGAAGAGTGGCCGGTTCAGATGCAGGCGATCTGTTCTGTGAATTCTTAGTGTATTCCATCATCATAACGACAAAGTGAGGCTGATGAGTGTGATGTTAGATAAAGAGGTTTCCGAGTTACTAGGGAAGGTGCAGCAGCATAAACCGCTTGTACATAATATGACGAATGTGGTGGTGACTAATTTTACGGCAAATGGTCTTTATGCGTTAGGTGCATCCCCTGTTATGGCGTATTCACCCGATGAGGTTGCCGATATGGCAAAAATTGCAGGGGCGCTAGTGCTGAACATTGGAACATTGTCTCGTGAATTGGTGGATGCCATGATTATCGCGGGACGTTCAGCGAATGCGCATGGAGTTCCGGTCCTGTTGGACCCTGTAGGTGCCGGAGCTACAACGTTTCGAACGGAGTCAGCGCTGCGTATTTTGAAGGAGGTTCAGATTTCGCTTGTACGGGGAAATGCGGCCGAAGTTGCTCATCTTGTCGGCGAATCGCGGGAGATTAAAGGCGTGGATGGCGGTGGCAGTGCGGGTGAAAGTCATGTGAGTCTAGCCATTCGAGCAGCACAGGAGTTGAAGACAACGGTTGTCATTACGGGAGAAGAGGATGTCATCACGGATGGTACGACCGTACGGGTTATAAGTGGTGGACATGAGCTGCTTACAAAAGTAACCGGAGCGGGTTGTCTATTAACTTCTGTATTAGGGGCTTTTGCAGCCATAGAGCCGAATCTTATGTTATCAGGCGCAGCAGGTCTTGCCTTCTATGGAGCTGCTGCTGCTCGCGCGGCAGAACTCACCTCGGATGTTGGACCAGGTAGCTTTCAAGTTGCTTTTCTAGATGAATTAGCGAAGCTGCATGCCGGTTCCCTGTCAGGATTTTCCGAGATCCGAGAAGTAGAGGTAGCTGGAACAGGTGATAAACGATGAGTCATACGATGATTCCAAGAGCGCTAACGATTGCAGGCTCAGATAGCGGTGGCGGGGCTGGTATTCAGGCGGATCTCAAGACATTTCAAGAGCTTGATGTATTCGGGATGTCTGCCATTACTGCGGTAACGGTACAGAACACCTTGGGTGTTCATGGGGTTTATCCACTTCCTCCGGAAGCGGTGGCGGAGCAGATTGACGCAGTGGGACTAGATCTTGGCGTGAATGCAATCAAGACAGGAATGCTGTTTAGCCCGCCTCTCATCCGCGCAGTGGCCGAGCAAATTCGGAAGTTCGGATGGGAGCATGTCGTCGTCGACCCGGTGATGATTGCCAAAGGTGGGGCAGAGCTGCTTCGGGCAGAAGCGGTTCAGGCGCTGAAGGAGGAACTGCTTCCCTTGGCATTCATTGTTACCCCGAATATTCCGGAAGCCGAAGTGCTAGCGGGGATGAAAATACGTTCGATGCAGGATCGCCGTGAAGCGGCGCAACGTATTCGTGATCTAGGAGCGAAGCTTGTGGTGATTAAGGGGGGCCATGCTGCGGATGAAGAAGATAAGGTCATTGATCTTATCTATGATGGGACCCTGTTCACGGAGCTAAAGGCCAAGCGGGTACACACGGTTCATACGCATGGAACAGGATGCACCTTCTCGGCAGCTATTACCGCAGGATTAGCAAAGGGCATGTCTCCTGTGGAAGCTATTACGAGGGGTAGAGCGTTCATTCAAGCAGCGATCGAGGATGGGCTGAATATTGGGCAGGGGCATGGTCCAACGAATCATTTTGCCTATCGACGTCGGCATCAGGAGGTGCCCTCATGAATGGAAGAATTTCGCCTTCCACGATGCGCGAATCCCTTCGGATGTACTTGGTGATGGGAAGTGTGAACTGCCTGTCAGATCCAGAGCAGGTATTAATAGAGGCGCTAGTTGGTGGCGTGAGTATATTCCAGTTCCGTGAAAAAGGTGAGGGTGCGCTGTGCGGTGAACAGAGGTTAGCCCTCGCCCGTAAGCTTCAAGCATGTTGCCGCCAAGCGGGTGTGCCGTTCATCGTGAACGATGATGTGGAGCTAGCGCTTGCACTGGGTGCAGATGGCGTTCATATCGGTCAAGATGACGATTCAGCAGATTCTGTTCGAGAGCGAATCGGGAACCGAATTCTAGGTGTGTCTGCTCATACTGTGGAAGAGGCCAAGTTAGCCATTCTTCAAGGTGCCGATTATCTCGGTGTGGGACCGATCTATCCAACACAGTCAAAAGATGACGCGAAGGAAGTACAAGGTCCGGAGATTGTACGCAAGCTGCGTGCAGCTGGTATAGAACTTCCGATCGTTGGAATCGGTGGGATTACTGAAGCGCGTGTAGGAGAAGTTATCGACGCAGGCGCGGATGGTGTGGCCGTTATATCTGCGATAACGCATGCGAAAAGGGTGCGTGCTGCGGTGGAGGGAATGAGAAGGAAGCTCGTTTCTTCTTCGTTACAGTAACAGAGTGCCAGTGAAAATAATGAACAATACAAGTTCACCTGAGGCTGATATAGCATCAGGTGAACTTTTTTATTTGAATCGAATCATTTTAATATGCTTCGTTTATTTAGATGCCTTCTGAGATAATCCAAAAAGCAGATAACCTAAGATTATGCCATACAACAGATGACCAATTAACCAGATGAGTAGGGAGATTGGATCGTAAAGGGATGGTGTCCGTTCGGACAGAGAGGTTGTTAAATATAACATCAATCCGATAACAGTGCATGATAGGGAGACCAAGCTTATATTTTTACGCCAAGAGAAGTTTCTGTGTCTAAGAAAGATAACAAATACGCCACTAAGAAGAACAGAAATGATCAGGTGAAGTAAAAACTCTACGAATTCGGATAATGTCAGCTGATTAAGTAAGGGGATGTAATCAACATTCAGAAGCAGTGTATAAACTTTTAACGAAGTGATACTTTGTATGAATTTCAGGAACAATCCTAATAAAATGCCTGCTACTAAACCTGACCAGATGATACGGAGAAGGTTATTATCCTGACGCATTGCAAATCATGCCTCCTTTTACCACATTATTGTATAATGATTGTATAATTTATGTGAAGTCTTATTTTTGTATTATACAAGAGGTGATCCATTACGATGAAATGCTCACTGGTCTGGTTCCGTCGAGATCTACGTGTTCACGACCACGGCCCATTATTAAGCGCAGCGGCTTCAGGATTTCCTGTTGTAGGTGTGTATTGTTTCGATCCGCGTGAATATGGAATGAACGAGTTTGGCTTTTCGAAGACCGGGATACACCGCGCACAATTCTTAATCGAAAGTGTAGCAGAGCTGCGTCGCAATATGAATAAGCTGGGCTTTAAGCTCATCGTGAGGATGGGTAAACCAGAGGTAATTATCTCTCAGTTGATATCCAATTTAGAAATTAAAGCGATTCATTACCATATAGAACTGGGGAGTGAGGAAACCACCGTAGAGCAGCTTGTTAGATCGGTGAATACGGGCTGCACATTTCACGGTTATTACGGTCATAGTCTTATTCATCCAGAGGACCTGCCATTTACTGTGGAACGTCTTCCCGACCTCTACACTCCGTTTCAGAAGCAGATTCTGCAATCAGAACCCGCTTATATTCGAAAGCTACTACCACTACCCATGAAGGGGAGTGCGTTCGTCGACGTGGAGGAAGGTCGTATTCCCACTGAGGCTGAGCTAGGTTTATCTGCGATTCCAACGAATAAATCACTAGCTTCGGGTATATCGCTTATCCGTGGAGGATCTGCAGAAGGTCGCAAACGGCTTCGGTATTATTTCTATGAAGAGAACTTTCTACAACAATATCAAGATACAAGAAACGGATTGCTTGAGCGAGATGATTCCTCCAAACTCTCACCATACCTTGCGCTTGGATGCCTGTCTCCTCGGTATGTATACTGGAGCCTGAAGGATTATGAGGCAGAGCGTGGCGTTCATTCGTCTACGAAAATGTTTAAGTCAGAATTGCTGTGGCGGGATTTCTTTTGGTATGTTCATATGAAAAACGGTAACCGTATTTTTGCTCAAAGTGGATTAAGCGGCACCCCGTTTCATGGAACGACGGACTCTAATCTACTTCAGGCATGGATGAAGGGGGAAACAGGCTATCCAATAGTGGATGCGAATATGCGCGAACTCCGGGCTACCGGCTGGATGTCTAATCGAGGTAGACAGATCACGTCAAGCTTCCTAGCGAAAAATCTGGGAGTCGACTGGCGTATGGGGGCAGCTTGGTTTGAGTCTTGTCTACTAGACTATGATGTTTCTGTTAATTACGGAAACTGGTGTTACACATCTGGAGTGGGGAATGATTCGAGGCCTTACCGGCTATTTAATGTTACTAAGCAAGGGAAGGAATATGACTCAAACGGGAAGTATGCGAAACATTGGATTCCAGAACTTAAGAGCGTTCCTTCTGAGCGTATTTATGATATTCCTACCTTTTCATTATTCGAGCAATTAGAGTACGGACTCATGTTAGGAGAGCATTATCCATATCCGATCATCGATTGGTCAGAGTCTGTTCAGAGATATAGACAAAGGATGAATTAAGTATGGTGATATTTGGATTTAATTGTAGAATTAAGACTGACTAACATATATAATAATTAAAAAGACGATTACTTTATTAAACTTTTATACTAAAATTTGTATTTAAGGGCATGAATGTCTTTCTGGAGGTTGTTTGATTTGATACATACAACCACGATTCGATCAGAGTTGGAGAGTTACCTGAGAAAGAGTGGGTTAACGATTAACCAATTTGCAGATAAGTCGAAGGTTAACTCAGGGACGATAAGTACTATTCTCAAGGGAACAAGACCTATTGCAATGAAGCAGTTAGATCTCATTGTCTCTGCTATGGGGCTTCCTGAAGGAAGTTTTTATGGTCTGTATATGAATGATTGTTTTGATCAATCACCCAATTGGCGGAGGCTGAGGCCGTTCTTATCTCGTTGCGCGGAATTGGACAAGCTCGAATATATTCAGAAGGTTGTTCGGCTAATGATGGACAATCTCTCATATATCCCGGCGCTTTTTGATACGGCTGAAGAATTGTTCAATCAAGGCATGCAGGCAGCGGCGGCTGTGATCTATGAGAGTGTCGCTGAGAGTGAGAAGTATCAACATTCGGAGCGCCTGGCTCTGTGTCATTATCGATTGTTCTGTATCTCGTTGGGTCAAGATCAGGAGAGAAACCTTCAAGCTGCTACTAAATTCGAGGGTTTTGTTGAACGATTAGATGAAGTAGATCAGCTGGATGCCCTTAAAGATTTGGCTAATACATATCTCTCTCTTAGACAATGGAGCAAGGTCGATGAATTGGCTGAATTGATGGGAAGAAAGGCTATGATCCAATACAAATATAGATATGAAACGTCCAAGAGGTATGACCATCCTAAAGAACCTAAGCGTCCTTTGTTCCTGTACATTGTATATTCGTATTTGCTTCGTTCTGCGGTCTGTGATGAACTTGGAGATTATGAACAAGCCCTACGATATGTCGCACTGTACTCTGATATGAGCTGGGTGAAGGAAGATTCTGAAGAAGCACAGCGTATCATTGAGCAGTATCAATTATGGGCTGTTGCCAACACCTACCTGTATCAAGTCATGATGGGTAAGTCTGAGGTCATTCCGGAGTATGTAGCATTTATAGAGTCGAAAGAAAGTGAGATTATTCATGCCTTGACGAAGATACTCCAAGCTTCGAATCGCTATGATTTTAATATAGATGATATTTTACACCAATTTGAATCGCAAATTTCCTGCTACATCGATCGTAAGGGGATGGCCATCGGTACGTATACCCATCAAGTCGAAGCAGATCGGTATACGAGTTTCTTGACGGAGCTTTCATCTTACTATTTGAGCAGAGGAAAACATGAGTCTGGTATTCAATGTGTACTGGATGGCTTGGCATCAGCGACAGAGATTCATAATAATGATGCGATTCTGAAGTATGTAAGATTGTTTGAACTTTTTCGACATGCAGCATCCCAAGAAGCACAACATAGATATCATATTTTAATTAGCGAGGTGAAAGGAAAATGAAAAGAAAAATCGCTGTGTTGTTGACTACGCTTAGTATTGTTATGTTGCTTGCTGTTCCGGTAAGTGCTGAGCAGACGCTTCCTTCTAAGCCGTCTTTCCTCTGTACTCATGGTGCAGGAGGCTGTTAAGTCCAGCGCGTAAGAAGTGGCTTCATCATGGGAAATTGCTCGTGGCCTGCTGAATCTAGCAGGCTTTTTTGTTGTTGTCATAAATTCAGAGTTTCGTTAGCCGATTTGGAGTAATGCAATACTATTAAAAATCTATATTTTTTCATTATATCCTAAAATATTACATAAGGAGGTGGCTAGCTATGATCCGTGTGGAAGTATTGCTGGAGAGAATAGAGGAGTCAAGGCAACTTTTATATCAATTAGGTAGTGAGTATGGATTACAACATCCCAAAGTTCTAAGGCAATCTATGGATCTTGATGAGTTGCTAAATCGATATAACAATATTAAATATGGAAAATATGCGAAGCCAGCTACTCAAACGATTAGTTTTCATGAGACGTGTAATGTGAATCAGGGAATGCCTGAGTTTATTCAAGATTATTAATAAATAATTGATATAGCATAATAGTACATAAATTATTTTGTTCTCTCAGTCGAATGGAAGCAAGACAACGAAGAGAGGTAATCGGTGTGTATATAAGAAGAGTGTCAGCATCGTGCTGACACTCTTCTTTCGTCAAGGGGGAGGATGTTTTTCTGTGCTCGTCTTACTCTGGCTTTTCTTGTCCCGGATCAGCTTGGATCGTCTCGTCTGCACCAGGGAAATCCCTTTTAATACCCATATGTAATTGACGATTCTCATAATCAAAACGATTGGGTGGCCGCTGGTCTTTGCGCCAAGGCGTGCTTTTACCTAACGATTCACTTCGCAAATCGGCTCCATACGGTCCTTCAGGAAATTCTTCGGGTACAAGATCGTTGCGCTGGGATTCAACAGTAGATAAGTCGGTGTATTGCTCTTGTTCTTCCTTCTCAAAGGGATTCATAAGTGACCTCCTAACAATAGTTAAAACACGAGTCTAGTGTTCCCCAGTTGCCGGATAACATACGAAAAATCAAAGCCCAGAAAATGATACACCACACAAAAAAAGCCTACTCCAATCCAAAATAAGGAGGAATAAGCTATTTTCTATTTTACTCATTTAGGCTGAAAAGTCTTAGATGGCCTTAGACAGGGAACGCATCATAAAACCGAAGGCTGTACGTGCGAGAGCCTATTCTTGCGGTAGGACGGGGTGTGAGTTGGCGCAAATGTTCGAAGTCGAGCTGATCCACCTGCTCAGAGAAGAATGCAGATGTTGTGCTGCCAGGCTTTCTTCTTCTATTTAAGGCACTTATCATTTCACTTGCATTCTTGATTCCAATGCCATGTCCGAAGTACTTATCATCCGAGAGCATAATGGCATTCTCACCTCGCCACTGCGGGGTATTAGGGTTAAAGTCAGGATTTTCAAAGTATACAACATCACCCGGATAAGCCTCATTCTTATTCTGTATGATACGGATGCGTAAGTCGCTGTCATACTGCCAATCATACAAGAGTAAGTCTTGGAAATAGGCATTAAAGGTATCTTTACCAAGTGTGTCGAGTGCAGCCTTATACAGGGTTACAACCATCGCTGTAGCACATTCGAAACCGTATAATGGGCCATTCTCAAAAATATCATTAATCGCATCTGAACTTAGCACGCCAGGTTTTTGATGCAGCGCTCCGTCCGCTGTTCGATACCAGAATTGCTCATTCGCATGAGAATTTCGGAAGGTAGCAAATGCAGCATCACTGTCATCGAGCGCTTTAGCGGCTTTCACAATATTACTTCTCATCTTCAGCTCAAACGACAATGCCTCGGGAGAAGTGTAACGATAGATAACCGGGCTTTCTTTCTTTTTTTGAAAAATGGATTTTTCGAGTTCTGACATGTTGGACATATCGACTTGCCCTACATCATAATTCATGATCTCGATCATAATGTCCCTCCATGAATCGTAGTAATATGGATAGGTTATTGTACGGTTCTACCAGACACTTTGTGTAAGGCTTTGGGCAATAAAACAATAAAAAATACAGCGAATAATCCATTATCCTAAATACACTTTCCTAAGCATACATTTGATATGAAGAGGAGGGTGATGAATATGGATAAGAAGCTTAGGCGTTATTATGGACTCAAACAGAAGCAAAAAGAGATAGAGCAGGAATTAGCGGAATTACGCAGTGAAATTATTAGTCATTGTAAAGAAAATGAAGTTTATGAGCTGGAGCAAGGTGGCTATAAGGCAAAGCTTGTGCTCCAAGAGCGGAAGGAATTCGATGATCATAAGCTGTATGCAGCGCTTCCGGATCCTGTGGTGTGGCGTATGCTCTCTAAGGCGGATAACTCCAAAATATCCAGTCTGGTCACACTGGGTGTTATATCTGGAGAAAAAATAAAAGGTACATATTCCATAAAGGAGGTAACATTGCTGCAGGTGGATAAGAAGTGAAAATAAGATTCAATAGATCATCCACCGGTGACGGTGAGATGATCATTTTTATGTACTGCGTACTACCATGTTCATCTCATGTCGAATTAAGGATCTTCCTAGCCTAATAATGTATATTTCATCATATTTGTATGAATAATCGAGGATAGAGGATATAATGAAAGTCCGAGCTATATTTTAAGTGAGTTGCAGGGTTTATTGAAGAAGGGAATGAATGATTTGACTACAGAAAATATGAATCATGAAATGAATGAAGAGATCGTTACTTATCAGGAGCTGAAAGCAGCAGCTAACCGGACGGCAGATTGGCGCGAGCGACTGAGAGCGGTTGAAGCCTTGGGTAAGATCGACAATCCACAAGCGATTGATGTGCTGAAGCATCGGATGACGAACGATCCGGTATATAAAGTTCAGGAGGCTGCTTATCAACAGCTGAAGGATTTGGATGAGGATGTACAGAAGCCTGTAAGAAGACAAGAGGAATTAGTGAAGGGCTTAACGAAAATGCTGGTTCGAATTAAGAAGAGCCTGCCGGATGGCCACAGTTATGAAGAATTCAAAGAGAAGCTGAAGAAGATGAGAATCGATGTGTACGATACGTATGAAGGTGACAAGGGCGAAGAGTTCGACAAGTGGCTGGAAGAGAAATGGGCTTCACTTCGGACAAGCAAGATATAAATAATAACGGAGTGATAATTTGAGTAAAGCTAAAGGTAAGGGTGGAACAGGCCGGGGAACGGGGAAAAAAGGCTGGAATCGCTGGCAAGCTAGTGCCAACAGATCCAAAAGCGCCCCAAAACCATATAAGAGCAAGAATACGAAGAACCAGGATTCAACGGATCAACCTAAGATGGATACAGATCGATTGGATATTTAGTCAACGGGTTACGTATAAATTATAGATGGGCTGATTCCTATTTTCTGATACACTTGACGTAGACAGGAGTGTAAGGGTAGGCTGGAATCGATAAAATAGATTTAGGAGTGGTAATTTGAGGAAACAAAAACCGATGTCATTTGACGAATTGTTGGCAGATTTACAAGGACAGAAAGCAGCTCAGAACGATCCGAATCATGTATCATTGAACGATCTTTTTAATGAGTCGTTTATGCGTAAACATTCTAATTTCACAAGTTTCAGTGCCTTTGTTGAGAAGGGGAACTTTCAAGTAGAGACACAGGCAGATGTCGATAATATTCCGGATGAGCTGTTCGATCGTCACGTTGCGAGAGAAACTGATTTTGCGGATTGGAAATCGATGCTGGATACAGCGACCAAGGAACTTGCAGATAAATAATTGGATATAGCTATTAAAAGACACGGGATGGTTTGCATTCGTGTCTTTTTGCGTTATGTAACCATTTTTTCTACGAAAGGAAATAGTTTGGGTATGAACATTCGTTTATTTACAGCACCCGATAGTGATAGGGTTGTGGAGATTTGGCTTCAAGGTTCTTTACAGACGCATGATTTTATTGATGCGAGTTACTGGGATGCTCAGAAAGTAAACATGAAGAGTCTATATCTTCCTTCTTCAAGAACACTTCTGCTTACGAAGAAGGATGATGATAGCATAGTTGGGTTTATATCATTGGTGGAGGATTACATAGCAGCTTTATTTATTGACGTTCATCAACAGAGTCGTGGGCTTGGAAAAATGCTGCTGGACCATGTTAAGAAGGAACATAACTTTCTACATTTAAAAGTTTACCGGAAGAATGAAAGTGCTGTAAATTTTTATCAGAAGAATGGCTTTAGGATTACGGGAGAGAGTGAAGATCCAGCAACCTCGGAACAGGAATATGTAATGGAGTGGACACAGGCTTAATCGGACTATCCAACATGTGGTGAGTGATATGTTAATGACACTAGCCGCTGCTGCTCTATTTATCGTGATTGCTATCATATTCGGAGTGATCGTGTATAACATTAGATATTAAAAATAAACAGGACGACCAAGTGAATCTTGGTCGTCCTGTTTATTTTTATTAGATTAATTAAGAAATGGCACTTGCCTTCGCAATACTCTTACGCACAAGCAGGAGATAACATAGCACAGCTCCCAGATCAGCACCGAATATAACAATGCCCATCGGCACAGCGGTCCCGCTACCCATGATACCAACGAGTGGCATAACCAATGCCCCTAAAATGTAGGACAACAATCCAAGAAGTGCAGAAGCGCTCCCCGCTGCATGTCCATAATTCTGAAGGGCCATCGAAGCGCCGGCTGTACCGACGATACCTACACAGGAAACAACGATAAACAGAGTCGGAAGAATAAGAATCAGTCCTGCTCCGCTCACAACAGCTATCAGTAATGTAGAGCCACCGATGGTTGCTAGAGCTATACCAGAGACGAACAGGTTCCGCTCACTAACTCGTCCTGCTAGTCGTCCTGTAATTTGGCCTGCAATGATAATACCGATCCCATTGACTGCAAAGATCAGGCCGAAGGTCTGAGGTGATACACCGAAAATATCTTGAAGCACGAACGGCGAACCGGAGATATAAGCGAACATACCAGCCGATACAAAGCCTTGGCACAGAGCAAGTCCGATAAATGTTCGATCACGAAGCAAAGCCCCGAACGTGGAGAGTGTATTCATGATTCCGCCTTTGGAACGCTTATCTACGCCGAGCGTCTCAGGAAGCCAGAAGAGTACAGCTAGAAGCATCAAGACACCGATTCCGGTGAGTACGATGAATACTCCGCGCCAAGAGGTGAACTGTAACAGTTGTCCTCCGATGATCGGAGAGAGAATGGGCGCTGCACCGTTAACCAGCATAAGCATGGAGAAGAACTTGGTCAGTTCAGAGCCGGAATACATATCTCTGACTACGGCTCTGGAGATGACAATTCCTGCTGAGCCTGCGATTCCTTGAACGAATCGTAGAGCAATTAACATCTCAATAGAGGTGCTAAACGCGCATAGCAGGGAAGCAACTCCATACACAACCATACCAATAATTAATGGAAGGCGTCTTCCGCGTACATCACTAAGTGGACCTGCGAACAGTTGCCCAACAGCTAGACCAATAAGGCAGGAGGTCAGACTAAGCTGTGTCAGGGACGTTGACGTATGCATGGTCTTAGCCAATTCTGGTAGGGAAGGCAAGTACATGTCGAGTGACAGAGGTCCAAATGCTGACAAAGCCCCCAGTATAAGAATCATCCAGATCCGGCTTATGCTTGGTTTGGTCTGAACCATCGTTTCTTTATGGTTTCCCGTATTTAATCTGTGTCTTACTTCACTCATAATCGTTACAAACCTATCCTTTCTCTATTTGAATCTTCTTGGAACACATCTATACAGATTAGCACAAATCTAAAGGTTGATGTATGAAAAAAATGAAAAGTGCATTCTCTAAAGAATGTTTGATCCATATATGAAACGGATTATTTGGGTGAACGAAAGGTAGGATGATATAAGAAAGACACCGGATATAAATATCCGATGCCTTTCTTATATTCGGTCTATTTTGTTCTACCATATTGCTTAGCATACGATAGGATCCGGTTGTATAACGTTTTATCCTTCAGGTTCTTTACGGGATAAAATTGAGGGCGGGTATTCACTTCTAGTATCCAAGGTCTTCGATTGTTATCCAGAGCAACATCCAAGCCTAGTTCCCTGAATCCTCTGTAATTGCGATCAAAATTGTGTCCTACGGATACGCCAAGCTGTTTCAGCCGAGTCTCCATACTCCGAATCGCCTCGTTATTATACCCTGCGCCAGCGAGTGTTTTATGAAAATATCCGACGGACCCGCCTTGATTGTAATTGGTTGCTACCTTATTCGGATTTCCGACTTTGGTAAACAGACCGGGACTTACCCAGTTGCCTTTGTTTGTTTTGTGGACCATGACACGAATATCAAATGGTTTGCCGTTCGTTTTGGCTAATTTGATTCCCTTTTGCAGCAGGAATTTTTTTGTTCCCGCGAATCGTTTCAGTTCAGTATAAAGCTTCTCTTGTGTCGAGTAAGTTTTTTTGACGGTATTGTGCTGTGTCTGATAGCCTCCGTCCTTCTTTGTGATCCGAACGATATTTACCCCGCCGGAACCGTTTGTAGGTTTGAAGTAAACCGTGGAATAGGAGGAGAGCATAGAAGATAGATTATTTTTACTGAAAGTCATTGTAGTAGGTACATAAGATCTGATATGAGAGTCCTTTAATAGCCACTGCGTTTTCTTCCACTTACTTTTGATCGTGCTGCTTTTATAGGTCATGGCGAAAGAGCCCCACCTCTCTTTTTTGCTAGCATATGAAAAGCTACGGAGGCTAGTCACTGCTTATACCCATGAGAGGGAGGCCCTTCTTTTAAATGTGATATAAATTAACTGCGTGAAGAGAACAATTTTTTATCGAAAAACAAAATAATGATAAATAAAGTTACGGCAACGAGTAAAATACATGCCGGAATAATGAAGGAAAGCAGTGTCGCTGTATTTTCCATTTTGTAATACAGCAGCATACCGAACGGCATAAGCCCGCCGCCAATTAGACTTGTCCAGACATGTAGCTTGGCGGTTTTTTTCATACTAATATCTTTAAATACATAATAGAACATACCGTAAGCAAATAAAGTGAGCCAGCCAACAACGAGGATATGAGCGTGTGCAGGTGTTAGTGAATAATCTTGTCGTCCGGCCATATCCGCACCAATCAAAGCTCCGATCAGTGAATAGATGGCGGCAATGCGAATTAACCATTTGCTATAATGGATCATTTTCCACCTTTCCCCTCCAAAAAATATATTTGAAAGATATCATTTTACATTAGAAATGTGAATGGAATATGAACAGCATGTGACAAATTCAATCTCTAAAGCTATATAAAAATATACAATAGATGTACTGATTATTTAGAAGAGTTAGTATATATTGGTTAAAGTAACAGAACTCATAAAAAAAGAAGGTATCTCTATCGTGAAATTATTTGTACGTGAGAAGCAGTTTTACAAGAGTTTCTTCTGGTTGACCTTAATCATCGGACTGCAGAACATTATCTCTCTCGGTGTGAACTTATCGGACAATGTCATGCTAGGGGGCTACAGTGAACCTGCGCTTTCGGGCGTTGCTCTCGCTAATCAGATTCAGTTTCTGCTCCATATGCTCGTGATGGGCGCTGGTGAAGGACTCGTGATTATGGCCTCGAGATATTGGGGGGCGAAGGACATATTGTCCATTCGAAGGGTTGCAAGTATCGGAATGCGTATTGCAGTGGTGTTAAGTGTGGTACTGTGGGCGATTGTATTCTTCTTTCCCCATGGAGTTCTTTCTATTTTTACAAGCGGGGAAAGTGTCATTGACGAGGGTGTTAAGTATTTGCAGATCATCTGCTTCTCGTACATCTTTTTCGCTGTAACGAATATTCTTCTGGCCTCGCTGCGCAGTGTGGAAACGGTGAAGATCGGATTTATCGTGTCTTTATCTACACTCATCATTAACGTAGCGCTGAACTATGTGCTCATTTATGGTCATTTAGGTTTTCCGGAGTTAGGCGTAAGAGGTTCCGCTATCGCAACACTACTAGCCAGGATGATTGAAACGGTCATCGTTATCATCTACATCAAGCGTTATGATCGCAAAATATTACTGAAGCTAAAGGATTTCTTCCAGCTCGATCTGAGCTTGTTCAAACAGTATATTAAGGTTGGTTCACCGATCTTATTGTCCAATACGATCTGGGGACTCGCTATGGGAGCGCAGACAGCTATTCTTGGGCATATGGGGGAAGCAGCTATTGCGGCTAACAGCATAGCCACAACGATATTCCAGCTCGTCACGGTTGTAATTTATGCGTCAGCTAGTGCCACAGCGGTTCTTATTGGGAAGACGATCGGGGAAGGATTCTCAGATAAGATCAAAGCATATGCCAAGACACTGCAGATCCTTTATCTACTTCTTGGCTTAGGTACGGGGCTTATCCTATTTATTCTTAAAGACTATGTGCTTGGTTTCTACACCATATCGGGTGAAGCGAAGGCACTTGCGCTGCAATTTATGACAATCCTTTCGATTACGGTGGTGGGTACGGCTTATCAGATGCCAGCTCTCACAGGGATTGTACGCAGTGGTGGAGATACGAAGTTTGTACTGTATAACGACTTTATCTTTATGTGGCTTATCGTTCTCCCCTCTTCATTCCTATGTGCGTTCGTGTTTGATTTATCTCCTATCGTAACGTTCATATGCCTAAAGTCAGACCAGATTCTTAAATGCTTTGTAGCCATCGTGAAGGTGAACCGATATCGGTGGATACGTTCATTCGAATCTTAAGTATAGAAAAATGAGTCGTAAGAAGCACCGAAAGGTGCTTTTCTTTTTGCCTGTTTAACAGGTGAAATCTTTGGAAATCTAGTGAATCACGAACATTAAGTTATTTTTTTAGCGGTAATGTACTGCGAAAACTAGAAAAATGCTTATTTTTATGTCATAAAATGTCATAAAACGACACGATTCGCTAAAATTACTTTGACATATTTCATTTTATCTAATAGGATAATAGTATCACTAGCAAGACAAGCACATTTGAGGGGGATAAGAGCACGATATGAAAAAGACATGGTCAATTTTACTAACGATGGTGCTGTTCGTTGGATTGTTAGCAGGTTGCGGGAGCGATGAAGGTAAATCCGAGAGCGATGCATCAGCTAAGGGCGATTCTAAAGAGAAAAAACGTATCGCGCTTGTTATTCCTGAGAAAATCGGAGTTAACCCTTTCTTCGCATTGATGGATAAGGGATTGAAGAAAGCGGGAGAAGAGTTCGGCGTAGAAGTGAAGACGATCGAATCAACGGACCCGGCTTCCATCGAGCAAAACCTACGTACCGCGGTTGCAGAGAAATATGATCTGATTATTACAGCAACTTTCCAAATGGAAGATGCACTGAATAAAGTGGCAGCTGAGAATCCAGACGTGCCATTCGCTATTGTAGATACTGTAGTTGATTTGCCTAATGTTCGCAGTGTTGTATTCCGTGAGCATGAAGCGGCTTACCTGCTTGGAGCAGCAGCGGGCTTGTCTACGAAAACAGGTAAGGTTGGTAATGTTGTAGCTGCTGATATTCCAATTATGCACAAATATACAACAGGCTTTGAAGAAGGTGCGAAATCGGTTCGCCCTGATATTGAAATCTTCGTTAACTATGTAGGCAGCTTTGCTGATCCAGCGAAAGCGAAGGAATTCGCACTTTTGCAGAACTCAAAGGGTGCTGACTTTATCGCAGGTTTGTCTGCGGTAGGCGACCTTGGTGTTTTTGAAGCAGCGAAAGAAAAAGGCTTCTTCACATCAGGACAAGATACGGATAACACTGGTGTTGATCCAGAGCACGTTGTTCTTGCTCAGCTTAAAGGTGCTGATACCGTTACTTACGAAACAGTTAAAGACTTTGTTGAAGGCAAATATTCTTATGAGGTTCTTGACTATGGTTTGAAAGAAGGCGGCGTAGGTCTTACTTATGTCACTCATGAGAGCGAAACTCCGCTAAATGACTTCATTGGACAAGAGAATGTAGACAAGTTAAAAAAGATTGCTGACGATATTATTGCAGGTAAGATTAAGGTTACGAATGCTCTAGAACAATAACTAGTTCTCACTTCGACCGGCTGTCTATGGCAGTCGGTCTTTCATTAAACTCGTGAAAGGACGACAGAACATAAATGCTACTCCAAATGGACCGTATTACCAAGAAGTATGGTGAATTTAGCGCAAACCGGGGCATTGATTTTTCACTGGAAGCAGGAGAGGTTCACGCGATTGTTGGGGAGAATGGTGCCGGAAAAACAACGCTCATGCGGATACTGTACGGAATGGAACAACCAACATCCGGTACGATAAAGCTGAACGGTAAGGAAGTATCCTTTTCCAGTCCATTAGACGCGATTCATAACGGTATCGGTATGGTACACCAACACTTTATGCTCTTTCCTTCTTTTACGATTGCTGAGAATATTGTGATCGGTAACGAACCTGGCTCTGCTATAAAGTTTGATCGTAAACAGGCTGCTCAAATCGTGGAGGATCTCTGCAATCAATACGGAATGAAGGTTGATCCCCATGCGATTACAGGGACAAGTGCTCCAGGTGTTCAGCAGCGTGTTGAAATTTTGAAAGTATTGTTCCAAGGGGCACAAGTCATTATTCTAGATGAACCTACGGGTGTGCTTACACCGATCGAGGTGCAGGAGTTACTGCAGGCTATTAAACTGCTGTCGAAGCAAGGCAAGAGCTTTATCCTCATTAGTCATAAGCTTAATGAAGTACTTGATGTCGCTGATCGTATTACAGTGCTTCGAGATGGAGCTGTGTCCGGGACGGTGATGAAGGGGGAGACAGATGCGAATGAATTGTCTCGTCTAATGGTTGGCCGTGAGCTTGCCGAGCTGAAGAAGAATCCTTCGGTCCCGGGAGATAGCGTACTTGAAGTATCTGATGTCACTGTAAAAGGTACGAAGGGCAAGCACGTATTAGATGGAATTAACCTGAAGGTGAAAGCCGGTGAGGTTGTCGGTGTTGCTGGTATTTCCGGTAATGGTCAATCCGAGCTGCTCCAAGTCATTTCGGGTCTGGCTCAGCCAGATGAGGGTCGAATTGCTGTCTCAGGAACTGATGTAACAGGCATGTCTACCCACAAGATCCGTGAGCAAGGGCTTGCGCATATCCCCGAGGATCGTTATGTATGGGGTGCGAACCGTGAAGCTACGGTCATGGATACAGGGCTTATGGGACATCAGCGTCGTTTTCAGAAGGGCGGTTTCCTTAAACTTAAAGAGATTCGTGAACTCGTATCTGGCTGGGTAAATAAGTTCTCTATTAAGACGGGATCGCTCGAAACGACCACGCAGTATTTATCCGGAGGCAACCTACAGAAGCTGATTGTTGCAAGAGAGCTCGAGCACGGGACACCGTTCCTGATCGCTGCAGAGCCAACACGAGGTGTGGATATCGGAGCGATGGAGACGATCCACACCGAACTGCTGAAGAGACGTGATGCAGGTACGGGAATCCTGCTTGTATCGTCAGAGCTAACGGAAATATTGAAATTATCGGATCGAATTATTGTGATGTATGAAGGACGGATTGCCGGCGAACTTACGGCGCAGGAAGCGACGGAAGAAAAGCTTGGTCTGCTTATGGCAGGAGGAACAGTGTAATGAACAAAATGATGAAATATATACTTCCGCTCATCCAGCCGCTGATTGCCGTATTGGTTGGACTCCTTGCAGGTGCTATTGCGATTCTTATCGCAGGGGGAGACATTCTGGAGACGTATGTGGAGATGTGGAATGGCGCATTTGGCGGCATGTACTTCTTTACGAATACATTATCGCGCGCGACCCCGATTATTCTGGTCGGCTTAGGCGCTGCCTTTGCGTTTCGTGCCGGATTCTTTAACCTCGGCTCACCAGGACAGATGATATTCGGGGCGTTAGCAGCTGCACTTGTTGGACTATATTTACCAGGACCAGGATGGCTCGTCTGTATCTGTGCTTTGCTTGCAGGTACGATTGCCGGTGGCTTCTGGTCGGTCATGGCCGGATATTTTGATGCAAAATTTGCAGTGAACTTGCTAATCTCAACACTACTTCTGAACTATGTAGCTGATTTATTCGCTGGTTATTTGGTTGCGTATCCACTTAAGGATACATCGGGTTCAGCAGCGATGGCACAATCAGCCATGATTGATAAGGGAGTATGGCTACCTAAGTTGATCAGTGGAATGCCGCTTCATTTAGGGTTTGTGCTTGCGGTCATTTCGGCGGTTGTGATGTATGTCATGCTGAAGAGATCGGTTGTTGGTTATGAGATTCGTATGCTTGGAGGTAATCCTCTATTTGCTTTATATGGTGGGATCAAGCGAGGATCCATGATGATTGGTGCGATGTTTGTTAGTGGTGGACTGGCTGGTCTTGGCGGTGCTGTTGAAATTCTGGGGTCACAGTATCGATATATCGATGGCGCTTTAACGACAGCCGACTATGCTTGGACAGGGATTATGGCTGCACTGTTAGCTGGATCTAATCCGATTGGGACATTCGTAGCGGCACTGTTCTTGGCTGCACTGCAGACGGGTGGAATGGGTGTTGAACGTAATACAGAGGTTCCACTTGAGGTGGGAGCTATTATCCAAGCTGTGTTAATCCTGTTTATATCCGCGAAGTTCACATACAGCTTCCTGAAGCGTAGAAAGGGGAACAAGTAAGTGGAACAGCTGTTTGATCTTGCTCTACTAAATACAGCCCTTCGAGTGCTTACTCCGATTTTACTTGCAGCGCTTGGGGGAGCCTTGTGCGCGCGGGTAGGATTGTTCAATGTAGGTCTAGAGGGATTTATGTTGCTCGGTGCTTTTGCATCGGTTGTTGGTAACTACTATTTCGGCAATGTGTTGTATGCGATTTTGTTTGCGATCGTTATTGTATCTATTTTCTCCCTTATATTCGCATATTTAACGATTAACCTAAGGGCAAATGTGATCGTTGTTGGTATTGCGATGAATGCGTTGGCAGCGGGGTTAACGACTTTTTGTTTAAGAGCGATTTTTAATGTAAAGGGTGCATTTTACGACAATACAATGGTCGGTCTTCCGAAATGGGAAATTCCACTGATTAAGGATATACCTGTACTAGGTCCGATCTTCTCTGGTCATACACCTCTGGTATACTTATCTTTCGTCATTGCAGGACTCATGTGGTATTATTTCTACCGAACGAAGAATGGTTTCCGGTTTCTGGCTGCAGGTGAGAATCCACTTGCGGCAAGTAGTATTGGAATTCGGGTCCCCCGGTATCAGTATGGTGCCGTGTTAGTCAGCGGGGTATTGTGTGCATTAGCAGGTGCTCAGATTTCGTTAGGACAGTTAACTATGTTTACAGAAGGCATGACAGCGGGACGTGGATTTATTGCGCTCGTGGCCACGATGCTTGGACAATCTGGACCACTAGGCGTAACGGCAGCTAGCTTGTTGTTTGGATTCATGGAAGCTGTGAGCATTCGTTTTCAAGGCTTGGCACTCCCTTCGCATTTCACGGCTATGCTTCCGTATGTTGTAACGATTGTGGCTATGTTCTTCTTCAAAGATAAGAGCTTCCTTAAGGATGCTCAGAAGCAAGGTACAAGCTCTAGATAACACAACAAGAAGGAGATGAGCTCGGTGCATAAAAAAGCAGAACGGTTAAAAAAAATGAAGCCGATGCCTGTTTCGAATCTTACGGATGAGCAGCGAGCCAAGCTGCCACCAGGACAAGCATTAACGGAGAAATTCCCTATTCTTCATGAAGGTGAAGTTCCTCATTACGACATGTCAGCGTGGACACTTGAGGTGTTTGGTGAGGTGGAAGAAAGACGTGTATTCACTTATGAAGAGTTAATGTCCCTACCGACCGTAACGGTCGATTGTGATATCCACTGTGTGACACGCTGGTCGAAGTTTGATACACACTGGGAAGGGATTCTGTTTCGGGATTTCCTGAAGTTGTTAAAGGTAAAGCCGGAGGCGAAGTATGTTATGTTCCATGCTGATCCGGATTACGATACGAATGTGCCGATCGAGGATCTTCTCAAGGATGATGTATTGATGGCATATCGTTTTAATGGTGAGCCGCTTACAGAGAAGCATGGATGGCCACTGCGGACGGTTGTGCCGCATCGTTATTTCTGGAAGAGCGCCAAATGGCTGCGTAAGATTGAATTTATGAAAGAAGACCGTCCGGGCTTCTGGGAACGTAATGGTTTTCATAACGAAGCAGATCCTTTTGAAGAACAGCGGTTTAGTGGTGAAGCACTTCCGATACCGGAAGATGAATGGACACGTAAGGAGTATGATTAATATGTTAATGCCAATATTGCAAGTGAACTCGGAAGATATACCTGAATTTGTAGTGGTCTGTGGTGACCCGAATCGTGCAGAGATTATCTCACGTAAGCTGGAAGGTGCACGTGAGCTGGCGTTCAGCCGTGAATATCGCACATTCGTGGGAACGTATGAAGGCGTTGAGCTAGCCGTAACAAGTCATGGCGTAGGTTCACCAGGAGCAGCGGTCTGCTTCGAGGAACTCATTCGCGCGGGTGCGAAGACGCTGATTCGGGTTGGAACAGCAGGTTCATATCATGCTGATATCCCTGCAGGCAGTCTTGTCGTAAGTACAGCGGCGGTAAGAACCGATGGACTGACCAAGCAACTCGTACCAGACGGTTTCCCGGCGGTAGCTGACAGCGAAGTTGCTGAAGCATTGTATGATTCAGCCCTCTCTTTGGGTGAAGGTGTCGTGCGCAAGGGAATTACCGTGACACTGGATGTGTTCTTCAATGGTGTGGAAGAATTCCCACATCAGAAGTATAAAGCAGCGGGTGCTCTCGGCGTGGAGATGGAGATTTCCGCACTTTACGTTGTTGCTGCTCTGCGCGGTGTTCGTGCGGGTGCTATTGTTGCGATGGATGGATTCGCGGATGCCGACCTCGCAGCAGAATATGATCCGAATACGAATGTGGTTGCAGATGCTGTCGAACGTGAGATTAACGCTGCGCTGAAGGCAGTTGTAGCACTGGCAGATTAGAATGAATTTATATGGAATAGCGATTCTCTATCGGTGATTTGGCGAGGGGGATCGCTTTTTTTATTTTTTAACTATCGTAAAAAATTGTTTGAAATTTATGTGAGCACGAAGCAGCGGAGCGGACGAATCGATTCCGGAAAAGTGAAACGGTCGCCTTTGCCTTTGGATTTCGACTACTTCGAGTTTATTCAGGAAATCCAAAGGCAACAGCGATTGTAGGAACGATACGTACGTGTAGCGGTTTTCAAGAGCTATAGATTATCAACAAACACCCCCAAACATATTGACATTAAAAAATAGAACGTGTTAAATAAAAGAAGTGTTGGCACTCTCGACAGGGGAGTGCTAAAAGTAAATCAATGTTTGAAGGGAGATTCATCCATGGCTAAAAAAGAGTTTAAAGCAGAATCGAAACGATTGCTTGAAATGATGATCAACTCCATTTATACGCAGCGAGAGATTTTTCTCAGAGAGCTGATTTCTAACGCAAGTGACGCGATCGACAAAATTTATTACAGAGCACTTACAGACGATAATCTCGTATTTAATAAAGAAGACTATTACATCAAGGTGACCACTGACAAGGCGAACCGTACACTAACGATTACTGATTCAGGGATCGGGATGACGCAGGAAGATCTGGAGAACAACCTAGGGGTTATTGCGAAGAGTGGTTCCCTTGCCTTCAAGAGTGAGAATGAAGCGAAGGATGGGCATAACATTATCGGTCAGTTCGGTGTCGGCTTCTACTCTGCCTTTATGGTAGCGGATGTCGTAACCGTAACAAGTAAAGCGCTGGGTAGCGACCAAGCGTTCAAGTGGGAGTCCACGGGAACGGAAGGCTACACGATCGAGCCGTGTGAGAAGGATTCGGTAGGTACGGAAATCGTGCTGAAGATTAAAGAGAATACCGAAGACGATCAGTATGATGAATACCTTGAGGAGTACCGCCTCAAATCGATCATTAAGAAATATTCAGATTTCATTCGTTACCCTATTAAGATGGATATCAAGGGTCAGCGTCCTAAAGAAGGTACGGAGAATGAATTTGAGGAATATGTGGAAGAACAAACGGTTAATAGCATGGTTCCGATCTGGCGCAAAAATAAGGACGAGCTGACAGACGAGGATTACAACAATTTCTATACGGAGAAACGCTACGGATTTGATAAGCCGCTGAAACATATCCATATCAAAGCGGATGGCGCAGTTGTATACAATGCGATCTTGTTCATTCCAGAGAATACGCCGTTTGACTATTACACGAAGGAATTTGAAAAAGGTCTTGAACTGTACTCTAATGGTGTACTCATCATGGACAAATGCGGAGACCTTCTTCCGGATTACTTCAGCTTCGTGAAGGGCATGGTAGATTCCGAGGATCTGTCACTAAACATTTCCCGTGAGATGCTACAGCATGACCGTCAGCTCACGATGATTGCGAAGAACATTAAGAGCAAGATTAAGAGCGCGCTTCAAAGCTTGTTGAAAGATGAAAGAGAGAAGTATGAGCAGTTCTACAATGCGTTTGGTAGACAGCTTAAGTTCGGTGTGTACAACGATTACGGAACACACAAGGACGTTCTGCAAGACCTGCTGATGTTCTACTCTTCCACCGAGAAGAAGCTGGTTACGCTGGATGAGTATGTATCGAGAATGCCTGAAGATCAGAAGTATATCTACTATGCAGCTGGTGAATCGATCGATCGCATTGAGAAGCTTCCACAGACGGAGATGGTAGCGGATAAAGGATATGAAATTCTATACTTCACGGATGACGTGGATGAGTTCGCAATCAAAATGCTGATGACTTATAAAGAGAAAGAGTTTAAGTCTGTATCTAGCGGCGACCTTGGTATTGAGCCAGATGCAGAGGATAAGCCATCGGAAGCAGAAGAAGGCGAGAACAAGGAATTGTTCGAGTCGATGAGCGGAATTTTGGGTGGCAAAGTTAAGAGTGTTCGCGCATCGAAGCGTCTGAAATCCCATCCAGTGTGCCTCACAGCTGAAGGTGATTTAACGATTGAGATGGAGAAAATCTTGAAAGCTATGCCGAATGGTCAGGATGTTAAAGCAGACAAGGTGCTGGAGATCAACATCAACCACGAGGTGTTCAAGTCTCTGAAAGATGCTCATAAGGGCGATCAAGAGAAGCTAGCGCTTTACACGAACCTTCTGTACAATCAAGCATTGTTGATTGAAGGCCTGACAATCTCTGATCCGGTAGAGTTTACGAACGATATTTGCAAAATTATGGTGTAAATAAAAGCCAGAATGAAGCCTGACTCACATCACTAAACAATAACCCGCAGCAATGGATCAAATTCCAAAGCTGCGGGTTATTTGTTATTTATTCAAGCCATATCCGCTGACAGCGTCATGAGTGGTCCATCCTCTGTTGCGACGCTTTGAAGGAAATACACCGAGATGGGAAACATCGGGAACCCCACGTATCCGGGAGTAATCGCATACAGTGGATAAAAGATAACCAGCGACTTGTCAGCCAGATAATAGTCCTGGTTAGGCTGTACAGTTACGCTTCCTTCGAGCGTAGGAATATTGCGTTCTTTAATCTGCCGATTCACTTCGGCACTCAGAACAGCTAAGTAATTGGAACCCGGACGGAACAGATCTGAAAGACGATAGGATTGCCCCGTTTGTGTAGAGAAGGTCAGACCTTTAGCTACAGTATAACCGTGAGCCATGGGGACCGAGTATGTGTAATTACTAAGCATCAGACTTAACAGACCACGTTCGTTCGTTTTGATCTCAAAATGCCCGATGGTTTCCGGATTCCTTCCGGTCTGTACCCCTTGCTGAATACGCTGCATTTCTTGAATTTGCGCAGTAATCGCTCTGTTGATCTTTGCTTCGGCTTGCTGGTTAGCGAGCCCTGTTACTTGCGGGTATTGAATAACAATACCGGGAGCCTTGTAGGTCTGTGTCCGGATTTCAACCGGCGCATAATAGGCCATGTATCTTCGCCCCATTTCACATCAGATACAATAGCCTATTCAGGTACCTTAGATTGGGTTCGACGATTTAGCGGAAGTGAGAACGATAAGTTAGTTTCAAAATCTCCTACAGGAATTAACGGAAACACAGAGAAGTTAATCATAACAACTAAAGTCATGAAAAGAGGGATTGGATTGAAACAACAAGAAAGACCGAATCTGCTGCTGATTACGGTTGACCAAATGCGTGCAGATTGCTTAAGTGCAGCCGGGCATCCCATTGTAGAGACACCGAACCTGGATAGATTAGCGAACAGTGGAGTCTATTTCAAAAATGCTTATTCCGCTACCCCAAGCTGTTTACCAGCACGAGCCTCCATCTTTACCGGAATGAGCCAGCAATCCCATGGACGAGTAGGGTACATGGATCAGGTGCCTTGGAAATACCCTCATACACTTCCTGGGGAACTCGCGGCAGCGGGATACCATACCCAATGCATAGGTAAAATGCATGTATATCCTACCCGTAATTTATGCGGATTTCATAATGTAGTGCTGCATGATGGCTACATGCATTACAACCGTGACAAGAGTCGTGTGAAGGCATCGGAGCACTTCGATCAATGTGACGACTACTTGCACTGGCTGCGAAGCCAGGCTGGGGCGGATCAGGATCTGATCGATCACGGATTGGACTGTAATGCATCTACCGTCGCAAGACCATGGCATATGGAGGAGAAATATCATCCGACCAATTGGGCCGTGAGTGAGTCGATCGATTTTCTACGTCGTCGTGATCCATCCAAGCCATTTTTCCTATGGTCTTCTTTCGTTAGGCCGCATCCGCCTTTTGATCCGCCACAAGTCTACTTTGATATGTATAAGGATCTGGATATACCGCTTCCTCCTGTCGGAGATTGGGTGGATGAAGTGGCTGCAATGAATGGGGACACAAGCCCCGAGACTGCCTTCGGCAAGTTAAAGGGAAGACGTCTACAGCGAGCATTGGCTGCTTATTATGCATTAATTACACATCTCGATGATCAGATCGGAAGGCTCATGAATGCTCTATTCGAGCAAGGTGTGCTGAACAATACCATTATTTTATTTACCTCAGATCACGGGGAGATGATGGGGGATCATCATTTATTCCGAAAATCGCTGCCGTATGAAGGAAGTGCTAAGGTTCCATTCATGGTCTACGACCCCGGAAACCATCTATCTTTGAAACGAGGTAAGCAAGTGGATCAAGTGGTTGAAATGCGAGATATTATGCCGACCCTTCTTGAGGCTGCTGGTGTACCCATTCCGGATTCTGTTAATGGCTCTAGCGTATTACCTTTGTGTAGGGGGGAAGAGACGCAGTGGAGAGAATATCTCCATGGCGAACATTCTTTAGGTAATCTCTCTAATCAATACATCACGGACGGACAAATGAAGTACATATGGTTCACACAGTCCGGCCGCGAACAATTGTTTAATCTGACGGATGATCCGCAGGAATTGACGGATTTGGCACCATCTCCATCGATGTCAGCTGAACTTGCGAAGTGGAGAGATATCCTCGTTCAGGAGCTGAATGGAAGAGAAGAAGGATATTCAGATGGGACAGCATTAATAACGGGACGTAAGCCGCTAGCCTGCCTGAGTCATCTCTTGAACCAGTCGTAAAAGAAATGGACGTTATGGTATGATAGCCGATAGCGGATAATCCGTAACATTTCCAACTTGAGGAGTGGATTTACTTATGACCAAAAGTGGGAAGCTGTTAGCGAGTGCCCGGCTTATGGAACAGAATGAAGCGTTATTTAGATGTCCGGTATGTCATGGTGAAATCAAGGTAGACGATGGGAAAAGCCTACTCTGCACGAACGCCCATCGATTTGATCTAGCGAAGCAGGGCTATGTTAATATGCTGACGACGCCATCCAAGACCAAATACGATAAACGAATGTTCGATGGCCGAAAAATGATGAATGAGGCTGCTTTTTTTGAACCCATGCTAGCTCGGTTAAGTGAGATCATAGGGCAGTCGCTAGAGCCTGCCGAGGATAAAAGAATATTCCTTCTGGACGCCGGAAGTGGAGAAGGCTCACATCTAATGACCTTGCAAGAGATGGTAAGCCGCCAGATTCAAGTGGATGTACTGGGAGTCGGGATCGATATTTCCAAAGAAGGCGTCTTAATGGCCGCGAAGAATGATAGTTCTAATCTATGGTGTGTTGCCGATCTGGCTAAGTGTCCGTTTGCAGACAAGTCATTTAACGTGATTCTGAATATACTCTCGCCTTCTAATTATTCGGAATTTGATAGACTACTTGCAGATGACGGTGTATTAATAAAGGTTATTCCAGACAGTGAGTATTTAAAAGAATTACGTTCGGTATTCTATGAACAGGATGACCGTCGTGAGTATTCGAATGAACAGACGATCCAATTGTTTGATCGTAGTTTTGAATTGCTGGATCAAGAGCGGATTCGCTATTCCGTTCCATTGAATCCCGTCGAGCTTGAACATCTGGTGTATATGACTCCGTTGTCTTGGAGCGCAGCGGAAGAGCAGGTTCAGCAGGTTCTGGATCATAATCTTCATGAAATCACCTGTGACTTTACGATCTTGGTTGGACGGAAGAAGAACAAGTAAGTTTTCGTAGATTCCTCGTAATCCGTATGATTTTGCAAAATAAAAAGAAATCGCCCTTATTCGATGGTTGTGCTAATCACATCCATGCTGCTCTAAGGGCGATTTCTTTATTTGGATTAGACGAATGGGATTTGGCCTTACGATTATGATTCATTCATATTTGGCCATAATCTTAGATAACATGTCTTTCATACGGTGAATCAGTTCCGGCGGTTCTTCAACCGTTGCCTCTGTCCCCAGTCCAATGAAGAATTTCGCGAAGTATTGAATCTCTGTGCTCGGAATGTTGTGTTCAATTCTTCCTGTGCCATCTGGGCGCAATTGTATCTTAGGCACCGGGCGAAGTTCATTCTCACAGCGCTGTACACCTTCCCGTCCAAGCTCTACAACGAGGGGGATATACGAGGGTCTTTCCTTCGTTAATGACTCCCAATTGCCAAGGTCAATATGCCGATGATCCAGTGGTGTTATGCCGCTTGTGTCATATTCGGCGGACTGAATTCGGTCACAGCGGAACAGACGAAAGTCCTCTCTTATGAAGCAGTAAGCGGGACAGTACCAGAAGCCGTTGCTGGCATAAATGCCGACAGGCTGTATTTTACGCTCGGAATAACCTTGTTTGGATTCATACTGAATCGTAAGGATTCGCTGTTCTACGGCTGCTTCTAGCAGTATGGTTAAATAGAGCGCTTTTTGCTGACGGATAGGTATAGAGATATCTACACGATTCTTAATCTGATCGATCCGATCGCGAACATCGCCAGGCATATAATAGTAAAATTTGCTCAGGGCTGAAGAAGATTCCTCATCAAACGGCATGAATAGGTAGTGGCGCAGGGCATGACTGGCAAAAAACATCGCAACTGCCTCATCCTCGCTGAATGCGATCGGAGGGAGGATACGTTCATTTAGCACCTGATAGCCGCCATGCGGCCCGACTTCTGAATAGAGGGGAACCCCTAGCTCACTTAGTTCTTGTAGATCTCTTAGTATGGTTCTCGGGGATACCTCGAATTGGTTAGCAAGTTCCTTGACCGTAAACTTCCGCATTCGATTGACGGTCATCATCAGTTCCATAAGTCTTTTGGATTTAGACATGCCCGTTCACCCCTAGAATCAATTATTTTTCTTGCTCTTCACTTCGATTTTCATAATGATGACAATAGTTGTCACTATTATAGACTAGAATAAGGAATAAGCCCAGAAAAAGGGATAAAAAATTGAAAATAATGGAGTGAATGGTATGAGCGCTGTGAATGAAGTAAAGCATTTGTTGTTTGAGGAATTAGAGCATATTGTAAAAACTTCATCGAACCTAATCCGCAAAATATCTCCCGAACACTTTGAGTACAAGCCTGCGGAGAACATGAGGACACTAAAAGAACTTGTCCAGCATCTCGTCTCTGTACCGAGTGTAGATCTACTCATTCTTCAGGAGAAGAGTGAGCCGGACATCCGCGCGCTTGAAGGGGAAATCAACGCAGATACAGACCATGAAGCACTCGCCCGCTGGATGACATCTGGTATGGAAGATGTAAAGCGTTATATGGAGGAACTCCCAGAAGAGCAATTTTTACATAAGGCGACCAAGCCCTTTTATCTGGAATACGGTTCAGTTCAAGCCAAGTGGTTGATTGAAATCGTGACTCATGCTCAGCATCACCGAGCACAAATGTTCACGTACATAAAGATGCTGGGCTATGAAGTAAATATGTTTGATCTGTATTAGAGAGGTGTTGAATTTTGACGGGTTACTCTCGCATTGAACCGACAGGCGTAACTTTTGATTACCCAAATGTTGATTTAGACAGTAAATTAGTTACAGCAAGAGTGCTATTCCAAGATGAATTGATAATGGAAGTTGTTATTGATGTTAAGCATGACACAGTACAACAAAAGGGAAGTATTGAAGAAATAGCACATTTAACAACATACAATGGAATCAACAGAATGACAGAAGATATGTATATTAATAGTCTAAAGCGTACGGCTAAGTTCTTCGTAGATAATAAGATTTCAGACCCGAAGTCATATTATGATGAGTTAGAAAATCAATATTCCATAAATAAAACCATTTATAAATTAGCGAGTGTTGATAGATAATCTTGTACAAACAAAAATTAGGAGAGGTTGATCATTGATGGCTACGCATGAACAAATTTATCAAAATCAAACGGATACATATGAATTCATGGTGAGTAAACAACCCGATCTATCTGGGGTTATTAATGAGATACGTCCATTTAAGGATTTGAATATCCTTGATCTAGGGGCAGGGTCTGGTAGATTATCCAGTGTTCTTGCAAAAGATGCAATGTCACTGATATGCACAGATATTTCTTCTTCGATGCTGGAATTATTAGAAAATAAGTTAACAAAACAAGGAGTGTCTCAGAATTGGACTACTGTTGTGGCAGATCACAGAAGCCTCCCTATTGCCGATGAATCAATTGACTTGGTGGTTTCTGGTTGGAGTATAAGTTATATAACCAATACAGGGAATGAGAAATGGGATGAAAATCTGAAACTTGTTATGTCAGAACTTAATCGTGTTTTAAAGCCAAATGGTACGATAATCATTTTTGAGACTATGGGTACTGGGACGGAAACCCCAGATCCGCCTGAATTTTTAACGAAGTATTATAAGTCTCTTGAAGAGGATTATGGCTTCCATCACAAATGGATACGCATGGATTATAAATTTAAAAATGTAGAAGAAGCAAGAAAATGCACAGAGTTTTTCTTTGGAGAAGAGTTAGTAGAGAAGATTATTGAAAATCAATGGTCAACTATACCAGAATGTGCAGGGATTTGGTGGAAGGATTTATAAGGTGCTTTTTAAGACGGGCAGGATAGCGTGGTACTGGTAATGTTATCTGACCATTGTGTCGGGAGGATTTTGTTTGGTAGCATTAAACAGATGTAAATTTTACTAGGAGGGCATTGGATGGAAGTCGCCGTAGAACTTATTGAAAGCATGTTAGTTAAGTTCAGATCAGAGAAGAAATGGACTCTTCAAGCGATTGAACAGTTGTCTGAAGATGATATTACTTTTTCCCCGACACCAGAAAGTAATAGCATCGCTAACTTAGTTGCTCATATTAGAGGTGCGGTACACTCACGAATTGAAACCATTTTTCTAGATATTCCTGACTCAAGAGATAGAGATAAGGAATTTGAAAAAGGGCTAAAGATGTCTAAGGAACAAGCGATAACAAATACCAGAGTCTCTTTTGATATTCTTATACAATATCTTGAACATCTCAAGTCCAATCCTGAGTTACTCATGTCACAACCCTTTCTTAATCGGCCCCCCCTTACATACAGTCAAGTGAATAACGAGACGACTGCTTTGAATCTTATAATGGCAATGTTTAGAGAGGTTCATTTTCATACAGGACAAATTATATATGCTGCAAAAATAAGAAAAGGGCAGCTTGTTTGGAATTACGATTAAAAAAGCACATGGTGGATTACGTTTAACAACGGGACACAATAGTGAAACCATGAAATAGAGGCAGCTGGTCAAACGATCAGTTGCCTTTTTCATTGACCTAACGGGTTTAAAGACCCCCATAGTTTAACTAAACCTTCCCGACTACCGGTCATTAAACTTCCAGTTGTTTCAATGAATTTATCAGTTCAAAGTTTAGCCCTCACTCATCATCTACTTCTTATAAAACTTTCTTTATGATCTTTAACATATTGCTCAAAGGTGATGGGTTTATGAGTTAGGATTTTTTTTAGGTCATGAGTTATTTTTTTTGCGTTACCAAACTTGGTCATTGTGTACAGCATCGTCATCACATTTGCTGTCCTGACTATATTGATTATTACATGAATGAGTTCTTCCTATTACGCAATTATCGAGGAAAGGGCGTTGGAGAAGAAGCGGTGCGGCAGATTATTAATAAGATGCCAGGTCATTGGGAAGTGCAAACCAATCCTACTGAACGCAATGAACGTGCGAAACATTTCTGGCGCAGGACACTTAACGCATGCACGAACGGGAATTACTCCGAAGAACTTGGTTATCATTCTGAAGATGGAGAAAAGCTAGTTTTTCGATTTAGCACTGGTTCTAGTGAATAATTAGAGAGGGTTAATATCCTGTTCAGCTAATGTGTAGGATATTTCATCCTTGTTTACCTGCAAGGCGACAGCTATTATTAACATAATATTGATAAATTAGGGAGGGAGATAAGAATGTTCAATCTGGTCTTGAATCAATCCTATCATCATAAGAAGCGTTAACACATTCCTATAACTTGGGATGGGTTAACGCTTTTTGCGCTAACTATCCTGTAAGATACAACGCGCAGGACTAAGCCTCCAGCGCGTTTTTTTGATTAGGTAATTGAATTCCATTATCCGTAGGATGACGAGAGCATCCTAACCATGAATGAGAACCGAGGAGGGTATTCCATGATTGCAGATAAACTGAATTATGGTGATGAAATAAGAGTAATTGCACCTTCAAGAAGCCTAAGTATTATTTGGCAAGAGGTGTATGATAATGCTCTAGAATTTCTCACGAATCAGGGGTTTGAAATTTCGTTTTCAAAAAATTGTCGTGAGCTCGATGAATCTGATTCTTCGAGTATTGAATCTCGTATTGAAGACTTACATGACGCGTTTCTTGATAAAAATGTTAAAGCGATACTAACTTGTATCGGCGGATTTAATGTGAACCAGATTTTAGAATATATAGATTATTCATTAATACAAAGGAATCCCAAAATATTATGTGGTTTCTCTGATATTACTGCTTTGTTGAATTCGACTTATGCTAAGACAGGATTAATTACTTATCATGGACCACATTTCTCATCCTTTGGATTTAACAAAGAAATGGAGTACACCAATGCATACTTTGAAAAATGCCTTTTACAGAATGAAACTTATATAATTGAACCATCTAAACTGGCACACGAATACTTTGTAATCCAAGAAGGCTTCGCTCAGGGAGAAATTGTTGGAGGTAATCTTTGTACTTTAAATCTTTTGCAAGGAACAGAATTCATGCCAGACCTCAGGAATAAGATAGTATTCCTTGAGGATGACAACCTTGTAGGCGACTATTTCAGATATGAATTCGAAAGGAATCTCCAGTCACTCATTCAAACATCAGGTTTTGAAGGTGTAAAGGGTATTGTACTAGGGCGCTTTGAGGATTGTTGCAAAATGAACATAGACGTCATTAGAAGAATGGTTTCAACGAAAAGTCAGTTGAAGAACATTCCAATCATTTCGAATGTAGATTTCGGTCATGAGTTTCCGTTTGCCACTTTTCCTATTGGTGGAGTTGTAAACATTAAAGCCAATGCATCCAAAGTAACCTTGGAAGTGATAGAACATTGAGCTAGGTGGTTGTCGATGAATAATGCAATTCTGAATCTTGAAAATGAAATGAAATCTTTTAAGAAATGGGCAGATGGAGTATCTGTTACTTACGAATACTCTACATATTGGCAAGAGATAACGAGTGTGAAAATGTAATACAGACACTAATTGAACATCCAAGAGTATTAAAATGCCTAGCCCCTAAAGCCTTGATGAATGGAGATTATGAAGCACGATGGCAGGTAGCCTACGCTTTTGGAGAAATTGCTGATCCAGATAACAATTTAGATGAGCTTTTAAGAATGTTTTTACAAGACAAGCACGAATATGTTCGAAGGAGAGCTTCGTTGGCGCTAGAGAAAAGAATACTTATGGACTTATAAACGGTTTCCTATTTTCATCTGGATGGATATGATAGCGTACGGGGGATTAGCGGTTGTGATGAATCCGTTATATTGAGGAGTGATAATTTGAGGCAAGCAAGATTTGTTTTGTTCATGCTAGTAATAATCTCCTTAGTGTCGGCATGCAGCAGTGGCAACACAGTTAAGACCATAAGGTCCGAAACTCCCGTGAAAGCCCTTGAAAAAGTCCAAGTGAATAAATCTTCTAATCATGATATAAACACGAGTCCTGTTGAGGAATACGTTGAAAAGTTCTCTTATCTTAAACAGCTATCTTTAGAGAAACAGGAGGCTTTTACTCGCTTTAAATCGGATAGGAACTTGCAAGACCTTTACAACTTCACCCCTGAGGACATGGTGCTGGTTTATCTTTACTGTCTTTCAATAGGCGATCCAGACTTGATATATAAGATTACTTATAATGGCGGTCAACTTCCTGACCAAGATAAATTTCGGGAAGATTATTTCGAGAATACAATGAATGATGATTCCGAAACAGCATTACATTACAGATATTATGATTCTTTAAAAGTGGATGAGAGTACGGCTGAGGAGAATAAGGTAACTGTACTTATTACGATTAGTTTAGAAACAATGACCCATTCCATGGCTTTAGGTCTACAGAAAGAAGATCAAGTATGGAAATTGGATATCTACCACTAATGAATAGTAATAATGAAACTTATTTGATGTATGGGAGCATAAAGATTGCGAGTTACTCTTCTAAGAATATGAAGCCCCTCCCGAATTGATCGAGAGGGGCTTGCCTCTATTTAATCTGCTCCCCAAAATATACTCTTCCTCTTCTATACTTCTACCGCAAGGGAGCTGAGATTATTTCTTTCAAGCTGTCTTCCTGTTCCTGGTCCATGCCAGAGAAAACAGCGGTATAATAAATATCATCTTGCTTCCATAAATAAATAGGCCATTTTCTTTTTTTATCGGGCATTACATAGATATGTTTCTGGTCTTCATAAGCCGAAATTTCGACGCCATCTATCTCAAGCTTCCGTGTGAACGATAGCTTGGAGGCATCGAAAAGGGGTTCCTTACTCTGATAAAGCGATAAATAATTGCTTACACCATACATTGAGGAATCACGCGTTGGGCTGTATACTGTCCACAGCGTGTCCGTTACTTGTCTGAATCCATAGTCAGTATTCTGATCGTCAGCTTTAAGTAGAATGGAATAATCCAGATTAAGTTTAGACAGTTTAGTTGGGATTCTTACCTTTAGGCCAAGAATATTCTTGGCTGCAAGCAGATCCTTTTCATCATAAAGAACATATGAATTTCCATCTCCATCGTAGCGGATATGCTGCACTTGCTGTGGAAGTACAAAGGATTGGATCATTTTGGTGAGATCTTCTTGGGATAAATGAGCGTTGAAATAATTGATTGCGTACCATACACTGTCATCCTGCCAGTAAAAGCTTTTGCTTGTTTCTGGTTTTTTCTTTAGGGTTTTCTTATCCGTGAATAGAGTACCTTCGGTATTGCCAATCATTACGGCTTTCTGTTGGTATTTCGGGGTCTCTTTAGCATTGTGGTAGGGATAGTTAGCCCCCCATAGTTGATTGTGCTCCAATAAATTACCCTGGCCCTTGGAAGCGATCATTTCTATTCTTTGTTCATGATCCGTGCCAAAATTAGCTACAAAACTAATGGATGCTACATCAATAAGATCAGTCCGGTCGGCATTGGAGAAATTTATAGAATAAGTTATATTCTCAAGCTGATAACCTTCAGGAAGATAGTCAGGTACTTTAAAGTCATACTTCGGAAAATCGAGTGCCCGATCAAGGCTACTAAACAAGCTAAATGTATTATCGTACACAGGGGACAACTGCCGATTAGGGCTGGCAGCTTGGTCAGTTGTGTCCAGCTCGGCACTCTTTCCGTCATCGGATGCCATGTTGAGAAAGATGGCACCCAAGGCAACAATCAAGAGAACTGCAGCGGCAGTTAGCTTGTACGAACTTTTCTTAAACGTATGGATCATCATGGTTCTCCGTTTCACTTCATATTTGTTGTCTCTATACTCACCATTATACAAACAAACGCAACCATTTATAAACATAATCGTATCATATTGTAAATTAAATGCGTTGAGGTGAAATATGAAAACCTTTGATTATTTAAGGAGAGCCTATTATAGGCTTAGTTATTATTATCAGAAATTTCAATTTATTGTGATGTCTTGTGTCGTTGCTGGAATCGTTGATTATTTCTTCATTTATGAGATTTTCGTTTCATTATCAGCATTCGTTCCTATGTTTATGTTAGAATTTGCTCCAATCCTAATTATCATTTTATCTATTATTATAATTCGAGGAATTGTTAAGTTAGTAAAGAAGATGAGAGAAAACAAACACTTACTATTTTTATTCTAACAAGAAAGTTTCGTATAACAACCATTAACAAAGAGGGAGGCGGTGTGGAATGGAATTTAGTTTTGGGAACGCTGCTATTGTTCTACCGCCTTTACATATTACGATCATCGCAATTATTATCATTTTCTTATTAGTAAGGTGGAGCAAGCAATTAGAAACGAGACGTTTTACCGTTTTTATTTACTTTTTGATCAGTACATCGATTATGCCCGTTTTTTCCTACGGTACAATGGAAGGTGTCTTTCAGCTATTTATTCCCATAGGATTTATGGCGGTTTTCCCTTATTTGTATCGCAGCGAAAGATATCATTCTTCTAAAATGAAAGCGAGTGTTTTAGGATTTTTTATAGCCTTGTATCAGCTGTTTCTTCAATATTTCGGGTAGTTTGATATGTCACGAGATACTGCAGTAAGGTTACGATTAATAATGGAAGGAAGGATGCTAACATGGGAATGCGTGGATATTATGTAGCGATGAATGACAATCTGGTGAAGCAGATTGAAGCAGGAGAAGTTTCACTTAAGAGTCTAACCATAGGCGATTATCCGGGACTGAACATTGATCGTACCTGGGAGGCGATTCACTATTTGCTTTGTGGAATGATCTCTGATGGAGAGCCTCCTCTTGGCCTTGTGGTTCCACTAAAGTCAGACAAAGGCATCGATTTTGGCTCGTTTGGAGCATTCATTTTAACTGCCGAGCAAGTTGCAGAAGCATCTCAAGCTATGTCTGAGCTAGATGAGGCGCAGCTACGCTCGCGGTATGATTTCCCTGCCATGGTCAGGGAGGAAGTATATCCTCTTGATCCGGATACAGTTTCAGACGAGGATGCGGATGCATTCTTCTCCTATATGCTGGAGTACTTTCATGAAATAAGACGTTTCTACAGCCAAGCTGTAGCACAGAGCCAAGGTCTCATCTTTTATATTGCTTAGGAGGAAGCCGATATGGGTGAAAGACGTTGGGGCATTGTGAAATGGTATAAAGCCTAGACGATTCCCAGCGTAGAACAGCTAAGAATGTACAGATTCTGGAGGACTAACAGTACCGTGACGCTGAGGAGGAAGATTAACGTTGTTCATGATACTGCGAGTAATATTTTCTACAGTCACCATAGCAGTAGGGCTTTATGGGCTTATAACGGATAATTTTGAGTATCAACCCGTTATGATGCTATCTATGGGTTTAACTATATTTGTGATGGGATTAGATGAATTTAAGCAAAATAACAAGCACAAAGGCTGGTTCTTGATGATCTTCTTTGCATTCATACTATTCGTATCTATCCAAAGTTTTATATTGTAGTTAAGCATCTTAGCTAATGGAATACATATAGCACCCAGTAGTCTGTAATATACAAAGGATGCCGGAGATTCATTCCGGCATCCTTTGTATCGTTAAACTACTCTATCCACATGAAATTCAGACTTTACCGAAGGGAAGGAGAGGGTGACCTCGGTCCCTCTACCTTGCTCACTTCGTAGGCTTAATCCATAGGGATCGCCGTATTTCACATGAATTCGGTGATGGACATTTGCGACACCAATATGTTCTTTCAGTACCTTGTCTTTATCTCCAGAATCCAGCATGTTGTGCAGCTCCTCCAGACGAGCGGGGGCTATGCCACTGCCGTTATCCGATATGGTGACCGTGAGTACACCTTGGTCGTCCTGCTGTACATGAATGCTCACGATTCCGCCTGTCGCTAACGTCTCAAGTCCATGCGTCAGCGCATTTTCAACAACGGGTTGAATGATCATCTTCGGAATACGAAGCTGCATAAGTTCTTCCGGACAATGTTGTTTATACGTAAACCGATCAGAGAACCTTAACTGATGAATTCGGATGTAGGCCTCGACAATGTGCAGCTCGTCGCCAAGACTCACCTCGTCTCCTCCCTTGATGCTGTATCTAAGCATTCGGCTTAAAGCCCCAGCCATTTCATAGGTTTCCTTACTCCCCTGCGCAATGGCGATTCCCTTGATGGTATCCAGCGTGTTGCTTAGAAAATGAGGGTTAATCTGACTCTGTAGAAATGCGTATTGCAGACGCTGCTTCTCAAGCTCTGATTGATACAGCTCTGTATCCGATTGTATCAATTGATTCGTTAAATTATTGATCCGCTGGAGCATGGTATTGAACTCACTTGAGATCATCTCAATCTCCGCGTAGCCTTCCAATCGGACCTTGGATTGCAGGATATTAAGATTTCCGATTTTCAATTGCTTCATGAAAGTCATGAGCTTGGAAAGCGGTTTTAATATGTTCATCATTAAGATGCTGTATGGGATGGAGATGAGTAGCAACATAATAAAGACTAAGGCAAAGCTTTTCGTTTTTAAAGGCTGGAGTCCTTTCATTAAGATACTGATCGGTGTTGCCGTTACAATCTTTCCCTCAATCTCGGGTAGCACATGGGACTGAAGAATATATCGTTTTCCTGCGCTTGTCTTAATAACGGACTGATCTTGGTCTTTCTCAATGTGTAGACTGTTAATCTGCTCAATAAGATCCTTATCCTGACTGCTGTTCGAGAACACGAGATGATTATTCTCAAATAGATAGAAGTTCGTCCCAGCTAGTCTTGGGTATTTCTCGATCTCCTTATTAATGGAATGCGAATCCAGACTAATCATCATATAGCCGGCATTCTCTCCGTATGTAGCTTTATTGCCCAGTGAAAAAATATTCATGCTGAATAGGAACTTATCCCGATCGTTGTAATGACTAGCGGTTCGAAAGCCCGCATAATGAACGGCCCCACCTTGCTCAGGTCTGCTCGCTAGATTATAGATATCAGGGATACTTCCCTTTAATGATATGAGCTTTCCTGCATTGTTTACGATGGAGATGTCCAATATATCAGGATTCGTATTCTTAAAAACATCCATGAGACTATCTATTTTCTTGGATATTTCATAGATTTTCAGATTGTCGCTTTCCGCAAGGAAATTCTGAACGGTTGCGTCATAACCAAGGTTCACCATGAGCTTGGATACCTCTGCGTAGTTCGAAGAGACGCGCTCCTTCATAATCTCTATAAGCTCTTTGTTATATTGAGTATTCTGATCAATGATCAACTCGCTCATCTGTTTATATACATTCCATACAATAATAGGCACCATGGCGATGACGATGAGCCCGATAATCATCACTTGGATGCGGATCGATAGTTTTTTGAACCACTTCATTTCGTATGCTCTCGGTACTGGGTAGGGGTCTGCCCTTGGATTCGCTTGAAGATTCTTGTGAAATAGAAGTAATCATGGATGCCACATTTCTCACCGATTTGCTTAATGGGCAGATCCGTCTCCGTCAGTAGTTTGCAAGCGTATTGAATCCGAAGTCGAGATATATATTCGATAAAATTATCTCCCACTTCTTTTTTGAATAAATGACATAGATAATTGGGGCTCAGATAAAATTTCTCCGATAAAGATTGGATCGAAATTTCGGTTGTGAAGTGATCATGGATAAACTCTAATATCTTCTTGATCGTTTTATGGGAAACCTCTGTCACCATAGAGGGAGGTTCCTCGGACAGGTATTCTAGTGTATGCTCTACCAAATAGTCGATCATTCTGTCAGCGTCTCCATAGTGATAGGAGAGCTGTTCATAACCCTCGAATACTTTGGCAGAACTCGTTGCACCCTCTCGGTAGAATAAAGTCATGAGTGCGGTGAATATCAGATAGGCATCTTTGATGCTAAATTGTCCGTTATGAAATTGACTTCTAGCTGTGTTCATACAAGTCATAAACTGAATTCTGTCTTTCTTGACCAAAGATTCCGAGAGATTACGCAGCATTTCTTCAATCAGCGGATTCAGATGCGGGGGAGCATGGAATACGCCAGATTTGCCCGTTGTGAACATTCCGTAAGATGCAAGTGAGGCAGCCTCAAGGGATGAGCTAAGCTCAGTAAGGTCAGAGAGGGGATAGCCTATTCCGATACTATGTACTGATGCATCATAGCGAGATAATATATCCGCTATAAAAGCCTTCGATGCATCCTCATATACTAAGCAGCCTAATCGCCTAGAGCTCATCTGAAAACTTAAATGCTGTATCTCCCCAGAAATCACAGGCAATTTACTGCTTTGAATGACAATAGGTTGCAAGTTCACTTGACCATTCGGTTCCATTCCATGTGTCCGCAGAATCTTTCTGACCATCTCCGTTTCGTTAGCACAGATGGATTCGTACAACTCTGGGGAAGAACTTGGGTGGATAGTTGAACGCTTGCGGTCTGCTAATGTGGATGACAGTTTCTTCAGCGTGCTGTGGATTTCTTCGATCTCAAACGGCTTGAGACAATAACCAAACGTACCATAGTTTAACGCTTTTTGAGCATATGCGAATTCAGCGTGTGCGCTGAGAACAACAAATAACGTATCTGGAGACATCTCCCGTCCCATCTTAATTAATTCAAGTCCATTCATCAGGGGCATCTTAATATCGGTCAAGACGACATCTGGATGAAGCTCTTGGATCAGTCTTAAGGCCTCTTGCCCATTCTCCGCACTGCCGACAACCTCAAAACCGAATCGCTCCCAATCTACTCCTACTTTAATGCCCTCTACGATCCATTTCTCGTCATCAACCACTATAGCTTTGTACATATGGACCTCCTATGTCGCACTGAAAGCGTATTCACTTTATATCGAAAGGATACAATACTTTTCGGTTTCGGTAAACGGTAGAAGCGTAGTTTGAATATGTACAATTTTACGATGTTTATATACAAAACTATGATATAACGCGAAAAGTAACAATCTTAATTAATTCCAAATAGAACCCGAATTATGTCTATATGCGTCAGAACAGAAGCTTTATATAATGACTACATGAACTCGACATGAGCCGTTAGGATATTCCGATGAATGTAAACGCATTCAGCAAGGCGGCGCACGATCTTGAAAATACAACAGTAAGGCGGCGAGAGTGGATGAAAACAGAGAGAAGATCGGAGGGGCGCAGCTCTAAAGGCGCTTTATGGAGTACGGTTCGTCAATATAAGTATCACTATTTAATGTTGCTTCCTGTCGTTATATGGTACTTGGTGTTTAGTTATTTACCGATGTATGGGGTTACACTTGCGTTGAAAACATTCGATTTCAGCAAAGGGATTCTTGGAAGCCCTTGGATTGGATTTGATCATTTCAAAGCGCTAGTGGATGATATGGAATTCTGGAATGCTTTTCAAAATACAGTGATCATCAGTCTTGCGAAGTTGGTTATTCATTTTCCGCTTCCTATTATTCTCGCCATTATTATGAATGAGTTCTCCCGGAACAAGGCGAGAAAGTTCTTTCAGACATTGTTTACGTTTCCTCACTTTATCTCATGGGTTGTTCTCGCGGGTATCTTGACCAATATCCTCAGTAATGATGGGGTATACAATCAGATTCTTGCACTGTTCGGCATGGATGCATCCTCTCCGATGGTCAATGAGAACGAATTCCGGCCTATGCTTTATATAAGCCATGTGTGGAAAGAGATTGGATGGGACTCAATCATTTATATGGCAGCGCTTGCGGGGATCAATCCAGATTTGTATGAAGCTGCTGAGATTGATGGGGCAAGTCGTTTCCAGCGCCTAAGATACATCGCTTGGCCAGGTATTAAGAGCACGGTAGCTATTCTATTCGTACTGACCGTTGGGGGACTGATGAGTCTTGGAGGTAGCTTTGATCAAATCTTCAACTTGTATAGTTCACCGGTATATTCCGTAGCGGATACCATCGATACCTATATTTATCGAACGACATTTACAGTCGGTGCAGATTTTGGTTATATGACCGCGGTCGGACTTCTGAAGTCAGTGATCAACCTCGTGCTTCTGGTAATCGCGAACATCACGGTGAAGAAGATGGGAGAACAAGGATTGTATTAACCTGAAAGGAGCTGACAAGCGACATGGAACAGACCGTAACGAAGAAGAAAATGAGTACCTTCGATTTAGTAACCTATATCGTTCTCGGGATACTCGCAATCATTACTTTTTACCCTTTTTATAATGTTCTTATAATATCGATTGCTAAGTTTGATGTGATAAGTAAGAGCGACTTGTACTGGCTACCACTATCTTTTGACCTTACAGCTTATAAGGTAGTTCTGGCGGATTCGAAATTCTGGAATGCATTCGTAGTTTCAATTCTAGTGACCGTAGGCGGAGTGATCTTTAGTATGATTATCTCTGTGGCAGGCGCGTATGCTCTCTCCAAAAAAGGAATGCCAGGTAGAAATCTTGCCTTAACGCTCATCCTGTTCACGATGTTCTTTAACGGAGGATTGATTCCATTCTATCTGATCGTTAAAGAAGTGGGACTCATCAATAACATTCTTGTTATGATCATTCCAGCAGGTATTAATACGATGTACCTGATTATTATGAAGAACTATTTCAGCACGATTCCAGATGGACTTGAAGAGTCCGCTAAGCTGGATGGAGCGAATGATATGTATATTTTGCTCAAAATCATTATTCCGATCTCCATGCCGTTCATGGCAACCTTTGGACTGTTCTACGCCGTTGAACGATGGAATGAATGGTGGCATGCCCTGATCTTTATCAGTGATGCGGACAAGGCTCCACTACAGATCTATCTCAGAAATGTTCTGATTACGGCTAGCTCATCACTCAATAGTATGGCGATGACGATGGCAGAGCAGAAAAATCTGTCCAAGGTATACACGCCGAGTCTGCAAATGGCAAGTATCGTGATCTCCTGTTTGCCAATCATGCTTGTGTATCCATTCCTGCAGAAGCACTTCGCCAAGGGAATCCTTGTCGGATCCATGAAAGAATAACACTTTCACATACAGACATCTGCTATACAAAAAAAGGGAGGGTTTTATATGCAAAAGCTACGCAAATTCAGCATGCTCACCATCGTCCTTGTGATGATGGCCAGCTTGTTCGCTGGATGCGGTACAAAGGAAGTAGCAAATGAAGGCAACAATAGCGATGGGGGAACGAGCACAACGACTTCTAGCGATGATCCGTTCAAGGATCACCTTGAAATTTCGCTAGCCTATTGGGATATCGATAATGTTGCCGCTAAGTTTGAACAAGATAAAATTTTTCAGGATCTGATGAAGAAATTCAACGTCACACTGAAGCCTGTAAACGTGACATGGGATGACTATGTACAGAAATATCAAATGTGGGCTGCTTCTGGTCAGCTTCCAGATATCTTTGCGACAGACGCAATTGGAACGCAGTACTATAGAAACTGGGTAAACCAGGGGATAGTTAAAGCTCTTCCAGAAGATATGACCGCTTACCCGAACTTGGCTAAGTATTTTGAAACGCCTGATATTAAAGGACTTAGTGAAGACGGTAAGTTCTATAACGTACCTAGACGTATGTTCCCTACGGTTCAATGGAGTGTACTTGACCGTCCTGTATTGTACAGATGGGACCTTGCTCAACAAGCGGGTATTACGAAAGAGCCTGAAACATGGGATGAGTTTAAAGCCATGCTGCAAGCTATCGTAGACAAAGACCCAGAAGGCAAGAAAGTAACCGGTCTGACTTCTTCAACGACTAAAATGTTAGGTGGATTCTTCTGGTTGTATGGAAACGCAGCAGCGACAAGCGATGGCAGCGGCAGCGATTTCAAATGGATTAAAGAAGATGGTCAATTCGTTCCAGCAGTATTCAGCAAGAACTCACTACCTGCTCTTCAAAATATGAGAGAAATGTTTGATAACAAGCTAGTAGACCCGGATATCGCTTTGACGAAGCCAGACACAGCTTATGATAAATTTGTATCTGGTAAATCAGCAGCACTATTGATGGGTGGCGGATTCACAGGTATTGATCAGAACGTCTATGAGAAACGTTGGAAGACAGCATATCCAGATGTAGATTTCACTGAGAATGTAAAAGTACTAAAACCATTAAAAGGTCTAGATGGTGAACGTTATCACCCTGTATTTAAGACGTATTGGTCAGAAAGCTACTTTAATGCGAAGATGGACGACAAGAAGATGGACCGGATCATGAGAATTTATGATTATGTTCTTTCCCAAGAAGGTCTTGATTTGCTCACATACGGTATCGAAGGTGAAGATTATAAGGTAGAAGGAGATAAGAAGGTTCCTCTTCACGAAGAGAATCTTAACGAGAAATATCCAGCTAAGAGCCTCTTGCTAAATCTGGTTACTTATAATACTTCTGCTGCTTATGATATGGATAGCCCAACGATCGCGAACAAAAAGATTAGACAAGAAGCAGTTGATTTTATTAACTGGAGTATGGAAAACTCAAAAGTGGCAGATTATGATATTCGTTTGACTTACATGTCTACACCAAGTAAGGACAAGTTCAGTGTTCTTGATCATGACGATCTCTTAAAAGTGATGCTGAGCAAAGAGCCGGTTGATCAAGTATGGAACGATATTGTGAATAATTACAAATCCAAAGGGCTCGATAAAATGATTGAAGAGGTCAATTCCAAGGCAAAAGAGTCCGGAATTGAATAGAGCATAAACATGAGAAATTAGGTTTCACCGTAAAAGCGTCTCTTCCGATTAACAGGAAATGTTCAGGTATTAGGTTAAGAACAGATTCTATTAAGTAGAGGCGCTTTTGCGTATTAAATATATAGGAGGCAGATGCATGAATCGAAAAGGAGTTAGGAAGGTCATTATGTTGGTGGTGGTCATGTTATGTATGGTCACGGTAGGAGCATTCTCGGAAAAGGCTTCAAGTGTGCTTGCAAATGATAGCGCTTACTATGTAGACTCAGTAAGTGGGAATGATGCAAATGATGGTTTAAGTCCAACCACTGCTTGGAAGACCCTAACGAAGGTGAACAGCACAACGTTTATGCCGGGAGATAGCATTCTATTTAAAGCAGGTGGCGTGTGGAGCGGAGAACTTTGGCCAAAGGGATCAGGAGCGAGCGGCAAACCGATCAAGATCGATATGTATGGAACGGGGAACAAGCCGGCGTTTACAGGCAGTGCTACCTCCAAGCAAACCTTACATCTGTTCAATCAGGAGTATTGGGAGATTAGTAACCTCGACATCTCGGCGAACTATACAGATTCTTTTACAAGAAGAGGGATCTACGTTCATGCGGAGGACTACGGAACAGTGAATCATCTGTATTTCCGGAACTTGGTCATTCATGATGTATGGCCTAATATCCCGCATACGAACAATAATACAGCGAAAGATACGGGTGGCATGTTCTTTCAAATTACGGGGAGCAGCACGATCACCAAATTTAATGATATTCTCATTGAGAACTCAACCATACGCGATCTTGACCGAGAAGGCATTACGCTGACATGGACATCATGGTCTAACCGGACCGGGGAGACTGGAGGAGCTGGTCCATGGACTGGAAGCACCAATGTTGTCATCCGCAATAATTATTTCAGTAACATCGGCGGTGATGGTATTGTAGCGCAAGGGGTTCAGTCTCCATTAATTGAATACAACACGATAGACGGATTCAACCTCAGAAACAACAATATTAGTTACAATGCAGGAATGTGGGCATATTCGGCGGATGATGCTGTCTTCCAATATAACGAGGCGTATAACGGCAAAGATACAAGAGACGGTATGGCATGGGATGCGGATGCCCGGACGAACCGGACGATTTTTCAATACAACTACAGCCATGACAACGAAGGGGGAGCTATGCTCTTTATCAGTTATGGTACGGAATACTCTAGAGACGCTATTTACCGATACAACATAAGTCAGAACGATAAGAACTACTTAATCACAGCAACGAATCCAATTAATGCGAGTGTATATAACAATGTGTTCTATACTCGGAGTGGTCTGAAAGCTAACGTATTTAATACGAATAGCGGAACGGCATCCTTTAAGAATAATATTTTCTACAACCAAGGAACGACATCTACTAGCGGCTGGGGAGCGAATTACACTTACAATAATAATATTTTCTACGGCAATTATGCTTCTACGCCAAATGACCCGAACAAGATTACAGCAGATCCTCAGTTCGTGAACCCGGGAACAGGACAGATTGGAAGAAACACACTGGCAGGGTATCAGTTGAAGAACACATCCCCTGCTCTCAATAGTGGTGTCAGCATTCCAAATAACGGTGGCAAGGATTTCTGGGGCAATTCCCTTTATTATGGAAATCCGGATCGTGGTGTGTACGAACATCAGGCCAATGTTAGTGTTCCATCGAACTTAGCGCTAGGCAAATCCGTTACTTCGGGTAGCTTCGTGAATAATCCTGCTTATGCAACAGATGGTTCTGCCAACAACAAGGAGCTGTATGCAGGACTGGATTCCGGTTTACAGTGGTTGAAAATAGACCTTGGCGCTTCCTATCTCGTGGATCGGGTAAAGTTGTGGCATTACTTCGATGGCAGACAATATAAAGATGTTATTGTTCAATTGTCTAATACCGCTGATTTCTCCACCGGGGTAACCACGGTATTTAATAACGACGCTAATAACAGCGCCGGACAGGGAGTAGGCACGGATGCAGAGTATGCTGAGACAGCAGCGGGTAAAGAGATCACCTTTAGTCCTGTACAAGCCAGATACGTTAGATTCTGGTCTGCTGGAAGCAACGTGAACATCTGGAACCACTATGTGGAGGCTGAAGTGTATGGTACAAACTCACCGTAAGGGGAGGGTTACGAAAGGATGCTTCTTAAACATAAATACATGTTGACCGTTATTATTGGATTGGTTAGCCTTTGTTTCGCCGCTGGGGGTTACTGGATCATGAAAAGCGATCTAAATGCTGACCAGTATGTGTTAAAGATTAATGGTGCTGATGTATCCGTGCGGGAATTTGAAGCGGCCATGTCATTTGAAAGAGTGGGCGTCATTCATGAATTCCAAACCAAATATGAAGTAGAATATGATCAAGAATTTTGGGACAAAAGTTTTGATGGATCCACTCCAATGGAGCTGCTTCGGGAGAGAGCCTTGGAGCGGTGTGTTTCGATCAAATTGCAGCAAGTAGCTGCTGTTGAAACAGGAGTCATAGCTGAATCCGATATTTCATACGAAGGGTTTCTTCAACTGCTGAAGAAGGAGAACGAACGTAGGAAGCAGGCAGTGGAACATGGTGAAGTGATTTATGGTCCGCAAAGCTATGGCGAAGAAGAGTTTTTTCAATATTCATTTAATAACATGGTCATACGCCTTAAGGAGAATTTGGCGAAGAGCGAGCTCGACCTTTCCCCGCATCAAGTGTTTACATTCTATAGTGAACAAAAGAATTCACTCTACAAAAAACCACTGTATATCCGAACAAAGAAGCTGGTGGTAAACAATACAACACAGGTTAAAGAGAAAGCTTGGAACATTGCGAAGCAGGTCAAACTTGAGGCCGAACGTTCACACTCGTTAGATCAAGCCGCCGACCGTAATAAAGAGATGGTCGAACTTTCAGAACAGGTATTTGACGAAACGACGGAACGGGGAGATCATAAATATGCGACTGAATTGTTAGAAGCGGCTAGAGAACTATCCCCTGGAGAGATTAGCAATGTCATAACGATTGAAGGTGGATTCGCTGTGTTGCAAGGATTAGAACGCAGAGATGAAGGTTTCTATCCGGTAGCTGAGGTACAAGAGGATATTATGAATCGGTTACTTGATAATCAGTATAAGATCTGGTTGAAGAAACAGAGAGAGTCAGCAGAAGTTGAAATAAACCATAAGCAATACAACAAGACTCGTGTGGATCAAAGTGTATAATTTTGTAGGGGAAAACAAACAGAGCTATCCCGCAAAGATCTTAGATCTTTTGGGAAAGCTCTGTTTTTCTTTAATTTGTGCAACTAACACCTGTTTTATAATTTTGTTATTGAAAACACAATATTATTATGATAATTTTATTGAGTCGTTATTATTTTGTTAGTGTTCTATTTATTATTTATTGGTAATAGATTTCTCAGAGTTGTCTTCGTGAATGATAGATATTCATCGTCAGGATAAATGAAAAGGCTTTCCTGGAGGGTGTATATCTTCTTGATCTGGTACAGCTCTAATAAACCTCAAGGAGACGAATATGAAACCACAACTTTTAGGTAACTGGACATTTAAAGCTTGTGATGAACAAGAATGGCTACCTGCTAAAGTACCTGGATGTGTACATACGGATTTACTTCGGAACGGTATTATTGCTGATCCATTCTATGGAACGAATGAGCACGATCTGCAGTGGATTGATAAGAAGGATTGGGAGTATGAATCGAGCTTTGACATTTCAGAGGAACAGCTGGCAGCATCTCATCTAGAGCTTGTGTTTGATGGACTTGATACATATGCCGATGTATACGTTAACGGAAAAGTCGTTCTGTCCGCAGACAATATGTTTCGCTCTTGGCGGGTTGATATCAAGGAGCGGGTAACTGCAGGTAAGAATCAGATCCGGGTTCTGTTCCGTTCCCCAATTCAGGAAGATCTGCCGAAGCTAGAGAAACTCGGGTATGCGCTTCCGGCATCGAATGATCAATCCGAAGTAGGTGGCATGGGAGATAAGCGAGTTAGTATTTTTGCACGTAAAGCTCCTTACCATTATGGCTGGGACTGGGGACCGCGTTTTGTAACGAGTGGCATCTGGCGTGAATGCCGGATTGAGGCTTGGTCGGAAGTGGAAATTCGTAATCTGTTTATTCGTCAGGACGAAGTGAATGAATCTGTTGCACGAGTTACAGCTGTTGTGACTGTTGAAGCAGATGATGAACTGAATGGTAACCTCGTCGTTACGGCGGCCGGGCAAGAGTGGAAGTCGGAGCTTAAGCTGGATAGCGGAACTAATATAGCTCAGCTTGAAATGGAAATACAGAATCCACAGTTGTGGTGGAGTAGAGGACTTGGAGATCCGAATTTATATGATTTTCGAGCAGAGATTCGAAGTGGAGATCGCGTTGTAGCGGATGCTGAGGTTCGCACGGGACTACGGAGTGTAAAGCTTATTCAGAAGGCAGATCAAGCTGGAACTTCATTCTACATCGAACTCAACGGAACGCCTGTATTCGCTAAGGGTGCGAATCATATTCCTAATGATAGTTTCCTGACGGAAGTGACTGAAGAGCGTTATCGCCATGAGATAGCATCCGCGGCCGAATCCAACATGAACATGCTTCGTGTATGGGGTGGCGGTATTTACGAAGAGAAAATATTTTATGATCTGTGTGATGAATACGGGTTGATGGTGTGGCAGGACTTTATGTTTGCTTGCAGCATGTATCCAGGTGATGAAGCTTTCCTTGAGAGCGTTCGTCTGGAAGCGGAGGAGAACATCACTCGTCTGCGAAATCACCCAAGCATTGTTCTCTGGTGCGGGAACAATGAGATCGACTCTGCATGGGCCCATTATGACGAAAAAGCAGGCTGGGGATGGAAGAAAGATTATAGCCACGAGATTCGTGAAAAGATATGGGCTGATTATGAGGCTATTTTTCACCGGGTTTTGCCGGAAGCCGTTAGTCTTTGTGCACCTGGAGCAGAGTACTGGCCATCTTCTCCGATCGTCTCTCTCAGCAGAGATAAGAATCAGCATTCGAATCCAAGCACAACGAGTGGAGATATTCACTACTGGGGAGTATGGCATAATACCGAACCGTTTGATAACTATAACGTCTATGTTGGTCGCTTCATGAGTGAATATGGGTTCCAGTCGTTCCCTGAACCGAGAACGGTAAGAACGTATGCTGAGGAGACCGATATGGAGTTGGAATCCAAAGTCATGCTGGCGCATCAGAAGAATGGAGCAGGTAATCGTCTAATTAAGAATTATATGGACCAGTATATGAATGAACCGAAGGACTTCCCATCGTTTCTCTATATGAGCCAAATGCTACAGGCCGAAGCGATGAAGACTGCAATAGAGGCTCATCGTCGTAACAAGCCTTATTGTATGGGAACGCTGTATTGGCAGATGAATGATTGCTGGCCTGTTGCTTCTTGGGCAGGAATGGACTACTTGGGTCGCTGGAAGGCAATGCAGTATGTTGCCAAGCGGAGTCTTCGAGATGTATGTCTTGCGATCGAACAAAAGGATGACACGTTGTCAGTTCACTTGATATCCGATATATCTGAGTCGGTGACAGGGGAGTTACACTTAGCGCTTTATAACTTCGATGGAGAAGAGCTTCAGGGGCTTTCCCTACCTGTGCATGCTGATCCACAAGCAGCACTCGTTGTATACCAAGTACAAGTGGATGAGCTGCTGGGTTCGCACGATCCGTCTTCAGTTGTGTTATGCGCTGAATTGAAGCTTGGAGCAGAACTCGTGGATCATAAAGAACATTATTTTGTAAACGATAAGGAACTACAGTTGCAACAAGCAGATATCAAGGTAACAGAAGTGGCAGGAAGCGGTGGAACATCCTTTAAGGTAGAGAGTAGTCGATTTGCTCGTTATGTGTGGCTGTCGGCAGAAGTTGAGGGAATATTCAGTGACAACTTCTTCGATCTCATTCCAGGTAAAGCGAAGATCGTATCTTTTAGTGCCCGTCATTCTGGTGGTGACACAGCATTTATTCCAGCATCTCCAGGGGATGTGTTGGTATTCTCCATGGCAGATTGCATTACTGCAGAATCTGTAGCCGTACAGTAAATGTATGGAATTGGTTTCAGGCATTGTTAAGCAATAGAACGAGCCCTCCAAGGATGATCCTGATCCTTTGGAGGGCTACATTCACACATTAAAAATTCATGAGAAGAGGGATTGTATGCCGGTAGAAACTTTTAGAGCGATAGCACATCTGCAACAGGGAATGGTTGTTAAAGCGAAATCAAGAAGTTTTGAGATTACAATTGATGAGCCAAAATCTTTAGGCGGGACGGACGAAGGCATGAATCCGGTGGAGTTGGTGTTATGTGCTCTAGGAGCCTGCCAGTCCATTGTGGCACGCGTCTATTCTCGGAAATTTGATGTCAATCTGGAAGACTTCTGGGTTGAGGTTGAGGGAGAACTCGATACGGATGGATTTATGAATAAATCGGATGTCCGTCGTGGATATTCCGATATCAGATATAATATACATATAAAGACGGATGCGCCAAAAGAACGAGTTGAAGAGTTTGTGGCATTCATCGAACGTACCTGCCCGGTAGGAGATACGATTGAAAATCCTGTGAAGCTGAAGTTGAATGAAATTATTATCGAATCTTAAAATAGCGGACACTTTGTTCATGAAGATGTCTTATCTATAGAGAAGAGGCCTCGTACAGTTCATGGACTGTACGAGGCCTCTTTTAATAGCTAATTATTATTTAGAAGCTTGATATTTAGTCAAGTATTCTTTAACTTTTGCTGGGTCTGCCTGTAGTTCGTTACCGGTCTTAACCAGTGGGCTAACAGTGGAGAAGGCTTTAATCTTATTGCCGCCATAGAAAGCGAGAATCTCGTCCTGATTGATGGAGTACAGAACTGCTTTTCTCAAGTCTTCGCTCTTCGCCACATCGCGGTTCTTGGTATTGAAGAGTAGGTATGAAACGGCGTTGCTCTCAATAGATTGCAGCTTCAGCTTGCTGTCGCCTTTAATGACATCATACTTGGTTTCTGGAACGCCGTAGTATAGATGAATCTCGTTACTGCGCAAAGCAGACAGCGTGCTGTCAGCATCTTTAATGAAGCGAACTTTCACTTGGTTGATCTTAGGCTCGTTCTCAGTGCCCTTCATGTAACCAGGGTTCTTGTAGAAAATAGCTTCATAGTCGTTCTTGTAAGACAGAATGTACGGACCGCTTGCAAACAATGTGTTGTTGTATTTGTCACCTTCAGTTACCGTATTCTGGTCACCGTAAGGAACGTCTTTGTTTACATCAAATTTAGCTACATCATAAGTGTTAATGCTCTCAACCTGTTTCTTGGATACAATACCGGCAGACTGATGAGCCAGGTAATTCAGTACTTGTGGGAAAGGCTCTGTTGTTGTCAATTTGATGACCTGATATTTTCCGTCTTTCGTGCTAGCTTGGTTTTTGTCTGTCACGAGGGCAGAAATTTTGCTATCCAGACCTTTTTCCAGCGATTGTCTTACGGTTTCATCGCTTCCAGCTACCTTAACGCCATCTAATGCGCTCAGATCTTTAACAACTTCAACGTCTTTGATGTGCTCGTGCAAAGTATAAGTCCGGTGATCTGGAACGGAATCTTTATCCTTAGCACGGTTCAAAGAGAATACAACGTCATCTGCACCAACGCGCTCGCCGGAATCTACGGCAAGTTTGTCTTTAATTTGAGCGAAATTGATGTCATCTCTAAGAATGAAGTAATACTCGGAGTTCCCTTCAGCAATGCTGTGGTTGTAGGACAGAGAACCCTCGGAAGTGATCTTGTCATCATCCGTTAGGTTAATCAGACGAACGTTCATGTTCGTGTTAATGATGTTGATCGATCCATCGTTACCTTTGATCGGATCAAGGGATGTCAGCGTAGAAGACGATTGAGCTAGAATCAAAGGTTCTTTATCACGCTTTGATTGGTCTTTGAAATCAACAGCTTCCCAAGGAAGGGAGCGGGATTTAGACAAGCGAACGGAGTTCTCATCCAAAATATCTTTGTTGATGGCTTGGCTTTTCAGTGAAATGTACAGTGGCGCAATATAAGCCTTGTCGGTTACTAGACGCTGTTCGAGCTGTTTGTAAGTTTCTTTGGCGTCCTCAGGCGACTGTGTAGCAGCCTGGTCGATCAATTTATCAACTTCCTCATCGGAAAGCTTGCTGTAGTCTCCACCCGTCTTGAACACGGAACGAACCGCGTAGTCGGGGTTACCCGTTACAGTTGTCCAGCCAGAGAGGGAAATATCATAGTTTCCAGCATCTTCTTGAGCTTTGAAGCTACCGTAGTCAGGCTGCAAGTTGAGTTTCACATTGAAGCCGTTTTTGGTAAGTTGGTCACGGATGATGTTCACATCCGATTCATTAGAACTCATACCGAGAAGTTCGATAGTTACAGCTGATGGATTTGCTGGTTGTTCACCAGCGGTGTCAGTCGGTTTTGAAGCAGCCTCGTCTTTGGTTTTGACGGTGCAACCGCTAATTACCATAACCAGCGTAAGCAGCAGTAGCAAGATCGATCTTTTTTTCATGATGCGTGTTCCCCCTGATCATTTTATGTTGTGAAAATGTAGTACACATATTGACGACTAATCCATCTTGGGATCAAGTGCATCCCGTAATCCATCCCCTAGGAAGTTGAAGGACAGTACCAGCGCAATAATGGCAAGTCCCGGATAAATGGCAAGGTATGAGTTCGTTTCGAGATAGGTACTTCCAATCTTCAGAATATTTCCCCATTCTGGAATATGAGGCTCAACCCCAAGGCCCAGATAGCTCAAGCTGCTGGTGGAAATAACAGCTCCGCCAATAGTTAAGGTAGATTTGACGATCATCGGAGCAAGTGAGTTAGGAACAATATGTTTAAAAATAATGGATAAGTTACTGGATCCGAATGCTCTTGCAGCATCCACATATTCAAAGGTAGATACGAGTAGTACATTGGCTCTCATCGTTCTAGCATAGGTTGGAATTGCTCCAACGCTCAGCGCTAGTATCAGGTTTACTGTATTCGCTCCGAATGCAGCGATAATAGCGATTGCGAGGAGAATACCTGGAATAGCATATAGCACATCTAATAGACGCATGATGATATTGTCGGTATGACGACCATAGTATCCCGAAATCGCGCCGAGTATTCCCCCAATGACGAGTGGAATAACGGTCGACATGAAGCCAACGATAAGGGAAATACGAGCACCAAACACAATTCTAGAGAATAAATCTCTACCGAAATTATCCGTCCCAAGCGGATACTCAAGACTTGGTGGCTGTAAAATGGCCGAGTAATTGTTGTCTACGGCAAATCCATAATCAAACGTAAGCAGACTGCACACGGATACAGAGAACAAGAAAATAATGAAGAAGAGTCCTAGCATCGCTGTTGTGTTACTCGTAATACGCACCCATACATCTGACCATCGGGTAACCGAGGGGTTCCCGTGCTTTCGAATCTTGGATAGGAGATTGATACCGAGCACCAAGGCAAATACATTCCCCGTAGCCACGGTAAGGATGAGTGGCAGTGCCAGCCAGATCAGCTTTGGATGTGCGGTATGTCGATCAACGTATTTAGCAACAAGTAGCAGTGCGATGAGTTGGAAGATAGCGACAACGATCAGAATCGCCATTCCAATCAGGAATGTATCCGCGACATAAGGCTTAAACATGTTAATCGCAGAGAGCACAATGACGAACAACTGTGTTAACAGCATATATACCGCAATCGTATATTCCGGATTCTTCTGCTTCTTAATGAGGTTGAACGCAAACGTTACGATAAATATGTTTCCGGTGAGAATACTAAAGAGTTGTACATAGCCGAGAGCTCGGATAGAGTTCCGAATATGTCCGTGTCGTAGAAGATCCTTCCGAATCAAGATGGTAATGACAACTTGTAATATTGAAAATAAAGCATAAGCGGCAAAAGCGGCGAAAACATATGGCTTAAGCGTCTTTTCAGCGAAATCATAGCTGTTCAGTAGCAAGATCACGGTTAAAGTCAGGGAGACAACGCCTGTGAAGCTAGCCTGGCTATACTCTTGCGATGATTTCAGATGGTGCTGAGTTTGGTGCTTATTAAGTAGATTCTTGATCATGAGTACACCTGCTTTAGTATTGTTTCATCTTGGATCGTATTCTAGGATCAAAGAATGCGTATAAAATATCAATGATGACGTTCACGAGCGAGATGGTGATTGCCGTATAGACGACACCGCCCATAATGGCTGGAATATCGGGAATGAACTGTTTATCAACGATATAACTCCCGATACCACTGATATTGAATACCTTCTCGGTTACCGCAGATCCGCCGAGCATGCCGCCGAATTGAAGACCAATGACTGTTATGATCGGAATAAGAGCATTACGAACCGCGTGTTTGTGCAGGATTTGACGCTTGTTCAGACCCTTCGCTCTGGCTGTAATAATATAATCTTCATTAATAACCTCTAATGTAGAGGAACGAGTCATTCTTGCTACAGCCGCTGTCAGCCCTGTACCTAGAACGATGACCGGCATAATAATTGAAAGCCAGTTCTCCGGATTGAATGTAGCAGGTAGCCATTGCAGTTTAATTGAGAAATTAAGTATAAATATAAGTCCTTGCCAAAAGTTCGGAATCGACAAGCCGAGCAGGGCAATAAACATAAATGTATAGTCAAAGAATGAGTTTCGCTTCGTAGCCGAGATGATACCAATCGGAATAGCGATCATGAGTGCAAAAATAAGTGAGATGACCGTTAAGGTCAGTGTAATCGGGAACTTTCTTGCAATCGAGGATGTGATTTCTTCATTTCCGGCAAAAGATTTACCTAGATCGAAGGTCGCAATCCCCTTGATGTTGTTCCACAATTGGGTCAAATAAGGCTGATCCAGTCCATGCAGGTGATTAAAGGCTGCAATCTGCTCTTTCGTAGCCGTTTCCCCCAGAATGTTCGCAGCTGGATTAAATGGAGATAAGTGCAGAATGGTGAAGACCAGAACCGCTACACCGAAAATGACAAATATACTCATAACAATACGTTCTACTATATATTTCAGATAAGGTCTGCTATATAAAAAGATTAGGATATACATCAGTAATCCGGGTATTACGGATATAGCTAAGAAAATCGGGTTCTGAATGAGAGCGGCGAATGTGTCCGCGTAGGTAAGACGGTTTCGACCTTCAAGAAGAAGTTCTCTTCGGGTCTGTTCGTCGACAGCACTTTGGAACTGTGCCTTTGTCATCGCTTCAGCTTCTCGCCTCAGCTTATCTTCGCTTACATTCTGCTTAAAGAACGCATGCTTTCGAAGCAGCTGCTCTTTATTGTCTGCCAGCAATTGATCTCGGTAACCTGACGCTAGCAGGCGATCTTCAATCTTTGTCCGGAGCGTAGAGTAAGCATCCTTCTTACTCTGAACCATATAAATAAGGAACACCACCAGATTCACAGGCGCCCCCAATAATAGAAGAAAATATTTATATGAAGGATTCAGAAGGATCTTTCTGTAAGTCGTGCTAATTGTGTTAGCTAACCGGTTCGTGCCGGCTGCTTCTGTCCCCCCCATAAGATGTCGTGCCTCCTTCTTTTGAAATTGCATTATTCCGAGTGATATAGTATATTTTATTTTAGCATATTTTAAAAGTCAATAGATTAAGAGGTTAACTCTATTAATGATATTTTATATATAGGATAAGGCAGGCGAAGTTAAATGGAACCGATACTACAAGTGAAAAACCTGAGCGTATCCTTTCAATCCCGCGATTCGGAGTTTCATGCAGTTCGTGGAGTCAGCTTTGAACTGAATAAAGGAGAAACACTAGGAATTGTAGGTGAATCCGGTAGCGGTAAGAGTGTTACAGCACGTTCAATTATGAAGCTGCTTCCTTCACCACCTTCTTTTATGAAGGAAGGAGAGATTACTTTCCTAGGAGAGAATCTCGCGGATAAGACCGAGAAGGAAATGGAAAGTATCCGTGGACGTGACATGGGAATGATCTTTCAAGATCCGATGACCTCTCTAAACCCGACAATTAAAATCGGAGAACAAATATCCGAAAGTCTGATCAAGCACCAGAAGCTTTCACAGAAGGAAGCTAAGCAGCAAGCTATAGAGATGCTGAAGCTTGTTGGAATTCCGAACAGTGAAGCTCGTTACAATCAATATCCACATGAGTTCTCAGGTGGTATGCGTCAACGGGTCATGATCGGAATCGCTCTCGCCTGCAGGCCTTCCCTGCTTATTGCGGACGAGCCTACAACGGCGCTTGATGTCACCATTCAGGCTCAAATCCTGAACCTCATGAAGAACATGCAAGAGCGGTTCGGTACATCCATCATCCTGATTACACATGATTTAGGCGTTGTTGCAGGTATGTGTGATCGCGTTGCCGTAATGAAGGATGGAGTTATTGTAGAGACAGGGACGACCGAGGAGATCTTCGAGAATCCTCAGCATCCCTACACCCTTAAGCTCCTGAATGCTTTGCCTCGTCTGGATGAGAAGAAGAAGCCCAAACAAGCACCACTTATTCTAACGGGAGCCGATCTCGAGCGTCCACTACTCGAAGTAAGATCGCTAAAGCAATATTTTGATATGGGTAAAGGAAAAGTCTTAAAGGCTGTTAATGATATTAGCTTTCATATAAATGCTGGTGAAACACTAGGTGTTGTCGGCGAGTCGGGCTGTGGTAAATCGACAACGGGAAGAGCCATCCTCAGACTTCATCAACCAACAGGTGGCGATGTGTTGTATCAAGGCATGGCCGTGAATCGTCTCACCACCTCTGAGATGAAGACAATGAGACGCTACATGCAAATGATCTTCCAGGATCCCTATGCTTCATTAAATCCTCGACTAAAGGTGCTTGATATTATCGGTGAAGCGCTTGATGTGCATAAGTTGTCAGGAAGTAAACAGGAACGCCGGAAGCGGGTGGAAGAGCTGCTGGACATGGTTGGACTGGATCCTGCCTTTGCACTACGGTACCCACATGAATTCTCCGGTGGACAGCGTCAGCGTATTGGTATTGCTCGAGCGCTTGCAGTCGAACCGAAGTTCATCGTCTGTGACGAACCATTATCCGCGCTGGATGTCTCGATACAATCACAGATTGTGAAGCTCTTGGAAGAGCTTCAGCATCGCCTGGGCCTGACATATCTATTCATTGCGCATGATCTTTCCATGGTGAAACACATTAGTGATCGTGTAGCTGTTATGTATATGGGAAAAATTGTTGAGCTGGCGGAGAGTGAAGAACTGTACTCCAACCCGCAGCATGAGTATACGAAATCATTACTATCTGCCATTCCGGTTCCCGATCCGAAGGTGGAATCGAAGAAGAAGAGAGTCTTGATGGAAGAACGCACCGGTGAAGACAAGTATAACTTAGAGCATTCGGAGCTGGTCGAAGTGTCGAAAGGACACTGGGTTGCTCAGCCTATCAGCACTTCTGCATAAATTCATCTTATTATAAAAGAAGTTTTTCTACTAGATCCAATTGGTGTCTGGTAGAGAGACTTCTTTTTTATATGATGATTCAAATAGAAATATAAAAGTGAGAATCACTTCGTATTTGATATCTGTGCGATTCCAAAGAAAATATTGACAAATATTTTCGTGGTGATTACATAGTTAATGATGAGGAACCCATTAAGAGCATTCTTAGGAGGATATGGAATGAATCGATTGCGTAAAGATGATATTGTGCTTTTTCAAGGAGACAGCATTACTGACGCGGGAAGAGATCGCAGCAATCCGAATGATCTGGGTACAGGGTATCCATTGATGACAGCAGGCCTCATCGGCATGAGTCATCCTGAGATGAATATCAAATTTGTGAACCGGGGCATTAGTGGTCATCGCGTGAAAGATTTACAGGAACGATGGCAGGAAGATTGTCTCGATCTGAAACCAACTTGGGTATCCGTCTATATTGGAATTAATGATTGCTGGCGACGTTATGATGCTCAGGATCCGACAAGTGTGGAGCAATTTAAGACAGGATACCGAGATTTACTGAAGCAGACGAAGGAAACCCTTGATGCGAATCTGATCCTACTTGAGCCATTTGTACTGCCTTATCCGGAGGACCGTAAGGCTTGGCGTGAGGATCTGGACCCGAAGATTCATGCTGTAAGAGAGCTTGCTACGGAGTTTAATGCTTTGCTCGTTCCACTGGATGGTCTGTTTGCTGCTGCGGCAGCGCGCCGTGAGCCTGCTTACTGGGCACCTGACGGTGTGCACCCTTCACCTGCAGGTCATGCGCTTATCGCTCGTGCATGGATGGAAACGATGGGAATTGTCTTGAAATAATCTATTCAAATAAAAAAATATTCTGACATATCGTCAACATGTTGTAATATGAAATGAAATGGAAATACCAGTAATTCTACAGAACTCTTCATTTTTCAGCAAGAAATGTATTGACTCACCTAATTAAATCCGATAGGATTACTTGTAATATAACGACATACATATTTTAGGGGGAAGAGAAATGAAGGGGAGTAAATCGTGGTACAAGCTAACTAGCTTGCTGTTATCTGTTGTTATTTTGACAGCGGGATGTGCACAGTCTGGTAAAGAGAGCGGAAGTACACCGAAGCCGGATAACCTCCCGGCTGGAATTGCTGAGAAGGACGAAATTAAATTGATGGCTATCCGTAAAATCGGTGGCGATGATCATACAGCGCAATTTTTAGCGGGAGCGAAGCAAGAAGGTGAAGCCTTAGGATTCAAGGTGGATACTTTCTCTGCTAATAATGATAGTGCTAAATTCCATGATGCTATCGCTCAAGCTACAAATAACGGGTATGACGGTGTTATCCTGTCGCACGGTGATGATCCGGCTACAGTAGAAGATGTGAAGAAGCTGACAGAGAAGGGGATACCGGTTGTTGCTTACGACTCTGTTCCTGAGCTTGCAGATATTAAAGGCGTAACCCTTACTTCTCAAGATGACGAGGCGTTAGCGAAATATGCTCTCGACAAGTTAATTGAGGAGCAAGGCGCGGAGGCGAATATCGTATACCTGTGGGTAGACGGTTTCCCACCGATGATTCGTCGTAACAAAGTGTATCAAGAGACATTGAAGAACAACCCAGGTATTAAAGAGATTGAACGTTTCGGCGTAGCTAGCGCAGACACTTCCGTAGAAACGCAGAATGCAGTAGCTGCTATGCTGACGAAGCATCCAAAGGGAGAAATCGATGCCATTTATGCAAGCTGGGATGCTTTTGCTATCGGTGCAGCTAGAGCTTTGATCGAAGCGGGGCGGACTGAGATCAAAATTTATGGTATCGATGTATCGAATTCTGATCTTGAAATTATGCAGAAGGACGGAAGTCCTTGGGTTGCTACTGCTGCAGTAGATCCGAAGATGATCGGTGCAGTTAACGTTAGACTTTTGGCGAAGAAAATCGCAGGTGAGGAAACGCCTGCTACACACAATCTGGAAGCGACACTTATTGATCGCGCAAGCCTTGAGAAATCCAGCGAAGCTGTGAATATGGTCAATCTCAGCAATATTATTCCGGGCTGGGGCACAAGTGCTGACTTTGAAGAGGATTGGATGAAAGCCTTGAAGCAAGCGAACGGTAAATAATATGCCGCAGGCGCTCTTATCGTCCTAAGATAAGGGCGTCCTATTTTTTTGAAAGGGAAGGTGGTCTTCACTTGGAACATTCAAATTCAGCATTTACATCCGTGACGGCAGACCACGCCGCTCCATTGCTTCGTATGAACCAGATTTCGATCGCTTTCCCAGGTGTGAGAGCTTTAACTGACGTTGATTTTGAACTGAAGAAGGGTAGCGCTCATGCATTGATCGGTGCGAATGGAGCAGGAAAGTCAACGCTAATGAAGATCCTTGCAGGTACATATGACCATTATGAGGGTCAGATATGGCTGGAAGCTGAGATGGTTAAGATCGCTTCACCTAAGGATGCTAAAGATCTTGGTATTCAAGTGGTGTATCAAGAAGTGGACACAGCACTCATTCACAACTTGACGGTGGCCGAGAACATTATGCTAGATCTTATGGTTCATAATATGGGCAAGCGTCATGTGATTCAGTGGAAGGCGCTTCATCAGGAGGCGCAAGCCATTCTGGATCGGATGAACATTCGCATCTCTACACGTAAGCTCGTTCAAGAGTTGACACTTGCAGAGAAGCAGATGGTACTTATCGCTAGATCAATATCGAAGCAGTGCCGCATCCTTGTGTTGGACGAGCCGACAGCGCCTCTAAGCCACAGTGAAACAGAGCAGCTATTCACTATTGTACGAAAGCTGAAGTCTGATGGCGTCGGGGTTATATTCATATCTCATCGGCTTCCGGAACTGTACGAGATTTGTGATGAAATTACGATCCTTCGTGATGGTAAGCGGGTCGCTAGCGATAGCATTATCCATATCAACCAGACTCAGGTAGTAGAACATATGTTGGATGCTAAGATGGAGCAGCAGTTCCCTTTTAAGAAGAGTAAGATTGGGGAGACCTTGTTCGAAGCGCGTAGCATCCATGACCGAGGCAAGGTTCACGATGTGAATTTACATATTCGACAAGGTGAAATTGTTGGCCTTGCAGGTCTAGTTGGCGCAGGGAAGACGGAACTGTGCCGCGCCTTATTCGGTGCCTCGAAGACCTCTTCAGGGGATCTGAGCTTTCGAGGGAAGAAACTTCGGATTACGTCTCCGCATGATGCTGTTCGGGAAGGAATAGTGCTCGTTCCAGAGGAACGACGCCGTGAAGGTATATTTGTTGAAGAATCGGTTGCAGTTAATTTGACGGCAGCCATGTTGTCTCGTTTCTGTAGATGGGGATGGTGGCTCAGTCCAGCTAAAGAAAAGAATACTTCTGCTATGATCATCGATAACTTGGGTATCAAAACTCCTGATGAGCGGACGAAGGTAAGCAGCTTGTCTGGAGGGAATCAGCAGAAGATCGCTATTGGTAAATGGCTGCTGGTTGATGCAGATGTATACATTTTTGATGAGCCAACTAAGGGCGTGGACGTCGGAGCTAAGCGGGATATTTTCGAACTGGTGGAGGAGCTGGCGCAGCGGGGCAAGTGCGTGTTATATGCGTCGAGCGAATTGTCCGAAATTGTTGGTATTTCTGATCGCGTTTATGTCATGTATGACGGCAGCATCATTAAGGAATTACAGACACGGGACAGTAATGAAGAGGAGATACTGTTGTACTGCACAGGAGGCGGATTGACATGAACACAGCAAGAGCGATGCAGGAGAAGACGACGCGTAGTGCGTTCGATTTTCTATATAAATACGGGACGATCATTACGGTCGTGGTGTTGATTGCGGTATTCGGTATCTTAAATGATAATTTCTTGAGTAGTAACAATATTATTAATATTTTACGTTCGATCTCCATCGTAACAATCATTGCGGTCGGTCTTACGGTATCACTGGCCGTTGGCGGGTTCGATCTATCCGTTGGTTCCACAGCCTCACTTGCTAATGCATTGGTGATCTCAATGTTCGTCTGGCATGGACATAATATTGGTATTGGCTTGATCGTTACGCTCGTGTTCTGTCTAGCTGTGGGACTTGTGAATGCATTTCTGGTCATCAATTTCAAAATCCAGGATATGCTTATGACACTGGCGACGATGTTTGTTTTCCAGGGCGTTGCCCTTACGTATACCCGGGGGGCGACTGTCTCTCAGAACATGATTATGCCGAGTGGTGAGTTTGCAGAAGGTAAAATCCCGGCGGTATTTGAGAAGCTTGGACAGGTTCCTTGGATTATTATTATCATGTTGGTTGTGGTAATCCTTGTTCACTTGTTCCTTACATATACGAAGCATGGGCGCTATATGTATATGATTGGCGGGAATCGTGAAGCAGCTGAATTATCAGGTATTGCAGTTAGCAAGTACCGACTTGCGGCATATGTGATTTCAGCACTTTTTGCAGCGGTTGGTGGTATTATTCTGGGCGCGCGCGTTATGAATGCTGAGGTGAACGCAGGCGGTCCTTACCTGATGGATGCTGTTGCAGCAGCCTTTATCGGATACTCGGTGCTTGGTGCTGGGAAGCCGAATGCGCTTGGAACCTTTGTTGGAGCTGTATTGATTGGGATTTTGCAGAATGGCCTTATCATGTTGTCCGTTCCGTATTATGCAATGGATATTGTAAAAGGCTCTGTCCTTGCGCTGGCCCTGGCGATTACTTATTATAAGAAAAAGTTTTAAATTCCATCTAAGAAGCAGATGAAAGTCCTCTAAGACTTTGTCTGCTTTTTTTATACTCAAATTGCTAACGAAATACATATTCTAGAAGGAAAATGAGGATACCTATCGAATCATAGGAAATAGAAGGAATGGGTCGATTTATGGCGAGGAATAGCGAATCCGCAATTCATGTCGTTGTTGACGAGAAGAACTTATATTCTTTATTCTTGTAGGAGTGCTTTACACACCGCGAAAGGGGATTCAACATGAAAAAGGAAACTTTTATACAACCAGATCCTCAGAGTTGGTTGGATTCATTCCATTTCTCCATTCCGATCAAAATTCGCTATTGTGAGACGGATATGCTGGGTCATGTGAATAATGTAAGTTATTTTATGTATTTCGAACAAGGACGAATTGAATACTTCGAGAATCTGGGTTTAACGGATGAGCTTTTTAGTGAGGAACAGGTTTCTGTAGTCGCAGATTTGGAGTGTCAGTATTTGGCGCAGATGTATTTAAAGGATCCACTTGTTCTGCATGTGAAGGTAGCTAAGATTGGCCGATCCTCGATGGATGTGCAATACGCCATCGTGGTGAACAATCAGTTGAAGGCTGCGGGGCGCGGGACCATCGTGCTCATGGATACGAAGAGCGGGAAGAGTACGCCGATTCCGGATGAAGCACGTAAGAAGATTTCATCTTTTGAAGGCTGGGAATAATCCAGACGGCGAGGCGCCTGCATATTACAGGAAGGAAGGCGAAGAAATCATGAAAGTACGCTTTGGAATTATCGGTACCAATTGGATTACAGAACGTTTCATACAGGCGGCCATGGAGACTGAGCAATTCGTTCTAACGGCGGTTTATTCTCGTTCTGAAGAGAAGGGAACAGCGTTTGCTTCGAAATATGATGATCCACCAATTGTATTTACCGATCTGCAGCAGATGGCATCATGTGATGAGGTGGACGCCGTTTACATTGCAAGTCCGAACTCATTCCATGCAGAGCAAGCCATTCTGTGTATGAATCATGGGAAGCACGTATTGTGTGAAAAACCGATTGCATCGAATGTTGTTGAAGTGAAAAGAATGATCTCTGCTGCACGAGAGAATGATGTCCTTCTTATGGAAGCACTTAAATCAACACTAATGCCGAACTTCAAAGCGATCAAAGACAATCTGTATAAGCTAGGCTTAGTACGTCGATATTTTGCAAGTTATTGTCAGTATTCATCACGTTATGACGCTTATAAACAGGGCACGATTCTCAACGCCTTTAATCCTGAATTCTCTAACGGATCACTTATGGATCTAGGGGTCTATTGTATTTACCCGATGGTGACATTGTTCGGTAAGCCGGATTCAGTTCAAGCTGTTGGGGTGATGCTATCCTCCGGGGTGGATGGAGAGGGAAGCATGCTGCTTAAATATCCGATGATGGATGCCGTGATCAGTCACTCGAAGATCAGTCATTCTTATGTTCCAGCTGAAATTCAAGGTGAGAATGGGACGATGGTTATTGATAAGATTAATCAACCTTATGATGTGAAGATTTACTATAGGGATGGAACGATTGAGGACATCACTCAAACTCAAACCCATGAATCGATGTATTATGAAGTTCAGGAGTTTATTGAGCTGCTGCAGACGGGTAAGAGAGATAGTGCAATTAATTCATTAGAGAACTCCATCATTACGGCAGAGATTGCTGAAGAAGCAAGACGGCAGATCGGTCTTCGTTATCCTGCGGATGATAAAATATGATCTCCCTCAGGTACATACTCATAACCGATAACAACGACTATGGTGCAACTCAAGCTGCAGGAAGCTTGGGTTTTTCTTTTTGTTATATAGGATAAAATACAAGGTTTTCCTTTGTTGCTATATGACATTTGTCATACTCTGTACTTGACGTTTATGACTACAGCGTATGACACCATGGACTTATAATGAAGTTAGATTCGTGCCTATTAGGCATAGGCATCAACGCATATTCATGTGTCATATCGAGGAGGAAACCTGCAATGGCCCAGTCCAACAACCTGTCCAGCTTGAAGAAAAATGTTGCCCCTTATGAGAAAATTGAGACAAAATCGAGTATCCGGCAGCTGTTGAATACGTTAATACCGCTCGCATTGCTCTGGTATGCTGCGTATTTAAGCTTATCGGTATCTTATTGGTTGACGATTCCTATTGCGATTGTTACATCCGGATTTGTGATTCGGACATTTATTATATTTCATGATTGTTGTCATCAGTCCTTCTTTAAGAGTCGCAGGGCGAATGCGATTATTGGTCACATTACGGGTGTAATTACACTTGTACCTTATCAAAAATGGAAAATCAGTCATTCGATCCACCACGCGACGAGTAGTAATCTGGATAAACGTGGAACAGGTGATATGTGGATTCTCACGGTCGAAGAGTATCAAGCCGCTTCAATCTGGACGCGATTGGCATATCGATTCTATAGAAACCCGCTTGTAACGTTTGGACTGGGTCCGATTTTTATATTTCTAATCAATTATCGTTTTAACCGGAGAGGCGCGAAGCGCAAAGAGAAGATCAGTACCTATATCACGAACGTATCTCTGGTGGCATTGTACGCGCTACTTAGCTGGGCGATTGGTTGGCAGGCTTTTGTTCTGGTTCAGGCTCCAATCTTCTTCTTCTCTGGTGTGATGGGGATTTGGTTGTTCTATGTACAGCATCAGTTTGAAGATACGTATTTTGAACATGATGAAGAGTGGTCTTATATCAATGCCGCTGTAGATGGAAGTTCGTATTATAAGCTCCCTAAGTTATTGCAATGGATTACGGGTAACATTGGTTTTCATCATGTACATCACTTGAGTCCGAAAGTTCCGAATTATAATCTTGAGAAAGCTCATAATGCAACTCCACCGCTTCAAAAGGCAACAACGATCACGATTCGTACCAGCCTGAAGGCGTTGAACTTTCGTTTATGGGATGAAGCGAACAAGTCGTTTATCAGCTTTAAGGATATGAAGCGTCTGAAGCATATGAAACAAAAACCGGATTCAGCGACACCTGTTGCGGAGGCTATGCACATACCTAAACCGGGTCTTCAAGGAAAGTAACGATTAGTTAGGAACGTTTATGATAGAATACAGGTAACAAAGATGAACAGAGGTGGACGGCCCATGCAGAAATGGCATCAGATTTTTCAGAGAAATACGGGATTAAATCCGTATGTATGGGTCGTCTTTTATATTCTTCCGTTCTACTTTATCTTTCGATCCTCATCGACTTATCAGGTCGTTATTGGAATCATTATGATTCTGGTCTTCTTCGTTTGTTATGTGCTCTCCTTCGTATCGAAGGGATGGCTGGTTTATTTCTGGACGAGTGTTCAAATATTAATATCAATTACGATGTCTTTAGTATTTGGATATGTATATTTCTCGCTTTTTCTAGCGTTTTTTATCGGGAATATTAAAAGCCGAGTTGGATTTTTCACATTGTACTCCATTCATTTAATAACGACGGTCATTACGATTAATTACGGTTTCATATCCAAGACACCGTGGTTTATTACTCAGCTTCCTTTCGTGATGCTCAGTGTGGTCGCTGTTATCCTGTTGCCCGTAACGACATACAACCGTAATAAGAATGATAAACTTCAGGGACAGCTTGAGGATGCGAATAAAAAAATATCAGAGCTGGTGAAGTTAGAGGAACGGCAACGTATTGCTCGTGATCTTCACGATACTTTGGGACAGAAGCTGTCCCTCATCGGCTTGAAGAGTGATCTCGCGAGCAAGCTGATTACGAGTAATCCTGCTAAAGCTCAAGCTGAGATCGATGATGTAAGGCAGACGGCCAGAACAGCACTGAAAGAAGTGCGGGAGATGGTCACTCAAATGCGAGGTACACGATTAGAGGATGAAATATTCCGGATTACTCAGATTTTAAAGGCTGCTCAGATTGAATTTACACTAGAAGGAAACCCTGAGCTTAGCAATGTTTCTCTAATGAACGAGAATGTACTAAGTATGTGCCTGAAGGAAGCGGTCAATAACATTGTGAAGCATAGCAGTGCGACCTCCTGCTCCATCACCATTGAACCTAGCCGAAGCGGTCTTATTGTAACGGTCAAAGACAACGGAGTGGGTATACCGAATGAATCAGCGTACACCCGTGGTAACGGTCTTAGAGGAATGTGGGAACGACTTGATTTCGTGAATGGAAGTATGGAGCTGAGGTCAGATCAGGGAACGATTCTAGTGATAAAAGTGCCGAATGTACTTAAGCAACTGGAGGAGGAGACAGGGGTATGATATCAGTAGTCATAGCGGAAGATCAACGAATGCTGCTTGGAGCACTGGCCTCCCTGCTCGATCTGGAGGAAGACATGCAGGTGGTGGGTACGGCGAACAATGGCGAGGACGCTGTAAAGCTTGTGCATTCCCACAAACCGGACGTATGCATTATGGATATCGAAATGCCGATCAAAAGTGGGTTGGAAGCTGCAGAAGAACTCAGGGGGCTCGGCTGCAAGATCATGATTCTTACAACATTTGCGCGGCCAGGGTACTTTGAACGGGCTCTGAAGGCGGGAGCGCACGGTTACTTATTGAAAGATAGTCCAAGTGAGGAACTAGCCACTTCCATTCGTAGTATTATGGCTGGACGCCGAATTTATGCGCCAGAGCTTGTGGATGAAGCATACGGTGAGGAGAATCCTTTAACTGAGCGGGAAAAGGCGGTCCTAAACCTCATTGCTGATGGTAAGAATACGAAGGAAATTGCGAGTGAGCTTTTTATAACCACAGGCACGGTTCGAAATTACATATCTGTGATTTTAGATAAGCTTGGGGTTAGTAACCGAATTGAGGCAATTACGCGGTTCAAAGAAAAAGGATGGTTTCGGTAACCGATTGATCATATCTGCATTAAAGCACCTGGGTTGGATAACTTAAGGTGTTTTTTTATGCATAAAATGAATAATTATACATTAAATTGTATGCGGAAGAGAGATCAGTCTTAGGAGAGTAAAATTAAAGGTGTTTGGACAACCTATTATGTAAATTGTTAAATATAAGAAAAATATAGGTTTTTTGAAGGTGTTTTATTTTTATTTATAATAATTTTAAATAAATAAATGCTGATTGCTCTGTATTTGTATGCATTTATGCATTTTTTATGTATAATATATATTGATTGCCTATAAGTCATCATTAAGGAGGAGGACGAACGTTGTATGGACCATATGATATTTGAAGTTGGTACGGCCCTCATGTTAATTGCCCTTGCTTCTGTTCTAGCAGGTAAGTTGAAATTCTCAATTATTCCATTTCTTATTGTCCTTGGAATGTTGGTGGGCCCTCATGCCCCGACGATTGGAATCTTTGACTTTAAGTTTATTGAAAGTCAAAGTATTATCGATTTTCTAGGAAGAATTGGGGTGCTGTTCTTACTATTCTATCTGGGACTTGAGTTCTCAGTTCAGAAGTTAATCAAGTCAGGTAAGAACATTGTATTCGGCGGTACGGTTTATGTCGTGCTTAATTTCGCTCTTGGAGTAGGGTACGGATTCTTATTCGGCCTACCGTTATATGAAACTTTAATCATCGCGGGAATGTTATCCGTTTCATCGAGTGCGATTGTGGCAAAAGTTTTGGTTGATCTCAGACGTACGGGTAACTCGGAAACCGAGCTTATTCTAGGTATGATCTTATTTGATGATATTTTTCTAGCTGTATTCTTGTCAGTAATGTCGGGACTACTGCTCGGAGGAGCCACTTCCGTAGGAGCAACAATTGTATCTGTATCTATTTCCATTGGGTACATGCTATTGTTCTTCTTAATTGCAAGAAAAGGTACGCCGATTTTGAATAAGCTTCTTAATATCGCGTCTAGTGAAATTTTCATCATTGTTGTATTTGCTTCCTTATTCTTCATTGCTGGGTTCTCTGAGACGCTGCATGTTGCAGAAGCTATTGGTGCATTATTGTTCGGACTTGCTCTTTCAGAGACGGAACATAGCAAAAAAATCGAGCATCTCGTTGTACCTTTTCGAGATTTCTTCGGTGCCATATTCTTCTTCAGCTTCGGGCTGAGTATAGATCCGTTGGCACTCGGAGATGCACTGTGGATGGCACTTGGAGCAATAGCCTTGACGATCATCTGTAACTTTGTAGCAGGAATGATAGCGGGTCGAAATGCCGGATTATCTCATAAAGCTTCAGCTAATATTGGATTGACTATTATGGCTAGAGGGGAATTTACGATTATCGTAGCAAATTTAGGGATCGCTGGAGGCTTGGCTCCTATTCTGAAGCCATTCTCTGCCCTGTATGTTTTGGTTCTGGCTATACTCGGTCCACTACTAACCAAAGAATCAAAACACATATACAAAGTGCTGAACAAAGTGTTTAAATGGAGCGAACCTAAAATTAAAGTTAAAGAAAAAGGCTAATAAGTGATACGATGCTACTAAAGTATGTTATCTTCATGTTAGGAGTTTAGATGAAGGCACAGAATATGCTGTTGAACGGGAGGATTCAAAGAATGAGTATGATCAGAGAATCCGATCTGCCTGGGATCGGGAAGAAGTTTCAAGTAAATACGAGATCCGGTGACAAGCTGGTGATTGTTATACATGATGATGGTCGTAGAGAATTGTATCATTTTGAAGATGATGATCCAGATGAAAGCATCTCCATGGTTTCATTGGAAGATGATGAGGCACGTCAGATCGCAGGAATTATCGGTGGAATGACTTACAAGCCAAAGGCACTTGAGACGATTGAGGTATCCCTCGATGATCTGATCATCGAATGGTTCCGAATCGAGCCACATTACCCAACCGTTGATAAGACGATTGAAGAGTTGCAGATTCGTCAGCGTACGGGAGCTAATGTGCTGGCGATTGTGAAGAAGAATGATCAGAAGATTAATCCTGGACCGGATGCACGCTTAACTGCGGGCTCCACACTGGTCATCGCTGGTGAGCGTAAGCAGATCAAGCAGTTGAAAGAGCTGTTGGAACAAGGTTAATGTAGCCTTTTATACTACAAATAAGCCCGTCCATTTATGGACGGGCTTATTTGTAGTTTCGTTATTTTAACGTGAATATACTTCGCCCTGTTTGTTCGTTATAATCTTGGAAGATAATAAGTAAAGCATGCTAATTCTTAAGAGAATGTTAAGAACTTAGGAAGGATGGCGTTAAGAACTCTCCTGTATATTAGGTAACGATCGATTCACTTCGAAGCGGTCATTCATCTAAATCATACAGGAGGTTAAGCCATGCTGAACAAATCGACGATCCAGAAGAAGCGCGAGAATCTTCCTGAATTGCAGTTGGTGCGTGCATTCGCTATTCTTGGTGTGTTATCTGTTCACTCTACTTCTTATGCAGCAACGGCTATGGTGGAGTCGAATTATTTCTTCTTATACAATTTCATGAACATCTTTATGAAGTATGGGACACCAACGTTCATTTTCTTAAGCAGCTTCGTATTGTTCTATAACTATTATGAACGGCCATTGTCTAAAGAATTGATTGGTGGGTTCTACAAGAAAAGATTGTTGTATATCATTATTCCTTATACGGTATTTTCGATCTTTTATTTTACTTTGCTTCATGTTCTCTATTATCCCGACCGTTCATTACAGGACACAATCCTAAGTTTTATTAGTAAGCTATTGACCGGGAAAGCTTATACTCATCTCTATTTCGTATTTATTAGTATTCAATTTTATTTGTTGTTTCCAATCATTTTATGGATATTCAAAAAAGTTCCACAACTGACCAAATGGGCCATGCCGATCGGTCTTGCAGTGCAGTGGGCTTTTATCCTGCTGAACAAGTATTACTTGCAAGTGCCCAACAAGGGAAGCTGGTCACTTTCATACATGGCTTATTTCATGCTAGGTGCCTGTATCGGCATATATTATCCGAAGCTTAAAGACTGGTTTGTCATGAGCCGGGCCCATGCAACTTCAGCTCGAATGGCTGGCTGGATCGTATTATGGATCAGTTGGGCGACAGCTGGACTTGCTCACGTATACATTTATTACAATAGTCGTTTATACGGAACGCAATATAATTCAACACTATATGAGTTTCTGTGGAATGTGCACACGTACTTGGGAACAATCGTATTATTACAGTTAGCTTTTGTTGTATACCGTAAAGCACCTCGAAAGCTGTCGGGTATGTTTGAGAAATTAGGTGCTCTTTCATTTGGAGTGTACCTGATTCATCCATTTTTCTTGCTTGTATATAGGCAATTTCCCCCACAGACCGGAAGCTCGATCATTACACATATGTGGTACGCTGGCGGATTCCTGACAGCTTTGTTCTGTTCCTGTATTGTCGTAGCATTAACAGTACAATACGTTCCATTTTCCTGGATCCTCTTCGGTAACATTTCAAGCAGGAAGAAAGCTAAACCATATATGGAAAAGACATCAGTCGCCGTGAATAAACATTAATTGGGGCGTTTGATCTTAATCAGAGGAGGAGCCATGGCTGAAGTAACGATACTTATGGTAGATGATGAGACTGAAATTATTAAATTAATGGATATTTACGTGAAAAATGAAGGTTATACGCTGCTTAAAGCATCTAATGGCCTGGAAGCACTAGAAATCTTGAAGAATCATAAGGTAGATCTCATTATCCTGGATGTCATGATGCCGAAGATGGATGGAATTCAGGCGTGTATGAAAATTCGGGAGGAGAATAATACACCTATCATTATGTTATCTGCCAAAAGCCAAGAGATTGATAAGATCGCTGGTCTCAGTATCGGAGCGGATGATTATGTAACAAAGCCTTTCAGCCCGCTGGAGTTAATCGCACGTATTAAATCACAACTTCGGAGGTATAATCAGCTCGGTACAAAGACGACTCAGAACGAAAATGAGATCCAAATCAATGATCTAATCATAAATGTAGCATCTCACAGGGTTACCGTAGGCGGTCAAGAAGTGAAGTTAACACCAAGGGAATTCGCTCTGCTTCATACGCTGGCGTTCAATCGAGGTCTGGTGCTCAGCATGGACAAGCTTTATGTTGAAGTATGGAATGAGCCGTTTATGGAATCGAAGAATACGGTTATGGTTCATATAAGGAAACTGAGGGAAAAGATTGAAAAGGACCCGCAGCGACCGGAATATATTAAAACGGTATGGGGAATTGGCTACAAAATAGAGTAAAACCTATAGCAGAGGTGAAGGATCATGAGAACGAAATTACTCCATACGATTCGCTGGAAGCTTATCCTTCTGCTATTGTCCAGCATGGGTACGACCGCTGTATCGCTACTTATCTGTTATGCGGTGGGTACACTTCTTGTGGATGTTAGACCGATTAATCTGCCTATCCGGTGGATCATTCATCATATCGGGTCCGCTCCGGTGATGATCACTGTAGGCATCGTTGTATTTTTTGTGAGCTTCTTCATGATCAGTAAGACTTTCGTACGTCAACTGAATGAGATCAATACAGGCATGAAGGAGATATCCAATGGCAGATTTGATCACCATATTAATGTGACGTCCAGTGATGAGATTGGTGAAGTTGCGGAAAGCATCAATCAGATGACAGCGCAGCTGAGTCAGTATCTAGAAGAGATAACACAAGGTTTGCGTGAGATTGCGAATGGAAACTTTGATACGACCATACCGGTTCGACCGGGCAGTAAGCTAGGGGAAGTGGCAGACAGTATTAATCAGATGAGCAGACAGTTGAGTCACTCCATTCAAGAAGAGCGTAATGCTGAGAAGACGAAGAACGACCTCATCACGGGAGTATCACACGATCTACGGACGCCGCTAACTTCTATTCTTGGGTTTCTGGAGGTCATAGAGGAAGACCGATATCAAGATGAGGTCGAGTTAAGATATTATGTGAACATTGCCTATGAGAAATCCCTTGCTTTGAAAAAGTTGATCGATGATCTGTTTGAATATACTCGTATCAATAACGGTCTCCCTTTAGAAATGGGAGAGCTTGATATGGTCGATTTTATCGGACAGCTATCCGAAGAATTCGTACCTAGCTTTGAAAAGGCTGGAATGGAATGTGTCATGACGGCTGCTGAAAGACCCCTTAAAATTATGGCCGATGGGGATCAGCTCGTTCGAGCATATGAGAACCTGATGACGAATGCCCTGAGGTACGGGAGATCAGGAAAGATAGTGGATATCGTAGTTCGTAAAGATCGTGATCAGGTTGTTGTGAGCTTTACCAATTACGGTGATCCCATACCGGAGAGGGATTTACCTTTCATCTTTGATCGATTCTATCGTGTGGAGAGTTCGCGTTCAAAAGAGACGGGGGGAACCGGGCTCGGACTAGCGATTACGAAGAGCATCATTGAGACGCAAGGCGGCGAAATTTCCGTGCGTAGTAATCGTCAGAAGACGACCTTTGAGACGCGTTTTAACATATATAGAACCTAGGTATTGAATAGACAGCGGCAAGAGCGGAAGGGGATGAAAATGTGGGAGAACAATATGCACCTTCCAGCAATAATAAAGCTTATATGTTTCTGATTGTGCCTATTATTGCCTTGAATCTCTGGGGTGGTTTGTATGCCGTCAGTGCAGCGACAAGTGAGATGAGTGTTCAGTTTGATCTGAGTAACGATACAGCTCTCTCTACGCAAGATACTACAACGATTGGATCTGCACTCGAACCTCCGGTTCCAAGTACTGCCCATCAACTTATTGTATCTACCTCTTCAACTACATTTACCTATGACGGTCAGTCGGTTGAAGCAGTCCAGCCCGTGGTATACAAGAAAGGCTACTATTATGTACCGGTTGTTACGATGGCTAAGTTGGTTGGATTGGATCCATCCTATGATTCTAATACCAAGGAAACGATTGTGTCAGACAACAGTGCGATGGTGCGCTTTAAATCAGGGAGCAGAATGTATACTGCAAATGACTCATCTAACATGATGGAAGCTCCTGCAATAACCCATCAAGGAAGTACGATGATTACGATCGGCAGTTGGGCTTGTCTTACGGGCAGTACCGTGGTTAAAGAGGGAAAATCCTTTTCACTGACGTGGAATAGGCCATCTGTTAAGTAAGACTTCGTTAGTACAACGGAGTCTTTTTTTTTCGAATTAGTCCATCTCAACAGAACTATTGCTCCGATTCAGACGTTAAATCTATATGTAGCTTATTTCCGGAAGGGTGAATCGATTGAGCAGACAAAGCTCTTTTCACAAATTGCTGATGTATGGATGTATGACGGCAGTTAGTTTATCTCTCTTATTGAGTTCAGTCGCTGACGCCAATAATGTAGCGAGTTCTGAGGCTCGTTTAACAGGAATATACAAGGTAGGCGATAAGGTTACTTTAAAGATTAATACGGTATATTTTTCAGACCAACTCACCAAGAACAGCGACTTACATCATCTTAAAACGGAATATTACGGCACACAGGGTGAGTCGTTTCAAATAGATGCTCTATCAGGTGAAATGGTTCGAATGAAGGACTCCTCTCGAGGAATCTTATGGATTCCTTCATGGTATTTGACAAAAGAATCTGCTTCCGCCAAAGTGATTGCACCCAAGACGGTAAGCATGAAATCGAAGAGGAATATATTCCTGGCACCTGAGGGTGCCCTGAAGTGGTCCGAAGCGGGTCTTCAGAACAAGATGGTTGCGGTCATGCAGTGGAAAGATTGGTATGGAGTTCTTGTAGGGCCGGACGATTGGTATAGGGATGATATGATGATTTACCGTCCGGCACTGTTCTGGGTGAAGGCTAAGGATGTTGAAGCCGAGAAGACACTTCCAGATGGGGTATGGAATAAGGATTTAGATGTTTCAAGTGACCTGATAAGGGAACTTACATCATACAAGCTTAGAGCCGGAGATTCTTCATCCTCTGTTCAGAAGCTGCTCGGCACTCCTAAGGTGAAAGAAACGTCAAGCAATTTACAGATGGAAGATAACGGGCCAATGCAGTTAGGAGAGTCCTGGAGGTATGAGAGGGCGGATGCGCAGTTCATCGTTACCTTTGGCAAGTCAGGGAAGCTGGAACATACGCAGTGGATCTTACCGTCTATTCATTCATATCGAGAGAAATATAGTGCCGGAGATGATTATTTTTCTACTTATAATTTCGTTACACAACCCTTGACCAGTACACTAGCATTCGATCCGGTATGGAGAAACCAAGGCGACCTTAACTTTACTTATCTGCTTGGTGGTAATGAGGATATTCTTCTGCTCCGAGGGGATGACGGCGGGTTCAGTGGTATGCATCATAACTCTTCACTCTATGCTCTAGAGCGATCATCCGGCAAGAAGCTATGGCAGCAAAATGCAGGGTTCGGATGGTTCACTTCTCACTTGGATCTAGATAAACAACATGTCACGATGTATTCGGCTTATAACCCGGATAAGAAGGAGTATGAAGACCGAGTAAGACATATCCGTCTGTCAGATGGGAAGATGATGTGGGAGATGAAACTGAAGCGAACGAATGGTACATACAGAATGTCAGCAGCGAATAAGTCGATCATTATAGAAGATTCACCATCTTCGCTTGAATCCAGAAAGGGTGGAGTGATCGTACTAGATAGCGAAACGGGTAAGATTCGATGGAAGAAGACGTTAGCAAGAGACGTTCGAATTTTGAACCAAGGGATGGAAGATCCTTATGTGCTTATTCAGGAGGGGAAAACGCTTAGAGGATATGATCCGTTGACAGGGAAAATGGCATGGACATTTAAGGTGAAGGGTATTCAGTTAGAGGATCCAGCTATGAATTCATACTTCACAGGAGGGGCACGTCAGAATCCATTAGGGGAGGCAGATAACAACAAGAGATGGACTCTTCTTGGCGAAGAATGGGTGCTGTTAAATACGAATAACGGTAAGTCAGAGGCTGTATACTCAGCTAAATCTTCTGAACAGTTTGAAGTGTTAAATGATTCGAGGTATCTTCTCATACGACGTGGTATTGGGGGCGCTGAATATAGTTCTGCTCAACGATACGAGAGTGCACTCTATGATGCGGTGAAAGAACGCGAGGTTTGGAGGATTCAAGGAAGAGCAACGAAGGCCGTATTGGAGGACGATACGATCTATTTGGCTATCGATGGCACTCCCACTGCGATGGATAAAGAGACGGGTAAAGTGCTCTGGAAGATGAAGATGACTTCAAATAGGAAAGAGGATTTGTCGCATTTAGTCATCAGTAGCTTCGCTGTATTGGATCAATACTTGCTTCTTGAATATGGCTCTGACCTTGTCGTCTTGGGTAAAGAGGATGGGAGTCTGCTCGGGCGATTGCATAATGTACGCGCCGGTAGCGCCGAACTTCGTGAGCAGCAGGCGAGAAACGGTGCTTTAAATGAGTTCCAAAAAGAGATTTATGTTGGGACGGCGAATGGAGGATTTGTACGTTATGATGCAGAGGCGTTGGAAGAATGGATGGAACAGATCGAGCAGGGGAAGTAAGTAGCTAGACTTCTGAATAAAGAGAAGCTGCCGAGCATTCGGCAGCTTTTTTTCGTACATCAAGTGTAATTTACATCATGCCTGATAAGACGACAGCACCATATACAAATGCCGCAAGGATGACGAGTGCAGGGTGGATTTTACGAATGTTCATGGCCCAGAAGGCCACGGCTGCAATGGCCAGCGTCTGAATCGTACCTACAGAATCCATGGAGCTTTTACCCATCTGCCAAGTCAGTGTCAGCATCATGATCGCGATCACAGGCTGTACGAGCAATGTCATACCTTTGACGACCATAGATGTCCGGTATTTCTGAAGCAGCTTCAACAGCAAGATGAGAGCAACAGCAGATGGCACAACTGTTGCGGTAAGTGCTGACACCAATCCAATCCAGCCGGATACACCATATCCAACAAAGGCAGCGATCTTCGTTGCGATGGGTCCAGGCAGTGCATTAGCTAAGGCAAGCATATTGGAGAAATCCATATCACTGAGCCAAGCGCGGCGTGTAACCACTTCTTCATACATGAGCGGGATCGACGCAGGGCCTCCTCCGTATCCAAGGACATTTGCGACAAAAAAACTAATGAAAAGTTCAATCCATTCCATTATTCAGCTCCCTCCTTGTCCCGACGTTCCTTCTTTAATTTCGCCACAACTTTAAAATGCACGGCTCCATAGGCAAGGAAGAGGATAATGACAAGTGCAGGGTGAACTTCAATCATTTCGAGTAGGAGAAATGCTAGCAGGAAAAAACCAACGCCAGCATATTTACCCAGTCCTTTCACCGCTTTTTCACCGAATTCATAAGCCATCGTACCAAGCATAACAGCAATAACTGGAGTAACCCCGGCGATCATACCTGCGATGATCTTGGAGCTGCTCAAATATTGAACTGCGGATAGCAGGAAGATCATCGCGATACAAGTCGGAAGAATGTGGGCTAATATAGCAACGATGGCACCAAGACTCTTTTTTTGCTGATAACCAAGATAGGCGGCCATTTTAGTTGCAATCGGACCCGGAAGCGCATTAGCAAGGGCGAGGACCTCTCCGAATTCGTCGTTACTTAACCATTGGTATCGGATCACCGCTTCGTGACGAATCAGAGGGATAACGGAGGGACCTCCCCCATAACCAAGAATTCCGGTTCTGAACATGGCGAATGTAAGATCTAAATATGTATTTCCTTTTTTATTCAAGATAAGGATCCTTTCTTAAGTGAGATCTTGCGTATAACAGTATGTGTCTATAAATATATAGTGGTTATCTAGAGTTTTCAATGAATGTGGTGCAAGCATCTTTTATTCATATCTCCTTATGTATTCCTTTTTATCCCTATCCTACGAGATTGAAGTTGAAATACCTGCATAAAAAAACAAAATAAAATTTTAAAAAACTATTGAAAATTGAAATAAAATTTCAATATGATAAGTATACATCTAGTAATCAGCTTCTTGAGATTCACAAAAACCTAAATGGAGGTGAGAGAATCTTCTTTATTTCGTCAGGTCAAGAAGGTCCTGCAATAAGGTAGTCTCATTTATTTTATAGGGAGTGAATTTGTGAATGATTCGTAATCGGGAAGCTCGGCGACGTAGAACGCTATTTTGCTGGATGATGGTCTTGGTTATGACGGTGGGTATGCCGCTGTCAAGCTTCGGTAGTATAATCCCTAAAGTTTCAGCAGAGTCTCTGGCTGAAGTTAGGGCGGATGTCCCGACCGATTCCTCTACGGAAAATGTTGAAGGAGGTAACAACTCTGGTTCATCGGTGGAGGATTCCACAGATGGCTTAACAGAGATTCATCCTGACATAATGGATCTGACAGAGGTTTCGAGTGATTTGCAAGCAGTGAATCCTTCGTCCTTAATCGTTGAGGAGTTCGAGAATCTTAATGATCTGCAAGTCTCTGTAGCTCGGGCTACAGCTGAGCTGGGTCTTGTAGACAGACCTGTAACGATTCCTTATGGATATCATGCTGTTAAGCTCACTTATGATTTTAGGAATTTCCCCAAGGACACTTCCGCAGCATATCTTAACTTTAAAGATCGAGATGGATCTGTAGGGAGAACAATTCCTGGGAGCCCGAAGAGCTTGGGATTGTGGGTTTATGGAGATGGGGGAAATCACTGGTTGAGAGGTGTGGTCCTGGGGGCTGATGGTAAAAAAGAAACGGTGGATTTCACATCATCAACAGGACTGAGCTGGAAGGGCTGGAAATACATCACGGTTAATATTCCTTCAACTTTATCTGCCCCTGTAAAGCTATCACAAATTTATGTGGCAGAAACGAAGGAAACGAACAAGAACAGTGGAGCGCTCTATTTTGACCGGTTGACTGCCCTCTACAGTAACTCTAAAGTGTATACGCTGGACATCACTGGACTAACCCCGATGAAGACGGGGGAATCTCAGCGTCCTGTAATATATGAGACTTCTGCGAATATGACAGAACCTGCACAGGTTATGGGTGGAGTGCAACTTACAAGTAACAATGAAAGCGTTATCAGTGTGACAGGGACTACATATGATACCTTACAGGCTTTAGCTCCAGGTGAGGCTATCATTACAGCGCAATATGATGATGCACCACCTGCAACATTTAACTTAAAGGTAACGGATGAAGAGATAGCACCTCAGCAGCTGCTCTTATCAGGACCTGAAGATCTAGAAACCAGTGTTGCTGGAAAAATAAAGGCACATGCCGTATATAGCGAATATGATCACCCACTTCCACTTGCAGATGGAATGACGTTCAATAGCAGTCATCCTGATATCGTCAGTGTGAGTGATGATGGATTGCTTACGGCCATATCGCCAGGATCGGCTATGATCACAGTGATTTATAAAGGGGTTTCCGCTGAGCATACGATCACGATAAAGAAGCCGGTGCCTGTTCTACAAAGTGTTGAATTACGCGGTATATCGGGCATAAGCGTGGGAGACTCTTTTGAAACGATCACCATAGGGTTATATTCCTGGCTGGAAGATCCCGTAGAGCTGACGGAAGATGTGAAGTATGCCAGCAGCAACCCAGAAGTAGCATCCATAGATGAGAATGGAAAGGTGATCGGGTTGAAGGTTGGAGGCACAAGATTAACGGCGACACACGGCGGTAAAACAGGCTCCCTCTATGTTACCGTGAGCCAGCCAGTAGCCATGCCAAAATCAGAGATGAGAGCAGCATGGATTGCTACGGTGGAGAACATCGATTGGCCTGTTAAGGGAGCGAACCCGGCAGCACAGAAGCAGCAGTATATTGATCTGCTGGATCAGCTGCAGTCTGTAGGCATGAATGCTGTTATTATGCAGGTTAAACCAACAGCTGACGCCTTTTATCCTTCAGAGTACGGTCCATGGTCGGAGTGGTTAACAGGTACGCAGGGGAAGGACCCTGGATACAATCCACTTGAGTTTCTGATTGAGGAAACCCATAAGCGGAATATGGAATTCCATGCTTGGTTTAACCCTTATCGTATCAGTATGCAGAGCGATATTAACAAGCTGACCGAGAATCATCCAGCAAGACAGCATCCGGACTGGGTAGAGTCTTATGGTGGCAAGCTGCTCTTTAATCCTGGAATTCCGGCTGCACAGCAGTTTATTCTGGATAGCGTGATGGAAGTGGTGAAGAATTATGATATTGATGCCGTTCATTTCGACGATTACTTCTATCCATATCCAGCAACGGGAGTAGACTTCCCAGATCAGGATACCTACCTAGAGTATGGATCAGGTTTCACGAACAAGTCCGATTGGCGTAGAAATAATGTGAACCAGTTCGTAAAAACTGTGAGTGAAGCAATCAAAGCAGAGAAAAGTTATGTGAAATTTGGCATCAGTCCATTTGGCATTTGGAAGAATAAAAGTGTGAGCGCACCTGATGGGTCAGAAACGAATGGACTCAGCAGCTATGAAGCTATCTATGCAGATTCAAAGAAGTGGGTGGATGAAGAGTGGATTGATTATATTACCCCTCAAATTTATTGGTATAGAGGTTATTCCCCAGCAGCTTACGATAAGCTCATCGAGTGGTGGAGTCATGTTACGGCTGGTAAGAATGTTCAACTGTATAGCGGTCAGGCTGTTTATCGGATTAATACCGTGGACAGCTGGCTCGATCCAGAGGAAATGCCGAGCCAAGTTAAATACAACCGGAGCTTTGAAGAGGTTGCTGGAAGTATGTACTTCAGTGCGAAGTGGTTTGCAGACAATCCGCTGAATTTCTCAGATCGTCTTCGTCATGATTTGTATCGTACGCAGGCCTTGGTCCCGACCATGCCATGGCTTGATGATATAGCACCAGCGGCTCCAGCTGGTTTGGCAGCTGTGAACGGACAACATGGTGTTAAGCTGAGCTGGGCTTCCAAAGGCGATGAAACATATTATGTTATTTACCGTTTTGACGGTGAGAAGTCTTTTGATCTCCAGAATCCAGAGCACATACTGACGACATTCCGCAAACCGAACAGTGCGGCAGTTCAAAGTTACGTTGATCTAACCGCGGTTGAGAATAAGACATACACTTATGTTGTTACCGCCGTAGACCGGCTGCATAACGAAAGTGGTGCAAGTGAATCCGCAACGATTCTCTTCAAAAAAGGTATTGTCCCACCTACAGACCCAGGTCCACCAGTATCACCAGGTACGCCTGGGGCACCTGTAGTGCCACCGGTAACACCACCTGTGGTGACGCCGCCGGTAACTCCTACACCTCCCGTAAAGCCACCAGTGAATCCGCCCGCACCGCCGATGTTTAAAGATCTAAAGCAAGTAGCTTCTTGGGCGAAGGAAGCGATTGAAGGCTTAGCGGCTATTGGGATTGTGAAGGGTGTGGGGAATGACAACTTCCAGCCGATGAAGCCGGTAACGCGTGCCGAATTTGCCGCTATGCTAGTCCGGGCTTTTAAATTAACAGGAGGAAGTGTGCCTGCATCAATGAAGGATGTTACAGCATCTGATTGGTATTATGACACCGTGGCTGCAGCGCTAAAGGCAGGATTAGCCCAAGGGATGAGTAGCCGCAAGTTTGAGCCGAATCGTCCGATTACACGTGAAGAAATGGCAGTGATGAGTGCTAACGCTTTGAAACTAGTGAACATGAATATGCCAGACAACTTAGAGGCTGCCCTCTCGAAGTTCAAAGACAAGGAGAAGATCGCTTCGTACGCGAAGTCTGCAGTTGCACTGCTCACGAAAGAAGGCATTATTAATGGAACTGGTGCAGATCTTTTTACTCCCAAAGGGATCGCTAATCGTGCGCAAGCAGCGACGATCATATGGAATCTGTTGAGTGTTAAATAATACTTGGAATTATAAGTAGGTATAAGAGGTGCCCGGGGATATTTCTCCGGGGGCCTTTTTTTATCATTCCATTCACCTTCGTAAACTTCCCGAGTAAGATCTTTTCAAAGTTGTTTCGATTATTGGTGAATGAAGTGGTAGAATCGGAGAGGAGGATAAGGCATACGATCCTTCAACCATCATAATGCCTAACGACTACTAGAGGAGTGCTATATGTACAAGAAGCTAGGGCTGATGCTGCTGTATGCAGGATTTGGTTATCTTATTTATGTTTATGGAATGGACATGCTAGGTTGGGTTGAGGCTTCAAATTCCATTCCGCTCGTTATCCTGATCGCCATTACGGTGGCTTTATTTCCTGTTTTTCCGTATCCATTAGTTGGCGGCATGATTGGTGCGGCGTTCGGACCACTCCTTGGTGGAGTCATAACTTGGATCGGATCTACAGCCGCTTCCATTATAATGTTCTTGTTCGTACGTTACGGTTATCAGGAGTGGGGGAATCGATTTCTTCACCAGCAGAACCGTCTTGGACAAGTGACCGCTTTATTTGAGAGTAATGCATTTCTAACGATCCTCTTTTCAAGATTCATTCCGTTTATTCCCTCTTTCGTAATCAATGTGTATTCGGCACTAAGCCGAGTTTCATTCTTATCATACATACTGGCCTCTGCACTTGGCAAAATCCCTGCGATGCTCCTCTACGCTGTCGTGGGTGATCATCTCATGACTGAGCCGCGCAATATTGTATTGACGACGGGTGTCTATGGCGTATTTATAAGCCTAACGTTGTTGATCTATCGTTACTGGAAAAGAAAACAGCTATTGCAGCAAGCTGCTTTAGATACAGCCTAACCATACAGAACGCATTAAAAAGGTGAACAGTCCAAAGACATGTTCACCTTTCTTGTTATTCCGGATTTGGATTACTTAGGAATCTCCTCTGTTGTGCTGATTGTATTCGAGCTTGTTCCTTTCGAGCGGCGATACCAGTTCCATATACGTTCTACGGCAGACTGCTCTAAACAGAACATTTTTCCGTCATACTGGCTTGAGATCAGGTTTACCTCAAAGGAGAGCAGATTCTTCCGTCTTTGCATTCTAGTACCAGATACCTTAAGACTAATAACTTGTGGGCGCCGGATATATTTGGTGGTACGTGAGATCCTACGGTTCCGAATAGTTAACTGCTTACCCTGAAGATGAATACCTGCGTCCTTATGTGTCAGAATTGCCCATAAGAGCGAGACGGGAACCAGGAGTAGCGACCACAACCCTGGCGTTTTAAAATACCAGATACACGCTGCCGATACAGCGATACTAATGAGTGCCTCTAGTCGCATGTACAACCATAGTGATCTAGGCGGAGGTGGAGTATCCACCGTATCCGCACTGTATTGAGGAACGATTCGTTCAAGTAATGCTCCAACTTCTTTCATTGGAATCATAGGGTGCAGCATTAAACTTTTCTCCGATTCGGAAGTCAGGACATGAAGTTTAACCTCACTGAAACCGAAGGGTTGACGCAGGAGCCCTTCTTTCACAGAGACAGCTTGAACTCGCTGCGGAGAGAAAAACATCTGCTTGCGGTCAAGCAGACCGCACGTCACAGCAATCTGTTTGCCAACACGCTCTACTGTAAATCCAGCATATTTAATCGTATAGAGTACCGCTGATAACAACCACGCCAGAATGAGTGCGAGCGCGATGACCGTAATCCATCCCCCAGCAAGAATATGATCGGCCTCCTGAAAGAGTCTCGAATAGAGCTTGTCGGGCAGAATATCGTCGGCTAAAGAGAATACACCAGCAATAAAAGCAAGGGCAAGCGATATATTGAGTGACGTGAGTGCTGCAAGCATGAGGCGGACTGCAGAGAGTTGCAATAGTACCGTGCGCTCTTCGGGTACGCTAGATGCCTCCGTCGTAGTTACGGTTAGCGGAGTGTCATTGGCTTCATTTGTAAGGTATCTTTCACGAGTCTGCAGGGAACCCTGTGTCTTTTCAACATTGGTTAAGTGCTCGAATTTTTCATTATGGCTTCTCAAGTTGGTTCGGTCTGAAGACACGCACTCTTCAGTTTCTGAATGTTGCTTCGCTGTATCCATGCTGCCCACGTTACGGGGTTCGGTCTGCTCTGATAGAGCCGACCCAGCTGCTGTACGTTCCCTAAGCCAGCGCTGTAGCCGCTCTGCTTCCGCACCAGAAACGGCTGGTAGCTTACCCCCGTCATCCGATTTACCTGGCGTATCTATCTTGACTTGGGTCAATCCAAGAATACGCTGCACGAGTGGTTGCTCCATGTTCATGGAGTGTATTCGCCCAGTGTATATCGAAAGTTCTTCTCGAAAAAAAACACCACGACGGATAACAATCTTATGATCCTCTAGCACGTACACGAACCGTCTCCATTGCAGCCACCCGTAACCAATCAGTAATAATATGGCTGCGGTTATTCCTGTAATTATCCAGTACCATGTCGTACGCTCTAGAGATCCATTGAATAGATTAAAGCCAAAGATGATGATGGCTGGGATGAGCCCCCTGATCGTACTTACGAGAGGGAACAGGATGTACAGCCTATGCTGATGTAACTCTTCTCGTTCATTCATCGTACTCCACCACTTTCGCTAGCTCGCCAATCTGCTGTTTTAGTTGCTCCGCTTCATCTGATGCAAGTGCCATGATGATATGTGTTTTAGCAGCCGTTACGACTTTCACCTCAGCAAGACCATATTTCCGAAGTAGCGGGCCTCTTTCTAACTCGACATGCTGGACACGTGTCATCGGAACAACGATGTCAGATAACCATATGAAGCCTGAGCGAATCTCTAACTCCTCTTCGGACACTTTAAAGCCGAACGTTCTATAGGAAAGTTCGGGTAAGATCCAAGTGAACCAGACCAACGTGACTAGAAACAAGCCTATCCCAATCCAGCCTGGGATAAGGGTCCAATCGTTTATAATGGCTATCACGATATAAGTGATGTCAATTGCAAGTAATATGGCACTGAACGCAAGACCCGTAAATCTTGAAGCCTTAACTGAATCCGTATGACATCGGCGCATGGAAGCAAGCCGTTCGTTCATTTCGTACTCCCCCTTATGTAATTAAGAAAAACGTGCGATTCTATATATTTTATCATGAATGGATACGTAACGATGAAAGAGAATAACCAGGTGTCCTTAACATCTTTCGTAAGTGTTTAGCTATAGTTAAGATATATAATTAAAGTGACTAGTGAAGAACGGAAGGACATGATGTTGTTTATGAAAATAGATCGTTTGCTAGCGATTACGGTACTTCTACTGAATCGTGGACGGGTTAGCGCGAAGGAATTATCAGAACGATTTGAGGTTTCTAGCAAAACCATTTATCGGGATATGGATGTCTTAAGTCAAGCCGGGATTCCCGTAGTAGCTTATCAGGGAATCTCTGGCGGTTTTGAGATTATGGAACAGTTTATGATCGATAGATACTGGCTTTCGATCGAGGAGATGGGGGCGTTAGTTACAGCAGTGAAAGGGATCAACCTAGCCCTTGAGGATAAGGAGACAGACGGGTTACTTCAGAAAGTGAATAGCCTATTACAGAAAGCGCAGCGTGGTTCCATGCGTGATAAGCGTGAAGAGCAATTGATTATGGATATGAATCCTTGGGGACAACGAAGCGGGATTAAAGATGTAATGAAGCTTCTAAGAAAAGCGATTGAGGATAGAAGACGCGTGGAGATCGAATATATATCTTCGGCTGGGACAAGCCTGTGTAGAATCATAGAGCCTGTATCCCTAATCCTCAAGAGCTCCATTTGGTATGTGCAGGCATACTGTACAATGCGTAAAGATTTCAGAGTGTTTCGCTTATCTCGTATTCAACATGCGGAGCTGACGCAAGAGACATTTGATCCCGTAACAGTCCCCGTGCTTGACCATTATCAGTGGGATGTATCTTGGTCTGAAACTTCCGAGGTAGCTCTCATCCTTACGTTTGATCTTGCAGCAAGGCAGCGGATCGCAGATATGTTTCACCCAGATGAGGTGAAGATGTTACCGGACGGTTCTTTTCAGATTGAGGTCATGATGAAGCCGGATGAGTGGTTTTATGGTATGATCCTAAGCTTCGGAGGTCTAGTAAAGGTTGAGAGTCCAGACGATGTGGCTCAGGAAGTTGTACGCCGGGCTGAGCAAATTATGGGACGTTATAGGAACTGAGACAGACAGGTGTCCACTTTTCAAAGGTAGACTAGAAACATAACCAGACGAAAAGAGGATGACATATGAATATCGAACGTGTTAGCAGACCAGCGGTACAGATTCGTGGGATCGCAGAAAGAACATCCAACCGGGCAGAAATGGGACCAGAAGGGAAGATTTCAGGCTTATGGGAACGTTTTTTTCAGCTTGGAGTATTGCAGCAGCCTGGACTGAAGTCTGAGTACATCTACGGTCTGTATACGGAATATGAGAGTGATGTGAATGGGGAATATACCGTCTTGCTCGGATGTGAGACGAATGGGGAAAATACATTTAATAGTCTGGAGAACATGAAGACGGTGCATATTCCTGCCTCAGACTACCTTGTATTTACTAGTCAGCGGGGAGCTTTCGAGTCTGTCGTGCCGGAATTATGGAAGCAGATCTGGTCGTACTTCCACGATAGCTCCGAAAGTAGAACATACACAGGAGACTTCGAACTATACGATGTAGCTGGGTTCGATCCATCGAATGCTATGGTCAAGGTTTATATGGCCGTAAAATAATAAGAGTGGAATAAAGAAAGGAGCTGTTTCGAAAAGTAGATTGATCTACAGGAAACTCGCTCCTTTTTCTATATTTAGTGAGTATTATTCTTAAGTTCAGACAATGCATTGTGCAGCTCAGCATATTGAAACTTGAATCCATGCTCTAACGCCTTAGCTGGGATGATTCGCTGTCCTTTCAGTAGAATGAGTGAGAGTTCACCGAGCACACTCTGAAGAAGAAAGGCCGGAACAGGGAACCAGTGAGGACGATGATAGACTTTAGCAACGGTGCGACCGAATTGATCATTCGTAACCGGATGCGGTGAAGCTGCATTAACAGGGCCACTTATGTCAGGATGTTGGATACAGAAATCGATAAGACTTACGATATCGTCAATGTGAATCCAAGACAGCCACTGCTGACCGCTGCCTATTTTGCCGCCGATTCCTAGTTTATAGGGGAGAAGCATTTTTGGAAAAGCCCCACCCTCATTGCCCAGCACTACACTGATCCGCAGTTTAACAACGCGCTCCACATCAATACGATCCGCTGCTTCCTCCCACTGCGAGACGACCTCGGACGGAAAGTCCATTACTCTTGAAGGACTCTGCTCATCAAAAGTTAGATCCTCTGATGTTCCGTAAATGGCCATGGCTGACGCTTGAATAACGACGGAAGGTTTCTGATTAAGCGTATGCATGAGATCGGCCACGGCAGATACGGTCTTTTGCCTAGAATTGCGAATGCTTTCTTTACCTTTGACAGTCCAACGCTGACTAAGCGAAGCACCTGCTAGGTTGACAAGTGCATCTAATCCTTCGAAAACTTGGGGACTCGACTTCATATCATCCCAAGTTACATATTGAACAGATTTATTCTTTGCAGGGCTATCAGGCTGCTTACGAGTGACAATCATGACATGATGGCCATCAGCCACCCAACGCTTGCACAACGCTTGACCGATAAATCCGGTACCGCCACAAATGGCAATCTTCATAAGAAATCTCCTTTACGATTCATCCATATATGAACATCATAGAGCATGGTCTAGTGTAGATCAAACGGAGGTGAGCTTACAGCGTTACTTCTTATTCTTTAACATGTACACTACTTCTTTAACCATGAGTTGTAGGCGATGTTACATATCTTTAGATCTAGCTGAGGGTATTCGACAAGCTTTTTAAGGAATCAGGTTCAAAGGTCATAGAGAAAGGGCTGTAGTCCTGAAAAATCTAAGTTATAACTGGTCAATTTGATGCTTTATTCGAGGATTAAGGTTCGATATAGTACCTTGTGTAAGCGCTTTATTTTTATTCGGGAGGTCGAACGTTTCAATTAACAAAAGATTAACATATTCGGGGGGTGGAGTTTACAACGTATCGATATACTGTCCGGAAGGGTGACTGGTCATGGAGGCCACCCGCATGAGAATTCGTTTTTTAACTAGAAATGGAGGTCATGATGGAATGGCAGGAAGCAAGCGAAAATCAGTGATATCTTCTTTACTTAGTGGTGTGATGTTATTGTCTCTTATGATACCTGGAGAGCGTGTGATGGCAGAGCAAGTGACTTCAGACACCGGAGTGATTCTAGATCAGCAGAAGATGGAGATTGGACCGGGAGCGACGTACACATGGAAGAACATGAAGCTGGATCGGGGATTGGAAAAGCTTCATTATGTTGAGTTTAACCCGAAAGAACAAGTGCTCGAACTTCAGCCAGGAAAGACGGACGGGAAAATTTATGGTATGCAGGGAGTATCCCAGATGGCATCGGATGCCGATCAAGAAGGCAATCGGATCATCGCAGCGATCAACGGGGACTTTTACGATATGTCCAATGGCTTACCGCTCGGTCTGTTCATGGGCGATGGAGAACTATTGAATAACCCTCCAAATGATTGGCTTGCCTTTGGTATGAGAGCAGATGGTTCAACGATATATGGCCCAAGTCCGAAGCTAACCCGAACAATAAACATCGGTGGAAAAGAGAGTAGCCTTACCGCAATCAACCGATTGCGTAGTAGTGATGCCTTGGTTCTCTACACCCCTTCATTTCACACTTCAACCGTAACCAATGCTCTTGGGGATGAAGTTGTGCTTGAGATATTGTCAGGCGAGGTCAAAAGTGGACAAACCTTGGAATTGAAAGTACACGAGATACATAAGGACAAGGGCAATACTCCAATTACAGAGGGTAAGGTTATCTTATCTGCATCCGGCAAACATCGCGAGATTTTAGCGGGGCTTAAAGTTGGTGATGAAATTAAGGTATCTTTAGAGCTTGAAGCGGAGTGGAAGGACGTTAAAATGGCCATCGGCGGGCAATCCCGGTTAATTGCGAATGGGGAAATTGTTCCTAGCGGTGATCCGGCAGTATATCCACGTACAGCGATTGGTACAAAAGCGGATGGCTCTATAATTATGCTTGTCATCGATGGACGTCAACCTGGCTTCAGTGAAGGCGTGACTTTGACTGAACTTAGTCAGATTATGAAGGAGATGGGAGCTGTCGACGCTCTTAATCTGGATGGTGGCGGCTCTGCGACTTTTGTTGCGAGAATGCCAGGGGAGACCGCACGTAAAGTGATGAATTCCCCGTCTGATGGTGGGGAGAGAAGGACGGCCAATGGTATTTTGCTAGTCAACAAAGCGCCTGAGGGGACAGCGGACAAGCTAGTAGTGAAGCCGCCAATGGAGCGGGTGCTTGCAGGGTCTACAGTGGTATTTAAGGCGGGGGCAGTAGATAGTAATATGCATCCAGCACGCTTATCGGGTAACGTCGAGTGGAGTATTACACCAGATCTGGGTACGTTCGACGGAACGGGCGTATTCTCAGCTGGTTCAGGTGCAGGCATAGCGGAAGTGAAGGCTGTATCTGGCAGTTTGAGTGGAACGGGAACGATAGAAGTTGTGAATGAACTGACGGAATTAAGTTTTGGTGATACGGTCAAAAGCTTTGCTCCGGGACAATCTGAAACGCTGGAAGTTACAGCTTTACGTAGCGGTCAGATTATCCAAGCTGATAACAATCAGTTGGAATGGCGAACGGAGGGAGATATCGGTACGATCGATGACCGTGGTACATTCACAGCAGTGAATGAGACGGAGAAGAATGGAAAGATCATTGTAAGCTACAAAGGCATTGAAGCGTCTGTAGACGTAAACATTGGTCTTGCTCCAGTAATTCTAGAGGATTTTGAGAATGGCCTGGATGCTTACCAAGAAATTGCAGGTGCACAATACAACTCCGTTAGAGTGAGTATTGAGAATGACGAAGATCTGGTTCGTTTCGGTAATAACTCATTGAAGCTTGAGTATGATTTTACTGGAAAGCCAGGAACCTCGGGAGCTTATCTGCAGACTAAGAGCGCGGCGAATAACATTGTCATTCCAGGTTATCCCGAGAAAATAAGCATGTGGGTGTATGGGGATGGGAAGAAGCACTGGCTGCGTGCGCAAATGCGTGATAGTAAGGGGGCGATTCCTCTTAATTTTGTTGATGAGAGTACGGGTGTAGACTTTGAAGGATGGAAGTACTTAGAGGCAGACGTTCCTAAAGGGCGCGTTATGCCACTGACGATGGACATGCCTGTGCGATATATGGAGACTTCGGCAGCGAAGAAGGACGCGGGTGTTCTCTATGTGGACCAGATCCGTGCACTATATGGTCCGAATCAGGATGATATGAATCCACCTGTGCTTAAGGAGTTATCACCTGTAGATGAAACAACGATTCCCAGCAACCAACCCAGAATTTCAGTAATAGCAGAAGATGCTGATTACGATCCCATTAAGCACCCAGGCACAACATTGATCGATCCAGACAAGATCCGATTCTATCTGGATGGGAAGCTGGTGGAGCATACACTGTACCCACCTAAAGGAGAAATTCACTACACACCCTTAACACCGTTAGCAGATGGTGTTCATCAGGTGAAGGTTTCCGTTAAGGACCTTTCTGGCAATCAGACGATCAAAGTCTGGACCTTTAGCGTAGACACTGGCTCTTCTAAGGTTGTATATAGCACACCGAAGGATATTTATGCGGGTGGTACGTACACGTTAGATTTGTCGGCTGTAAAACCATCGGATATCCGCAGCGGGGAGATTGAATTCGCTTATGATCCAGCTAAGCTGGAGAATCTAGAGCTTGTTCGTGGCGAGAAGTTGAGTGAAACTCAGCTACAGGCTGAAATTGACAGTCAAGCAGGCCGTGTGATTTTGAAGCTAAATGATATCCATACAGCTGGTTTGACGGACAAGGACTCGATTGGACAAATTCAATACCGTGTGAAAAAAGATGCAGTAGGAACGCATACGTTTGAATTCACGTCTGGATCGATCTCTTTTGTCAGCACAGGGGATATCTCTTATCCGTTCTTTGGGCTTCCTCAGACCTCGGAAATCCGAACGCATTTGTCGCTAGAGTGGAATGAAGAGGGCCAAGTTGAAGGCTATGAAACGATCTTTCAAGTTAAGGATGAGAGTGGAGCACCGCTCGAAGGAGCAGAAATAACGGCAGACGGTCAGCTCATTGGTGTAACGAATTCGGATGGAATCCTGAAAGACAATACACTTACCTCGGCAGTAAAGACGTACAAATTGCAGGCTGTAAAAGGAACGTTCTACAGTCCTATCGTACCCTTTACGGTATCGAAGCTGTTCGGAACGAAGACACCCTACAATATTAATGTAAGTATGGGTGAGGAGCCAACGAAGTCCAGAGGTTTTACGTGGCACACGAACCCGGGGGTAGATCAGTCGGTGGTTGAGCTGGTAGAGGCATCTGAATTCACAGACTTTAATGGACCGAACGTGACACGTATCCAGGGTGAGAATAGTCTTTATCAAACGCTGGATATCGGTACGATTCGGGTGCATAAAGCAATGGCAATTGGACTTAAGCCGGGAACGGATTATATTTACCGTGTAGGTGACGGACATGAGCATTATAGCGTTCAAGGGACGTTCAAGACCGCAGAGGTTGAAGGGGATCATACGAAGTTTTTGTATTTTGCAGATTCGCAAGGGAGTACAGAAGCTGACTTTAAGCTCTGGGGTAATACGGTCCGCAAAGCGATAGGCGAACACCCGGATTCTGAGTTTATCTACCAGGCAGGAGATATGGTGGATAAGGGGTTTAACGAGAATCAATGGAATTTATGGTTCAGGGAAGCGCAGGATGCATTCTTAAATACGACACTCATTGGAGCTATCGGTAATCATGAAGTCATGGGGACTAAAGGGAACAGTGATTTCCTAGCACACTTTAATCAGCCTGGTAATGGTGTGCCGAGTCTACAAGGAACGAACTTCTCATTCGACTACAAGGATGCTCATTTCATCGTTCTAAACAGCGAGTACCAGTATGAGGAGCAGAAGGATTGGTTAGAGCAAGACCTGGCCAAGACAACGAAAAAGTGGAAGATTGCGATGTTCCACCGCGGGCCTTACGGAAGTATTTACGATACGGTGGAAGTAAGAAATCTGTGGGCACCTGTGTTAGAGAAGTACAATGTCGATCTTGTCTTAAATGGGCATGATCATATGTATTTACGGACTCATCCCATGAAAGACAAGCAGGTTTCAATAGATGGTCAAGGGACAACCTATGTGATTGCAGGATCATCAGGCTCCAAGTTCTATTCCCTGACCCCAAGAGATTGGCAGAAGGTCATAGATGAAGAACAAACGCAGATGTATGCTTCCGTTGAAATGATGGGTGATGAATTGAGAATGGTAACGAAGACTGTAAGTGGACGGGTGGTAGATGAATTTACTTTATCCAAAAATACCGTTCAGCCCGAATCCATTGAAATTGAGCAGCAGGATGTTATCCTAGCTCTCGGTGAGAGCAAGGAATTAACCGCGGTGGTTAAGCCAGATCATGCAGCGGATAAAACAGTCACATGGTCGGTATACAGTTCTGACCCTGAAGAAGTGGTTACCATCTCTGCAGAAGGAATGGTTACGGCCAAAGGACTTGGTACCGCTGTTGTCCGGGCTACGAGTAATGCAGTACCGGAGCTGTATGCAGAGACTACGATCACAGTAGATCGAGTTCCAGAGGGAGAGATCGAATCTCTGGAGCTGCAAGGTAAGTCTTCTCTTAAAGTAGGAGAGACGAATCAGACCATGACAGAGGCCGTATATGAAGATGGTACTCGTATAAGGCTGCTAGAAGGTGTTGTGTATGATAGCAGCGCACAGAGTATTGCATCCATTGACGATGCAGGATTGATAAGAGCGCTGTCAGAAGGTACAACGGTGATATCTGCAACTTATGGGGAGTTTAGCGCCAGTTATGATCTGACCGTCTTACCTTCGGGAACACCGGGTCCAGATCCAGGGGATGGCGGAGGAAATACAGGCGGAGAGATTCCCGGAAGCGGCGGTGGTGGGGGAACAACGTCTCCAGTCCAGCCGCCAACTGTACCTGTTCCGCCTCCTCAGGCTACGGGCAAGATTACAGTAAGTTCTTCTGAACTTGCAGCTATGATAGCCAAAGGTGAAGTGGTGCTTACCACGAAAGAGTCATTGGAAGAGGTGTTATTGCCAGGTAACGCTGCATCACTGTTAAAGGCAATACCAGTAACGGTGAATGCAGGGAACGTGTCCCTTGCTATTCCAGCAGAGGTGCTTCGTGCACTGAGTGAGCTAATTCCCGCTGATCAGCGAGAGGGAAGCACAATTAGGCTTAGCGCGAAGAGAATAACGGGTGAAGATGCGCTTCGCTTGATAGCAGAAGCAGCAGATAAATCAGGTGCTGTGATTGGTGCAGCAAGTGATCTATTATCCTTTAGCTTAAGTATTACGACAAAGGACGGTAAGACCACCGAGCTTTCAACGTTCTCCAAACCGATTACCATTCATCTCCCTGTGAAGGGTATTGTGGACCGAAAATTGATCGGAATCTATTCTATTGCAGCTGATGGAGGTCTGGAATTCGTTGGTGGTACATGGAATGGAGCGAAGCTTACCGCGGAAATTCACCATTTCAGCACGTATGCTGCACTTCAATTCAATAAGAAATTTACAGATGTACCAGAAGGACATTGGGCTTCTCACGTTATTCAAGAGCTGTCAGCTAAGCAATTCATTAAAGGGATCAACGATCATCAATTTGCGCCAGCCAAGGCAGTAACTAGAGCTGAGTTCACGGCTATGCTCGTTCGTGTGCTAGGTCTTCAGCTAGAAGGAAATTCACACTTTGAAGATGTGGCTTCTGATGCATGGTATGCAGGAGCCGTAGCTGCTGCAGCGAAGGCGGGGATCGCTAACGGTGTAAGCTCAAAGGAGTTTTCTCCTAACGCTGTGATTAAACGCCAAGAAATGGCCGCTATGGCTGTAAGAGCTTATCAATCTGTAGCGGTACAGCAAAGACTGCTAGGGAAGGAAATTCAATTTAAGGATGTAAAGGGCTCACCGATCTGGGTTCAAGAAGCTGTTCAATCGGCATACGTCCTCGGTCTAGTGAAGGGAATCTCGGATGATACATTCAAACCGAAAGGGATAACCACACGGGCGGAAAGTGCCCAAGTTATCTATAACCTGCTGAAGAAACTACCCGGTTATGTGATGTAAGTTAAATCGATGAAAACAGCCTCCACCCAGTGAGTTATGGGGTGGAGGCTGTTTGGTATTAGTTATTAATTGAGGTAGGACTAGGTTCGCATTATTTCTTAGCTTTGGATGCTACCAAAATAAGTCCTTTGGATGGATTGGAAACAGCGATGATCTCAGTTGATTTATCATCCTTTACAACAAGACTGAGCACAACCGCTTTATATTCTTTACCAGCTTGAATGTCCGCTCCGTTCCCATCTTTGCTTGGAATCTCGAAGGTGTACTTCTTAATCGTATCAGCTTCGTTTCCTGTTCCAGCAGTACCGCCGTTATCTGATTGAGATGAATTGACGTCAGTCATTTTCAGCAGGGTCTTGGAAGAAGTGGCTTTCTTCAAGTTAAAGCTTCCGGCGCTGTCAGCTGGAAGAAACACAACCTGATAAGAAGTGATTTCACTATCCTTCGATGCTGCTTTAAAGCTTACGTTTAGGTTGTTCGTATTCTTCACTGGCTCTACGTTTACATTGCTTGCCGCAGATTCGTCAGGCTGGGGAAGTTTAAGTTCGCCTGATGGAGCTGACAATGCATGTTTAGCTGAGCTTGATTTATTGACGGCAAGAACATATGCCTTATAAGTTGTATCTTTGCTTAATGGTGCATTGTTAATATCTTTTTCCAACAGTGCGTAAAATTCTTTACTAGTACTATCAGGCGTAACTTTTACGAAGTTGGTGACAGCCTCCAAATTGTCAGTTGGGGAGGAGTCAGGTACAAGCATTACTTTATATACTTCTACATTCTTCGAGTTCGGTCCTGGAGAGAATGTAACCTCGAACCCGTAATCATTCGATGTCGTCTTCACGATCGTTGGAGCTGATATTTCAGGTCCTTCGAGTGTGATAACTGCGGATGGAGAAGACAGTGTATTGTTGCTGGCATTGCCGTCTTTGCTCACCGAGACAACGAATACTTTATAAGGCTGGTTGTTAACAATTGCTCCACCGTTGCTGTCAGTCGTACTAGATTGCAAGCTAGTACGGATGTTTGAACCCGTTTTATTTACAGTTGTAAATCCTGAATTACCAGGTGTAAATCCTTCAGAAGCTGATTCTTTAACTACATACACTTGATACTGAAGGATCTTATCCTCATTCGCAGCTTTATTAAAGGATACGAATAAGTCTCGACCGTCACCATTGTCACCGTTATCTTCTGCTGTTACATTCGTAACGGCATCTACCTTTGTATTGGCTGTTAGGGTAATCACATCTGATGCATTGGAAATAGCACTTTTTCCAGCAAAATTGCCTTTACCAATGGCTAAGACGAATACACGGTAGGCAGTACCATCTTTAATATCGTCACCGTCTGTATCTTTTGCATTCGGTGCGAGTGCCTTCGTAATCGTTCCACTACGGCTGATCTCCGATGTGTAATGATTTCTTACGGCATTTGCAGCCGTTAGATCAAAGCCACTTGCTTTATCTTTCTTAACCACAAGAATGCGATATTCACTAATGTTGTTGTAATCTGAGGAGCTATCGAACTTCACCTGCAAATCACTGCCGTTATTATTATCGCTTATATCTTTAGCCTCTACAGCTGTTGCAGGATTCAGTGTAAGAGTTTTGCCCAATGTAATGGCTGAGGAGTAGTAAGAAAGTGCGTTGCTATTGGAATAGTTTCCGCTGCCTACTGACATGATGAACACGCGGTAGCTGATTCCCTCACGGATATACTCTCCATCCGTATCTCTACTTCCAGACCCTAGGATTTGACTAATATTACTTCCCGTCTTATAGATCTGCGTATAGTATGAGTTGTTGTTAGCTGTATTCAAGGTGAAATTACTTGCTTTGCTATCCTTCACCACGAATGCTCGGTAACTACCGATGTTGTACTCATCAGAAGCTTTCGTGAAGGATACTCTCAAGTCACGGCCATCGCCATAGTCACTCACATCGCTTGCTGCTACATTCGTTACGGCAGTTACATAACGATTGTTACTAAGTGTGATGGTTGAGGAGGAGGATGACAGTGCGTTGTTGCTGGAATTGTTATTACCTTGCGACACAATGAACACACGGTAGCTGACACCATTACGGATATAATCCCCGTCCGTATCACGGCTCGAAGAGTTCAGATTCTGAGTGATGTTGTATCCCGTCTTATTAATTTGAGTGTAATAATAGCTGGACAACGAATTGGCATCGTTCAGGTCAAAATAATTCGCCTTGCTTGTTTTGACCACAAATGCGCGGTAATGACTAATATTATATTCATCGGATGCACGCGTGAACGAAACTTGCAAGTCACGGCCATCGTTGTAATCACTCACATCGCTGACATAAAGATTCGAGATCGATCCAACATATGAGTTGTTATTGTACAAAATAATGTCGCTCGAAGGTGACGATAGTTTGTTGTTACCTGAGTTGTTACCTGTAGCAACAGACATGACGAATACACGATAGTAAACACCGCTTCGAATAGCCGCTCCATCTACATCTCTGGCTCCAGAGGATAGGGTCTGGATGATGTTATTTCCAGTCTTGTTCACCTGTGTGTAGTTATAGCTGGATACATTGTTAGCTCGAGTTAGATTGAAATTCTGATAATCACTCGATTTTACGACGAAAATCCGATACGATCCAATACCAGATTCGTCAGACAACTTAGTAAAGCTTACTCGTAGATCTCGACCATCGCCATAATCATTCACATCTGTTACTTGTGTAATGACTGGAGCGGTGGTAGAACCTGTCGCAAGCGTAATCGATGAGGATGCAGTCGAGAGTTTGCTCGCTACGGAATTCTCATTGCTGCTTACGGACAGCACATAAAGGGTGTAAGGTATTCCATTCCGAATATATTCGCCTGAAGAATCACGCGAAGAGGAATTTAGTACCGTTGTAAGTGTTGTACTGCTACTGCTGGTCTTGTTTACAGTCGTATAGTTCTGGCTTGCTACAGCTTTAGCTGCTGCAAGATCAAATTTGCTAATATCTTTGGTTTTTACAGCAATGACGCGATAATTTGAGATATTACTTTCTGTCTTTGCACGTGTAAAGCTTACGGAAAGGTCACGTCCGTCATTATAGTCGTTGACATCGGTTCCCTTCACATTGGTTGCTGCGTCAACAGCGTTTGTATTAGCAAGCGTGAGTGCTGGTGAAGGTGAGGATAGTGCTACATCACCATTTACCTTGCCGACACTTAATACGTAAGCTACGTAAGATTGATTGTCGCGGATATATTCTCCATCTACATCACGTGAAGCAGAGTTCAGTGTAATGGAAGGATCTGATCCGTTCGGGAAAATTACCGCATAATTATAGTTTGAGACCATTTGTGCTGATGATAGGTTGAAGCTGCCTGATTTAGATGCTTTAACGACCATAATCCGGTACTGAGAAGCACGGGATTCATTCGATGATTTAGAGAAATTAACTTGAAGATCCCTACCATCTCCGTAATTCGCCACATCTCTTAAGGTTACATAAGAGGCAGGATTTAGACTGTCTGGAACAGAAACACCACCAGATGTCGTAATGGAAACTGTCTTGGTCTTGGAATTCCAGCCAACCTTTTCTCCTAAGGATTCACTGACGAAGCGCACGGGTACCATTGTCGTACCTCTCAAATTCTTAGCTGGAACGTCAAGATTAACACTTTGTCTGTTAATGGTTGCTGTCTTAGAGTTGATCTTCAATACGATCGTTGTTCCGTCCTTAACTGCAGTAACGGTCTGAGCTTTCTGGTTCCAAGTCACCTTGGCGTCCAGTGCCTCGAAGATGGCCCTCATAGGTAGCATGACGCGGCCTTGGATCATAACCGGTGCCTGACTTGTTGCGAGTCTTACCCCATCGATTAAGATGGTGAAATTTACTGCCGCCTGTGCCTGTGACTGGAACAGCAATGGGATGATGAGTAGTCCTGCTAGCAAAGCAGTCCAAAACTTCCTCACGCGATTGACCTCCTTCAAATGATTGTTATTATTTTCCTCAACTATATGACGCTGTGGGCTAGGGTAAAGTTTCAGCTATTCGGCAGGCTAAGGAAAATTTTGTTGTCATGGATTCTATTTTAACGTGATAAGGGATAGAAATCCTTGAATTTATAGAAATAAAAGGATTAAAATGGTAATCATTATTAAAAGCACGCGATAGATAATACAGCATTTCTTATAGGAAAGGGGTTGAAGAGAGGTTGAACACAAAAGAAGGAAGTGCGGAGTGGCCACTTCTGTTATGTCATAATCAGGATGACTGGGAAGCGTGGCTTGCACAGAACCACCATTGTTCAAGTGGGGTCAAGCTGCAAATAGCGAAGAAGAATTCAACACTTCAAACCGTGAGTTATGCTGAAGCACTGGATAGCGCTTTATGCTACGGATGGATTGATAGCCGTAAAGAATCACTCGACGGAGATAGCTGGGTTCAGCGGTTTGGACCGCGAGGGAAGAATAGCATCTGGTCACAGGTGAACAAGGAAAAGGTTCAGAGGTTGATCGAGGAAGGAAGGATGAAGCCGTCTGGACTTCAGGCTATTGAAACGGCCAAGATCAATGGGCGCTGGGAAGCGGCTTACGCGCCACAGAGCCGGGCTACGGTACCCGCTGAGATGGAAGCAGCGTTCGCAGAGCATCCGCGTGCCAAAGAATTTTATGACACCTTAAATAATCAGAACAAATTCGCGATTCATTTTCGTATACAGAATGCGAAGAAGGCTGAGACCCGTGCAAGAAAGGTCAAGGAGTTAATACGTATGTTGGAAAATGGAGAGAAGATACATCCGTAACGCCTAAGGTTTTTATCCCTTTTGCAAACCAAGTCATAAACGGCTAGAATAACTATGAAATGGTGTGTTGTGATAAAGATCATATCGTTATTTTCGAATGATAAGGGGATAGAGAACAATGGAAAGAATTCAAACGGAGAAACAATACGAGGATTTAATCAACCGAGACGGATTGACCGTCATCAAATACGATGCCACTTGGTGTCCAGATTGCAGAACGCTGGAAAAATTCCTGCCAGATATCATGGCAAAGCACCCAGATAAGGAGTTTTATGCGCTGGATGTGGAACAGCTTGAGGAGATTACAAGCAAGAACGAAGTGCGTGGTATTCCGAGCTTGCTGGTTTATAAGAATGGAGAGAAGCTAGCACACCTTCATAGCAAATTTGCGAAGACACCTAAAGAAATTTCAGAGTATTTGGAGACATTGGAATCTAAGAAATAAGAGTATTTGTGGGTTAGCCACCTTTAGTATTTAGAATGCATAAAAGCACCGGTTTTCTTCCATTGGTAAGATGGATAGATCCGGTGCTTTTTATGAAGTATCCCCACTATTTGTTAGCTAGTTAAAATATTAAAGTTCTTTATTTTGCATCCAATTCCCAAATCGCAGATTCGCCATCGATGGATGCCATTGACTCATAATGCAACTCCCATGCACCTTGCTGTTTTGGTGTATCGAAATAAACTTCACCCTTCATTTTCTTGCCAGCAGGAATGTCCCCGGATAAGGCCATATCATCTTCAGGCAATGCCTGTTCTAGTTCAAAACCATCTGTATCAAACAACTTGAATTCTGTTGAGTCAACAAAAACACTTTCTTTATTTGTATTCTCGACGATAACACTGATCTTTACAGCATGATCTTCCTTCAGAGGCTGATACGGATTGATTTTGCCATCATATTTCATTATATCAACTACTGTTATCTTTACTCCATCAACGTTTAAGGTTTCTCCGGCTTTAGCCTTAGTAGCTTCTTCCTTCTCAGCTGGAGTATCGTTTGATTCGTCCGAATTTGCCTTAGCAGCATTTTCATCAAGTTTTTGCTGGACTTCTGGACTAGCGTCTTCTTTAGTCACAGTTTGTTCAGCACATGCAACCAATAGAGTCATTGATAATAATGCTGTTCCCAATACCTTTACGACTTTAAACATGTCTTCGTGTTCCCCCTAAGATGCTGTAATTATAATAGGTATATATACCCATGTAGATAATATATCATATATTTCACTTAATAGAATACATTTGGTGTTTAAGTAATATATTCCAATAAAATTAATAGACACATTAGTCATAGAAATGGAAGGAAGAGCATGACAACAAGAAGAAAAGTAATCACCATGGTACTAATGATTGTACTTGGATGTATCACGATGGCTTATGTGGATGCAGTAATCAGGCCAGATTATGCTTTGAAATCAGTAATCAAGATTGTTTTATTTCTAACGTTGCCCCTTGGGTTTTGTCTGATCCATCGAGACATATCATTCCGGTCATTATTCAAGATTGAGCGAAAAGGGATCGCATTCTCTGTACTACTCGGCGTTAGCGTATTTGTGGTTATTCTGGGCAGTTACTTCTTGCTCGGACCATATTTTGATCTATCTCAGATAACGGAATCATTAGAGAGCAACACTGGGGTAAATGCGGGGAATTTTATAATTGTCGCTATTTATATTTCCATCGTTAACTCCTTGCTTGAGGAATTCTTCTTTCGTGGCTTTGCATTCTTAACACTGAAGAAGCTGACTGGGCGTAAGTTTGCTTACATATTCAGCGCGGGGGCATTTGCGGTGTATCATATCGCGATGATGACGAACTGGTTTACCATTCCTTTATTCCTGTTGTTAATCATTAGTTTGTTTGTGGCAGGCCTATTATTCAACTAGCTGAATGAACGAAGCGGAAATATTTATACATCGTGGATGGTCCATATGTGTGCTAATTTAGCAATTAATACGATCGGATTTATTCTTTTTGGACTGATATGAAACAAAGAGCGCTCTGCAAGGTGGAATCTTTGCAGGAACGCTCTTTGTTCTGATGTTTCATTTAGTTCGAAATGGAACTTCCTTCCACGGTTGTCTCCTGCTTTTTTTGGGCCATGCCTTTTCCAGAACGCAGTGGAATTTCTTTGAGAAACAGTGCGATTAAGAATGCAACGGATGCTACAATAGCACCGGTCAAGAAAGTCGTCGTGATAGCGTAGCTTAGAGCTTCTCGTATGATATCAAGCATTTTCGTAAATGCCGACTGCAATTCTGGTGATAAACTGTTTAGGGTAGCCTCGATCTTTGGTTGATCCAAAAGATTTTGCGGGTTTTGAAAAAGAGCAAGCTTCTCAGCTAATTCCGGGTTCATTGCTGCATTCGTCTGATTCCCTAAATTTGAAGATAACTCGGTCATTTTTTTTGTAATACTAGCACTCATCAAGCTTCCCATAATAGCGATTCCTATCGTTCCCCCAAGATTTCGGAATAAGGTCGAGGTTGCGGTAGCAACTCCAATCTGCTGAGGTGCTACGGCATTCTGAACGGTAAGTGAGAATACGGGCATGGCTACGCCAATTCCGAGTCCAAGGATGATCATATATATGATGAGTATGTAGATTGGTGTGGAAGGGACCATGAAATACATCAAGACCATAGCGATGGTCATGACCATTAGGCCGATGATCGCCATATTTTTATATTTACCGGTTTTGGACATCAGTTGTCCGGATAAAGAGGTTGTGATGAGCATGGCAATAGACATCGGCATCGCTACATACCCCGCCATGGTTGGTGAAATTCCCTTCACCCCTTGAACGAAGAAAGGGACATAGATGATTGCTCCCATCATGGCAGCATTCAAGAAGAAGCTCACCAGGTTGGATACGGTAAACACACTATTTTTGAACAAGCCGAGGGGAAGGACTGGGCTCTTTACTTTGGTCTGGATAGCGATAAAAATGATCAATGAGACGATCGTTGCAGCGAACAGCCCGAGGATTTGCCACGAACCCCAAGCATATTTCTCAGGTCCGTCACCTGCCCAAGAAAAGGCGAGCAGCATAGGAACAATCGTGAGCGTTAAGAAGAGGGAACCCCAGTAATCCACGGATTCTCCTTGGCGTCTTGGAACCTTCGGGAAATTGACCCAGATTAATATAAAGGCGATGACCCCAAGAGGGAGGAAAATCCAAAATACCCAGCGCCAGTCTAGATGATCGACGATATAGCCTCCCATCAGTGGTCCAGCTACACTGGATAAGCCGAATACCGCACTCATGACACCCGTCCATTTGGCACGCTCTCTGGGTTCATAGAGGTCTCCGATTGCGGTGAACACCGTGGACATGATAATACCTGCGCCGGCACCTTGAATTGCCCGATATGTTATTAATTCAAAAATATCGGTTGAAAACCCGGATAAGATGGCACCTATCGTAAATAACCCGATACCGGACAAGATAAATGGCTTTCGGCCATAAATATCGGAGAGCTTACCGACAAGGACCGATGCCACCGTCGAAGTAAGCAGATAGATCGTAATAGCCCATGAATAATAGTCCATACCTCCGAGCTTGGCGATAATACGAGGCATGGCAATTCCGATGATCGTCTGATTAATGGCAGCGAAGAATAAAGATGTAATAATAGCGATCATGATTGTCATTTTTCGCTTATCCGATAAATGCACCATTAATGTTCCACCTCTTTCTCTGTGTCGATATTCCGTAAGACCTGCTCATAGATGCGGATCAAATGATGTATATCTTCTTCGGAGATCCCTTTAAAAAAATGTTCCATAATACTCTTCGTCTCGACCCTGAATTGTCTTAGTAGCTCCCTTCCTTGATCCGTAATTTCCAGATAGACCACCCTACGATCATCTGCATCTCTTGTTCGAACTGCATAACCACTGGATATTAACTTATCGGAAAGACTTGTGATTGCACCAGGCGTAATGTCCATACGTGCTGCCAGCGTAGATGCCTTTTGCGGGCCACCGTACTCAAGCTTCCATAAAATCGTAGCCTGTGATCCAGACACAAGACGGTCCATACGCTTATGCCATTCAGCCGATACTTTCCGCTGGAAATCAAGATATAACTCTTCAAATGCTGTTAAGCTGCTTGAAGTAGGCACGATATTACACCTCCAATTATTTAAAATTATTATACCTTTTAAAATGTTTACCCCCTAAAGTAATTACGAGTATAAATCCTACAAGTTCGTGAAGTCAATTTCTTTTCTAGAAAAATATAGGCGAATATATACATATACGTGGAGCGCGTACTATAATATACCAATCAGTCATAAAATCTGAACTCATTTATGAATGCGTTTACATATGGTTTTGTTTCACCTTTAAGTATTTCATGTACAGATATTTATATAGGAGGAGCAATGAAGAAAAAATCATGGTTTTATCGACAGTTGTTAATGTATATGCCTGCCTTCTTCATCGTCGTGTCTTTTATATTCTTTGTGTTCTTTCAAATGCTTAGTGAGCAGAGCCGGAAAGAAGCGACCAAAGCCAATGAGACATTATTGTTGCAAGCGATAAGTTCTATAGATTCTTCTATGAAGACCATTGAACAGATGCTTCTGAGCGATATGTTAAACAATCCGGATCTTTCAGTTTTTTTTAACGACGGAAAGCAAAGCGATTATTATTTAAACGTTAAAGTGGTAAAGTTCATGAAGAACTTTAAGATCTCCTATCCCTTGGTGGATTCTATGTACCTTGTCAGATTGAATGATCAATTTATTCTTAGTAACTCAACGAATGCTAATCTGCTAGATTACCCTGATTATGAGTTTATTAAGCCTTATCTGACAGGATCGTTCTATGAGACGAAATGGACAGGCGTTCGTAATTTTCAGGAGTTTTCGTTTAAGGAACAGGAACAGGTTATATCACTTGTGTTGAAAGCTCCTTATATTCAGAGTGGTGAAGGGTTCGTTATTGTTAACATAAAGACCGATTCACTGAATACGATGATCGAGAACATGTATAGTCAAGAAGTTAGTTATATTGATATTTTGGATGTAGAAGGTAAGCCTATTCTCCCTGAGAGTCATATAGATTCTTCATATAAAAAATTGATCTCATCCGCAACCTCTCCTCTAACGGGCTGGAGCTATGAAAGTGGTCTAGTCAATGGGGGATGGGTGAATTTAGCCAATCAATTGTTTAATGTCTGGTTTATTGTAGGTTTGCTGATGATGGGGGCAGGAGTTTGGTGGATTGTCTTTGTTGCTCGGCGTAATTATCGTCCTATTGAACAGATTGTATCCCAAATCCAGAAGTTCTCACAGGATAAGACTAGTGTCTTATTGCAGGAAAAACGGCAGGATGAGTTTACCTTTATACAATCTGCCCTTAGCAGCATGTTAGAGCAGTCGAACTCATATCAACAGCAATATCGAGAAGATCTGTTATTACGAAAAACTTATTTATTTCAACAACTCTTAGAGGGGCAATATCCTGCAAATCTTGGTCAATGGGAAACACAGCGTGAAACCATTCAATTAAATGACTTAAGTAAGCCTCAGAGTGTGTGCGTAATTGAGATCGATAAATTTAACCAGTTTGTCAGCCAGTATACACAGCAAGATCAATACTTAATGAAATTTGCACTGAAGAGTGTCATTCAGGAAACGGCACAGAAGCATGGAACTGTCGTATGGGCAGAGTGGATTTCGAGCTCGAAGCTAGGGCTGCTTGTACAAATTAATGATTTACACAATGCTGAAGAAGAATTATTAAATGTACTGGAGAACTCCCGAGTGTGGGTCGAGGAACATTTAAAACTGACGATCACTGTTGGCGTCGGAGGAACGGCTGAGTTATTTACATCTATCCCGGAATCTTACTACCAAGCGGTGCAAACGTTGAAGTACAAAATGATTATGGGTGAGAATAAAATCATTTTTTATACTTCGATCAGAACAGAAGAGCAAGGGAAGTCATTTGATTATTTTCAGCGGATCCAAGCGATGGCTCAGTCTTTCCGTTTAGTACGGGAGGATTGGCGGGAGCAGTACAAGAGCATTCTTGAAAATATAGAGCAGGATATGTTAAATCAAGATCACATCATTAGCTTGACGGACTATATGATTTATTCTCTAGGGCGCGAGATGAATAAGATGGCTAAGGAGTTTCAGGAGCACTGGAGCCTAGTTGGCGAGCCAGCTTTAAATGAAGCTTTAACGAATTCTGAAACGCTAGAACAAATGGAGAATCAAGTCGAACAGGTGCTTGAACAAATTTTCGATAAGCTCTTATTACTGCAAGAGAATCGAAATCATTCCGAAATCATTCGAAGTGTTCGAGCTTATATGGAGAAGGAATCTACGAATCAGAATTTGTCTCTGGACCTTCTAAGTGAACAGTTCCAGATGAATTCCAAAACACTCAGCAAACTGTTTAAGGAAGAGACCGGTCAGAAGTTCGTTGATTATTTAATTGAGCTTCGTATCAATCATGCAAGGCATCTACTCGAAGACACACATCACTCGATACAAGAAATTGCCGAAGAGGTTGGGTACACGAATGCGATATCATTTGGCCGTATGTTCAAAAAAGTAGTGAGTGTGTCTCCAGGTGAGTACCGTGAACAAGTCAGTAAGAAGAATGCCTAATATGATTGGAACGCTCCTGGTGTCTATTAGACGCCGGGGGCGTTTCTTTTTAGCAATTACCGAATATAGTTGGTCCGGAGAAAAAAGTTTATCGTAGTACCGACGCGAGAAAAGACCTGTTATCAAGGGTTTTGCGGAAAATGGTTGTGCCGAGATTCTTGTTTATTGCTGCAAGCCCGCCTGCCTTTTAACATGAGATTAACAGAAAGGGCAAAGGAGAGTGGCTTGATGGCTAGTATAAGCAGTAAACCCGTTCCGAAGCGGGAACTCATGATGCATCCGAACAAACGAGGTAAGCATGCACTACAGCAAATGAAAAGGCACTGGCAATTTTATTTGCTGGTCGCTTTACCGCTTCTCTACCTTATTATTTTTAAATACATTCCTATGTTCGGTGTCGTGATTGCCTTTAAGGACTATAACCTTGTTGAAGGAATCCTGGGGAGTCCGTGGGCAGGATTTAAGTACTTTGAGCAGTTGTTAGATGCGCCATACTTTTGGGATTATTTCCGGAATACACTACTCATTTCACTATATGGGCTGCTGATCGGATTTCCTGCTCCTATTATATTGGCACTTGCTCTTAACGAAATTCGAAACGGGATATTCAAAAAGTCAGTTCAGATGGTGACATATGCACCGTACTTCATCTCAACCGTTATTATTGTTTCTATTCTGATCGTAAACCTCTCTCCAAACGTAGGACTTCTGAGCAATATCTACAGAGCTTTAGGACTGGAGCCAGTCGATTTCCTCGGTAGGTCGGAGCTGTTTAAGTCGATCTATGTATGGTCGGACGTGTGGCAGAATATGGGCTATGGGGCGATTATCTACATTGCTGCGTTATCTGGTGTGAATCCGGAATTGTATGAGGCGGCAAAAGTAGACGGAGCGACAAGGTTCCAGAAAATTTGGAATATTGATATTCCGAGCTTGATTCCAGTTATCGTGATCATGCTGATCTTAAGCCTTGGGCAAATCATGAGCCTGGGATTTGAGAAGATTTATTTGATGCAAAATCCGCTCAATCAAAACACATCGGAAGTCATTTCGACCTATGTATATAAAGTCGGTCTGCTCGGAGCGAACTTTAGTTTCTCGACGGCTATCGGATTGTTTAATTCCGTAATCAACTTTACGCTGCTCATTATCGTGAACTTCGTAGCGAAAAAAATATCTTCCAATAGTTTGTGGTAGGAGGCGATGACCTTGGATGGTACCAGTATAAAAGAATCGGTAACAGATCGTATATTTATAGGTTTGGTATATCTATTTTTGGCAGTAGTCTTCATTATTATTTTGTTCCCGCTCTTACATATTGTGAGCGCTTCATTTAGTTCACCGGCAGCAGTTACGTCCGGTAAAGTATGGTTATGGCCGGTTGATTTTACGCTTATTGGTTATAAGGCTGTATTTCAGAACTCGGACATTTGGGTTGGATTTGGGAACTCCCTTTTTTATACCGTGTTTGGTACTTTGCTAAACGTTTCATTCACCATTATGCTGGCGTACCCGCTAGCACGAAGAACATTTTATGGTCGTAACATCATGATGTTGCTCCTTGTATTTACGATGTTTTTCGATGGCGGATTGATTCCGAATTACCTGCTCGTGAAGTCGCTTGGCATTTTGGATACAAGATGGGCGATGATCCTGCCAGGAGCATTTGCCGTGTTCCAAGTCATTATAGCGAGAACGTTCTTTCAATCGCTTCCCGATGAACTTCATGAAGCTGCGCAAATTGATGGATGCAGTGATATAAAGTTCTTTCTGCAGATGGTTATTCCTTTATCCAAGCCGATCATCGCCGTATTGTTCCTAATGTACGCGGTCGGTCACTGGAATGCCTATTTCAATGCTTTAATTTATTTAAAAGACAGTCATATGTTCCCGCTGCAGATATTCCTGCGGAATCTACTTATTCTGAACTCGGAGAATTCCGATATGTACAAGGATGTTAACAATGTTTTGATGCAGCAGGGGTTGAAGGATCTATTGAAATACTCATTGATTGTTGTATCCAGCGCTCCTGTACTTATAATCTACCCGTTTGTTCAGAAGCACTTTGTTAAAGGGGTTATGATCGGGTCTTTGAAAGGATAAAAGGTTCACCTGTAAGGGAGGTGATGTTCAGCAATCGGTTTATGAATAAAGCTATATCGAGAAGTATTTAAATATAAGGAGGTTGTTCAATTGAAAACAAAACTGCTCAAAGTAATGAGTCTTATGTTGGTTCTTACCATGGTATTATCAGCGTGTGGTGGTTCTAAAGGTAAAGACGATAGCTCCGCAGATGCTCCTCAAGATCCGAATAAGCCAGTTGAACTGAGTGTGTTTGCTCCACAAACCGTCGGTATTGAGAATTTGGATGTGAACAAATTTTCGAAACATTTGGAAGAAACGCTGAACATTAAATTCAACTGGAGTACTTCCCCAGATGCTGCTTTTAACGATAAAAAGTTATTGCTGTTAGCAAGTGGAGATTACCCGGCAGTCATTCTGAGTGCGGGAATGTCGAAGGCGGATCAGGTGAAGTATGGTCAGCAAGGTGCGTTTATACCATTGAATGACTTAATCGATCAGTATGCACCAAATATTAAAAAAGCGATGACAGATTTACCCTATTTAAAAGCAGGAATGGTTGCTCCGGATGGCAATATCTATGCACTTCCAAAAATCAATGAATGTCTACACTGTACATACTATCAAAGACTATGGATTAATACAGAATGGCTTGAAGAGCTGAACTTGGATATGCCAACAACGACTGAAGAATTTTATCAAGTGATGAAGGCTTTCAAAGAGAAAGACCCGAATGGGAATGGTAAAGCAGATGAGGTTCCTTTCACAACCTCCAATAATGATTGGGGTGGCGGTGTAGATTTGTTCTTAATGAATGCCTTTATCTACAATGATGGAACCGGTTTAATGATCAAGGATGGCAAGGTCATCTATGCGCCTATGCAACCGGAATGGAAGGAAGGCGTGAAGTATTTACGTAAGTTATTCGAAGAAGGTTTGATGGATAAAGCCGCATTCACGCAAAACGTTGATGCTGTTAAACAACTAGCCAACAAGCCTGATGTTGTAGTAGGCAGTGTAGGTACTGCGAATATTGGAGGTATGTTTGAAGTTAATGATGAGAACAACACACGTCACAAAGCTTACGATGTTGTTCCACCACTTAAAGGGCCAGAGGGTGTTCAATTAGCAGGTTATACGGTCGGAGCTGGTGCTGGACAATTTGTTATTACGAATAAAGCGACCAAGGAAGAACAAATTGCTGCCATTCGTCTAGCTGATTATCTCTTCTCCGAAGAAGGAACGGTTCATACAACATGGGGCTTTGAAGGAGAAGGTTATAAAAAAGCGGAAAGCGGCGAGCTTGACTATAACGGAAATCCTGCGAAGTATGATGTTGTTACGTCAGAGCAGTCTGCAAGTGGACAAACACCGCTGGCAAATACGTGGTGGCAATTAGGAACGATGCAGATGCTCAACTCCATCCGTGAATCATTCGTAGCTCCAGCAGATCCACTCGGTAAAGGTGCGATTGATTACCGTCTATGGCTGGCTGCGAAAAAGTATGAGCCATTTGCGAAACCGGAAATTGCGTATCCGACCGATGTATTTATTGATCCAGCGGATGCGTTAATCGTTACACAAATGTCGAAGACATTATCTGATTATGTGGCATCGAATCTTGCGCAATTTGTAACCGGTAACAAGGATATCGATAAGGATTGGGAGAATTACGTAAATGGATTTAAAGGAATGCAGCTGGATGCTTACCTGGCAGCTTATCAGAAAGCGCTGCCAACCAAATAGTAACTGTATTCCTTCTACCCTAGAGTGACGGAGGAGATATGACATGGTTGATTTGATTCAATACGCTGCACAAGTGAAGCCTTCAGAAAGACAGGTGGCTGTGCAGGAAATGGAGTTCTATTCATTCATTCACTTTACGATCAACACGTACACGGATAAAGAGTGGGGGCATGGCGATGAAGATCCAGCTATCTTTAACCCTGTAGAATTTGATGCGGATCAGTGGGTTGACTCATGCCGGGATGCTGGAATGAAGGGACTTATTCTTACTTGTAAGCACCATGACGGATTTTGTTTATGGCCGAGCCAGTATACCGAGCACTCCGTGAAGAACAGCCCTTGGAAGAATGGACAGGGCGATATCGTTCAGGAAGTTGCGGATGCCTGCCGCAAAGGTGGTATTAAGTTCGGTGTCTATTTATCCCCATGGGATCGTCATGAACAGACTTATGGTGATTCTCCTAAATACAATGAGTACTTTATGAACCAGTTAAGAGAGTTGTTAACGAACTACGGAGATATTTTCTGTGTATGGTTCGACGGTGCTTGTGGTGAAGGCCCGAATGGGAAAAGACAAGTGTATGACTGGGACGCTTATTATTCTCTTATTCGAGAGTTACAACCAAATGCGGTTATCAATGTGTGTGGACCGGATATTCGGTGGTGTGGAAATGAAGCGGGCGTATGCCGTGAGTCAGAGTGGAGTGTCGTGCCTGTATCTCTCCGCTCGAATGAGAGCATTCAGGAGAAATCTCAACAAGTGGATGATGGCGAATTTGCTAAACGATATGATTCCACCGATCGCGATCTGGGAAGTAGAGAGATCATTCGTCATGAGCGCGAACTGGTCTGGTATCCAGCTGAAGTAAATACGTCCATTCGCCCAGGTTGGTTCTATCATGCTTCGGAAGATGATAAAGTTAAATCACTTGAAGAACTGCTTCATGTGTATTATGGTTCAGTCGGCGGAAACGCCACTTTCCTGCTGAATTTACCACCGGATAAACGGGGGCTTATTCATGAGAATGATCGTGCTCGGCTGCGTGAGCTGGGAGATTACATTCGTAACACGTTCAGAACAAATCTGGCTGAGGGTGCTACTGCCCAGGCTTCACAGACGATGGATGGACATGATGTGAACTGTATTTTTGATGGCAATCCTGACAGCTATTGGTGTCCAGAGGAAGGGACGGAGCAGGTTACTATTGAAGTGGATCTGCATGCAGAGATCGAATTCAACCATGTTGTTCTGCAAGAACATCGTTATAGTCAACGAATCGAGAAATTCGAGCTGGAGTATGAACAGGACGGCGAATGGAAGCCGCTCTGGAGCGGTACGGTTGTTGGTTATAAGCGTATATGCCGATTCGACAATGTAACTTCACGGTTTATTCGATTGAAGATTACGGAGTCCAGATGGTGCCCGACGATTTCAGCTTTTGAAGTGTATCGAGGCTAAATACAGCGCTTGAGAATACGATAGGGATATCCTAAGAAAGATCTATGATCTTTAAAGGATGTCCCTTTTGTGTGAAGGCCGAATGTGGTAAAAAGTACTCGTTGAAAATTATGTAGTAACTAATGTATATTTGCTGTATAATTCTCAGTGAGGTTATATTCTGAGAAATTAACATCATTTTCTGTAAAAAAATTGTATTTACATGAAACTATTCGTGTTATAATTTCATTGTGATTTTTTTATCAGCTTATTGTCTTAATTTTTAGTATTATGGATTTAGGTTATTCGAGAAATACAAAATAAAAATAAATGAATATGGATCTTCGGGGTAAGGTGAAATTCCTAACCGGCGGTGATGGTTCGTTCTCTCGTGAATGAACTCCAGCCCGCGACTCGCTATTTTGAAGTTTAAGGTAGCGACTGACTTGGTGAGAATCCAAGGCCGACGGTAAAGTCCGGATGGGAGAAGATCAAACGTAGGTTTGCTGTGGAATTTTTAGTTCTACAGTAGGCTTATTTGGTCAGCCCCCGTATGTTCGACATTTGTCGATAACGGGGGCTTTCTGCTGGTAAGACTCCGTATTCAAGGATAGGAGACAGCATTATGGAAAACATCAACACAGGTTTGAAGGTACAGTCCAAACGCAAGGGTAAAGCTAGCAGTAATCCGAAATACGGTTTTTGGTTAGTTGTACTGGGAGCAGCACTATGGGGAGTTGATCCCTTATTTCGGGTCATACTTCTGAATAATTTAACCTCGTCGCAGATCGTTCTTCTAGAACATGTTATCATCTCGTTAATTGCAATTCCGGTCATTTGGAAGAACCGTCAGGAACTTAAACAAGTTGGCTGGCGCCAGGTTGGTGCATTGCTCTTTATATCATGGGGTGGATCAGGGATTGCAACGATACTGTTCACGATGGGTCTCTCGAGCGGGAACTTGAACGCAGTTCTTCTTCTGCAAAAGCTCCAACCGTTATTCGCCATTCTTCTAGCAAGTCTGCTGCTTAAAGAAAAGCTACCTCGTCATTTTGGATATCTGATGCTTATCGCATTGTCAGGAACATATTTGCTCACATTCGGATTTGCAATTCCGATTGGACATTGGAGCGACTTTATTCAGATGGGAAGCCTTTTGTCACTCGGCGCTGCAGCTCTTTGGGGTGGATCTACTGTCATGGGTCGATTGATGGTTGGTCAAATGAAGGTGGAGACGGTAACGTCACTGCGTTTTGTATTAGCACTTCCTCTTCTTGGGTTGATTACGTTGAATGAAGGTGCAGGCTGGAATTTGCCAGAGTTCGGAACATCTGCTTTTGCTCTAGTATCCCTGAATCTAATCGGTCAAGCGCTTCTACCAGGACTGCTCAGCTTGCTTGTTTATTATAAAGGTCTTACTACAACAAAAGCTTCTGTTGCTACGCTCGCGGAACTTAGCTTTCCAACGGCCGGGGTATTGATTAACTGGGTTGTCTTTAACGAGGTCGTGACCTCTGCCCAAATTCTTGGATTTTTGATGATCTGGATCGTATTGTTTATCATCTCCAGACAATCGGATTCTGTCGCTAAGGCGGGGACGCTGGGTTAAGTGTTCCGAATATGTTAGATATAAATATATTGAAAAACTGCCGGGTATACCGGCAGTTTTTTTGTACTATTCCGCTAAACATTTAGACTATTATGGTAAAAAAAGAGGATTTACACATTAAAAGGTCGAAATAAGTCGAAAAAGAATATTGAGATGGTGAGAATTTAAAAGATGAATGTAGAGCTGGATATGCGGACCGCTTTTGTATTTCTTGTTGTTGGGCATGTATTCACGGTCATTCTAATAACAGCTTATAGACATGGACAGAATAAAGATCGTGCGGTAAATGCGTTTTATGGAGCAAAATGTTTGCAAGCAACCGGTTGGGGGCTAGCCATGTTTCGGGGAGGAATTCCCGATCTATTCACGGTGTCTCTGGCTAATGCGGTTTTATTCCTAGGAGCTGCTCTTGAAGCCATTGCGCTGTTAAGAGTCATGAATGTCTTTCACCGAAACACACGTCGCTTTTATATAGGGTTAACATTTTCTTGTATTCTTTTATTTCATATTATCATCGTGCTAGCCAATACAGAAACGAACCGAATTGCTATGGGATCTTTAGGCATGTCACTCCTGCTGATCCTACCTGCCATTCGTATGGTCTGCCGAAAGAAAGGCTCTACACTGATGAGAGTGACTGGGTTGATGTATAGCTTGGTGGCTACAGGTTCGCTGATCCGAGCGATTATTGCATGGATTCCTGGTATAAACGTAACGTTCTTTGAACCAAGCATCTATCAGACATTATCCTTTTTATCATTATTCTTGTTGATGTTTGTAGGGAATACAGGTTTTGTCCTCTTATCCAAAGAGAAGGGGGATCGGGAACTTCATAAGCTAGCGAGTTATGATGACCTGACAGGAGTGTGGAATCGCAGAACGTTTATCCTCGAAGCGAAGGAATCGATCGCGGATTGCAGGAAAAAAGGTCAACCGGTTTCTTTTCTGCTCATGGACATTGATCACTTCAAGTCCATTAATGATACCTACGGCCATGATATAGGAGATATGGTGCTACAAGAGTATGCCGCTAAAGTGAAAGGGGCTCTGACACCTGGAGATTTGCTAGGCAGATATGGGGGAGATGAGTTTGCCGTTGTCCTTCCCGGTGCGGATGAGAAACAATCAGGGGAGGTGGCAGAAGCGATTCGTCTTTCGATATTACAATGTTCGGGTAAGTTACCGATTTCCTTTACGTTAAGTATTGGTATGGTTACCGTAACGGCAGCTCAAATGCTGCCACTGGATAAACTCTATAAACTGAGTGATGAAGCTTTGTATAAAGCTAAGCATGAGGGGCGAAATCGGGCGTCACGAAGCAATATGGGGGTTATCGCGGGGGATGAAGAGCCGCAAGGTAGTGCGAAGGTGGTGTAGGACAGCGGCCTAGCGGACTAATGGGCCAACGGACTAACTGACTAACGGACAGAGAGGCCGTTATTTTTGTGAATATGACTAATATTAATCGTTAGCGGACAGAGAATCCGCTATTAGCTCTGAACCTATTAAATCAGAGCCTTTCTGTAAGAATAGCGGAATCTGAGTCCACATAGCTCACAAAAAGGATGTTTTCTAACAAATAGCGGATTTCCTGTCCGCTAGCTATTATCAAGCTGAAGAATCGAGCTTCGTCACTTATTATGCTGCTAAGGTGATAACCGTTCATTAATCATTACATCTTAGAGAAGGTGAAAAGGAACAATCCGAGGTCATTTAAACGGGTACCCATACACTGGACACTTTAAGAAAAGTGTTTAGCGTATGGGTATCTTTTTGCGTTGCATTTGGATACTTACCTCTATTCGATCCGTTTGATTTCATCTGGCGAAACCAAATATTTATAGATGGTCTCCATCTGTGGTCCTTCTCCGTCAACAGGCTCACAATTTTGTGTGACCGTAAAGGTATAGCCTTGATCATTTTGTTCTGCTTTTGCAATTAAATTGAAAGATTCGAGGTCATTAGCACATGGAGGAATAAGGTCGTATAATCTAGCTTCCGCCGTACCTAGAGTGAATGCTTGCTCTGAAGTACATCCATTCAATATAAGGGAAGTCATCAACACCAACATATAAACAATGAAATGATTCATGATTCATCCCCTTCATCTAGAGTGAATAATAGGTGTTGAACGTTTCGCATTGCATGGCCTAAATCAGTTTTTGAATCATAGGATGAATATAGAGTCATTCAATGGGTGCCTTTGAAGCTGTAAACAAGATGGATGATCCTTTGGACCGAGCCTATGTTTGAGAGGTTTTACTTATCATCAATTCGAACCACCCATTCATCGTCCCCTTGTTTAATTGTAATCCTCCATTGATCAGATGTTTCGTCGTAGGTTGCAGCTTTAATAACAAGAACTCCCGGGAGATCTGTTCTGGGGTCTTCTATCGCTCTGCGTATGGCTTCGGCCTCGTTTATGTTAGCTTCAGTTGGTTTTGGAGCAGACAGTATGCGTAATTTCTCAGCGGTTGATTGACCGGGATACGACTCCTTGACCATACTAAACCAGACCTGAACCTTCTGACCAATGGCAACGTCCTTCTGGTCATAAGAGAACCAAATAGCATTATAAAATTCCTCGACCCCGCCTGTAGCGCCGTAATTCTTCGGCACATTGTCAACTACAAGAATGCCTCCATCTCTTTGATCCACAACATATCCTTCCATTCCTGGCGCTGTATCTTCCGTCGTTGGCGGAACAGAGTCAGTCCCTGATCCTGATTTCGATGTGCTTGAGCTACATCCGAATAGCGACAGGCTCAAGAATATACTAATTACAGTAAGTAATACTGTCCGCATCGTCTACCTCCTTGCAAAATGAAATGATTTATAGTTATTGACGTTTCCTTTTTCCAGAATGTTGCTAATCAAAAAAACGCATAAATAGGGCGTTGATTCTTCGGTAAATTACTTTCTAAATTTCCGGATATTTAGAAAAAAATTTCCTGAAAGCATTTACATATTTGATGTGCTTTGGTAATCTAAGGTCAAGAAATCACTATAATCATGACCCAAAAGGAGTGAAGACGCAGATGGAGGGTATGCCGAAGTATGACGTTATCGTAATGGGTGGAGGCATTTCCGGGGCGATGGCCGCGGTTGCGGCAGCAAGCTCAGGAGCGAGAACACTGATTGTGGAGTCCCACGGATTTTTGGGAGGGACGCTTACAGCAAATGGTGTAGGGCCGATGATGACCTTTCATGCTGGCGAGAAGCTTGCTATTCAGGGATTTACAGATCAACTCATTGAGCGGTTGAAGAAATTAGGGAAATCGCCGGGACATATTTTTGATACCGTCGGTTTTACATATTCAGTGACACCGTTTGATGCCGAGGCGATGAAGCATGAGCTTGAGCTCATGGTGACAGAAAGCGGTGGAGAGATTCTATACCACACGATGCTCGCGGGTGTGAAGACAGAGAATGGGCGAATCGTAAGTATAACGGTGTGCAACAAGTCAGGGCTCAGTGAGATTAAAGGTTCTGTATTTATTGATGGCACGGGTGACGGTGATCTGTCTGTCTTAGCTGGAGCAGAGTTTACGAAGGGAAGAGAAACTGACGGGGCCATGCAGCCCATGACCTTGAAGATGAAAATGTACAACGTGGACATTCCGAAGGTGAAACAATATATCCATGCACATCCCGAGGATTTCCCACTCTATGACGGGGATACATCCATCATCGAGAAATCCCCGCGCCTTTCGGTTGGCGGATTCGACAGTTTGTTTAAGGAAGCAAAGGCCAAGGGTGAGATTTCGATTCCACGTGAGAACATTCTGTTCTTCGAGACCAATAATCCGGGTGAGGTCATCTTGAACACGACTCGTATCTTGGGGCATGATGCAACGGATGCAATGAGTCTGAGTCGAGCTGAAATGGTTGGTCGCAAACAATGCCGTGAGCTAGAGTTATTCGTACGAAAATATATTCCAGGTTTTGAACATGCAGTTGTAGAATCAACAGGGCCTAATATTGGAGTAAGGGGCTCTAGACAAATCAAAGGATTGTATACGCTTACAGCGGAGGACTTGCTTGAGCAGCGTCTGTTCGAGGATGCGATTGCGCATTCAGGATACCCCATTGACATTCATAGTCCGGATGGAGAAGGGACTAAGCATCAGAAGCTGGAGTGGGGTGGCATGTATAGCATTCCGTACTCCTGCATGATTACAAATTCGGTTAGGAATCTCATTGTGATTGGACGATGTATATCAGCGACATTTGAAGCGCAAGCGGCTATGCGTACAACACCGACAACAGGCGCAATTGGGCACGCGGGAGGTGTTGCGGCTGCAATAGCTGCGAAAGGGGGAATCGACGTCCAGGATATCAATATCAAGGAAGTACAGCATCTACTTAAAGAGCAGGGCGCTTATCTGGAAGTGTAAAAATTAGTAGTAACCATTGTGAGAGGGGAAATTAAAGTGACAACTTTAATGTGGTTTCAAGCCATCGGTATTTTACTCGTCTTCCTGATCTTTGTTGGATTAATGATGACTCGGAAGCTTCCAACGATTCTAGCTTTGCCTTTAATGGCTGTATTATTTGCAATTATTGCAGGTGTTCCTTGGATGTCCAGTGATCCTGAAACAGCGACCATCGCCAAGACCATTCTGTCAGCTGGCTCTATGAGGTTGTCTGGTGCTATTGCTGGTCTTGTGTTCGGTGCTTGGTTCGGGCAGATTCTAAATAAAGTTGGAATTACGAAATCGATCATACGAAAAGCGGCCGAATTGGCTGGTGACAAACCGGTGCTGATCGCTGTCTTATTCTTTGTTACAGCGTCGATTATTTTCTCCGCAGCCGGCGGACTTGGTATGGTCATCCTCGTAGGTACGATTGTCATTCCGATTATGCTTACCGCAGGAATTTCTCAATTCGTGGCTTCCATCGTTGTCGTCTCAGCGGTTGGTGTAGGCGCACTATTCAACGTCTCTAACTGGGCTGTATATGTGGACGTTCTTGGTCTTTCTGTTGCGGAAATTGCGGATTATACACTCGTAGCTGCTCTGCCGCTGATTGCCTTATCGCTTGCGATGATTATTTTCTATATCAAAAAAGACGGCAGAGGCCGTAAAGCATGGGCGATGCCTAATGCCACCGGGACGGATGGGAAGAAGGTTCCTGCCATAGCACTCATCAGTCCTCTCGTACCGGTTATTCTCGTTTTTGCTTTTAAACTGGATATTGTACCAGCCGTTGTGATCGGCGCCTTGGTTACAGTTCTGCTAACACTGCCAAAACGTCCGATACATGTACTTTCCAGTGCCCTGATTGAAGGGATTCAGGATATCGCGGGGGCGATGGCACTAATGATCGGTATCGGTATTCTCCTGAATTCCGTTATGGCGCCACAGGTGTCGTCACTGATCTCACCGCTGATTGAAGCGGTTCTGCCAACAAATCCGCTGATGTATATCATCTTCTTTACGCTATTGTCACCACTTGCTATTTATCGTGGACCTCTGAACGTATGGGGGCTTGGAAGTGGTATTGCTGCATTGTTCGTCACGGCGGGGATGACCCCGGTCGCTGCAATGCTAGCGCTTCGTGTTGTAAGTAACGTGCAAGCCGTATCGGATCCAACGAACTCACATAACGTATGGGTTGCCGATTTTACGAAGAGTGATATTAACGAAATTTTGAAGAAGACATTGCCTTGGATGATGGTTTCTGTACTTATTTCGATGCTGATCGGGGCCTTCATGGTCTTTTAATCGGGGTAGTTGAACTCGGGCGGGAAGTGGTATCTTATACTACGAATATCCCGCCTGTACCTTCAGGAGGAGAATGATGGAGAGAAGAAAAGTAAGGGTAGGGATTGATGTTGGAGGGACGTTTACAGACGCGGCTGTCATTGATAATGAAACTTACGAAGTCATAGAGAAGATGAAGATTCCTACGACCCACCACGATGAAGATGGTGTGGCAAAAGGGATTGTTCAGATTTTAAACAAAATTCTAGCAAGTCGAGGCATTCTACCGGATGATGTTACCTTTATTGCTCACGGAACAACACAAGCCACAAATGCTCTCCTTGAAGGTGACGTTGCATCTGTTGGTATTATCGGCATGGGTTCAGGTCTTGATGGTCTCAGTGCACGTTCCGAATCGAATCCAGGTGATATTGAACTTGCACCGGGAAAGTATTTGAAGACATTTCACACATATCTAGACTCTAAGGATTTAAGGGATCAGCAGATCGAGACGTCTATTGATGATCTTGTGAAGCAAGGTGCTGAAGTCATTGTAGCTTCGGAGGCCTATAGTGTAGATGATCCGACGAACGAGCTACGAGTGGTGGAGATTGCGAATCGCAAAGGTATTTATGCAACTGGTGGACATGAAATATCACAACTATATGGACTTAAGACGCGGACAAGAACCGCAGTCGTGAATGCATCACTCATCCCGAAAATGATGGAGACGGCTAATATGACGGAGAAGTCCGTCAAGAATGCCAATATCAAATCCCAGCTCATGATCATGCGTTGTGATGGTGGGGTTATGAGCATCGATGAAGTGCGCAAGCGGCCAATCTTAACGATGCTATCTGGTCTCGCAGCAGGCGTCGCTGGAGCATTGATGTATGAGAAAATCTCAGACGGCATTTTTTTCGAAGTTGGGGGTACGAGTGTCGATATATCTGTCATTAAGAATGGTAAAGTTATGATCAAGAATGCGCAGGTGGGAGGCCACCGAACATATCTTCAGTCACTTGATGTGCGCACACTTGGTATTGCAGGTGGAAGTATGATCAAGGTGGCTGGCGGTAAGATCACGGATGTTGGACCACGGAGCGCACATATTGCCGGTAAAGCATATGAGGCATTCGCGAAGACAGAAGATATTGTGAACCCCAAGGTGAAGTTTGTAAGTCCTAGACAGGGTGACCCGGCCGAGTACGTCATTCTTGAGAGTGAGAATGGAGAGGAGTATTCGTATACTTTAGCGGGAGCAGCGAACATCCTTGGGTATATTCCGGAAGGCGATTATGCTCAAGGCAATAAGGAGGCAGCTGTTAAGGCATGGGAAGCTCTTGCGGCGCATGTCGGACTAAGTGTGGAAGAGGCCGCTAGAGCAGTCATGAATATCGCGATTGACAAGACCATGAAGACGGTCAATGAAATGATTGAGGATTATGAACTGGACCGCTCGTTTGTCACCCTGGTAGGCGGAGGGGGAAGCGGGGCAGTTCTTGTACCAGCGATGGCAGAGCGAGAGAATCTAAAGAGCAAGATCGCGAACAATGCCCCATATGTGTCCACGATCGGTGTGGCTCTGGCGATGGTGAAGGAGCAGATGGAACGGACCGTTGTGAATCCGACAGAAGAGGACATTAAGCGGATACGTTCGGAAATTGTAGAACGGATCGTCAAATCAGGTGCCAGTGAAGAGACGGTTGAGGTTACGATTGAAATCGACAGTCAGAAAAATATTTTGCGAGCCGTAGCTACCGGCTCTACCGAGCTTCGTTCGAAGGATTTAGGACAAGAAGCGATGTCAGATCAAGAGATGGTAGCCATTGCTGCGAAGTCGGTGGATCAGCCGCTGGAATTAACAAAGCTTGCGGCAAGAAGCGGTCGCTGGAGTCTTTTTGCAAGTGAGCATGTGAAGAAATCATTCTTTGGGCTCATTAAGAAAAAGTCTAACAGTGTAAGTGTTCTGGATCGGGAAGGCGTTGTGCGCTTCAAGAAAGCGAATGTGCAGTATACGAAGCTGACCAAATCGCAGCACGGGGGTAGGCTTGGTGAGTTCCTGGATGATAATACGATATACTCGGATGCGAATGCGACCATTCCGAAGGTGTTTGTATTCTATAAAGAGAAGATGCTGGATCTAACAGGGATGCAGACGAAAGAGCAGTTGATGTCGATCTTAGAGATTGAGACGGAAATGATGCGCGCAGAAGATGAAATGATTGTTGTTGCGTATCAGTAGGAAGGAGCGAAGGCGGACCATGATCGCGACTCGTGAAGAAGTGCAGTCTTTATCAGACGAGACAATGGCTTGTGCAGAGCTTGAACAGGACCCTTTGTTTCATAAAATACCTACAGAACAAATCCCGTACTATGTTAGCACATCACTTGCAAGAGGCCGGGATACCGCATTCTCCTATATCGGAAGGGATATTCGAGAGTTGTGCCTAGAGGAAGGTCTGCACTATGAAATCACGAGTCGGTCCGGTACGTTCCATAAGGTTCAATTTCGCGCACAGATTGATTTTGCTAAGAATCCACCGGAAATTATCGTGTACGCCGAGTCTTTAGCCGGGATGAAACAATCCTATCAAGAGGTGGTTGGATCGGACGCAGAGGGGGCTGAGCTGGATCGCTTGATAGATATCCATCTGGCGCATGAATTCTATCACTATCTTGAATATAAATCAGGAAAATTCACCAATGAAGTGTTGGAGCCGATTGAAGTATTCACGCTTGGAAAATGGCTGAAGAAGCGTTCGACTGTGGTGAAGACCAGTGAGATTGCGGCACATGCCTTTTGCAAGGAACTTATGGGACTACCATGCTTACCGAATGTGCTTGATTACGTCTATCTAATGCAGAACAAGGCGCTTTCGAAGGCCCAATTCATGGAGCAGGTAAAGCGCTGGAAGTCTTGGATGTAAGCTTTATCAATACCTTACTTCAGTGTGATATAATGGGTTGTGCTAGTGTCCATTGGTAGATCAGGAGGAGGTATCATGTCTTCACAGGTTCCGGCTGTCATTGCAAAAATCGTATCGCAAACACAGAAATTAACATATGGGGAAAATCAAATTGCTAATTATGTTATCCATAACCCCGAATTTATTACGCGGAATACCATTACGGCTATCGCTAATGAGATTGGTGTGTCAGAGACAAGCATCAATCGTTTTTGTAAAAAGGTAGGGTTTAAGGGATTCAACGATTTCAAAATCGCCTTTGCACAAGATGCCTTCTATCGTGACATGCAGGCGAAGAAGAAAGAAAGACGAGAAATCAATGCCATTGATGCTCTCGCACTGGATTATAATGAACTGATCGTGAATACCTCGGCGCTGATCACGGAAGAACAGCTGCATGAAGTGGTCCATCTGCTGAAGGGTGCGAGAAGGATTGTGCTGATCGGATTGTTCGACTCCTTCTTGGCTGCCATTGCTTTAAAGAACCGGCTGGCGATCATCGGGATTATGTCTGAAGCAATCAGTGATAGTCGCGCGATGAAGATTGCGGCTTCTCAGTGTAACTCGGAGGATGTTGTAATCGCCTTCTCACGTTCAGGCTCTACGAAGGAAATTGTCGATGCAGTATCGATTGCTCAGGTGAATCAAGCGAAGACCATCGCAATCACTTGCTATGACTCGTCACCGATTACAGAGAATGCCGTTGTCGATATGATCGTGCCAGACAAAATCTCGGTCAGTAACAGTGCTCTCATGTCTAACCACATCACATTCTTGTTCGTCGTGGATCTGATAATGAATATATTCATATCCTCGGACAAGAAGTATTTGAAGAAGAAGCTCGATAGTGAAGCTATTCTGGCGAGTGATCAATCGATCACAAATTATTTTTTATAATGTATAAATAAGTGGTCCCTCCTAGGCATGATCAGAATGCTTGGTGAGGGACCACTTGTCTTTTTACTAGTTTTGTTACGAAATCTAAATCTCGTATCTATAAATAATCCCCAGGATCGATCAATGCCTCGATCCAAAGTCCGTTGAGAATAATCACGAGCCCCAACAAGGCATGAACACGCATCTTACTTAGCTTGGTTAATTCAAACACAAGTACGAGTAAGCCCAAGACCAGTGGGAATGTTAACTGTTGCAGCCAACCGTTCGAAGTGATCATATTAACCCACTGGGAGGCCCGCAAAGACAAGCCAATGGATAATATGAACAGTGGAACTCCTAGCTCAATATACATCCAGTTTACTTTGGGAGTCATTATGGTTCCTCCTTCGTTGTTCAGTTCACACCTTAATAAGGATTTATCGAAACACCATATATATTCGGTTTTATGAGCATTCCCAGACGTTCTGCGATGACACGTACAGGGACGAAAACAATATCATCATGAACAACAGGAACGGTATCCATCTTTATGATTTGACCATTCCATCTCATATCTGTGGATCCAACTTTCATGATCATAGATACTCCCTCATCCTTGATCGTAATGGTGTGAGACTTTTTATCGAAGTGTACTTTGGCTCCTAGTAGGTCGCTGACCACGTGAAGCGGGACGAACATTCTACCTTTGCGTTCAAATGGAGCGGCTGGAAGCTTTACGTATTTACCGAAAGCGTAAGCTTTCTTTGTCTTGGTTATTAGGAAAACATCCGGAAACGGATCAAATTCTGTATAACTAATTTGGGTCCCTTGTTGTTTTAACTGAGCTAAAATGGTGGCTGATGAGTTGTCTCTAACATCAATCATATTATAATGCAGCGTGACGGATTTTAATTGTTTCTTGTTCTCTAGACCTTGCATAGATACAAGGCGGTTGTCATTAAATTCGGCCTGCTTTAGATATTTCATGTGGGTTAATGGGGCGAGTGATTCAATCTGATTGTCACTTGCCTTGATGATCCGTAGTTCCTTCAGGCTTTCCAGTGGCTTCAAGGATTTCACTCGATTCTCCGCTAGGTTAAGAACCTGAAGCTGCTTCATGCCGGCAAGCGGTGTCAGATCCTCAACACGGTTGTACACCATCGATAGCTCCTGCAGCTTGCTCATTCCCTTCAGCGGCTTTAGGCTGGCTGCATTAAAATAATCGATATTCAGCTTGCGAAGATTAGTTAATGTGCTTAAAGGTTGTAGATTTCCATTACCGGAACCACCTAAGATTAATTCCTGCAATCCGGTAAGCTGACTTAACGGCGAGATATCCTCCATAGCATTCATTTCCAAGTTTAATGTTTTCAGCTTATTTAAATTCTGCAAAGGGGCTAGTCCGCTCTTTCCTTGATTCAGTTGATTCCAAGACAGATTAAGCTGCTCTAGCTTAGTTAAATTCTGAAGGGGGGCCAGATTCTGAATGGCGTTGGAACTCACATTGAGTGAGTTAAGTTCAGTTACGCCTTCTAATCCCCGAAGAGATTCTAAGGAAACACCACGGAGTGTTAATTGTTTTAGATTTTTCAAATCTTTAAGCTCGGACAGATCCTTAATCGTATGCAAGACGGTTGCTTGTTTGTGTATTGTCTGGATACGGAGAGATTTCAGATTGCGAAGCTGAGAAAGTCCCTTTAGATTTTTAATTCCGACTCGGTGAGTGCTGGCGCCGGGCTTCTTCAGTTTACTTACGAGCATGGTATGAACCTCGTTTGTATCCAGAACGGTGATCTTATCGACATCCGACTGTGTGATAGTACCTGTTGGTTTTTTGACGTAGTGCCGGATAATCATCTCAAGTACGGGATCAGGGAAAGATACTCCTGCGGATGCACCAGCTTTTGCAGAAAAAACGGAGTTTGGTATAAGGACTAGGACGAGGAGTAGAAGTAGTGACGTAAGGCTTATTTTTTTCATAAAATCGTCTCCTTCTTTATTGCATCAGATGAATCAATTCAAAGCGCCTAATAATATAACGTTCTCTTTTACAAAATGTTGCTATAAAGGTATTACATGTATTGAAAACTGTGAGAATAGGAACGTTGTGTGACGATGTCTGTTTTGAGGGTTTAGCATTTTTATTGGCAGATTTTTTTGTGATACACTTGTTAATAAATTGTAGTTATAAGAAATGTCAGCAAGGGAGCGGATAGAGTGGCATTTGTATCGATAAAAAATGAATACAAGCGCTATCAGATGGGGGAGACCACCATCGTGGCGAATGATGGCATTGATTTTGATATTGAAAAAGGTGAGTTCGCCATTATAGTAGGTCCCAGCGGTGCAGGGAAATCAACCGTTTTGAACATTTTAGGCGGTATGGATACGGCGGACGAAGGACAAGTTCTTGTAGATGGGACGGATATTGCTAAATTCAATAACAAAGAGCTTACTGGATACCGCCGGACGGATGTCGGATTTGTATTTCAGTTCTATAATCTAGTGCCCAATTTAACAACGATTGAAAATGTAGAGCTGGCATCGCAAATTTCTCCTCGAGCTCTAGATGCAGAGAAGGTACTTCGAGATGTGGGTCTAGGTGAACGATTGAACAACTTCCCAGCTCAGCTCTCCGGTGGTGAACAGCAGCGAGTAGCGATAGCGAGAGCACTTGCGAAGCAGCCAAAACTGCTCTTATGTGATGAGCCAACAGGCGCACTCGACTATAATACGGGCAAGCAGGTGCTGAAGCTCCTTCAGGATACATGCAGGAATACCGGAACAACCGTAATCGTCATTACACACAACTCGGCAATCGCGCCTATGGCTGACCGGGTTATCGAGATTAATAACGCCAAGGTCCGGAAAGTCGTGCAAAACCCAAATCCGGTCTCTGTCGATAGCATCGAATGGTAAGGGGTTAATATTTTGAAGAAAAAGGCCTTATGGAGTGATATTTTCCGGGAAATATGGCGGACCAAGGCGCGGTTTCTGTCCATTTTTGCCATCATCATGTTGGGGGTTGGGTTTTTTGCGGGGATCAAGGCTACGGGTCCTGACATGTTGAATACCGCAGACCACTATTACAAGGAACTTCGATTAATGGATCTCAAAGTTCAATCGACCTTGGGTTTGAGACAAAAGGATATTGAAACGATTAAAAAGGTCCCAGATGTTTTAGATGTACAGCCAGCTTATAGCTCGGACGTGTTTCTGGGGGATACCGGACTCATTGCCAAAGTTCTCTCCTATCATAAGGATAACCAACTGAACCAATATAAGCTTACGTCAGGCAGATTACCACAGTCTTCTGGGGAGATTGCCATTGATGATAATGGCGAGATGGGGAGCAAATATAAGCTTGGAGACACAATTACCTTTACGAATCCAGACTCAGAGGCTTTAAAAGATACGTTCAAGAAGGTTAGTTACAAGGTCGTTGGAACTGTGAAAAGCCCGATGTTCATTAGTAATCTGGGGCGGGGAAGCAGCAGTATTGGTAAGGGGACGGCCGATGTATTTGTGGTTGTTCCACAGGAGGATTTTAATCTAGAAGTATATACGGAAGCCTATTTAAGCTTTAAAGATACGGCGTCGCTAGCGCCATATACTGCAGAGTATGATGATCGTATTGAACAACATAAGGAGCAGGTAGAGCAGGCGCTTAAACTTCAACCGGAGGAGCGGTTGAAAGAGATTCAGAAGGAAGGTCAAGCTAAGCTGGATGATGCCCGGCTTAAGATTGTTGAAGCAAAACAAGAGTTAGCCGAAGCTCAGCAAGAGCTTGCAGATGCTAAGGTAATCTTGGACGATGGACGACGCAGTTATCAGCAAGGCGTGGACAAGCTTCAGTCGGAGCTTGCGAATGGACAGCGGAAGTTAGATTCGGCCGAAAGAGAGCTTGAGCGCGGAAAGGCTGAGTTGGAGCGTAACCGAACACGCTTAAGCGAAGGTCAGGCTCAGCTAAAGGCAGGTCAAGCAGAGCTGGACGGGCAGAAGAAAGCTTTAGAGCCGAAGCTGGCTCAAGGACAAGAACTAGTGAAATCGCTGAAGCAGATTGCGAAGCTGCCGCCAGGAGCTATCCCGCAGGAGCAGAAATCGCAGCTGATTAGCGCAGCGGGAGCAGCAGATAAGGGATTAGGACAGGTGGTTTCGGGTTATCTAAATGGTTCTGTGGATACTTCGGTATTAAAGGGTGCTGTGAGCTCTTTCGAACAGGGACTAAGTAAGGCTTCGGCGACACTTATTTCCGCACAGAAGGAGCTGGATGCGAAGAAACAGCAACTACAAGAAGGTCAGACTCAGCTTCTTGCTGGTGAAAGCAAGTTGATACAAGGACAAAATGAGCTGGATAAGGGGAAATCCGTGCTTGCTGAGGCAAGACAGAAAGGCGAAGCTGAACTTGCATCTGCTAAGGCGAAGCTGGAAGAAGGCCAGGCTGAATACGATAAGGGCCTAGCTACTTATAATGAAGAGAAGAAGAAGGCGGACCGGAAAATCGCTGATGCGGAGAAGGATATCGCTAACGGAGAGAAAGAATTGGATGAGCTTGAACTGCCGAAGACGTATGTTCTGGATCGCAGTATCAATCCGGGATATACCGAATTCAGTGATAATGCGGATCGCCTGGCATCCATTGCAACTGCGTTTCCCGTTTTCTTTTTCCTCATTGCTGCCTTGGTCAGTCTGACCACGATGACACGGATGGTTGAAGAACAGCGACTCCAGATCGGAACCTTAAAAGCACTTGGGTACAGCAACGGGGATATTATGAAGAAGTTTCTGGTATACGCAACACTCGCAAGTGTCACGGCTTCGGCAGCAGGCCTGGCTGTAGGATATACACTATTCCCCAATATTATCTTCGATGCATACGGTTCGCTGTATAATCTACCTAGCATTAGAATCAGCTTCTATCTAAGCTATAGTGTGATATCGATTGTAGTTGCACTCTTATGTACTACAATGACTGCGTTCATTGCGTCAAGGGTAGAACTACGAAGCAATGCTTCCGTGCTTATGCGGCCAAGGGCGCCTAAGAGTGGACAACGTATTTTACTTGAAAGGGTAAGCTTTATCTGGAAGCGGCTTGGATTTACGGGGAAGGTTACCGCGAGAAATTTGTTCCGTTATAAACAACGGATGTTTATGACGGTGTGTGGCGTTGCAGGATGTACTGCACTGATCCTTACAGGATTCGGTTTAAAGGATTCGATCGGGGATATCGCTCCTATGCAATTCGGCAAGATTATGAAATATAATGCATTGATTGCTTTTCACGACGATAACAGCGAACAGATCAAGAAGGATTACGATACATTGATTGCGAATACGTCGGGGCTTACAGGTGTACTGAATGTAACACAGGATGCAGTAACGGCAGTTGCAAAAGGAAAGAATAATCAGGATGTGAACCTATTCGTTCCTGAGTCATCGGATGAGCTGAGTAATTTTGTGGTGCTCAATGATCGGAAGACCGATAATCGTATTCCGCTTACGGATCAAGGTGCTGTCATGACTGAGAAGCTGGCAAGACTTTTCGGTGTAGGGATCGGTGACACTCTAACGATTCAGAATAACGATAATGATACTTTTGAAATTAAGATCGCAGGCATTACCGAGAACTATACGATGCATTATCTGTACATGACACCAGCTTATTATGAATCCATCTTCGGCAAGCAGCCGGAAGTTAACACACAGCTTCTCAAATACAAAGATACAAGTTCACAATGGGAGGATACCTTCGGTGAACAGCTGACGAATAACAAACGGGTTGCGATGGTAAGCTTCACGAGCGGAGTGAGTACCGCTTTCGATGATACAATGGGAAGTATGAATGTCGTTGTTGTCGTGCTCATTGTTTCTGCAGCAGCGCTGGCGTTTGTTGTATTGTACAATCTGACCAATATCAATGTGTCGGAGCGGATCAGAGAGCTGTCTACGATTAAAGTACTCGGCTTTTACGACAAGGAAGTCACGATGTACATTTACAGGGAAAATATGATCTTGACTATCCTAGGGATTATCGTTGGTAATTTCCTAGGGATTTGGCTGCACGGGTTCGTGCTTCAAACCGCAGAAGTGGATGCGATGATGTTCAGTCAGAATATCAAGTGGATGAGCTACGGATATGCGGCGTTGTTAACCTTGCTGTTCTCCGGTATTGTGATGCTGTCCATGCATTTCAAGCTGAAGCGGATCGATATGATTGAGGCGTTGAAGTCTGTGGAGTAGGTAGTGATAGAGAAGCATTTCTTATGAATCGTATAAAAAGATATAAGTTTAACAACAAAGGGCCCCGTATGATGTGCGGGGCCCTTTGTTTATGTAATTAACTGACGGAATGCTCGATTCAAAATATGCGACATCTGCATCATGTCTTTTTTGTTGCTATAAATGCCGTGTGTCACCATTTCTCTTTCGGTCTGCTGCTTGAACTCCAGGAACATATTTTGAGCTTGGATTAAGGTGTCCATAGTCCCTGCCTGATCGCGATTGTCATCGGATTTAAGATAATGAATCAGATTAATATTCTTAACGATGCTAAGTGCCACAGCCTCTTGGGGGATCTGGCTCAGCATTTTGCCCACAGCACCACCAGCAACGGTACCAAGCACGCTGCTCCCGCCAACAAGTACCGTCATGCCGCCCATCATGCCGAGTCCACCTGCTGCAATGGAGCCGCCACCAAGCATAGCCAATCTTGCGGAAGTGGCCGCTGCACCAGATAGGCCCAGTATTCCTCCAACGGCGGGGGCAATAACAGGAAGGGCGAGTACCGTGGCAACCGATCCGATCCCCACAAGACCAGTGATGCCCCATTTCGGCAGTTTTCCACCTTCATCTTTAATGTCTTTGAAGAATTTTTCAGTATTCTTATAAATTTTCTTCCCCCAGGGACCGAATCCACACATGAGTGAGATTTTATCGATATGGGCTTCAAAATAGGTTTCTTCCAAGGCATTGTTGAAGGGTTCCATATCATAATAGATCGGAGTATGGATAACTTCCTGCATAATGAGAAATAACTGTACACGTCCATCGGACGTTTCATTACATTGGCTAATCAATCGATCGATTGGGGTGTTTCTGAGATTTTCCGGTAGTACGAGCAGGTACTTTGCTTCCCAGTAAGCTTTCCATTCCTCTTTCTTACGGATCCGCTCCATAACTTTGGAGGCAGCATGATCTTTATGAGCTTTGTTAAGCGAGTGAATAAATCCGCTCTTTTGTGCGATATTTTGCTGCTTCTCTTCAATTAGTCTCAAGGTATGATGTTCATACGACAGATCTTCTTCGATTCGGAAAAGCACCAGCTTCTGGATTAGGGTGTATCCTTCTTCATTTAATGTAAACGTCTGTAGTAGATTCATTGCATCCTCTTCTTTCTACATTGCTATATATTATATCGAGAAAAGTGTGATAATAATTTAGCGAGAAACGGTTCCAAATTCCTTTTTTAAACGATCTTGTTGAAAAAATACGTTATAATATACATATATATCAATGAACGTTATCATTTGTTGGCCTTCGCATAACGTGCAGTTGCGACATCAGGGCCCGGAAGTCGGAGGAATGTGAATGGGAATTGTTTTTACTTTTTTGAAAAAGTATCGGGTAGCTGCACTCGCGGCGCTTGCCATGATGCTGATTGAACTGTCACTGGAATTAGTTCAACCGCTCATCATGTCCAAGATCATTGATGACGGAATTCAGCATCATGATCTATCGGTTGTATGGATGTGGGGAGGTATACTGACCGCCAGCTCCCTTGTTGCTTTTGCAGCCGGGATAGCTAGCTCATTCTTCGCAGCGCATACAAGCCAAGGCCTTGGGTATGATCTGCGGGACAAGTTGTACGACAAAGTGCAATCGTTTTCTTACTCGGTGTTTAATCGGTTTGCAACATCTTCATTGATCACGAGATTGACAGGAGATGTGACGCAAATTCAGGACACCGTATTCATGGGATTGCGGTTTATGACGCGGGTTCCGCTTGTTGTATCGGGAAGTATTATCATGGCCCTAGTTGTTAATGTGAAGCTTGGACTCTGGCTGGTATTAACTGTACCGGCATTATTTATTTTTATAGCTTGGATTATGAAAAAAGCCGCAACTTCTTTCCGCCAAGTGCAGCAGCAGCTTGATTCGGTGAATGGTGTCATTCAGGAAAACTTAACGGGTATTCGGTTGATCCGTGTATTTGTACGCATGGGCCATGAGATCGAGAGATTCGCTCGAACCTCCGGTAAACTTATGAAGAATACGGTATCTACGCTACGTATGACGGAACGAACGATGCCTTTTATTCTGATTGTGATGAATGCAGCGATTCTGGCGGTTTTATGGTTCGGTCGTCATGATATCGCTACGGGTAGTGGCGCTTCGATGGGGGAAGTAGTTGCGGTCCTTAACTATACCCTGCGCTGTATCGGTGCGATGTCCGCGTTGTCAGGTCTAGTTATGGTATTATCTAGAGCTCGTGCGTCAGCGCAGCGGGTTGAGGAAGTATTGAATACGGAGAATGATGCTTATGAAGCGCAATCAACTTCCGGAAGCAAAACCCTGAAAGGCGCCGTTGAGTTTGAGGAGGTTAATTTCAGCTATCCAGGCAGTGATATTGCTGTTCTGTCGGATATATCATTCGCAGCTCGTCCTGGAGAGCGCATAGCAATCATGGGTGCTACGGGTTCAGGTAAATCTTCATTGGTTCAGCTCATTCCCCGCTTGTATGAAGAGAATTCGGGTGAAATCCTCGTGGACGGAGTGAAGGCCAGTAAGATGGATCCCGAGCATTTACGGAGAAATATCGGTTATGTTCCACAGGAAGTGTTACTGTTCTCGGGTACGGTGCGTGACAATATCGCTTGGGGGCAAGAACAGGCAACGATGGATGAGATCAAGGAAGCAGCTAGAAGAGCACAAATTCATGAAACCATTGAAAGCCTGCCTAACGGTTACGATACAATGCTCGGACAGCGTGGTGTGAATCTGTCTGGTGGTCAGAAGCAGCGGTTATCTATTGCAAGGGCGCTTGTACGTAAACCTGCGATCTTGATACTGGACGATAGCACGAGTGCGCTGGATGTTCGGACTGAGGCTGCGCTGCTAGATGCACTGAAGGATCTATCTTGTACAACATTTTTGATTACACAGAAGATTAGCTCCACGACATCGGCGGATCTTATCCTGCTACTTGACGATGGCCGTTTGATTGAAAAGGGAGATCATGAGGCTTTAATGGAAAGCTCCTCACTGTATCGCCGTATTTATGAATCACAGTATGGGGAGGAGGCGCAGCATGTTCAAAGCACTCATTGAACCGTTCCGTCACCCTAAGCCAAAGTTTGAACTAGGAAAGGGCAAAGGCATATTTAGTCGTAAATCAAATGTTAAGGCAAAGAATTGGTCGGCTACACTTCAACGAATTTGGTCGTATTTGGCACGTAGAAAGGGCAAGTTATCCCTTGTCTTGTTTATGGTCATGCTAAGCTCGGGTTTAGCGCTGCTTGGCCCGTATTTGCTTGGAATTGCAGTAGATGACTTTTTGGAGACTGCAAGTATATCCGGTGGTACCGGTGGATCAGCATGGATCTATTTCTTAATTGGCTTGGCTGTTGTGTACATTCTTCAAGCACTGACCACATGGCTACATAATGTATGGATGATCGGTATTGCTCAAGAGACTGTATATCGAATGCGGATGGACTTGTTCACACACTTACACCGATTACCGATTCCATTCTATGGTAAAAGGCAGCAAGGTGAGATCATGAGCCGACTAACGAACGATATTGAGAATGTAAGTTCAACGTTAAACAGTTCGGCCATTCAGATTTTTTCCAGTGTTCTAACGCTCGTAGGGACATTGTCGGTGATGTTATGGCTTAGTCCACTTCTAACACTCCTGACATTCATAGTGGTTCCTCTTATGGCACTTGGTATGCGTTGGATTACCCGGCGCACAGGTCCGCTATTTAAAGAGCGGCAACGAAATCTTGGGGAACTTAATGGATACATTGAAGAAACGCTCTCCGGTCAGCGCATTATTAAGGCATTCTCTCAAGAGGATCGGGTCATTCGCGAGTTCGGTGAGCGTAATGCTAAGATTCGCTTGTCCGGCTTCTGGGCACAGACGATATCAGGATTTATACCGAAGCTGATGAACGGTCTTAACAACTTGAGCTTTGCAATTGTTGCCGGCATCGGTGGAGTTATGGTCATCAAGGGATATATTTCGATAGGCGTTATTGTGATTTTTGAAAGTTATGCAAGACAGTTCACTCGTCCGCTGAACGATCTGGCGAATCAGTGGAACACACTTCTCTCTGCTATTGCTGGTGCGGAGCGCGTGTTTGAGGTGCTGGATGAAGAAGTGGAAGCAAAGGATGAAGGCGCAGCAGTTAAACTGCAACAAGTCGAAGGGGCGGTAACCTTCAAGGACGTATCCTTTGCATATGAACAAGATGGTGATACGCTAGAAGGCATCAGTTTTGAAGCCAAGCCAGGTGAGATGATTGCTCTAGTCGGCCCAACCGGGGCTGGTAAGACAACGCTCATTCAGCTGCTGTCCCGCTTTTACGATCCGAATGGCGGCACGATTACACTGGATGGCCGGGATATTACAACGATTCAACGGGAGAGCCTGCGTAGTCATATGGCATTTGTGCTTCAGGATTCATTCCTGTTCGAAGGAACCATAAGGGAGAATATCAGGTTCGGCCGTCTGGATGCAAGCGACGAAGAAGTTGAGGAAGCAGCGAAGCTAGCGAATGCCCATTCCTTTATCATGCGACTGAATGACGGTTACGATAAGGTACTGAAGCAGGGCGGAAGCGGGATCAGTCAAGGACAGAAGCAGTTGCTTGCTATTGCCCGGGCAATTCTTGCGAATCCTGCGATGCTGGTGCTGGATGAAGCGACAAGCAGTATAGATACCGTAACTGAGATTAAAATTCAAGAAGGACTACAGCGCCTGATGAAGGGGCGTACCAGCTTTGTAATAGCGCACCGCTTGAATACGATTCGGCAGGCTGACCGCATCCTGGTTTTGAAGGATGGCCGTCTTCTAGAGCAGGGCTCACATGATGAGCTGCTTGAAGAAGGAGGATTCTACAGTGATTTGTACCATGGGCAGTTAAAGCGAGCGGCATTGTAGAAAACGTTTGGAGGTAATATCGTTGTTACTTTTCTTTTGATATATATCATCAATCTAATAATGAAGACTAAATTAGGAGCTGATATATATGATGGTATACAAGAATTCACTGGATGGTATTACAGAGGATATGTTAAAAGGTTTTTTTGTGGATTGGCCGAGTCCACCTAGTCCACAGACTCACTTCAAGCTACTGAAGAACAGCAGTAAAGTAATCTTGGCATTTGATGATCATATAAATCAAGTCATTGGATTTATTACAGCGATCAGTGATGGAGTATTATCTGCCTACATTCCGCTTCTTGAAGTTCTACCAGAATACCAAAACCAAGGTATAGGCAAGGAATTGGTTAATCGGATGGTCCAAGAATTGGATCACATCTATATGATTGATTTATGTTGCGACGATGATTTAGTTCCTTATTATGAGCAAGCCGGAATGTCGAAGACAAATGGTATGATATTAAGGAATTATAAAAGGCAATCTGGAAGTTTTTGAGGTGTGTTAAATGGAGGAAGATGTTATGCAGCAATTGAAATCACTTGAGGATATTCAACAGGTAATAGCGGAACAACAACTTGTACTACTAGTGATTAAGACTGGACAATGTGGTGTATGTGAATCGGTTCAGGCCAAGGTGTCAACTATGCTAAAACCACGTTCTGACGTGACGGGTATATATGCATACATGGAAGATGCTCCTGACGTAGCATCGGCTTACTTGGCGTTCTCTGCACCGACGGTGCTGGTGTTTTTTGAAGGTAAGGAAGTATTCCGCATTGCCCGTTTTGTACGCTTTGACGAGCTAGACCATGTATTGTCGCAGTATGAGGAAGTACTCAAGGAGCAAAGCTAATCATATGGAAACGCCGAATTACAGGGGGGGGCCTGTCTTCGGCGTTTTTTTGTCCCCAAAAAATCTCTTGCCTCTATTGGAATGTTTTGGTATGCTATTGTCCTTCTCTCAATTTTCGCCTTGTCTGAAGTGGACGGATAGCCGTCAACAACTACTTATCGGAGGTGTTCCATGCTTTATTTCACTCTGGCTTCCAAAGCCTATGCCCGAAACTTGCAGTATCGGGGAGCGCACATGGTCCATAATATCGCGAGCGCGATGTTCGGCTTTATGTACGCATGTATCTGGATCGGTCTAGGTGCGGATTATGCACTTGGAGAGTACGGAACGCAAGGGATGGTGAACTATATTGCCTTTACCCAGTCTGCGTTATGGGTCGCTAGCTTTGTCACGAATGGTCTTGGTATACCTCAAGCGGTCAGGACGGGCCACATTTCACTTGATTTAATGCGACCCGTGCATCTGTTTAGCCATTTGATGGCTAAGGAATGGGGGCAAATCGGTTACCAGTTCGTGTACAAATCCATTCCGATCTACCTTGTTTATTACTTCGCCTTTTCTCTTTCTCTCCCGGAACAAAAATCATCTCTTCTTTACGCAGCTTTTGCTTTAGTTGGCGCAGCCTATCTGTCCATCTGTATGAATTATCTGATTGGTGCATCGGCATTATGGACAACCGAATCTTCGTGGCTTTACTGGGCCAACCACGCCATGATTAATTTGCTTGCCGGATTTTTTATTCCGATTGAGTGGCTGCCTGATTGGCTAGAGCGTATCGCATGGTGGTCGCCTTATCCTTACTTGCTGTATGTGCCCACGCGTTTCTATCTCGGTTTAGGTAACGTCTCTGCATTATGGGGTACGTTGTTCTGGTGTGTTCTGCTCACCCTGATCTGCATATTCGTTACTGGCTTTTTGCGCCGGAAAGTGGAGGTGCAGGGAGGATGACGATGAAATCATGGATTTCTTTATACGGGTTACTTATTCGAACGAGTATCAAAAGCCGTATGCAGTATAAATTCAACTTCTTTTTGGCATCGATCCTGGCTGCGCTCATTCAAATCTCAGAATTTCTGATGGTAGCGATTGTACTTCACAAATTTGGTGCCATCCAAGGCTGGTCTCTGTATGAGATTGGGTATTTGTTTGCCGTGATGACACTTTCGAAGACGCTGTACCGAACTTTTGCCGATGAAGTGCACCATCTGGAAAAATATCTTGTCACCGGGGAACTTGATCAGCTGCTGACAAGGCCCATGCCGGTGCTGCTTGCACTGATGCCCCAACACTTCCGCATTATGCTTGGTGAGTTGTTGCAGGGAAGCTTTCTGCTGATCTGGTCACTTGGCGCCATGATAAGCAGTGGTAAAGTAGACTTCATCGCTGTGCCTCAGACGTTGCTCATTATCGGTACAGGAGCTGTCATTCTGTTCTCCATTGGCCTTGCTACCGCAACGCTCGGTTTCTGGACGACCCGAATTAACGAACTCCAGACCATTACTGAAGATGCTGCCCGCACCGCTGCGCAATATCCGTTATCGCTGTATCCCAAGTGGATGTCGTCCTTACTACTTATCGTTGTGCCTGTTGGTTTCGTCAATTACGTTCCATCATTATACATACTGCGCGGAGAACTCGGGCCTTGGGTGCTTGCTGCTGTAGCGATGGTTGCGGTGATCTGTCTCACCCTATCCTTGCGATTCTGGCGGTTTGGCATTACCAAATACCAGAGCGCTGGGAGCTAAGGAGGAGAATAAGATGATTGAGGTTCATAACATACACAAGGAATTCAAGACACCTGTAGTACGTGAAGGCCGTTTTGCAGGCCTAAGAACATTATTTTCAAGGGATTACAAGACCAAAGAAGCAGTGAGAGATATTAGCTTTCACGTCAAACAGGGAGAGTTTGTTGGTTATATCGGACCTAACGGGGCGGGGAAATCGACGACGATCAAGATGCTCACAGGCATTCTGCATCCAACCTCTGGCGAGGTGTCCATCGGTGGAATGGATCCCCATAAGGACCGGCGCCGGGTCGTTCAGAACCTGGGGGTCGTGTTCGGTCAGCGCAGTCAGCTGTGGTGGGATTTACCGGTGAAGGATTCGTATGATATTTTGGCAAAAATGTATTCGGTGGATCGTAGGGATAAGAAGCGTAGACTCGATCAGTTTACAGAGCTTCTGGATTTGCACACGTTCTGGGAAACGCCTGTGCGAAAGCTATCGCTCGGACAGCGCATGCGCGCAGACCTCGCGGCAGCGATGCTTCATGATCCGAATGTGTTATTCCTAGATGAGCCAACGATTGGTCTTGATGTGAACGCGAAGCGGAATATCCGTCAGTTTCTTACGCTTCTGAACAAGGATTTTGGCAAAACCATTCTCTTGACCACGCATGATATGGACGATATTGAGCAGTTATGCAGCCGAGTGATGGTTATTAATGATGGTAAGCTGACCTATGACGGAACGACCCGTTCACTTCGTGATACGATTGGATTGCCAACGCGAATTACAGTTACTTATAAAGGTTCTTTTCAGGTTCCAGATGTATATCAGTCTCTGAGCCCTGGAGATTCCAGCATTAGAGGTTGTGGTGGATCGATCGTGGCAGCTAAGCCATCTCTTATCCGTGTAACAGCAGTAACGCAGAATATCGTTACCATTGAGGTTAATCGTCAAGAGATGAACACGATGGCTGTACTTAAGGAGCTCGGGCGTTGGGGGGAACTGGATGATATCGATATGGAGAACCCCGACTTTGAGGATGTCATCCATAAAGTGTATTGAATGAGAGACACTGGACATTTATCGCCTTTTTATACAATATAATAGATATATGAGAATAGGGAAGCCGATGGGTTTCCCTATTTCAAGTATTTAGGGGTATTGTGAAATGGATAGTGACTTACATACAAACTTAAAGGGTGAGAGAAATGCTGTTACTGGATAGAATCTGGCTTAAGCTCGGTAGCTACTATCGTGGTCGTCAAGATTTGGAGAAAGCACTCAAATATATCAGAAAGGGCCAAAAAGCTCTAAAGTCATTAAATGATCAGATCATTTATGCAGAGCTGCTGCATCATACGGCTCATTCGGATGAGGCAATAGCGTATCTTGGACAGGTTATAGATCGGACGGGGGCAGCAAGAGCCTATGAAAGGCGAGCACATATTTTACGTGAACTGAACCGTGAAGAAGAAGCCATATTAGACCTGAATGAAGCGATTGAGCTGAATAGCGATAACTTTATGAATTGGTACACAAGAGGGATAACCTATAAAGATATGGGTAGATACGAGGAGGCAATTCGGGACCTGAAAGAATCCATAAAGCGAGAGGATGCGAGTACAGTCATCTCGACTTACTATGAATTGGGTGTGACGTATTATGAGAATGGTAACCCGGCCGATGCCGTTCACTGTTTCAAAGAAAGTGTGAAAAATCCAGATCGGGCAATCCCCATGTATTACTTCATGCTTGCGCGGTGCTTAGATTTAGTTGACTCCATGGAAGAAGCAGTCACTGTATTAAAGAAAGGCGTAGCGTTGTCTAATCGGTATGAAGCGGAATCAGACCAAGGTTACGCCATATTCGATGGCGCTACCAATTACAGCTATGGTGCATTTATGACGTTTCAAAGGCAGACGAAGGAGAATTTCTCATTCCGGCGATTACTGGCAGATCTGTACCTGCAGCTAGGGCAATACGAAAAAGGCGTTGAAGCGGCAACGGAAGGGCTGCAAATCTATACAGGAGCTGTGGATCTGTACCTGAAGCGTGCGGAGATTTATGCAGCTTGGGGTAAGAAGGCTGAAGCGATAGAGGACTTTGGCCTCGCCATTCACCAGGATGAGAACGACTTCCGTGCTTATTTCGAGCTTGCGAGATTGTATAGAGAGGATGGAGAGGAAGCAGCAGCAGCTGAAGTGATAACGAAATTGTATCGACTGCATTCCGAATCTCCACTCGTATGCTACTGGATGGCAGATTGTTTGTATCGCTTAGGCAAGAATCAAGAGGCTATTAAGCTGAACGATAAGCTGCTGGAGATGGAAAAAGACGACGCGGCTAATTTTACGCAGCGTGCAGATATTTTCATTGAAATGGCTGATTTGCCAGCTGCTGAAGAGGCGCTAAGTGAAGCGCTGAAGCTAAGTGATACTTCGGAAATACACAATAAACAAAGTTATGTGATGTATTTGCAAGGGAAGAATGAGGAAGCATTGATTGAGTTGCAGAAAGCTGTTGCACTAGACCCAGATTATGAAGACCACCCGACCTATTTAACTGCAAGTGGTCATATTTATAAAGAGATGGGCCTATGGGACTTAGCGATTGATGCATATACCAAGGCTATTCATATGACCTCTGGAAATTCGAGGTTATATGAATTCCGAGCAGGTTGTTTTTTTGAGACGGGACAGCTGGATCGAGGATTATCTGATTGTACGCAAGGGATAGAACTCGATAACAATTACGCGGCGCTATATAGTCTTCGAAGTGCTATTTATTTATCCATGATGGACTACGCCAGAGCTAGAGTAGATATCATGAAATTCCTTGAACTTCAACCAGGCCATCCGGGGGCATATTTTAGGTTAGGGCAGATACATTATAAGGATCATGAAGAAGATGCTGCGCTAGAAGCTTTTGATGAAGTGCTGAGCATTTTGCCGGAGCATGCAGAAAGTTATTTGTACAAAGCGCATATCTATTTCCGTCAGTTTGAGACAGAGGAAACCATACAGAATATTGTGAACTGGAGTCTTCACCTGAACAAGGAAAGTTCACCAGCGGATAAGATCAGAGCTATCGAAGGACTAGACGGGTTTGATGAAATGATACTTGAACGTGCTGCCGAAAAATTGACTGAGATGTACGGTAATCAGTTGTATTTATCTTAGATTATTTGAGGTTAAGATACCAAAATTTGATTTATTTTTAAAAGAGACAACATTCTTTCATTATGTGATATGATTCGAATAGTTGGATTCACATCGAAACGGTCATTGTACCCTAAAGGGTTCGAGCCGTTTCTTCTTATGTTTATATGCAAAATGAAAGAATGGAAAGTGGGGGTGCGCAGCTTAGACTATGATTGCTTTACAACAGGTGAGTAAGAGTTTCGGTCCCCCGAAGAGCCGGTTTCTTGCCGTAGATTCTGTCTCCCTATGCATTAAAGAGGGTGATGTTCACGGCATAATTGGGGCGAGTGGAGCAGGTAAATCTACGCTTTTGCGAATGATGAACGCTCTTGAACGACCTGATCTTGGTGAGGTGAAGGTGGCTGGTAGAAGCCTGACTGCGATGAGGAATTCACAGCTTCGAGAGGCAAGAAGATCGATCGGAATGATCTTTCAGCACTTTAATCTGATCGGTAATCGGAATGTTGCTGGCAATGTAGGGCTTCCCCTTGAGCTTGCAGGGATACCCAAGAGAGAGCGACTGAAGCGGATAGAAGAATATTTACATTTTGTAGGACTCAGCGACAAAATTCACCAATATCCTGCAGAACTTAGTGGAGGACAGAAGCAGCGGGTAGCGATTGCACGAGCTTTAGTGAATCAGCCTAAAGTACTATTATGTGATGAACCGACTTCCGCGCTGGATTCACAGACGACTTCGGATATTCTTGATGTGCTTAGCCGCATTAACGAAAAATTCGGGGTTACGATTGTGATCGTTACGCATGAGGTAGATGTGGTAAACCGGATTTGCAAGCATGTCTCAGTTATGGATCAGGGTCGTCTGATCGATACCTATCCGGTGGAGGCAGATTTATGATGGATTGGTTAAGCAGTATCGTCCATTATATGAGCGATTATTTCACATATGTAGGACAGTATCAGTCGGAGATTTGGAAAGCGATTGGTGAGACATTCGTTATGGTCGGCATCTCTATTGCTGCGGCTGTCATCCTTGGTCTGCCGGTAGGAACACTGTTGTACCTTTGCCGTAAAGGTCAAATATACGAGAATCGTATTGTCTTCTCAGTGCTGAACGGGCTCGTGAATGTCATTCGTTCATTTCCGTTCTTGCTCCTAGTGGTCATTATGATTCCGGTTACTCGTATGCTAGTGGGGACATCCTTAGGTACATTGGCGGCTGCTGTACCATTATCCGTGGTAGCTATAGCTTATTACTCCAGGCTAGTAGAACAAGCATTGCTCGACGTTCCGCGAGAAGTGACAGTGACGGCTTCCTCGATGGGAGCCTCGACACTGCAATTGATCTTCAAATTTCTCTATGTGGAAGCCCGATCTGGTCTTGTACTAGGACTGACAACTTCGACGATCAGCTTTATTTCCTACTCAACCGTGATGGGAATCGTAGGCGGTGGCGGCGTAGGGGATTTTGCTATTCGATATGGGTATCAGCGGTTTGAAACGGAGATTATGGTATTTACGATTATCATCATGATTATATTGGTTCAGTCTATTCAATTCACGGGGAACTTGTTGTCAAGGTTGTTAGATAAGAGGTAAAGTGCTTGTTTCGATCATGAAGTAATAACATCTAAGATGGGGGTAAGATGGTAATGAATTTCAAGTCAAAACACTCAAGAAGTATGCTCGCAGGTCTATTAGCTGTAATGATGATAATCGTCGCAGGTTGCGGTCAGAAGGAAATAGGAGACCAAACCGGTAGTGGTGAAAAAGAGACAACGGGTCAAGAAGTTACGCTCAAGGTAGCAAGCCTGATTCCACCAATGACCGAAGTTTTGGAGCTAGTTAAGCCACAACTTAAAGCGGAAGGAATTAACCTAGATATCCAGATTCTATCGGATAATGTGCAGCCGAACAATGCGCTTGCGAACAAAGAAGTGGACGCGAACTTTTTTCAACATGTTCCTTATATGGAGGAATACAATGCGAACAACGGAAGCGAGCTTGTGGCCGTTCAGCCGATTTATCACGCCATTTTCGGTGCTTACTCCAAGCGATATAAATCTATTGAAGAGCTTCCAGAGGGAGCAACGATCGCCGTAGCGAATGATCCTTCCAATCTTGGTCGATCGCTCGTGATGCTAGAGAAGCACGGCTTGATCAAGCTGAAGGATGGAGTAGGCATTAAATCGACAACATCTGATATCGTTGAGAACGCTAAAAACTATAAATTCCAAGAAGTAGATCTGCTCATGCTTGCTCGTACATTGGATGATGTAGATATGGTTGTCATGACGCCTGCCTACGCGAAGCCTCTTGGACTCACTCCAAAGAAGGACGCGTTGATTACGGAAGGCACAGATTCAGAATTCGCAATCACACTGGTTGCTCGTAAAGATAATGCTGATTCTGAAGCCATTCGTAAGCTTGCTAAAGCGATGACTGGACCTGAAGTTAAGAAATTTTTTGAAGATAATTATGATGAGATCGCTATTCCTGCATTTGAATAATGAAATTGATAAGGAGTCCTTCATCATGAAGGGCTCTTTTTTACATAGAAATCTGTATTTTGCATAAAATTATACAATTTTATCCTATCTTTGTAAGAATGTATCCCTTCTCATTTACTGAGCCAAGTTTCATTATAGTACTAGTTACAATTATTGTATTATTTTGAAGAATGGAGGTAATATTTCAGAAAACATCACTAGAGCCTCATAAAGACCGAATGTTGCACTCACCGAAATGTAACCGCTTTTATGCATGCCTGACCCCGAAATATAAAACTTAATAGAGGTGAAATTAATGAATCTAAGGATACATAACAGGTATTCCAAATGGATGGTAATCTTTCTTGTATTTGTTCTATCTTTTACTCCGTTATTGAACGCTCCCGTCTCTTACGCAGCTGAGACAGATACTCCACTAGTCACGGACTCCGAGACTCCACCAACGAACGTAGCACCCGAAACGCCACCTACTGAAGTAACTCCTGATACGCCAACAGACGTAACACCTGAAACACCACCAACCGATGAAACACCACCTACGGATGAAACAACTGCGGTTCCACCTGCTGAGGGTGAAAAGACTCCAGCCACTGAGCTAAAGGACGCTGCAATTGCTGGGGAGCAAGATCCGCTGGCACCGCAGAATCTGAGAGTGAAAGAAATTTACCATAACCGTGCTTTGCTTGAATGGGATTTCAAGTCAGGACCCAATGGAACAGAAGATCCGAATGATATTCAGATTTGGGATGCGGATACGGGAGGATGGAACAATTGGGGAAATAAAGAAACCCGTTATGCAATTAAGTTAAAACCAGAAACGAAGTATCGGGTTTATATCACTTGGAATAACGACCCTGCAAAAGCACACAAGAGTAACATCGTTGAGTTCACAACAACAAAAGACGAGAGCGATTATCAAGAAGCACCTCTGACACCACCAAGTAACTTAAAGATTACCGAAGTGACCGGGGATACAGCGACTTTGAGCTGGGGGCCAAGCCCCAATGCTACAGGGTATGACATTTACGTGAATAAAGGATGGAAAGGTGGAACTTGGAGTAATGATGCGACAAGATTCACAGTAGATTCTTTAAAAGCTGGTGAAACTTATACTTTTGAGGTAGGAGCACAGAATCCTCCAAATCCAGTTTCCTTAAACAGTAACAAGGTAACGCTTACGTGGGGCGAGTTAGATGCACCTCAAGCATTGCAAGTTATTACAGCTACTCGAACGACTGTATCTCTTGGTTGGGCACCGGTCTCGGGTGCAACGGGGTATGATATTTTCCAAGATGGCGTAATGATTGGATCAAGCGAGGATAATCGGTATGTAGTTGAGGGGCTTGAGGAAGGTAAGAATTATAACTACCATGTTACTGCCAAGAACAGCCTCTGGACTTCTCAAGAAAGTGCATCTATCTCTGCCGTTCCAGGCAGTAATTACACGAACGTTACTTATTACACTTCATGGTCTAATACCTCTGGTAGATTTGATTTTAAACCAACTGATGTTGACGCCTCACAAATCACTCACATAAATTACGCCTTTGCTGATGTATGTTGGAAGAAGTATGGAACAACGGGAGCTAGAGCTTGTGAAAATCCAGAAATAGCTCTTCAAAATCGTTATGTCAATGACGGAGAAATCGTTATAGGTGATCCAGGTCTTGATTTTTCGAATATGAGCTCATGGGTATCGATACGAGAAAAAAATTCTCATTTGAAATTAATAGTTTCTGTTGGAGGATGGACCTGGTCTAAGAACTTCTCTAATGTAGCCAATGATGAGGTTACTCGTCGCGCCTTTGCTAACTCTGCTGTGAAGTTTTTACGGGAATACAAACTAGATGGGCTTGATATTGACTGGGAGTATCCCGTAGAAGGTGGAGATGACAGTAATTCTCGAAGACCAGAGGATAAAGAGAATTTCGTGTTATTAATGAAGACAGTTCGAGAGGCTTTAGATGCTGCAGGTTCTGAGGATGGTAAGTACTATTTGCTTACTATTGCATCTTGGCAAGCAGATAAGTTTGTAGTCAATGCAGACCTTCAGAATTCTTCCAATTATCTAGATTTTATTAATATTATGACGTACGATTACAGTGGAAAAGGGGACAAAATAGGTCACCATAATTCCCCACTTTATTATGACAAAAATCTTCCTACAGCAAGCGCTAAACGTAACAATGTTCTTGGAGCTTTAAACGGTCATTTAAAAGGTGGAGTGCCTACCTATAAATTAGTTGCAGGAGTACCTTACTACGGAAAAGGTTGGAGGGGTTGTCCAGCAAACGGTGAGTATCAAGCGTGCGATGGTTTCTTCTCGGGGACATTTGATAGTAACGACAATTTATTTGATTTCTCCGACATCGAAAACAACTACCTGAACAAAAACGGCTATAAGTACTACTGGAATAACGCAGCCAAAGTAGCCTATGTATATAACGAAGAGAACGGCAATTTCATCACGTTCAATGACAAGACAACGATGATGTATACCGCTTCCTTGGTGAAGACACTGGATATTGCGGGCGTCATGAGCTGGGATATAAGCGGTGACCGCAATAAGACGCTGACTACACAGCTCGTGAAAGATCTACCGATTCATGGCGAGGTGAATACATCTGCCCTGCCGGCTCCTCATAATCTGCAATTGGCATCCAAATCAGCAAATGCTCTTTCTCTGAAGTGGGATGCTGCACCGGGAGCAACAGAGTACGAGATTTACGTTGATAAAGCCATGGTGGGAACGACCAAGGAGACAACGTACACCATTACTTCTTTGAAACCAGAACAAACTTACCAATTACATTTGCTTGCTATCACAAAATCAGGAGATGAAGTTCAAGCGGTGTCCGTCGCTTCAGAAGAACTGAGTGCGGCGACTGCATCTGCACCTACGGAACCGGGTAGCGGCAATGGCGGCGGAAGTTCCAGTGGCGGAAGCTCCAGCGGAACACCAACAACACCAGCTCCAACTCCGACACCTCCAAAAGGTAAAGATGAGCTAGGTGTGCAGATTAATAAACAAGCCGACAAATCGGTTGTAAGTATACCAGAAGCAGCAGCGATTCAATTAATTAATGCTTCATCTTCCTCGAACTTCCAGATTGCACTTGGGGATATAACGAATCAGGCAGAGATCGAAATTCCGCAAGGGGTTATCGCAGCGATCGCCAAGAAAGATCCAAAGGGTACCTTGTCGATGCTGATGAATGGCGCTGAGCACCGAATTCCTGTTGCATTAATATCTAAGGGCAACATGAAAGTTACCATTGGCGCTCCGTCTGAGAAAGACGCAGAGACTGCGAATGGATTGCTTAAAGGAATGAAAGGTCTCTCGAAACCAGTCTTGTTCAAGATCGAACAAGTGAATGCGGATAAGAGTGTTACAGAGCTGAAGCAGTTTGGATCATTATATGTGAGTGAGTTCATTACATTTGATCCGAAGCAGATTGATCAGAAACGTGCAGCAGGAATGGTGTTTGTACCGGGTACAAGTGAGCTTCGTTCTGTGCCTACACTGTTTACGCTTCTACCTGACGGCAAGGTTAGAGCGGAACTTAAAATGACAGCCGGAGGTATTTATGTGCTGGCTGAGAACGAGGTTACTTTTGGAGATGTTATCCCTGCTTGGGCGAAACAAGATGTAGCAAGAGCCGCTGCTATGCTGATCGCACAAGGAGAGCGTGCGAATGTCTTTGGAGGAAACTTGGATATTACGCGTGCTGAGATGACATCGATCATCGTTAGAGGTCTTGGTGTTATGCCTAACAGCAATGAGACCAACTTTAAAGATGTAGATGCGAATTCGAAATATGCGAAGGAAATTGCGGCAGCAAAAGCAGCAGGACTTGTTCAAGGTAAATCCGGAGATCGCTTTGATCCGAATGGATTACTGACAAGAGAAGAACTAGCTGTGATTCTAGCTAATGCAATGAATTATGCAGGGAAGTCTAGTGATGCTAATTCCGCATCGCTGGCCAAATTTAAGGATCAGAAGGATATTTCGGCATATGCTAAATCATCGTTGGCGCTGCTTGTTGAGCATAAAATCATTCAAGGAGTATCCAAGGATCAGATCGCTCCGCAGATGAATGTAACGAAAGCGCAAACCGTAGTTACGGTGATGAGAATGCTTCGAGTGTTAGGATTATCTAATTAATTAAAGAAGGCCGCTCAAGGGAATAACCTTGAGCGGCCTTCTATCATTTCGGTCTATTCTAAACATCAGGCCAGCGGTAGAGATATCGTGAAGATTGTTCCGGAGCGTGGCTCACTTTCTACTGTGACTGTACCATTCATGGAACGGATGGCTTGGTAGGAGTAAGTTAGACCAAGTCCGGTTCCTGTACTTTTCGTAGAGTAATAGATGGAGCCAAGACGGCTAAGCTGGTCATGATCCATTCCCACTCCGTTATCCTCAATTAGAAGCTGAACCCGCTGTAAATGCACATGGAAAGTAATACCAACACGCGCTTTTGGGATGTCCGTACATGCTTCAATCGCATTTTTGATGAAGTTAACGAGTACTTGCTTTATTTCTGTGGGACTGCCGAAGATGAGTATAGGCGAAGATGGAATTTCCGATTCAAGGGAAACGTTATTCATATTTGCATAAGGAGTCATCACTTCTACGACGGTTGTTAATTGGCGGACCAGATCAATCTGCTGCTGAATCGAGATAGGAGGTTTACTGATTGAGAGGTAATCGGACAGGATTTGCTCTGTTCGATGGATTTCTTCAATACTGATATCGATGAAACGCTCGGTCTTTTCCCGTTCAAAACGGTTGGCTCTTATTAGTTTCAGGAAGCCTAGAACCGTTGTTAACGGATTTCTAACTTCGTGAGCTAAGGAAGCGGCGACTTGATTGATGGCCTCTACCTTTTCATTCTGAATATGCTTAAGGTAAAATTCCTTGTCAGATACGGATTTGTTAAACAGTGTGATAAGTAGCCATATACCAAGGCTGTTCTGAACGGGCATAACGAGAATATTGAATGAAAAATAGCTGACAACATAGTTCGGTTGGTTTATGTATAGCGCAATAAGCGGGATGAAGGAGAAGCTGATTCCTGCGATAAACGTAATGATATGTTTCTTTCTCATCTTGTGATAGAGAGAGCCTAAAAGTAAGGATAGAGGAAAGGTAATGGCTTGGATAATCAGGGCATCAAGAGTACCAGCGCCGCCGATGTACATCCGGAAAGCAATAAACTCCCCTAATAAAATAAATCCTGATATGACTCCTCCAAATAAAATACCGAAGAAGATGATGACATACCTGACATCAAATATGAAGCCTGCCGCTGTACTAGAGGCAAAGATCATAGATAGTATTAGACAAAAGGAGCAGGTAATCAGGATAAATCGTCTGGAATAGTTAATTTCGAGGTTGCGGTAGAAAATGTTGTATACCACAAATGGTGAAAGTGCAAATAGTAACTGTAACAGAATATTTTTGATTTCCGACAAAATGTTTCACCCTCTGATTCAATAATACATCTTCATTGCACTAATCTTTCGACATGGAATGTGGAAATCCCTTGGTATGTATACGAAATTTAAAAATTTACATTTTAGTAGGATGCTATTTTATAATTCGATGAAGAAAATCGCCATATTTAGACAAGTTTTGGTACAATGGGATAATAATTCTGTGAATGGCCATTCCTGCTGGGGGCAACAGGATATCTATCTTAGAACGAAGGAAGGCTCATCGTGAGAAAGCGTAAAGGTTTAAAACTTCGTATGATACTTGGTTTGTTAGTAGTTGGCTCTGTATTGCTAACTGCTGTTGTCGGAGGGTATCTAGCAATAACTGCTAATCTAAAATCTTTGACCTCGAATTATTTGGAGAGCAATTATCAGTACGCTAAGAAATTAGCTTCGAATACAACTGACTTATTGAACATAATGCAGAATAACATGAATAGTATCGCTGGCTTGGCAGGTGAAAATTCCTTTAGTAAGCGTGACTTAAATATCTGGTTTAAAGCTAATGAGCAGTACTTCAACTCGGTTGTGATTGTGGATTCAGAGCGAAAAATTCAATCGATTACACCAGATCAGTCCTACAGTTTGATAGGGAGCCAGTTAACTTCTGATGCATCAATTCAAGCTGTTGAGTTAAGGACTCCTCTCATATCAGAGCCTTATATAGCGGCAACTGGGCGTCTGATCTTACTGGTATCATCCCCCATATATGATACTGAAGGACAGTATAAAGGCTTTGTTGGTGGTACGATTTATCTGCAGGAGGATAATGTTCTAAGCCGGCTGTTGAGTGAGCATTTTTATGGCAACGGCTCCTATGTCTATGTTGTTGATAAGCACTCCCACCTTATATTCCATCCGGATGCTGAGCGGATCAATGAGAAGATTGAAGGAAACTCAGTCATTAATAACGCAATTCGTGGAATAAGCGGGTCAACGGAGATAACAAACTCTCAGGGACATGACTTTTTTGCAGGATACGCGTATGAACCAAAAAGTGGATGGGGAATTGTCTCTCAGACCCCTGTAGCTGTTCTCAATGAACCGCTTAAGAAGCTTGCGTTGCATATTATACTGCAGGCGCTTCCAGTGTGTATTATCATTCTGTTCGTGGCATGGCGCGTATCTCGATATATCTCTTCACCACTGTACGAATTGGCAAGGTTCTCGGAAGAAGCAGTGATGACTAAGAATTCTATTCCACCAGAAATGCCGAAGATTGCTTCCCTCATCTATGAAGTGAAGCAGTTACATCAAAGCATAGGCAATCATCTGAACCTTCTTAATGATGAGATCCAGATTGATGGTTTAACGGGGCTTGCGAATCGAAAGAAATTGGACATATCTCTTGAGGAGTGGATGGAGGCAGAGGATTCATTTGCAATTATTTTACTCGACATCGATTATTTCAAATGTGTGAATGATAGGTACGGTCATGCGGTTGGGGATGAAGTACTGAAACATCTAGCTTCAGAGATGCTCTTATGCGCTAGGCAGCAAGATGTATGCTTCCGCTACGGTGGAGAAGAGTTTGGAATTCTCGTTCGGGAGGAAGGCCTTCAGAAACCTTCAGCCATAGCGGAGAATCTGAGACAAAGGATAGCAGCAGGTCCAGATTCAAATGGAGTGGCGATCACGATATCAATAGGCATTGCGCTCTATACCCCTTCCGAGGACATAACTGCTAAGGAGCTTTTGGAGCGGGCCGACATGGCTTTGTATAGATCAAAGCAAGAAGGAAGAAATCGGATCACGGTATTCTCAACGAATAACGGATGATTTATCTATTAATATAGTAAGCAATATAAAGAAACCTTATGTTTATTGTTATCGGAGGATATTTAGACCGATGCAGGGCAGAGGTTTCTTTTTTTGTTACTAGGATAGTACTTCTATTTAAAATTTCAAAAAAACATTCGCATTTGCGCAAAAAATGCCGATAATAATCATAGTTAGTCTACATGAAATGATAAAAGGGGATTCCGATAAAGTTTGAATATATACGTTCTGCTCTCGTTGCTTGAATTGATTGTAAGTGTTGCAATTGTTTATATGATGTATCGTTGCAAGCAGGATGCCGTAGATATGCACTACAGGAATTGCAAATATTCACAGGATAAGAACATAAATGTTGACCATAATTGTAAGCCGTATTTAGTTGATAGTTTTAAAGAGAGTTATGAACGATATGGGAGATTAATCGACCTTTATACTCAGCCCATGATTGTTCAGCGTGATGAGAAGTTTATATTTGTTAATGCAGCGGGGGTGAAATGGTTTGGAGCCGACTCACTTGAGGAACTCATTGGTCGGTCCATATTCGATGTTCTTCCTCCGTATGAGATGGCTAAAGCTCGTAGTCGAATCGAGTACATCGTCACACATCAATATGGCCATGCGATTGAATATGAGATTCTAACGCTCAAAGGACAAGTCATTGTAGGGGAAGTTACTGGCATATATGATGAGCAGACCAGAGCTACCGTACATGTATTTCATGATATTACAGAGCGCAAAAAAATGGAGAGAGCTTTAAAAGAGAGTGTAGAGCGTTACCGTAAACTTGTAGAGTTATCACCGGTCGCTATTGCGGTCTCAAAAGATGGGGTTCTGACCTATCTCAATCCGAGTGGTTTGAAGGTGCTCGGAGCCAAAAGCCTGGAGGGCATTATCGGAACAAGTCCATGGGAATGGGTTGCTGCAGGAGAGCCTAACTGGGCGGGTATGATTAGACTGGAGATGCAAGAGAGTGGCTATCTGTCACCTAAAGAACTTAGGATTAATCGAATGGATGGTCAAACCATTGATGTGATGGTAAGTGCAATATATGATAATCAATCTGAAATGATCGAAATTGTATTTGAAGATATCACAGAACGTAAACGAGTGGCTAAAGCCTTGATGGAAAGTGAGCAATTGAACCGTCAAATTATTGAAATTTCACCAGTAGCCATGTTGCTACACAAAAATTTTAAATATACATATTTGAACTCTGAAGCTTTGGCATTAAATGGTGCAACAGAGCTCGATGAGTTCGTTGGTCGTCCAATTCTGGACATCATACATGAAGATTCGAAAAGTATGGTTCAGGAATATTTACAAGAGGTATACCGCGAGCGTGGGACCATTCGTCTTGGAGAACACCGGATTGTGCAAAAAGATGGTACCGTTATCGATGTAGAAGCCATTACTGCTTCTATTCCTTTTGCAGGATCCGATACAGAATCTGTGACCATTTTAAGAGATATCACGGAACAAAAGCGTGAAGAAAAAGACCGGCAATATGCTGATGAGATGATACGAGAGAGTGAGGATCGATATTTCAGACTACAAATGAGTCTGGATCAGTTCTCTTCGGATTTGTTTGGTATGGTTAAGATTGAGGATTTAAACATTCGCTTTGTTCGAGAGGTCTGTCAGGTCCTAGAGACAGATCATATTAGCTTCATTGATATCGATTGCCATTCAAACATAACGTTAAAGCATGGAAATCCTCGAATTCCCGAGGATATATTGTTGATGATTCGTGAACTGGGTGCCGAGAATCTGCCAATCTGTCAAATCATGAATACACCGACCGGACATTTTGTGAAGATCGGAGAGATACATGGAAAGAGTTGTATCCTATGCGTAGGAGAAAAAACATCCTATTTACACGTGAAAGCTGTAAAAGTATGGCTTGATACGATATCACGTTATGTCAACGTTCTTTATGATAATTTTCGTGTAATTGAGGATTTGACACGAGGGTTAGAGCGACTTGCTCCTCAGTCGTGTGCCCCTGTGTGGCTGCTACGGCTTATGTTCCAACTGTCAGAGAATGAGCGAAAGAACTTGGCACAGGATTTACATGATGCAGCTCTACAGGAGCAGATAATATGGTACCGAAGATTGGATCAACTTATATCTGATCCCCATATTGAGATGTCTGATGAATCACGTGAAGAACTGGAACGGATCAAGCAAGGGCTGCTCGATGTCACGTACCAGATACGCATTACGTGTAATGAGTTACGGCCGCCGCTACTAACTGAAGTGGGGCTAAAAAGATCACTTGAAGCGCTCTTTGAATTTACACAGCTTCGTTCAGATTATGCGATTTCGTTTGAATGTTTAGATGTGGGGAAGGTCCTTAGTGATGATCTATTAATCGGACTTTATCGTATTGTGCAAGAGATGCTCGCTAACGCCACCAAGCATTCAAATGCAACCGAGGTTTTTATAAAGTTGTTCTGTGATATAGAGCGTATATACCTGGAGTATGAAGACAATGGAGTTGGTATGAAGATAGTAGATACGAATCCGCAATTCGGAAGTATGGGGATTTACGGAATAAAAGAACGGGTTCGGAGTATGGATGGGGAGATTGAATTTGTGTCATCTCCACACAACGGATTATGTATTTATATTTCGATGCCCTTAGATTAAGACGATGATGCTGCATACTATAAAACGGGGGTAAGTGATAATGTATCACATCTTATTAGTAGACGATCATCCTTCAGTTATGGAAGGAACCAAAATGCTACTTGAACAAGAAGGAGACTTTAAGGTTGTACTGGCGAATACGGGTGATCGAGCACTCGATTTGGTTAAAGAGCAACGCTTTGATGTCATGCTGATTGATCTACATATGCCTGATATTAATGGTATTGATCTTGCTAAGAAGTTTCTTGCTATAGTGCCTGATGCTATAATTTTGACCTATACTGGATATGATTTTACGAATCATTTCAATCTAATGATCGAATCAGGAATTGCAGGACTTGTTCATAAAACATCTAACAAGGAGCAGCTAGTGACTGCTGTCCGTTGTGCATTGCGTGGAGAGGTGGTGCTCCCACTATCCCTAGTGAAACAGATGCGAAGAATAACAGGGCATGTTCGTAATGTGGCTCAGGTCACTGAGTCAAGCTCAATTACCGGAAGGGAATATGAAATATTAAAATATATTGCAAACGGTAGAAGCAATAAGGAAATAGCAGAACTGGTCATTATGAGCCAGCGCTCCCTAGAATACTGCTTGACCAATCTGTTTCAAAAGTTGAATGTGAAATCCCGTATAGAAGCAGCGATTAAGGCAAAAAATCTTGGGCTGTTGTCTGACTTAGACTTTTGTAGTTCGTCCTCATAAGAGTACATATCCTTTCCTTTTTATCAAAAATGACTGATGTCCAAACGGATGTCGGTCCTTTTTTTTTGTTAATCGACAAAAAACAGCAAATATCCGCAATATTTTTGCGTGGCAGCGCAATTATTTTTCGGTTACCTCTGAAGCTGTGGGGTGTATGATTATTTTCATACATAAATATAGGTCTATTTTCTTACAAAAGGGTGAATTTAGTGCAAATGAACGAAATGGATTTAGTGATATTAGATAGTACCATCGAAGCTATGAAGCAGGTAATTATGCATCCCTTGGAGGTGTCTTCACCTGATCTAATAAAGCAAGGATTCGCACAGCAAGGAATTGCGGTGTTGATCGGCATTGTAGGCAACGTACAGGGAAGATTGGTATTCCACGCTGAGCCCGAGATTTTTAGCAGACTAGGTGAAACGATGTTCGGTATGCCGCTCGAGGGTGAAATGTTACATAGCTTTATTGGAGAAGTGGCGAATATGATCGCGGGTAACACATCGACCATTTTGTCTGCAAAAGGTAAGCATGTTGATATTACCCCTCCGACCATATTAAAAGGAGATTTAAAAATATTTGGTTTCGAATCAGGTGTTCAAATATCTGTCCAAGTCCAGGGAATCGGAGTAATCCATATCGCGATGTTGTTTCATAACTAAGGGGGAGCACAATGATGAAGAAGATTTTAATTGTAGATGATGCGGCATTTATGCGGCTTGTATTAAAAACGATGCTGGAGAAAAACGGATTCGAAGTCGTAGGGGAAGCAGCGAACGGATTGGAAGCGATAGAGAAGTATAAGACGCTTACGCCGGATCTGGTTACGATGGATATTACGATGCCGGTCATGGAAGGAATTGAGGCAGTTAAACGAATTAAAGAGGTAGACGGCGGGGCCAAGATTATTATGTGCTCCGCTATGGGGCAGCAGACTATGGTCGTGCAGTCACTACAGGCAGGGGCCAGAGATTTTATTGTGAAGCCATTTCAAGAAGAAAGAGTATTAGAATCCATTCGTAGAGTCATTTAAATGTAAGGCGAAATCATAGAATAAGGGGTTATTATAATGAAACGTTTAAAAGGAATGTTCGGGATGAGACTCCGATCTAGAATGCTGTTTTTTATACTTGGCTCTATTATTATTTTACTAGCAGGAATGATATACACCATTATTGTATTTTCGGGTAGTCGAACGATGGATTCAGCCATGTCTCTGTCTGAGACCGCAGGAGAGAAAATCGGTGTATCGGTTCAGAATGAGTTGGATACCACGATGGGGATTGCTCGTACTTTGGCACATAACTTTGAAATCATGAAGGATACTGGGGAAACGAACCGTGCAACGGTCGACGCCATTTTAAAAGATGTACTGGAAGACAACGATAATTATTTAGCTGCCTGGACGATTTGGGAAGCGAATGAGTTTGATGGTAAGGACCTGGATTATCGAAATACAGCAGGCACGAATCAGAGCGGTAGATTAATTCCATATTGGAAAAGGACGGATCAAGGGATAGAGCTGAGTGCGCTGCAAAGTTATGACAAAGAGGGCGTAGGTGATTACTATCTATTGACCAAGAAAAGTGGGAAGGAGACAATTTTAGATCCGTATAAAGAGATCATTAACGATAGAGAAGTCATGATGACCTCTCTTGTCGTTCCGATTAAAGAGGATGATAAGGTCATAGGAGCTGTTGGTATCGATATTGATCTGGAGAAGCTGCAAGCTATGATGGATCAATTCAAGCTGTTTAAGACAGGGTATGCTCACCTCTATTCCAATGAAGGAACAATTGTTACTTTGCCCGATAAAAGTAAGATTGGAAAAAATCTAAAAGAAGTATTTCCTAGTGAACGAGTCTCTGATATATTGGCAGCTATTCATGGAGGAAAAACGCTGAACTATAACGTTGATGGCACCTATCTGATGTACACGCCTATTCAAGTTGGACATACGGATACACCGTGGTCTGTTACGATTGTTATTCCAATGAAGGAAATAGCAGCTGATACACTGGAGCTTTTATTTTATATCATTGGTGTTGGTGTCATTACATTAATACTGCTTGGAATCATCATTGTAGTGTTAACAAACACGATTGTGAGACCTTTGAACCGCGCGGTCGTGGTCGGGGAAAGTATGGCCTTGGGTGATTTTACACAAGAGCTTCCGGAAAAATATCGGCAACGTAAGGACGAGATTGGAACTTTAGCAAACGTGTTTCATAATATAACGCAAAGTATGACCCGTATGATTGGGCAAGTGAATATGAATGCTTCACAGGTTGCAGCTGCATCGCAGCAAATATCAGCCAGTGCAGAAGAACTGGCGATGGGAAGCAGCCAGCAGGCTGAAGCTGCACAAACGATGAATGAGTTATTTAAAGAGCTCTCATATGCGATCAATGCTGTAGCCAGCAGTGCCACATCTGCTGCTGAGCTAGTGAGTCAAACTTCGGATGTTGCTTCTCAAGGCGGTACCGTCGTTCAGCAGTCCATTAAAGGCATGAATCGTGTGAGCAAGCAGGTATCGATGCTTGAGGAAGATTCAGTGCGTATCGGTGAGATCATTAAAGTGATTAACGAGATCGCAGGACAGACGAATCTGCTCGCTTTGAATGCAGCGATTGAAGCCGCCCGAGCAGGAGATCAGGGAAGAGGATTTGCTGTTGTTGCGGATGAAGTGCGTAAACTCGCGGAACGAAGCGGGGAAGCGACCAAGCAGATTTCGGTGATTATCAAGGGGATGCAGGATAATACGAATGAAAGTGTGAAGGCTGTGGAATCTGGTGTTATGACTACGGAAGAAACAGGGAATTCTTTTGATCATATAATTACTATGGTAAATGAATCTTCCAACACGGTAACGGAAATCGCTGCAGCAAGTGAAGAACAAGCGGCTCAAGCGGCTGAAGTCGTTACGGCAATCGAGAGTATTTCTGCCACTGCGGAAGAAACGGCAGCCAGCAGTCAGGAGACCGCTGCGACTGCACAATCACTGGCTCAATTGGCAGAAGAGTTGAACAATATGGTGGCAGCGTTCAAAATTAAGTAGCGTATATAATGGTAGAAGATCTACTGAAGTTGGGTAAAATGCTGTAGAGAGTACTCATACTTCATGTTAAGGAGAGCTGAAAGCCATGATTATAGGAGTTCCGAAGGAAATAAAGAATAATGAGAACCGCGTTGGGATGACACCGGGTACGGTAGTTAGCTATAGAAATTCAGGTCATGAAGTTAGGGTGCAAACCGGAGCGGGAGAGGGTATCGGATTCACTGACGAAGATTATACCATCGCTGGTGCTTTGATCGTTCCGACTGCCAGAGAAGCATGGTCTGCAGACATGGTAGTTAAGGTGAAGGAACCGCTACCTGAGGAATACCCATATTTCCGTGAAGGACTAATTCTGTATACTTATCTTCACTTAGCACCAGAAGCGGACCTGACAAAGGCACTGGTGGATTCAAAAGTAACGGCCATCGCGTATGAAACGATACAGCTGGATGATGGAAGTCTGCCACTGCTCACACCCATGAGTGAAGTAGCCGGGAGGATGTCCATTCAGATTGGAGCTCATTTTCTAGAGAAGGCTCATGGCGGCAAAGGTGTATTGCTTAGTGGAGTGCCTGGTGTGGCGCCGGGGAAGGTTGCTGTGATCGGAGGTGGCATTGTAGGAACGAATGCGGCTAGAATTGCACTTGGCATGGGAGCGGAGGTAAGCATACTTGATATTAACCCGAATCGATTGCGTCAGCTTGATGATATGTTCCAGGGTCGAATCAAGACAATCATGTCAGACCCCTTCCATATAGCAGAGACGGTCAAGGGAGCAGACCTTGTCGTGGGTGCGGTTCTTATCCCTGGAGCGCGAGCTCCTCGGTTAGTGACGGAAGAGATGGTAAAAGATATGAGTCCTGGATCCGTGATTATCGATGTAGCTATTGATCAGGGAGGTTCCATTGAAACCATTGACCGCATAACCACACACGATAATCCTACCTATCTTAAGCACGGCGTGATTCACTATGCTGTTGCCAATATGCCAGGAGCGGTAGCGCGCACCTCTACACTGGCACTTACGAATGCCACTACACCCTATGGGTTAAAAATAGCAAAACTCGGAGTGCGTGAGGCTTCGATGACGAATCGTGCTTTGGCCAAAGGAATCAATGTTATTGGCGGCAAAGTTACCTATCAGGCTGTAGCGGAAGCTCATGGTTATGCTTATACGAGTTTAGATGCATATTGGACCAGTCCTTGATGAAGCGAGGATGATGCGGTTCTCGGCAGCTATATTCCAGATTTAGTACAATAAATAGCCGTCCTGTGAAGGTACGGCTATTTGTGTTATTTAGTTATTGTCATAGCCGTCGTAGAAGTCAGATCCACCATGATCTTCATCTGCAACGGCCTGAATCTCTTCCGAGCCAATACTGATGTAATGGTATCCCTCTTCCATATGTTTTTTTAGTGCACGTTCCTTCACGAATTTCGGACTGGCTTCACCTGAGTCCTCATCATACACAAGTAAAATTCCCTCCGTCTTACGGAATAGCAGTTCATCTCTGGCTTTAAATTGCCAACTTCCCTGATAAGAATCTTTACTGACAGCTGCATAATAGTCGATTCCGTTTAGGATCTGTTGGTAGTATTCTTTTTTCTCCTCGCTCCATTTTTCTTCTGGATGGTTATAAGCTGTAATAATAGAGCATTTTAGATGAGGGTACTTCGCTTTTAACGAAATGGCTGCTTCACAGGCCCACAGATCGACTCCATATTGACCAGGTGTAATGACCCATTCCAGTCCTTCTTCAATGAGGGGGATCAGTCTTGCCTCAATCGCTTTTCGGATATAGGGAATCCCTTTATGTTTATTGTTGTATATGCCAAGCTCATGAGCTCTGTAGCCTGTAATAAGGAGATTTTTCAATTGAAGCACTTCCCTTGATGATATTTCTTACTTCTTTTTTGATGATAACACATTTATGTTGTTACGATCTCTGGAGATGTGGGTAAATACAGTAGAATACATATTTTAGGAGGAAATGATTTTGAAAAAGTGGACAGTGGCGTTACTCAGCGTGATTTTGGTGATGGGGATCACAGCATGCAGCAAAGAAGATGGAGCGGATGGAGGTACAGCGAACCCGCCAACGACAGAGCAGCCAGGAGGCAATAATGAGACGCCTGGGGAATCACCAAAGGAAGATGCTCTTCCAACCGTAGATGAACTGATTCAGAAGTCGGCAGAAGCGAGTCAGAATATGAAGAGTTTCGCCATGGATGCTGATATCAAGCAGCTGATTACTATGAGTGATGGTAAAAACAAACAGGAGCAGAACGTCGATATGTCGATGAAAATGGAAACTACATTGAATCCGATGGAGATGGTTCAAGAGATTATTATGGATGTACCTGGTGAGGGCAAGCAGAACATCAAGCAGTACATCACTCAGAATGGTGTATATTCTTCTGTAGATGGTCAATGGTTCCAACTGCCGGAAGAAAGCGTTAAAGAAATTATGTCTAGCATGGAGATGACAACCGAAGGTCCTGAGAAGCAGCTTGAGCAGTTTAAATCGATCGCCAAAGATACGAAAGTGAGCGAAGAAGGCGATGCATATATTTTGACAGCTGATGTTTCTGGTGACAGTCTGAAGGAGCTAGCGAAATCTTATATGAATCAAGCTGGTGGTTCCAATGATCAAACCGCTGCGATGATGGAGCAAATGGATATCAAGAGCATGAAGATTATTTATGGGGTGAAAAAAGACACCTATCTGCCAACCAAATCCGATGTGGATATGGTGATGTCGATGGATCAAGAAGGACAAAGTATCTCACTGGATATGAAGATGAAGAGCACGTACTCGAAGCATAATGAGATCAAGAAGATCGAAGTTCCACAAGAAGCTTTAGATGGTGCAAAAAGCCCTGATAATGTGAAGTAGATGATGAACTTTAACTAACTATAAAAACGGATGCCCTAGGGCATCCGTTTTTGTTCGTTTATTGGACGGTGACAATTACACTTCCGAAGAGCTGACCGTCAATGGATACCATAAGTCTCCATATGCCGGGAGTGGGGAGACTCATGGTAGTAGGAATCGCAGCATCTGCTCCATTGAGCTTACTAGGATGCAGTTTGGCTTCGAATATATCTATGATTTCTAGTGAATTTTGTTTCACTGCCGTAATACGAAGCTCACCAGTAAGATTCGAGTCGGATCCCCAGAAATGCCACATGTATTTATTAGGCTGGCCCGCTATAAACCCAGGATTAATGAAGCCCAGGCGGTTCGTTACACCTGTCATCTCATAATTCCCTGATCTGAATACAGGGCTTGGTTCCCATCTACTATCCGGTATATCAATCACAACATCTCCGAATTTTTCTTCCCCTGTAAATACATCAAATCTCCACAAGCCGCTGAGTGGGAGGGAGAAAGTTGATGAGACACGAGTGAAATCTTCATACTTCATATCAGATGTGATCGTAGTAGCAGGTAGCTCCTCTATCTGCATGCCAGTATCCTTATGAACCGCCGTGATGTGAATGCTCTCCCCGGTAAGTGTCTCTATAGGAACGTATAGATTCCACCAGCTTCCTGCTGGAGTTCCTGCCTGAAATTCACCCCCGGGAAAGACTTGAAGTTTCGGACTTCCGTCCTTAGCCAGATATTCCACATGAGGTGTCCAGTTACCAGGAATAGTCATGGGCCCGTTCTCTGGCTGGACCTTCTGGCTATCCAATAGATTAGGGAGGAAGATAATGAGCATTCCGAGGATGGCGAACGAGCCTAATCCTGCTACAGTAGCACGAAAAATACTTTTTTTTCTTGTCTTAGATGACCGATTACTCTTACTCGAACGATCGAGCACATCGTTCTTCATGTCTTGTGTGAAGTATGGCTTCTTAAACGGAGAGGTACGTAGCTCTTTAGTCCAATCTTGTTCTTTTTCGTTCTCAGGGTGGCTCATTTATGCTTCATCTCCTTTTAGCAGCACTTCCATGCGAACACGGGCACGATGAAGTCGTGATTTAACTGTACCTTCAGAAATATCAAGGAGAGCTGCAATTTCACGTCTCGGTATCTGGTAATGAAATTCGAGGAGCAATACCTCTCTGAGTTTGAAAGGTAAACTGAGTACATGCTGCCATATTCGAGATACTTCCATACTCCCGATGGCTTCCATTTCAGCGGATCGTTGATGACTCTTTGGTGATACCCAGTCGACAAGCGTGACCTTACGGATGAATGCGGATTTAAGGTAGTTTATGGTCAAATTGCGAGCAATGGCGAACAACCAAGTCTTCACGGAGCTGCGACCTTCGAAGTGCTGAATATGTTGAAGTGCTCTCAGAAAGACCTCTTGGCTGATGTCATCTGCTACATCACGACGCTTTGTGAGGAAATATACATAATTCCACACATCCTGTCCATAGGCCTCCATCATCTCGGTTAATACAGTGCTGGGATTATCAACGCCGACCATGTTATTCAAATATTCCAAGCCCAATCGCCTCACCTCTCTATTCATTAGACAACAGAGTTATCGTTTGGTTCCAGAAATACTAAAAAAACGATAAGTGTAGCGTAAACAATTCATCTTGCTGAAATTATCGGAAAGGAGACATATAATAAAGTTACATGTTTTGGGTAATGGATGGAAGGGAGCAGCCGCGATGGGGATATATTTTAAAGATAATTTTTTTAGTGCGGGTATGACCGACATTATGAATGAAGCCGGTGATATTCTTGGACATGTAGATTTGAAAAGTGCCTTTGGTTCTTCTCTAGATGTGTATGATCAGGCAGGAACTAGGGTTTGTGGAGGGAAGTTTCGCTTCTTCTCGAACAAGTGGGAAGTTTCGGATGCTAATGAATATGAGCTTGGTGTGCTCCGCATGCGTATGAGTTTTTTTACGAAAAAATTCGAATATGATGCCGGAGAACGTGGGATCTATGAAATTACATCCCCATCCTTCTCTAAGGAATATGAGGTGCAGGGAGAAGACGGACGAATAATTGCTAGCTTCAGACAGACGAGCAATTGGCTGCAATCCGGAGCTTTTTATTTGGCGAATGGTAGTGAGCGTCTTGGTGACTGGGAGCTGATTGCTATCGTTATGGGTGTTCATGCCATTCGTAAACGAGCCAATAACAGTTCTGCTTAAGATCTATGAACGAAGCTGAAATCTTAACAATAGTCATTCCATTAGTACAAAATGTCAATCACAGGAGGGAGCAAACATGCACGAGATTATGGATCATCTGGACCACGGGCTCTCCATCCTCTTTATTGGCTTTAATCCAAGTCTGCGTTCTGGTGAAGTGGGACATCATTATGCGAATCCTCGGAATAATTTCTGGCGCATATTGCACCGATCGGGGTTAACGCCTCGTCTATATGACACTTCGGAGGATGGTGAACTACTGAAACTAGGATACGGGTTTACGAATATTGTCGCTAGGCCTACGCGCGGCGCGGAAGATATTACCCGTGAAGAGTACGAAGAGGGACGTGAAATACTGAGAGTGAAGCTAGAACAGTATCGTCCGCGCATCGCCTGTTTTGTAGGTAAAGGAGTGTATACTGAATACAGCCGTAAGTCTCAAGTGAAATGGGGCTTTCAGCGGGAGTCCGTTGTAGATGGAGTACTGGAATTTGTAGCCCCTTCCTCAAGTGGCTTGGTTCGTATGAAGATGGATGACATTATCGGAATTTATCAGCAACTCAGTGACTTCATTCAAAATGAAGGGGAATTTGGTTGTTGATTCGTTAGCGTAATGGGAAGAGAAAAAGGAGTGCCAATGTTCATCTGAACGTTGGCACTCCTTTGTTGTTAAGTTCTGGCGATTAATGATTCGAATAATCTTGCTCTTTAAGTTATCGAAGCTTTGCTGGATCAATTCTAGGAACAAGTCCTTCATCTGCTGCACGAGTCAGCAGTGCAGATACAGCCGCAAACCCATCATCTCCAAGATCTCCAGTAAATGAATTCACATATAAGCCGATGTGTGCATCCACCACTTCTACATCCATCTCCTGGGCATGGCTCAATACATACTCACGGGAAGCTTCCGGATGAGCCCATGCGTATTCGACGGACGCCCGAGTCCATGCGGTAATCTGATCTAGGTCTAGGCTGCGACGCGCGATGATCGCACCGAGTGGGATGGGGAGCCCTGTATCGGATTCCCACCAGCTTCCAAGATCGGTCATGAGTTTGAGGTCATAAGAAGGATAGGTGAATCGGGCTTCATGAATGACAAGCCCTGCATCAACTTCTCCATCTCGGACAGCAGGCATGATCCGGTCGAACGGCATAACAATAATCTCACCGAAACCGCCAGGAACGTTCTGTGCAGCCCAGAGTCGGAAGAGAAGGTATGCGGTAGAGCGTTCACTCGGGACAGCGACCTTGCGACCTGACAAGAAGGTAGGATCAGCTGAGTTCACAGATGGATCCCAAGATGATCCATTAGTCAGCAGAAGCGGGCCGCATCCACGTCCAAGCGCTCCCCCACATGGAATTAGTGCATATTCTTCGAGAACCCACGGCAATGCAGCATATGAAATTTTGAGTACATCATGGTCAGTTGGATTCTTTCCAGAGGCCCAGTTGTTCGTCATATCGATATCTGCATAAGTCACTTCCAATTCAGGTGCACCAGGAATAAGGTTATGTGCCCATGCGTGAAAGACAAAGGTGTCATTCGGACACGGAGAAAAGGCGATTTTCATGTCAGCACCTCCGGTAGTTTTGAACTTGCAACTTCTAATACTTGCAGTGCTTCAGGTATTCGCCAGGCTTCACGGTCACGAGGACCTACCAGATTAGATATGGCACGGATTTCAAAGACAGGAAGTTCGAAATCCTGTGCAGCCTGTGCTACACCGAATCCTTCCATAGCCTCTCCAGCAGCTCCAGGGACACGGGCTGCCAGTGCCGCGGCAGTCTCGCTAGTTCCGGTTGTTGTTGATACGGAAAGGATTGGAGCATATGTTGCAGTCAGTCCTGCCGCTTGCAGCGTACGACTAAGCTGTTCTGCAAGTTCTGATGATGGCCGGATATGGGACGAACCGAAACCGAGCTCGTCCACACTAATGAATCCTTCAGGTGTTTCAGAGCCGAGATCTGCGGCAATGATCGCACTAGCTATGACAAGCGATCCGACAGGAGCTTGTCCTGGGAAGCCGCCGCCAATACCTGCGCTGATGACGAATTTATAATGACCTGACGCGAGCGTCTTTGCTGTACGAGATGCTGCCGCTGCGGGTCCCACGCCTGCGGCGATAACCTCATACTGAGTATTGCCAGCAAGTCCACGAAGCACGGCATCTCTTTCTGCGGCAACGGCCGTGACGATTAATATTTTTGGTGAAGATTCATTCATAAGTTTTCCCCCTCATCAAGCAGTTACACCTTCTTATTGTAACTTAACGTTAAAAGGTTTTCGGATGAATGTAAAGTCGGGCAGGAGATATTGAGTAAATCTTCAACGAGATACTTAACTTAACCGAAGAATATAATATGGGAATTTATAGATATCTTCGAAAGGAAAGATGAGCATGAAACTTTACGAGATAAATCCGATGTACAATAAGGTGATGACGATAGATAGTCCTGATTGGGAGGGACATCCAATAGCCAGTGATTTTGACGGTAGTTCTAAATTGAACATTTGGACTCCTTTTAAGGTTGTGACTACGCACAAAAGATTGTGTAATGATTTTCCATCCTATCGGCCTGGCGTTCCTATCGTTTCAGTTAAAGCTAAAAATATTATGGACGATCTGGTTATCAAGGAAGTAGAATTTCTACCGCTAATACATGATGATTTTAATTTGTTTATTATGAATGTAACTAATGTTCTGGAATGTGTTGATTGGGAGAGATCATCATTCGAAAGATACCCTACAGGTAAATTTTCCAATTTTAATAAACTAGTATTTGATTTTAACAAGATCACTTCGGATACTAGCATCTTTAAAATCAAGGAAATGAAGACATCCGTTTTTGTTACGGACGCATTTAAACGACTAATTGAAAAAAATGAATTGAAAGGTATTGAATTTTCTGTCGTCTGCGACTCCGAGTTCACAGAGGAAATGGAAAGACAGCAGCAGATGCAATACCAAACAGCTTTAGCAGAAATAGAGCGAAACAAAGGGACTGAATTCAGTTATGATGAAGCATTGGATAAGACACATGAAGGAAGAGCAGTGGCCAGTAGGGAATGGAAAATGCAGCGTGATGCTCAAGGGAGGTTATGGCTTGGAAGTTTGACGCTCGACCTGACATACCAGTGGTTGAGACCCGTCTACATTCCGCCAATATTGTTACTGCAACAATGGCATGAGGTTGAAAAGACAGATATCTGTTTGGTCGGAGAAAAATAAAAAAACGCATACTATGCTGCTATACAGGACTATTGTACCTTCTTAGAAAAATACATATAATGGAACACTAGAGAAGTACTTACTATTAAGGAAGGGACAACAATGCCTAGAAAATTTGGTTTATTGTTATTGGGACTGATTGTAGCTAGCACAGTGACACTTTATTTGGAGGGAAGTCCAACGGCTAAACGTTGGATGGAAGTTGTAGAGAGGAAGTTAAGAGAGCCAAAGATTGATAGTCTTGTCATGTCACAACCTAAGGTAATAGAGAAAGAGACGATTAGCTTTCTTGGTAAACCGACTGAAATTGATCGGAGTGGAGAGATACTAATTAGCTATGAGGCAATTGAAAAGATCAATTCACGAATGCTGAAGCAGCTTATTAGTGACAAAGAGAAAGGTTTGGAGATTTATGGTTCTTCCCAGTATAGCGGCAGATTTCTAGCCGTGTATGATGTGATCGATTCGCTTCCGGCCACCGTTAATCGGCATTTGAAGAATCATGTACTTGAGAATCGGTGGGGGCCAGATCATGATAACATTCAAATTGATTTAGAGGGGTACTCTATATTTTTGTATTATTTTAAAAATGATGACGGAAGCTATCAAAAGATCTCTAACGTCCGCTGGATCCCATCCGAGTTAAAGGACCAAGAGCTTCAGTATGAACGATATGAGGAGCAGTTGGATCTTGAAATAGGGCCTAATTATTCGGTTAACAACGAGTATTTGGATGTGTTTGCTCGCTCAGACATGGAGATGCAGAACAGAGAACAAAGACGAGAGCGAATTTATAAATTGCGAGATCGCTACATAACGAAAGACACTCTTGGAGCAAGCGCAATCCTTCCTTTCAAAAAAAATTAACCGCTTTCAATCGTTCTAGCATTCACAGTAAGCACGATTGGTATATAATGATTACACAACTAGATAAAGACGGAGGTTTGATAGCTTTGCGAAAAAAAGGTGCAAACGGACAAGAAAGTAGAGCGAGACTGCTCACAGTTGCGGCAAGTGAATTTGCGCGGTCTGGTTATCACAAAACAAAAATCAGCACCATTGTTTCACGGGCCGGACTAACCCAGCCGTCGTTTTACCTTTATTTTGAAAGTAAAGAGGCTGTGTTTAACGAACTGATGGATAAATTTCGCTCACAGCTGAAGGAACTTGTAATAGATAGTAGGTTGGAAACGGGAATTAGCCGAGAAGATGTTCCTTCTCGAATTAGAGCCGTACTTGGCAACTTATTTGGATTTTTAGAGCAAGACCCGGATTTGACCCAGATCGGGTTTTTCATAGGTGAGTATGCAGAAGAGATTAAGGAAGAACTCACTAGCATACTTGCGCACAATTTGAGGGCTGAACAGGCAGAAGGATATTTTCAACAAGAAATTGATATGACGATTGTTGCAGAATGTCTAGTGGGAGCAATTGAAAGATTGACTTTACAGGAGCTGCTTAGCGGTAAGCGGACGGCTGATGAGCTGGCACATCAGGTAGTAAATTTATATTTGTTCGGCATTCGTGCACATCGAGAATCATAAAAAGAGGGGACCTTCATGAAACAGGTCCCCTCTTTTTATCGTCCGCTCTATTTCTCTGCCTCCAACGATTCATGTGAATCCATAGGAGGGCGTTTACCCCTCTTTAACTCTCGCAAAGACAGACCGAAGTCCATCTGAAGGTGTGGATAGTCGGGGAAGTTCGTCCAATCGCCGCCCCACTCGAAGCCGAGATCCTTAGCAATGGCTACGACCTCTAACCAGTCGGATTTTCCATTTCCATTACCGTCATACTCCATATCCCAGATCACACTCCCATCCTTCAGGCGGAGGGCAAAGTCGATAGCAAGACCGTAATTATGTAGCGATTCACCTGCTCTGGCGTTCGTTACAATATTTCCTTCGCTGCTTCTTCCTTTGCTATACAGGCGGTTCTGCTCATCATCACTTCGATAACCATCCGTAATCATTATTCGAATGCCGATTTCCCGAGCGTGAGCCACAAGTTTATTCTTCTGGGCGAGCACTACAGGGTGGATATCGGTAACAGGAGTGGGATCCTCCTCATTTATATCGGGCAAAATATCTGGTAAAGACGTTGATAACTGCATATATAAAATAGCAAGCAAAATAGCAATAAAGATAAATAATGTCGATCTTGATCTTCTGCGTTTGACTTGTGCCATATCGTCTCTAAGTTACCTACTTTCATCGTTGATACGTTTATAACGATTATATCGGTTATTTAGTCTTCATTCCAATAGAGTGATTTTCCATGTTAATTCTCAGAATCTACGATCTGTTAGCCTTTTTTCATAGAGATGCTATATTGTACAGACCGTTTCTATATGCAAGCATAAGATAGATTAAGCCACCACAAGATATACGTCCTCCCGCTCTCCTGATCTGTTAGCCAGTGCCCGTTTCAAACGGGTGCTGGCATTTTTTCTTTTGTATAGTCTGTAAGGAAAATACGGATATAGAAATCGTATGAAAGTTCGATAGAATTTCATGCATAATGAAGCAATGATTTTTGCATGCTAATGGTAATTACACGTTATCTGGATTTGAAAGGGGAGACTTAAATGACTAGTATTCAATCCATAGCAAGCAGATTGGGTCAAGTATCCGGAATGCTATCAGAGATACAGCAGAGTGGAAATGCAGAGCAGCTGGAGGCAGTGCTGAATGATTTGGGGCAGGTGGATGCTGAATTGAAGAGTGCTCAGGCAGAATTCACGCCCGAAACATCAGAAACGATGAGGAAAGATCTGGTTCATTGCCGAATGGCACTTCACGGTATGCTAAGTCTCGTATCGGATATTCGTTCGGAGACGGCTGAGCGATATCGTCAAGTATTGGGGGAGCAGAAAACTTCTTTCGAGCAGATGGATGAGTCTACGCAGCAGGGTGCTCATCCTGAGGCTTATCAACACAGACAGATGTTTAAACAGATGGATGTAGTCAGCAGTCAGCTTCATCAGCTGAATGGTGCCATGATGGATGCAGGGTTTCAGGCCGGACGTGGCCAACAGAGTGACATCGAGACAACTTACGGGGACAGCGTCATGAATGATCCAACAACTGGAACAGATTCCACGAATTACTCCTGAGGACGGAGTATTAGACAAGATTTTCACTCTGGATAATGGATCTAGCAGATAAACTTAATATGATACCAAAACAAAGGAAGAGGGTGCTTAGGTTAATAAACCTAACGCACCCTCTTATACATTAACCTTCTTTACGCCACTGCTCAACAGCCGTGTGAAGACGAGTCATGGCTTCTTGCGCCGTAGCACGTGTACAAGCGACATTCATACGCATGAATCCTTCTGCGTTCTTTCCGAAAGTGGTTCCGTTATTCATGCCGATTTTAGCTTTCTGAACTAGAAAGCGGTTCAAGTCATCTTGGGCCATCCCGAGCCCCCTAAAATCGATAAAGAGGAGGTATGTGGCTTCGGGCAGCGCAACTTTTACTTCAGGAATATGCTGCTCTAAATAGTCTTTGATATACTCCATGTTTCCACGCAAGTAGGTCAGCAAACCATCAAGCCATTCCCCACCTTCACGGTAGGCAGCTTCCGTAGCGGCCGCACCCATGGGTGTGATTGACCCTAGCGCATATTTTTGGAGAGCTTTCTCGAATCGGCGGCGAAGCTTATCATTCGGAATAATGATGTTCGCTGTATTCAGCCCGGCGATATTGAATGTTTTGCTTGGGGCTGTACAGATGAAAGAGCGATTCATAGCGTCCTCAGAAAGAGCGGCGAATGGTGTGTGGGATCCTGCTTGGTAAATCAGATCAGCGTGGATTTCATCCGATACCACGAGCACATCATATTGTTCACAAAGTGCAGCCAGACGAGAAAGTTCCTCACGCGTCCATACTCGACCTACCGGATTATGAGGACTACATAGGATGATCATTTTTACGCGGCCACCGGAAAGGCTTCGCTCAAGATCTTCAAAATCCATCTCATAATCACCCTGATCATTCACCTGAAGTGGATTCAGTACAAGCTCTCGTCCATGATCCTTAACGACACTGTAGAAAGGCGGATATACCGGGGTCTGGATGATCACCTGATCATCAGGCTCTGTGAAGGATTCAACGATCAGGCTCAGTGCAGGTACGACACCGGGACAGAATTGAATCCACTGTGGTTGAATACTCCAGTTATGACGAACATTCATCCAGTTGGATATCGCTTCGCGGTACGAATCAGTTTGAAGGGTATAACCGAAAACACCATGTTCCACGCGGTTATGCATTGCACGAACAACGGCCGGAGGTGCTGCGAAATCCATATCTGCCACCCACATGGGAAGTGCATCTTCAACGCCAAATATGGCGGGGATGTGATCCCATTTCAGTGAAGCGGTACGGCTGCGGTCAATAGTTAAGTCAAAATCAAATTTCATTCAATCTCCTCCAAGCGATGACAAGTGTGATTAAGCTACAAGTTTGGCAATAGATATTAAGCCGGTAATAGTAATAACGTTCAGAATGGTTGACAGAAGTACAGTCTGTGCTGCAAAGTCGGGTTCATTCTGATATTCTTCCGCAAGAATGGATGTGTTTACTCCTACTGGCATACCTGATGCAATAATGAGGGCTTGAGCTGGAATTCCTTTGAGTCCAAGTGCGAATACAATAAGTACACCGATTGCAGGTGCAACAAGCAGCCGCAGAGCTACGCTTAAGTATACATCAAGTCGACGCAGTCGCAGTGGATACTTGATAATCTGAGCCCCAAGCGTTAATAGCGCAATGGCGACCAGAGATTGATCAGCATAGATCAGTGGCCGAGAAACAAAGACCGGAAGTGGAACGGCAAGGGCATGCAGCAATAATCCTAGAATAAGAGCGTAGGGAACCGGCATTTTTAGAAATCCGATAATAGCATGTCGGTATAATCCTTGTGTTTTGGCCCCTTGAATAGAAATAACCCCAAAAGTAAATGTAAGCAGACTTTGCAGGGACATGATGAGCGCTTGTACAGAGCTGGCTAGAGGGTCCCCTTTAAACGCAAGGTCATTGATTGGTAGTCCGTAGTTTCCTGCATTGTCGAGAATAAGACTGTTCGTAAAAGCGGCTCTCATGCCAGGACTAAATTTGCGGCGTGCAGCCATCAGGCGTCCAATGAGATAGAGCGCTAATACATATATCGCATAGAACAGTGTGACCGTTCCAAGCAGCTTTGGAGACATTTCAGATTCATACATGCTCATGAATACAGCGGCCGGGGTGATGTAATAGAAATTGATCTTGGCCAGTGTGTATAGATCTAGTTGAAACGCCCGCTGCATGAGGATGCCGAAACCGATCAGGACAAAAATAGGCAGAACCACTTCAAGAAGGATGTCAGTGATCATAAAGGTTTTGTTCATCTTCTTTCTATCGACATAAGGCTATGTAAGCACCCAGTCATTATATCATGGTAATTCTGTTTGCACACCGTAAGAAGTGCATAATTCTGTATGATTGAAGATAAGAAGATGGCATATAAAAAAACCGCCTGATACCCTTAGAAGAGTATCGACGGTTTAATCGATTTAAGAATTAAATCAGGTATAGAATCTTACTGTGGATTGGTTGTCCAGATCCCAGCCGTTTTAACAAATACACGAGAAGGGAGTTTTAGGGTAGCTAGTGCCAATTCAGCAACATCCTCTGGCTGCATCATATGGTCCTCGGTACCAATCTTCAGCCCTGCATTAACAGCGAGGTCTGTATTAACGGTACTAGGTGTCAATGCAGTAACTCGGATGTTATGTTTACGAACCTCTTGCAGTACTGCTTCAGTCAGACCCATAACAGCAAATTTGGAGGCATTGTATGCTGAACCTGTAGCGAATCCGCGCTCTCCAGCTGTGGAAGAAATATTGATGACATCACCTTTTTGGTGCTCGATCATACCAGGAAGCACCGCACGAAGCATATGATAAGTACCCATCAGGTTAACATCCACGATACGCTTCCATTGTTCAGGCTCCATATCGAGCAAATTGCCGAACTGCGCAATACCTGCATTGTTTATGAGGATGTCGATAGCCCCGAGTTCTTGACTGATCGTAGCAAAAGCGGCTTCAGCTTCGCTCTGTATCGAAATATCAGCAATGGCGGCGACTACCTTGACGCCATATTGTTCTGTAACGAGCTTTCCTAGGGATTCAAGATCAGATGCAGTCCGGGCAACGAGACCGAGATGAACCCCTTCCTTCGCAAGGGCGAGCGCTAGTGCACGTCCGATTCCTTTACCTGCTCCGGTGATGATAGCTGTTTTATTTTTCAAGCTCATATCCGTTCACTCCTTAATTAACATACTATGGTTTCAGTTACAGTATAACTCGGAGAGTACCCTGATACCAAATCAGCGGTTATTCATCTATTCTATTCTGGTATAATCAGAATCGACATGAATTGGGAGTGGGTCTTATTATGTTGACTCAAGGAGTGTGAATATCAGATGTTAGATTCACTTTGCGCAATATCTGCTTACAGGCAGGGAGATTTCTCCGTTACTGAGAAATATGAATGGCTTAAATATATCGTTTCAGCAGAAGAACAAATTGTGAACCTGGAGCGTATCACATCAATCAGTGAGCTGGCTGGCGCGAATCCAGTACTTGATTATGTGGAGAGGACACTACGAATTCTGGATGATCTCTCGGTTTCGTTTTGGATCAGAGAGCTGCTGGAGGAAGTGCTCGTCTGGTCTGAGACGGCTAAGGGTGGCACGATGCGAGAGAGGATGAAGTGGCAGGCGTCGGGTGTGAATCTGTTTGTTCATAATCAAGGCTCGGGGGAGCTATATGCCAGATATATTCAGGAACATCATGGAGATATGAACTTACGGCACAAGGTCATTCATACCCTTATTACAACTCACGGGCTTGTGGGTCAGTATATTCGGGGTGAGATTGTTTTTAGCGAGAATCATAGCTTAACACAGCTTGTTAAGGCAGGGGATCTGACTGCAGATGAGCTTATCAGGCTACTAATCCCTCTTAACCGCTGTATTATGAGCGGGGTATCTGAAGAGCTGTGGCATACCGTAGGGAGCGAGACCAATCAGATTGTTATAGCGATGGCTGAAGGAAGAGAACCAGAGGAGCGTACATATATCAAGCGATTAGAGCGATTGAGGTCAGGAAGTATCCGGCAAGGTGAAGCTTTTTATTCGGAAATATCTCAAATTGAGGCGAAGATAGATTTACCTTCTATTTTGTTACCCCTTGGTAATCTGACCTTATGGTTCGTGGAGGCTGCATTACAGGATTACTCTGTAGAGGAGTTTATGAAGGTAATGCTCATTAGTTTAAATGGTGAGATTGAGCAGCACCCAAAGAATCTGAATATGTCGTCAGCATCCATCACGGATCGTACGAAGCAAGAGCAAGACAAGCCTGTCCGTCATTTAAGCTTTGAACCCTTGATGAACGAGATGTATTACGATTATAAAGGGTTTAAGAAGCTGAATGTGTACAAAAAGAGGATGATTGAGCAGTATTTGCGTCAGATGAGTTGGGATTCTTGTCTTAAGGGAATCCCGGGTGACAACCCGCATTTGCGTTACCGGATGGAGCAGAAAGAAGGTCTTGATGATACTATCTTTTTTACCTTTGAATTTTCACGTGCAGCCGAGAAATTAATTGAGTTCTGTATTGAAGCCGAGAAATCCCCACTTTATGAAAAGGCAGTTCTGATGCTCTTTGACCTGTTTGGTCTTCGGAGAGATGCTTACGATCGTTTTCATAACGAGGATACTTATTTGCAGGATATGAATAGCTCAGGCGATTACAAAAAAGTTATTCTGGACTATATTGCTGGTACCCGTGTGGTCGATATCGGTCCGGGTGGAGGTATTCTGCTGGATCTCATTGAAGAGGAAATGCCCCATGTTCATGCGGTTGGAATTGATATTTCATCCAATGTGATTGAGGCGCTTGAGAAAAGAAAGCGACTGGAAGCACGTAGATGGGATGTTGTAAAAGGTGATGCTTTAAATCTTAGGGAAGATTTAGAGCCGGGAAGCGTGGATACAGTCATTTTTTCGTCTATACTACATGAGTTATTTTCGTATATTGAATATGAAGGTTGTCGGTTCAATCCGAGTACGGTTACAGCAGCGCTGAGAAGCGCTTACGAAATCCTATCGCCAGGTGGCCGGATCATCATCCGTGATGGGATCAAGACAGAGCCCGAAGAGATCGTTCGTCGTATCCGTTTTCTCGAAGAGGATGGGATGCAATGGCTGCAGCGTTATGTGGAAGATTTTAAAGGCAGATCAATTAGATATGAAACACTTTCCGACAATGAGGTTCAAATGCCTATAAATGATGCGATGGAGTTCTTGTATACATATACATGGGGGGAAGAGGCCTATGTTCATGAGGTACAGGAGCAGTTTGGGTATTTTACACCGTCACAGTACGAATCTGTCATTCGAGAAGCAATTGGACATGAAGCGAAGATCGTGGTTTGTGAACACTTCCTACAGGCAGGTTATACAGAGGCCCTACTTGGGCGTATTGAATTTATGGATGTATCCGGTCATCCCGTATCTCTTCCGGATAGTACATGCCTGATTGTGATCGAAAAGCCTGAATAGAACCTATCTCATAAAAAAGAGGACAATGCCGCACTGATGCAGGCTTGTCCTCTTTGTGATGTGTAGCAACTGAATTATTTCTTTTCAGGTTCTGGATACTCTTTACCAAGTGTATCGACGGTTACCTTTTTCATCGTTGGTAGTGGTTTATTCGGGCGGTCATTTGCACCCGTAGGAAGAGTAGCAATTTCATCTACGACTTCAATACCTTCGATTACTTTACCAAACGCCGCATATTGAGTATCCAAGGACGGGTAGTCAGCATGCATAATAAAGAACTGAGAGCCAGCAGAGTCAGGTTCTCCGGTTCTGGCCATGGAGAGTACTCCACGTGTATGCTCCAGATCATTCTGGAATCCGTTCGAGGTGAACTCTCCCGCAATACTATAGCCAGGACCGCCTGCACCCGTTCCATCTGGATCGCCGCCTTGGATCATAAAGCCTGGAATAACACGGTGGAAGATTACCCCATCATAAAAGCCTTTCTTCACTAAAGAAATAAAGTTGTTAACGGTATTTGGGGCTACTTCTGGATAAAGTTCAAGCTTGATAGTCTTGCCGCTATCCATTTCGATCGTTACGATGGGGTGGCTTGCTTCGGGATCAGGTACGACCTTCTTCGCAGCAGGCTCTTCTGTTGAAGGTGTTTCGGTCGTAGGCGTTCCACTTGCATTACTGTTATTATCGCTTGCATTTCGATTTTCGTCTTGACCACAGCCACTCAAGATCAAGAGCAGGGTCATCATAGACACGAGAACGAGCATTAACTTATTCTTTTGTTTCATTTCGTTACTTCCCCCTAAGAGTATGGTTCATGGTTGTTATCTTATCACATGTAAAGCTTTACCGAAAATGCCACAGAGGGACTATATCTGCATTTGCATGAAAAAATTCCCGTTCCTGATTCAGGACCGGGAATATGGAGTATCACCTGCATTCATGTCATATTCATCAAGTTGATTCGTTGACCGCTATTGTACAAGATAAATCCCTTCGACTTTGTTTAGTGGAAACAGGATTCGGGAAGGAGCCTTTCCCTTTCCTTGTAGTTCGATGAAATCGGAGCCGATTCGAACAAGCCGAATCCGGTTGAAGGCTTTTCCACTTGAAAATGTTGTTCTTACACCAACCAGAATGCTGCGGTGGGGAGGCTTAGTATCGAATACACGGATTGAATTAAGGCTAGCGGGAACAAATAGTTCACCCTGGACCTGAATGAAATTAGTTTTATATACAGCTTCCAGCCGTCCAGGTTCAAGTCCTGTATTCGGTGCATTAATCTCAACAAGATGCCCTTTAAGCATGGCAAGCCGCTGTTGAAGCGTGAGAAGGCGTTTGCCCTGTAATGCCAGGATTCTATTCATGCATATCATCCTTCCATGGTCATATGCATTATTGTATGATGCCGGCATCAGATAGGGTGACAGACACCTGGTTTTTCTTTATTCGAATAGATGCTGAAATGCTGTCTATACTGGGTACTAACGAACGGATGTAAAAGGGGGAGCAGCCGATGGAGAAGCAGGGGAATATTTGGACCGGATTGATGTGGGGAACCTTAATTGGTGTTTTATTATGGATTGCGATTCTCGGCTTGCTCAGCTTTATATGGTAGACAAGCGTTATTCAGCAAAAAGAGCAAAGAACTACCCACATAGAAGGGTTGTTCTTTGCTCTTTTTGCTTTTTCTAGAAATCATCAGGTAACTTGCGTTCATTCTCGTCATCTACGCCGCCTACACCATTGAGCAGGTCAATCCCATGTTGATCTATACCGCCAGGAACAGCGGGATCTACAGGGCTACCGGCATGAAGCTCATCTGCATCGGGTACATCTTCTAGTGTCGTTTCAGTCGGCTCTACGTCTAAGGATTGAGTGGATTTATCTGCGAACACCTCATCATGGCGGATGTCTGTATCCTGCTCAAATGCTGTATTATTAACAGGGGTTCGACGCGGATAAGTCGCATTCGCTTCTGAACCAAGTGAGAAGGAGGTATCTGCGGGAACATGATCCAGCGGCAACTTGCCTGTGATTACGGCTTCATCGCTGTTGTTCTCTTCATAGTCAATACTGATCCGTTCCTCAAGTGGCTGGCTGGCTGTTTCCTCACCAAGTGTTCGGTTATCAGGTTCAGCCCCGGTGGCTTTCCATGCTTCGAGTGCGCTAGGATCTGGATTAAGCCATTCCTCTTTATCGGCATCTGCAGGTCCCGCGACATTCTGACTGAACCCGCTATGGTCCGCATCCTCTCGGCTTAGGCTCTGACTTGTAGTAGTTCCTACATGTTTAGATTCATCTTCAGGAATGTCAGTCATGGGTTCAAGAGGATTCATGCTTTCGTTCTGCTTATAGACTAAGTCTGCATAGGTACTCCGATTTAACTCATCACGCATGATGTACATCTCCCTTCTGAGTATCATTCCAATTTCGTATAGTAGGATTTTACCCTGATAAGCGGGTTTGAATCCTTCCTTCATTAACAGGTTGCTCAAAAACAAGGTCGATATGTATCGTTTGCCGCATTTCATCTATAAATCTATGTAATTTATTCTGATTGGTTTGGAGCCGAATAGTAGGGGGATGCGCCTCATTTGTCATTGCCGTGACGATTTCGTTCTTTGGAGGAAGTTCTGGAAACATTCAGCTGTGACTGCAGCGATGACTTCTCTGATGGGATTGAAGCTGGGCGAAGTACATTCATAAACGGCTAATTTAGACGTAAGTCAAAATAAAGAGCACCTCTCACTTAACTGAGAGGTGCTCTTTAGGATGAATGCCGTTATTTAACGGAAGCGATATTTTTACCGGATAACGAAATAGATTGATTGACGAGAACTTCCATTGCATCAATAGAGCATTCTTTATAGAAATCACTCAGTTCAATACAGGAAAGTTCTGTGCATGCAAGGATAACACACTGGCAATGCTCTTCATACACTAGGTGATGAATAAGTGCTTCGAGTTTACCAGGGTCCACGTTTTTATGACCTTTTACATCATTGTAAATAATATCCATGACTTTCTGTTGAAGGGAAGCATCAGGCTCATAGAGAGACATATGATATCGTTCACAGGTATCCCGATAGATTCCAGTACGAACCGTTCCATTTGTGGCCAGGAGTCCGATCTTGCTGCCGTCACCATATCGTCTGTGAATTTCTTGTACCGTCTCATCAACCATATTAATAATATTGATCGAGGTCATCTGCTGCATTTCGTTATAGAAATAATGGGATGTATTGCATGGTATAGCGATATTCGCGACGCCAGCTAGTTCAAGTAGCTTGAAATCTTTCTCTACCGCGTCCAGGAAACGTTCGCCACGTCCTTCTAAGATGACTTGGGTTCGATCGGGTAGGGTAGCATGATTCAGTATGATCATATCAATATGATCCTGGTCACGCTCGGCCTCCGTACTCTCTATCAACTTCTCAAAAAAAACTGAGGTTGCCTGAGGTCCCATACCCCCGATGATGCCTAATTTTTTATTATCCATTATTCAACAACTGCCTCTTTTTGAATTCATTCACTATCTCTGCCTCGTTAAAAGGAATTTCTGTTGTACCAATCACCTGAGTTGTTTCATGACCTTTCCCGCTAATCAGGACGATGTCATCTTTTTGACTGATGGAGAGCGCATACTCGATGGCTTCTTTGCGGTCAACAATGGCTTTATATGAGCCGCCTGTCTCATCCATGGAAGCTGCAATCTCAGCAATGATCGCATCTGGATCCTGATCCTTAGGGTTGTCCGATGTGATGATAGAGAGATCTGCATGTTTAGCAGCCACTTTCCCCATAGAACTGCGTTTATCATGTCCAAGCTCACCTGCTGCAGCATAGACACCAAATACGAGTATGATACGACCTTTAGCATAAGGACGAAGTGTTTGTAAGGCTTTTTCTAGACTGTCCTCTGTATGTGCAAAGTCAACAATGACCAAGCTGTCGTCATCTTTATAGACAACCTCCATACGACCCTTAATGCTTTCCACGGCTTGAATACCATCCTTAATCACTTCAAGCTCGATGTTGTTGCAATAAGCGCAAGCGATGGCTGCAAGGGCGTTCAGTACATAGATTTTGCCTGGAAGATTCACTTTGATTTCGATAACTCCGGCTGGTGTATGTGCTGTGAACATCGTAGAATCAATGAAATAGCGAATATCTGTGGCGTATACATCAGCTTTGTTATCGATTCCATACGTAATTAGCTTGGTATCGTAGTTCTTGACCTTATCGATAAGTCTTGTGCCATAGGGATCATCGATATTAATGATGTTATAATCAGTCGTTAAGTCAAATAACATGGCTTTTGCCTCAAAATATTCTTCCATACTGTTATGAAGTTCCAGATGGTCTGGGGTTAGATTGGTGAAAATACCAGTATGAAAGCGGCTATAAGCCACACGCTTCAGACTTAGTGCATGGGAAGATACCTCCATAACACAATGACTGACATTCGAACTTACCATCTCAGCAAAAATTTGTTGTAGGTAAAGAGATTCTGGAGTCGTGTTCTTGTTCTTCTTCAGCTGATCGTTAATGATCGTCCCAATCGTGCCAATGATACCTACGTTTTTGTCAGCTTGTTCAAGAATCGATTTCATGAAATAACTAATCGAAGTTTTTCCGTTCGTGCCGGTAATTCCGATCATGTTCAGTTTATTTGTAGGTGTTTCGTAAAAATTAGAGGATAGGAGTGCAAGAGCGTCGCGTGTATCCCGCACTTTAAGCACGGTAATCGCTTCGTCTACCTGAACGTCTTTCTCAACAACGAGGACGGTTGCTCCTTGATTGATGGCTTTGGGAATAAAGTTATGGCCATCGACAGTGAAACCTGACACAGCAACAAAAAGACTGTTCTGCTTCACTTCCCGGGAATCGAAGGCGACCGCCTCCACTTCAATATTCAGATCACCTTTAACGAGTTCAAATTCAAGATCTTTCACTATGGAAGTCAACCGCAAGGGGGACAGCTCCTTTCCTTATTTATTATCTTCTATAAGTTGTCTTGAGTATATTAATAGATAAGACGATATCAACTAATAATAATACTTCTTCATAACTTAGATTACAAATAGATTTGATTGACTGGGAGAATTTAAATAACAGCTTGCTGATTTCATGATATATTTATAGAAGCTAGGCCAATGAAGGAATGCAGATTTGAATTGATTGATGTTTTAGGACTACGAACGGGGGTAGAGGTGCTAACCGAATGAAGGCTGTGCCTAAATATTTCGTCGTATTGATTATGATTGTGCTTCCAGCACTACTCTTACAGTTGTTCATGCCACCGATCGTCGAAGGGAAAGCTTCTTCCTATACCTTCGTTCCGGATTGGCAAGTGAAGTGGGAGACAGTAATTCCAGAAATAACGACTCCAGCAGCGGTGAGAAACTCACAGGATTGGTTGAATGTAAGGGAACAAGGTGATTCCTCTAAGCCGGAGGATGCCGTATCCGCTTGGTTCCGATTTACTCTTCCGAAAGATCTGTTGATTCAACCTGCGATTTTACTCGGACGAATAAATGGAAAAGACGTTTTGGCTTTTATTGAGGATGAACCAGTGTTTCAATCTAAGCGAGATTATATGTATACGAATCATCGTTTGCTTCTTCCTCTAGCCAATGAGGATCTGGGAAAGACATTATACATATGGGTCGAGACACCGAGAGGTTCGACTGGCGTCGAAGGCCGAATGACGATTGGGGAATATGAGGATCTGCGGGGCGAGTTTATCCAGAAGGATCTGGGGGACTTTGTCATGGGCAGCACTTTTTTGTTTGTTGCTCTTGTGATGTTCTTTTGTTGTTTCTTTTTGCCAAGGCAGACATTATCCACATGGATGTCGCTTAGTCTGGTCATATGTGCATGCGGCATTCAGCTCATTACGTATTCACCGTTTTTGTATACCTTTTACGGAGAATACGGAAAGATATGGGTCATACTGTTTGATATTTCTATTTTTGTGCTTATTCCAGCTTTAACGTTCTACTTTGAGAAAATATATGGCGTAGGTCCATATCATCTGATTCGATACATGAAAATATTTCACTTAGCCTATTCCATCGTTTGTTTCACGCTTATGTTCATCAATCAGATTACTGGAGATTTGTTCTATGGTACGTACTACTTAATTACCGTTAAGCTTCTAGGTATTATTATGATGACTCAGATGATCATACTCGTTGGAATCACGATTGCGTATACGGTTAAACGTAGTAAGGATGCCTACATCTTTACCATTGGATTCAGTTTACTAACCGCGGCAACTTTGGCTGATATGATTACCTTTTATGCAAGAAATGGGAATTATCTGTTCTATTTCTGGAAGTGGGGGGTACTCGCACTCATTATTTCGCTTATTGTTATGCTAGGTCGTAAGTTTGTTCGAAGTCATGAGCAAGTAGTCAGATATTCAAAGGAATTGGAGATGTTCAATAATGAACTTCAACGATCGGAGAAAATGGAGATCATTAGCGAGCTAGCCGCCTCTGTTGCTCATGAGGTCCGTAACCCTTTGCAGGTTACAAGAGGATTCATGCAGCTGCTCGGGGAACGATCCAATCAGTCTCAACAGGAGTATCTGAATTTGGCTCTGAAGGAACTCGATCGTGCTTCAGCGATCATTACGGATTTTCTTACATTTGCGAAGCCTGAGCTTGAGCAGGTCTCGAAGCTGAATCTGTCAGAGGAACTACGACATGTGACTGGAATTCTGATGCCACTAGCGAACATTGGTGGCGGTACGATTAAACTGGATGTACCCGCAACGATACACATTATGGGGAACTCTTCTAAGTTGAAGCAGGCGATGGTCAACCTTGTTAAGAATAGTATTGAAGCTCTAAGTGGAGAAGGAATGATTAAAATCTGGGCCTATATTGAAAAAGGACAGGCGGTCATACATGTTCGAGATAATGGGATAGGTATGGACGTCGATGAGCTTGCTAGGCTTGGAGAACCTTATTTCTCTAATAAGACGAAGGGAACCGGACTCGGATTGATGGTTACCTTTCGGATTATTGAAGCGATGAAGGGGAAAATTCATTTTACAAGTCATAAAGGTATAGGAACTGAAGCTGTCATTCGTATTCCTATAGTTCCACATGATGAGGAGAAGTCCGATTTATTAAAGAATGATGCATAGATGAAGCGGGTCGCTTAAGGAATTATCTCTTGGGTGGCCTGCTTCATTTTTATGATATCTCGTACATATTAGGAATAATTAGGAATAATTTATCAAATTATTAGAAATTAGAAGGTGGACCGCGCCTTCATATCGAATTAATGTCAGAAATACATAGATGTTCATTCAAAAACGAATATAAACGATGGTCGAGGTGTATGATGAAATTTGCATTGAGGATTAGGGTGCTTGTATGGTGTCTGGTTACAGCTGCTCTATTCTGTGAATTTTCTAGCATAGCATACGGAGCACCGACAGAAACCAAGAGCATTCAAGAATGGGAAATAATTTGGAGTAATTCCTCTGAAGAAAACCCGGAACGTTTACCATCTAATGTGGAGACAGGTGAGTGGTCTAAAGCAAATTCTGTTGTACACAAACCAGCATCTAAAGATTCATTATGGATTAGGATAGATATTTCAGATATCAACACCACGACCCCTGGTATTCTGCTTGATAAAATTTCTGGAAAGCGTATTTCTATTTTTGCTGATGAAGACAAGATTTTTGAATCTAGTCGGTCTTACAAATATCAAATGAACCAAGTTTTACTCCCTCTGCACAAAGATTTATCCTCAAGTTATTTATACATATGGCTCGAACCAGCTAAGGAAGTCGTTAACATGCAGGATAAGATCTACGTGGGCGAATTCCATACGCTACTCACCCGATTTGTCAAAAGCAATCTACTGGATATAATACTCGGAAGTATTTTTGTTTTAATAGCATTTGTGATGCTGATCTGGTCGTTTTTCCTGAATAAGCGTTACATTGAAGCTGTTTTATCCCTCTCACTTGTTATTATGTCTGTAGGTATTCTCGTATTTACATATTCCCCCTTTCTCTACACGCTTTTTGAGAATCACGGTAGAGCATTTACTCAATTCTATGATGTATCATTATTAATTTTGTTGCCTAGCTTCAGCTTGTTCTTTGAGAATATTTTTGGACCGGGATGGAAGGGAATACTTCGAAGATTTCGAAAATTCCAGATGGGGTATTCATTTTTTTGTCTATTGTTTCTATTCGTAAACTTCTTGTCCTCTGATCAGCTTTACGAAATGTATTACTTTTTTTCCGTTAAGGTACTTGGGATTATGATGATTATTCAGTTCGTGCTACTTCTTGGAAGTTCGATGATCTATGCTTTTAAAGGGAATAAGTCAGCTGTGATCTTTAACATTGGATTTGCGGTACTTGTAGGCATTGTTCTAGGTGAGTTATTCCGATTTTTTATAAGTGGCCGGGATTATCAGCTCTTCTTGTGGAAGTGGGGCGTTGCTGGGTTTACCGGGGCACTGATCATTATTCTTGGGAGAGTGTTTGCGCAAAATCACGAACAGATTATCCGGTATTCAAAGGAATTGAAAATGTTTAATCATGAGCTTGAGCGATCGGAAAAAATGGAGATTATTAGTGAGCTGGCAGCTTCCGTGGCGCATGAAGTTCGAAATCCACTTCAAGTAACAAGGGGTTTCCTACAGTTACTTCGTAATAAATCCATGGATTTAGAACGTGAATATTTAGATATGGCTATGGTTGAGTTAGACAGAGCTTCAGGTATTATTACAGACTTCCTGACCTTTGCTAAACCGGAATACGGAAAAGCATCTGTGCTCCAGGTATCGGATGAGTTCAAGCATATTGAAGGGATTCTAACACCATTAGCCCAAGTGCATGGGGGGAGGATTTCAATAGATATCCCTAGTGATATTTGCATCTATGGAAATTCATCCAAGTTTAAGCAAGCTCTAATTAACATTATTAAGAATAGTATTGAAGCGCTGGAACGAGAGGGACATATTCATATCCGTGCTTATTATAGACAGGAGCAGGTATTTATTCATGTGAATGATGATGGCGAAGGCATGGATCCTGAAGTACTGATTAGACTTGGAGAACCGTATTTCTCCAACAAAACAAAGGGGACAGGTCTTGGTCTGATGGTCACTTTCCGGATTATCGAGGCAATGCGTGGAAAAATTCATTACAGTAGCAAAAAAGGAGTGGGGACGGAAGCCGTTATTTCACTTCCCGCAGCAGGTCGTTAATACCTGACCTGCGGGAAGTGGACGGCTCGTCCCCACTCCTTGTGTGTAGTGTAGATTATTATGTGAATGTGATTTCATTATTGCTTATGTAATTACTACCAGATGGCTTTCTCCTTAGCTTCTGATTTGATCACGCCAGCAGGATTCGGTGGGATGACCAAGTAGAGCTCGTTCGAGTTTTCCTCAACTGTTCTTACTTGGATGTGATCTGGAATCATCACGCCAAGAACTTCCTTAATGGCGGATTTAGGATCGCTAAGCAGTTTTGCCTTAAAGCTTGGATCCTCCCATGCTTTTTGAATCAATTGTGTTTGAAAGATGGCTTCTGTCGTCATTAGAATCACCCTTTCAAAATGGTTATTATTTACTCTAAAAGGATAACATGTAATTAATATAAAATCTATTATAATTTACTTAAAATAGACAGGTAGTATTGTAATCCGCCATGTTCTAGCATTTTACGGCCATTTTTGATGTTGCTTGATTCAGATATAAGTTCGTCCACCAAGGTTTTATGAAATGATATAACGTGAGGTGTATTAAGGCAGGAGTTGAGAAGTCGCTGATGAGTGGCAGATGCGATATTAGCATATTGATGAAGTATTTCGTGAAGAAAGATAGCTGAGTGTGCTTCTTCTGTGGTTAACAGATGTGCACGTGGAAGATTGTTCTCTGATTTGATGAGTGAGAGGAGACAGTTGTAACTTCCGTCGGTTAAATCTTGTTCGTAGTCAGCCCAATCATCCATCATCTGAAGTGTGAGTAGGACATTATTCATAAGATCAGAAGCTGCTGGAATGAGATCGGGGCGATTTCCAAGTAGTAAAGCGGCAGTGCTTCCAAGCTTAACGGGTGCTGCTTTTTTGGCAATCAGGAGTGGATTATCTCTAAAGTAATCATCAAGACTCTCGTGTATAACACCCTCGGACCATTCCTCTATGTAATCTTTGAAATACTTCCAGAAAGGAGAATCAGCCGGAAATAAATTTAAGTAAGTATGGATGAATTCTGTGTGTAAGAGGTTTGCTAGTGCTAGCTGATGTTTCCACATACCTGCTGTGTAGTCGTTTGGGTGGGTGTCCATAATATCGTCCTGAATGAAAAAATAGAGCATTCCAAAGATATTGGCTGTTGAAAGAGTTCGATAGATATCAGGAGATAGCTGAGTCATGTCTTTCATCCAAAAGGGAAGTAGATAACAAATATAATTCTTCGCGCTTCCTTCCTGAAATACATCGAATTTCTGCATATACCTTCTTCCTATTTCGTTAAGCGGAGGAGGGAATTTAGCAATTTTGGCAGTACATATTGCGAAGACTTCTGACAAATCATGCTCATACGGTTTAAACCATTCCATGGCATCACAGCCTCTCCAGATTTGGTCTGAATATGCTAACTTGTTAGCTTAATAGTATCACATATTCCTTTGATAGTTAAATATTTACAGCTGTAATGTTTGATTGATCTGATGTTTGATCGTTCCGGTATACGTTTAAGTTAGAGATGAGCAAGGGATATAAATAATTAAAAAAATGAAAATGAAAGATAATCTAAGGAGGTAATCATTATGACTCAGAGAATTGTTGGTGCATTCAGTACAGAACAGGAAGCTACTCGTGCAATTGAAGATTTGAAGCAACAAGGTTTTGGGACAGAAGACATCTCCGTTATAGCTAAAGATCATAAGGAAGTATCTTCTATTAATGATGAGACAGGAACAAAAGCTCCAGAGGGGCTCGCATCTGGCGCAGCTACGGGCGGTGTATTAGGAGGGGTAACTGGATTGCTCGCTGGTCTTGGCGCTTTGGCTATTCCAGGTATCGGTCCTATTGTTGCGGCTGGTCCTATTGCGGCGACTCTAACGGGTGCAGCAGTTGGAGCGGGTGCAGGTGGTCTCGTTGGTGGTCTTATCGGACTCGGAATCCCAGAGGAAGAAGCTGAGGAGTATGATGAGTTCGTAGAGGAAGGCCGTATTCTAGTTCTGGTAGAGACGGATGATGATCGTTCAAATCACGTCTATGAAACGTTCCGTCGAAACAATACATTGAATGAACATCATTATAACCATGGCAGAGAGTACACGGGAGTAGGAAAGAATATAGATTCTCGTGTTGATCCTGACATAGCTAAAGAGACTGCCCACGATCCTAACCTTTATCAAGGACATGGAGCAGGGGCTGGCGGTGCGGCTCCCAAAGAACGTAATATCTCAGATACTTCACACATGAATAACTTGAATAACCTGAATAACCTGAATAATAAAAACTACTAGTCTATTAATAATGTACGATAAACGGTGTATTAAACTATAACAGTATCTGATCAGTAAAAGAACAGCCCTCTTCGGAGAGCTGTTCTTTTTCGTTTCTATAATTTTATTTTTTGTTCGGTCCATACTGGCGATGACCACCAGGTCCATGACCGGGACCACCCGGACCACCCGGACCGCCAGGTCCATGCCCATGTCCCCCATGTCCCCAGTGCCCATGTCCCCAATGACCTCCTCCATGATATGGATAATACGGATAAGGGTAGTATGGATAAGGATATGGATAAGGATAAGGATAGTAACTGTATGGAGGGTAAGGATAACTGACCGGATAGCCCACAAGACTCTGGATACTTCTCGGCTTCTGTTCTTGACTCATGTAAGTTTCCCCTTCCTTATAATAGGCTACTGTATCCTATGCTGAAGTGGAATATAGGGGTGCTTGTTCTAAAAAAATGGGCATGTGTTGATGCATGAAAGATGACAAATAAATGAGAGAAATTTAATCATAATGTCATGTTACTTTATTCGATTTTTTCCGTTTATAAAGGTGAAGAATATATATTCAAGGAGGCTTGTAATGAATCTGAAAAAATGGATGGCCGGTGTAACGGTATTATTGTGTTTAACGGTAGGGACAACAGCGTTTGCCAATAATAACCCAGAATCCGTGAACACAGCAAAAAGGGATTCTCAAGCATCTCAGTCGCAACAGATTTATATGCTGGAACAAGCTTTGGCCGCTTCTTCCCCGGAAGCAGCTGCTACAACATGGGCAAAAGGCGTGAAAGATCGAAATGGAGCTTTGCAGTATGCGGTAATGACAGAGTCGTTACGAAAGGCAACAAAGCAACAATTCGAGGAATTAAACTGGGTGACGGGAACTTCGAGTCCGTGGGTGAAATCTTATTCATTAAGTAAAGGCAAGAAGGTTCGCCCAGGTGTGTGGTCGTTCACTGTAGATATGATCTATACGGACTCAACGAAATTAACTTATAAACAGCGTTGGTCAATTCAGACCGTACAACAGCAGAATAACTGGTACGTATCGAACATTGTTAATAAGGGTGAGGCAATTGGTAGTGTCCCTGGAGAAGCACAAATCACTTATGTAAGCAAAAAGTTTGGGTTCTCGTTGGAGCTTCCATCGCACTGGGCTGGGAAGTATATCGCCCGTGAAAAGAAAGACAAAGTGGAGTTACTGTTCAAGTCAAAGACCGGGGATCATGCACCTATCATCAGTTTTTATAAAGTTCCTGTTCAGAAGTGGGAGCAGGATCCTTATGGCCAGCTTCATAAATTAGCGGAGAAGAATGGTAATGTATTCTTCTATGTGCTGCCACTTGATAATCCATTTAGCGAAAATGAAGTGGCTGAATACGCTCGAATGGTGGATGAAGCTAAAGTTGTAATGCGTACGTTCAAGTTTTTACAATAGTTCAATTCGCGAGAAAGCCTCCGATGGTTCGCATCGGAGGCTTCTTCGAATGTTATATGTGGAGTGAAGAATTAAATATATTGCAGTCCCGCTGTATAAGGTAGCGGAATTACGCGAAGTGAATAACTATGCTCTTCCGAACCGTGAGTCACTGTCACAGGCTTGCGATAAGGAGATTCTGGATCGAATAAAAGTGATAGCAGACCTTCATCATCTAGTGTAATCGTTTCTTTATTATGATGATAAAAATAAGGTCCGTGATCTCCTTGAGCTTGTATCATACCTGCTGCCTCTTCCGGTAACAGTGGGGCAATTTGGCGTAGCAGCTCACGGCCATTAACGAGATATAGGGTTCCAGAATTCTGAATGTTATCCACATCGCATCCAGCAGATTGCAACAAGCCAGATAGTTCTTGATCCTGCCAAGGTAGCGTTATTATAAGTTCCTCTAGATCATAGAGGGAGAGCGACTGAGCTAAAATACAGGCAGCCGCTTCTGCATCCCCACCCCATTCAATGAGTGTGGGAGGTCTTGATGGTGTCATTTTGGTTCCGGGTACACCCATGATCGCAAATGCCACAATAGACCCATCCTGTTCAGCCATCAGAACCCTCTGTTCAAGTCGAATTACATTCGCAAAGGCACTTGCATCCAGAAGTTTATCTAGTTCAGACACCGTGCTGACATAGGTCGACGTACGCTTCTCTAGTAATTCATGGATGGAGAAGCTATCTTCTGGAGACATTTCACGGACAAGGTAGGACTGCTGAAGATTGTCAGTAATTTGTGCGGCTTCTTGAGAGGTGAGTTTTAACTCCGTGGCACGACCGAAATGACGGCAGTTGGCACGCGTATAGAGTGAGCGACCTCCAGAGATGAAGATAAGAGAAGCACCTGAGCGCTCGGCATGTGCCTTACACTGATTGAGCAATTCACCTGCGAGTCCTTTTCCACGATTGTCTTCATCGGTACAGACGGAACCGATGGAGTAAACTTTTAAATTAGCAGCTTCTGCTCGAATGGTGAAGGGAACCAGGCCCATGAATGAAGCCAAATTCCCTTTGTCATCAAATGCTCCGTAGGAATGACTAAACCCAGGATCAAATATCAAAGGGAAGGAAGTTTCCATAGACGGCTGTTCAGGTTGTTTCAAAAAGATACGGTCCGATAATTTTACGGCTTGTTGCAATGAATTGGAATCCATTAATTTAATATTCACAGTATCCAAGAGCCTCCAATGCTCGATCTTTTTTTATAAAAACCTTATGTCTCCAGTATAAAGTTCTATCACCAACAATACTAGTAAGCGCTCACAAACAAGTTCTTGAAAGTTTCAATATGCTTACACCGACTTGCTCAGACAATTTTAGGGTAATAATATAGCAAGTCTTCAAGTCGGAGGGATGAACTTGTTAAGTTTTGTTGATTTGGTCATATTGGTGTCTGCACTACTTTTGTTAACGGGTGTATTGACAACCAAATTCTCGGCCCGGTTTGGGATGCCGGCACTAGTATTATTTATTGCTTTAGGTATGATTCTAAGCCGATATATTTATTATGATGATGCGGAGATTACGCAGCTTGTCGGGATTTTTGCGCTGATTGTTATTTTGTTTCAAGGGGGAATGCAGACGGAGTTCAAAGAGATTAAGCCTGTGCTTGGACCTGCTCTGTCACTTGCAACGGTAGGGGTTCTTGCTACCACGATCGTCGTGGGACTATGTGCGACCTTTATCTTGGATATACCGATTGAAAAAGGCTTGCTCATCGGTGCAATTGTTGGCTCAACCGATGCAGCTGCCGTATTTTCTGTCCTTGGTGGACTAAATGTGAAACAAAAGATAACTTCCACACTTGAAGCAGAGTCCGGGAGCAACGATCCAATGGCTGTATTCCTGACGGTTTCTCTCATTGAATGGATTCAAATGCCGGATATTAGTGTCTTCGGAATGATTCTATCCTTTTTTATGGAAATGGGATTAGGACTTGTTGTCGGAGTTCTCGTTGGGTTTATAGCTATCTATATCATTAATCGTATTAATTTTGACTCATCCGGTCTTTATCCTGTAATGGCATTAGGGTTTGCGATTATGACCTACGGCGTAGCAGCCTTACTCCAATGCAGCGGACTTTTGGCTGTGTATGTGATGGCTTTGGTACTAGGAAATGCAGAGTTAACCTATAGACGAACTATTCTTGCTTTTAATCAAGGGTTCGCTTGGATGATGCAGATTGCGATGTTTGTACTGCTTGGTCTACTCGTATTTCCGAATCAACTTTCGGGCATTGCTTGGCAAGGATTATTATTGTCGCTTTTGCTCATGTTTGTAGCCCGTCCCATTGGTGTACTACTTAGTCTAATGTTCACCAAGTTTGCGTTTCGTGAGAAGATCATGATTGCTTGGGCTGGTCTACGTGGAGCAGTTCCGATTGTGCTTGCTACATATCCTCTCATTGCAGGGGTCGAGGGCGGACAGATGTTTTTCAATGTGGTTTTTTTCGTCGTTCTTACCTCAGCAATTATTCAAGGGACAACCATCTCGCCCCTTGCAGTAAAGCTAAAGTTAGTGGAGAAAGATAGGCCGGAGGCACCTTCCTTATTAGAATTGTTCGCTCTCGGAAAAGCCAATTCAGAAATAACGCATGTCCGTGTTCAGAAGAATATGCCAGTCATCGGTCAAGAAATTCAGAATTTGAATTTACCGGATGATATTTTGTTTACGGCTATCATTCGTGAAGATCGGATTATTACTCCGAAGGGCAATACTATTATTGAACAGGGGGATACCTTATATGTGATGAGTCCTAAGACAAAACGTAAGCAGATGAAATCAATACTGGGACTGGTTCCACAGGGTACAGTTCAAAAATAGGAGCGTATGAGAATGTTCACAGCTTTTTTTCAATTCTCAACATAAGATTTGGGTATAAAAAAGGTTTGAAATCTTCATGCTAACTTCATCAAAAACAACAAGAACTCTTTTGCCAATAGAGTGACCATATGCTATACTTAATACAAGGATTTAGATTAAGTCTAAATATAATATTGGAAAAGGGGTACACAATGATGAGTAGCGTAACTAAAGACACCCAAATTACAAATGAACTGAATACCATCTTGAATACACAACTGGCTAACTGGAGCTTGCTTGGTGTAAAGCTTCATAATTATCACTGGTTTGTAAAAGGCCCACAATTTTTTACACTACATGAAAAGTTCGAAGAATTATATAATACCGCAGCAGAATATGTTGATGAGATTGCTGAACGCTTGCTTGCTATCGGTGGGAAACCAGCAGCAACAATGGCTGAATACTTGAAGCTTGCGACGATTCAAGAAGCTGCGGGCGAGAACAGTGCTGAGCAGATGGTCGAAGCATTAATTTCTGACTTTAAGGCACTTGTAGAGAATATGAAATCAGGAATTGAAATTGCCGGTGAAATTGGCGACGACCCAAGCGCTGACTTACTAATTGGGATGCGGACTGAAGTGGAAAAGCAGAGCTGGATGCTAAGCGCATATTTAGGTAAATAATATATGAAGGAGCTGTTCCGAAGTAGATTTATTCTACTTTGGGATGGCTTTTTTTGTATCGAAGAATAAATTCGCGTCCTTCCTCAGACTTATGCGTATAATCTTCTTAGAAGATAAGGGGGAGAGAGAGAATGAGTAATCTGGAATCAAAGCAGCATCTGGAATCCCAGCTAGAGACAATTTTGAAATGGGAGAAGGAGCAGAAGGATGTTTTTTTCTGGGAAAAAATTGGGCGCATACCATTTATGCTTCTGGATCGATTAACGCCTAAGATTGTACGTGATAAGGTCGGTGAAGCGCTGAATGAAGTTGGTTCCTTCATTCAATCTGGAGGAAAGTACTTAGTGAGCAAGAAATCCGTAATGAAGGTGCTAGCCGAGACGGAAGCGCGTGGAACAAAAGGATTAAAGGATTCTCTTGAAGCTGAAGGCATTCCTGATAATGAAGAAGAAATCGCTAACGAGAAGGGGAGTCCTCAGCGTGAAGTAGACGAAGTTCTGACACTCGATGAGGCTTCAAAGCTTTCTATTCATGTCATGGATACGGCAGCAGACGGTATCACGGCGAAACGGGTTAAATTCGCAGCTGCTCAGGGTGCTGCAACAGGGATTGGTGGGATTTTTACAATTGCCGCTGATATTCCATTGGTTCTGGGACAATCATTGAAGGTGCTGCAGGAAATGGCACTCTGTTATGGATATGATCCTTATGATCCAAGGGAGCGGGTATTTATTGTGAAATGTCTGCAGTTCTCGTCTGCCGACATCGTTGGTAAGAAGGCGGTACTAGAGGAACTGGCTGCATTTGATGATGAACAGAATTCTGATCAGGTATTCTCCCAACTACAAGGCTGGCGTGAAGTAGTTCAATCTTATACGGACAGCTTTGGTATGAAAAAGCTGTTTCAGTTGATACCGATCGCTGGTATTGTCTTTGGGTCCATCAGCAATAAAGGAACCATTGGAGATGTAGCGGAGACAGGCAAGATGCTATATAAGAAGCGTAGAATTAATCAGCGACTGAGGAATATGGAATAGTCTCTTTATCCTAAATAAACCGGAGCTGCCGATGTGGCTGACTCCGGTTTTTTGGTTCTAGCGGTTATCTACTTTTTCTGGATACATATCATGGTTCATCAGGCGATGTGCGGCCATTTCTTCATATTTTGTACCAGGTCGGCCATAGTTACAATAAGGATCGATGGAGATTCCTCCACGTGGTGTGAATTTACCCCAAACTTCAATGTAACGTGGATCCATCAACTTAATCAGATCGTTCATAATAATGTTAACGCAGTCCTCATGGAAATCGCCGTGGTTTCTAAAGCTGAATAGGTAAAGTTTTAGCGCCTTGCTTTCAACCATTTTAATATCTGGAACATAGCTAATATAGATGGTTGCATAGTCAGGCTGACCGGTGATTGGGCACAGGCTTGTAAACTCCGGACAGTTGAATTTCACGAAATAGTCACGGTAAGGGTGCTTGTTATCAAAGCTTTCAAGAATACTTGGGTCGTATTCGAATTGATATTTGGTCCCTTGGTTACCTAGTAAAGTAATATCTTCCATTTCCTCGCGTTGTCTTCCGGCCATAATCAAAAACTCCTTTGTATTGTTATCGTTATCTTGAAGGGTTAGACGCCCCGTTTATTACTCCACACTAAGGTATGGAGCTGCGGAAGCACCCGAACATCGTTCAATCGATCAGATTTCATAACTGCATCCACCAGATGCTCATAGCGCTCAATTAAATGAGAAATATGTGAAGAGGAATCAGAGGTTGTTACATCCGGATTCCCAGTCTGTACATAGAAAGGTACATTTGGATAGCGCTCATGCACGGTCTCTGCATAGGCTAGATCGGCATCGTCAAAGACGACAACTTTCAGACTGAAAGAGCGCCCAGGTGCACGTCCAGACAACCGGGAGATGATATCATCAAGCTTATTCCAATCCGTATCCATTCCCGAACTAGGCGGTTTCGGTGATATGGTCACTTCATCAATATCAATCAACCAGTCTTGCCAGCGTGATCCTTGTGTTTCCACAGCTACAGTAATCCCGTGGCAGTGCAGTACATCAACTAAACCACCGAGTTGAGATAAGAGGGCTGGATTTCCCCCAGAAAGTGTAACGTGGTCGAACCGATCACCACCTAGGCGCAGCAATTCTTCCCAGATTTCATTCGGACTCATACGGGAAATGGAATCGGCTCCACTTCCGTCCCATGTGAATGCAGAGTCACACCAGGAGCAGCGATAGTCACAACCGGCCGTGCGGACGAACATTGTCTTACGACCAATGACCATACCTTCACCCTGGACCGTTGGTCCGAATATTTCCATGACGGGTATGGGGCGATCTATAACACCTGCACTTGCTGAATTCCCTGAAGAATTCATAACTGGGGAATAACTTTCTACGTTACTCATGTTCCATCCACTCCCGTCTAACCTCTGCATAGCTCGTAGGTGTCTCATACAGACGAACGAATTCAGTTCGTGTTTCCTGTTGTAAAAAGGCCTCTTGCTGTGATAGTGCATGCTCCATATGTTCATACAGCCATACGACCATGTTCTCGGCTGTTGTATTCATGGGTGGCAACGTTTCATTGAGATAGCGGTGATCGAGAAATGGCTCAATCTCTGACTTCCAGATTTCCTTGATTTGGCCAAAGTCCACTGTGATACCGACCTCATCAGGTTTGCCACTAATCCCGAACACAACCTTGTAGGTATGTCCGTGTAGATTCTTACATTTACCTTCGTATGCGTGTAAGTGATGAGCAGCATCAAAAGTGAACTCTTTAGAGACGAGTACTCGCTTATTGTGATACCGAAGGCTCTTAACATCGATATCCTCACCAAGTTTCTGTAGATGTTCCACGATGCGGAAAGCTCCGGGCTGACGACTCACTACAGAACTCCCCCTTTACTATGTGAAGACCGGCGGTTTAAATATTTATCCAGCCCAGCTTTTCTAAGCTGACAAGCAGGGCATTCTCCGCACCCATCACCTTTAATACCGTTATAGCAAGTCAACGTGTGCTGACGTATATATTCGAGCTCTCCCATTTGGTCAGCTAGCTCCCAAGTTTCGGCTTTATCAAGCCACATAAGAGGCGTATGAATAACGAATGGATAATCCATAGCTAAATTAAGCGTGACATTCAATGATTTTATGAAGTTGTCGCGACAGTCGGGATAGCCACTAAAGTCGGTTTCGCATACACCAGTTACCAGATGACGTGCACCCTTTTGTTTAGCTAACACCGCTGCAAAGCTGAGGAATAGATGATTACGTCCGTCAACAAAAGTATTAGGAACGCCATTGTCGCCTTCAGCAATATCCACATCGCTGCGTGTAAGTGCATTGGGTGCAAGCTGGTTTAAGAGACTCATATCAAGTATGGTCTGCTGTACTCCTTGTTCTTGTGCAATTTGTGCTGCACATTCAATCTCATATTTATGGCGCTGTCCGTAATCAAAAGTTACCGTTTCGACCTCAGCGAACTGCTTTTTCGCCCAGAAAAGACAGGTAGTACTGTCTTGGCCGCCGCTGAAGACAACAACCGCTTTTTCATTTTTAAGCATATAAAAAACCCCTCATTCTTCTCATGATAGCAGGCAGCGTAGAGCTTTCCTGAAGAAAGAGAGGTTCTGAACTGATTCCACAAAAAAACAAGCCTTATCCTATGGAATAAGGGCCGTATAGTTTTTTATAGAGGGAGTTCACGAACCTCTCCCATGCTGCAAAAGCATGGATTGTTTTGAAATTGTCTATTATTATGGGTTGTAAACAACCGGAGTTGTAACCATATAGGGACCATTATAACACGATGCGCTCATTTGATAAATACACCGCCGAATGGGATCACTTCCCTTAAAAACCGTTTAATGATTCCCTCGTCATTCATTTCTCGCTCTAGCTGCTGATTTTGTCTACCTGCCTGGAAAAGGACAAAGCCTTCGCCAGTTAGTTTCCAGTGGTAGTTCATATGCTGGCTTGCCAGATTGTTACCATATACGGTCAACTCTAGCTTGGCATTCTCCGGATAGGCGATAATACTTCCAGCATCCACATATAAAGGTTCTGTTGGATGAAGTTTAGCTTCACAGACTGGGCCTTGAGTCAGAATACCGATACTTCCATTACCACTAAATTTGATCTTGACCGCATCTCGGGTGATAAGCATATTTTTGATCTTTAGAATACGGGTCTGCATACTAACACCACGGGTATAAAAAAATACATGCCTGAAATCATACAACATATCCTGATTGTCCGTTAGCTTAATCTCTCTCATGCTAAAACCATGAGGGAGAGCTGCGGTAAACTGGCTTGGGCCGCTAATGTCTGCTCGAATAAGTTTGTTTTTGCGGAAAATGCCCTTTACATTCATGAACCGATCGTTACGATTCTGAGACGGTCCTCGATAAGCTACAATTTGTTCGGGATGCAATATATGAGCAGTATCTCCTTCTTGAAGTGAGAAAGTGACAGCTTGACCGCTGCCGCTCGCCGAAATATCCTCCAATCGAATGATCAATTAAGTTTCCTCCTTATGACAAGTGTGACAATAAGCATCAGAGTCGATTGGTGCGGCTCATTCCATAGCGGAGAGCCCGTGTTAATACGAAGTATCCAGCTAGAAGTGCTATCCCAGTAATTACGATGGTCTTTATACGCTCTGCTCTACGCTCTCTTGCCGCCTCAGCTGCCTGGAGCTGTTCGACCATTTTTGTAAGCTGTTGATTTTGTTCTGCTAGATCAGCATTTTGTTTTTGATACATTTCTGTACTAAGCCGGGCCCGATCGAGTTCTTGCAGTGTTTGTTGGTAACTGTTCTTAATTTCGTTTATTTCGCTCGGTAATTCTGTGAATTCTTTAATATTGTTATACATATCGGTGAAATAACCTGCATGAGCGGTGCGCCCACTATTATAGAGGAGGGTTGTACTTGTTAAGAGAATTAGTATAAGAAAAGTTATTCTTATATATCGAAGCTTGTCCAAAGCGTCACCGCCTTCATATTAATCTATCGCCTTGAAAATAATATACGTGACAAGTTTCGTCAAGTTTCTAAATCATATCTTTGGGCGTTTAATAATAGGCTGGGCAGGGTAATGTATATAAGGAAGCAGGCTGCATACACAATTTATTAACCCAAAACACTTACGATTCAAGCGAAATATACGAATAATGAACCGAAATATAAAGGAGAATATCAGAAATGGAACAGAATAATGTTAAGAAAATTATGATTACAGTAAACGGAAAGCCAGTAGGCAATGGACTTGTGATTGACAAAGTTACGTATGCACCGGTTGTAACGACTAGCGATACGTATTTGCATAATGAGAATCGATTAACTGGTAGTGGCATCAATTAACTTTAAATAAGAGAACGAGAAGTTAACTAATAAAAGCGTTCTTTTGCTAGAATGTGTTAGATATACACACTCTAGCAAATGAGCGTTTTTTGTTGTGTTTTCTTATGTAATTATGTTGTGAATGGCACAATATACAAAAGGGCAGATCCGTCAGTGAAGGCGGGGTCTGCCTTTTTTTTTGCATTATATACAGTTGTCCATAGATGGGGGACATTTTATCCAAGCTATGACTTTTTTTGTTGAATTTATGTTGGGAACGTATGTTCCATGACAGAAAGCTGTCCGTCCGTATTGGTACATTAATAAAAGAATAGGAAAGAGGTGGATGTTTTGCAGTCGGGCGTGTATACGGAGTTTACATGGAGCAGGAACCATGTAGCCGCAAGCGGCGCCAATCAGGTCTACTTGCTGGTGGAATGGCGAGGGTCGAAGGTTAAGCCGAGAAACCATATTGCTAATTCCAGACATATAGCCGAAGAAATTCAGCTTCATCTTCAGTTGGGGAGTGGAGTAGGATTGAAAGCTTTGTACGGTTGTAAGGTTGAGATGCTTAATGAGCTGAACTGCACGCTATGGATTGGATCCCTTCCAGAAGGAGAAGATAGACGAATTGTGTTAGAGTTCGAGTTCGCTTCCCGTCCTTCAGGCACTCATCCTATTGTTACAGCGCTATGTACATACAAGGATGGTATGAACAGACAAGTGATATTGCCCTCGCGCACGATTTCGCTTCAGTTTAGCAATCATACGGCAGTGCATCTTAAAAAAGTTGATCATCGAGTGGAAAAATGCATGAAGATACTCCAAAATCCAGCTGTGCTAGAAAGTGCTTTATTGGCATTTGAACGGGGCTACTATGAACGTGGAGAAGAGATTATTCGTCGTCGTGCGGACGAGATGCTATTACAGGCCATACGTTTGGGTGATACTGATTATTTAGTAGAAGCGGAGATACTATATGCTTTAAGCCATACGTTTATAAACACATATGAGGCTGCTGCCGCTGGATAAATGTGGGCATTTATTCCCATTTTTTGAAAGAGGACTTTTGGCTTATTTCTTCAGCGGTTCAATTAGCCTATAAACTGTGCTAAATAAATAGTCGGTAAAGAAGGAAAAAGGGTATTAGGGTCGAATGTACTAGTATAAAGTCTTGTTATATAAGTCTAATTTACTAGATAGATAGGGAGAAATGCATATGACAGACCGACTAATCCGACTAATGAGAATAATTACACTTGTTCAAGCGAGACCAGGCATACTAGCTAGGGAATTAGCTGAACGGTGTGGAACAAGTGAAAGAACCATATATCGAGATATGGATGCTTTAAGTGCTATGCACATACCGATTACCCATCAGGGACGGGGACGGGGATATACGTTTATTGGTCACTTTGCAATGTACCCGTTAGGATTAACAGAGGAAGAAGTTCAGGCTTTATACAAGCTGCTCCCTTTACTGGAGGAACTCAAGCCTATTCTACCAGAGAGTTTCGAGGGCGCATACGAAAAAGTGCTAGCAGCTGTATACAAGCAAAGCGCTGAAAAAGCGGAGATTCAGAGTGGTGACCGTGAAGGTTGCTCGGAAACGTAACATATAACAAGCAGTAAACAGCGATTCCTATGAGGGAATCGCTGTTTTCTTATCTGGAGGGATTTAATGAGATGGCCAGTTTCCCGTATTAAGCAAATACCGTGCAAAGGCCATTGGCTTTCGATAGGTTTCCTTCCAAGCATGATCCATCCCTGCCTCACGAAATCCATACCGCTGGTCACAGCCATTAGCTTCAATGAAGAACAGCTCACCTTTCAGAGTCACAGCAACATCGATGCCAAAATCTGCTGAATAAGGCATATGACGCGTGAGTGAAGTAGCCGTTTGCATTGCGAAGTTTGTTATTCGTTCGACTAGTCTTTCGGGCGGTATGCTGGGGAACGAGTGAGAGAATAATTTTTGAACGTTATAAACAGAGCCGCCTTGAGCAATATTCGAGACAAAGGTACGCGCTGGTGAAGTCCTGGCGAACATCCCACTGATCTCCCAGTTGCCGCATAATCCGCGTTGTACCGTAACGCGAATATCATAGGGGCGTCCGTCATATTCAGCGAGTGGAATTCGTTGCTGGGCAAGAAATGGTTTCGAACTAATTCTTTTTAAGAGGAGGGTTGGAAGTTTCCCTTTTGTTATGCGCGCTGTTCTCCATCCATTAGCAGAAGGTGAAGACTTTGAATACGTAAAATAATCGTGGGATTTTCCACGTCGCAGACGCATAATCCCCTGTCCAATGCTACCACTGCATGGTTTGAGTACAAGATCCCCATGCTGCCTGAGCATGGATTTAATAGTTGCAGATTTTGCAGGTAGGCTATGTGGTAGCGCAGGCTGCATCAGAGGATCCTTTAAAAGCATGAGATGAACGATATCCTTGCCGTACCGCGTGTTGGCATTGAAGACAAAAGTACCAGTTGATAGAAGAGAGCTAATAACTTGTTGAGCACTTGGATCGTGATGAATAGCCCTGTTATGGATAACACGCGGAATTGGCAATGTTGTAATAACATAGCCGGACGGAGTCCAGACATAACCGTCAACTGTATTCGTGTTCAGAGATATGTCTTGTATTCGAAAGAAGCAGGGAACTAGTCGGAACATTTTTGAAGCTTCTTCATAAAGCTGTAAAGACTCTGTGCCTGTATTGCTAGTAGGAATCCCGCGGTATTTGCTGTCATTGAGCAGGATGCCGACATATTCCGGTTGCATGGTCATCCCCCTTACTACAACAATGTATGTTATATCTCGCTTCTCATAGCGTATGCGAGAGAAAGGGGCCTTGGATGGACGGGTGTCACACAGGATTGGCCTATTATTATTTCAGTCATACGAGTCACCAATAGACCCTCTAACGGTATATGCTGAAGTATGATGTGAGAAGGATGTGGGTTTATGAGTTTGCGGAAGGTTGCGGTAGTGACACCGGGGTCTTTTGTTATTCCATCAGGAAGGAGTAGCTCCGTTGAAAGGGTCGTGGAGCAGACGCTTCCTTTAGTGCAGGAAAAGATGGATATTCGAATATATGGAGTGATGGGAAAAGGACTTCCATCTAGAGGGGCAATTGATGGAGTTCCAGTGTTTCGACTACCATCCGGAGTATCCTATTATCCTTCCTTGCTGCGTAGATTATCTCAGTGGAGACCCGATGTCGCTGAAGTTCACAACAGGCCAATCTTGGCACAGCGGCTCAAATTGCATCTTCCAGCTGTAAAGGTGGTCCTCAGTTTACACTCCAATACGTTTATTAGTTCTCCATATATGAGCAGACAACGCTTTGGTAAAATTGCTAACGCTTTGGATCGAATCGTAGTGAATAGTCACTTTCTTTCTGAAGATATTGTTCTGCACAATCCTGATTTGAAAGAAAAGATAACAGTCAATCATCTTGGTGTGAGTTTTAATCACTTTTCTCCTCCATTTAGCCCGATAGCTCAAGCTCTTAAAGAGGCAAAACTAACTCATTATGGGTGGAAAAAAAGACGCATTGTATTATTTGTCGGTCGTCTAATCCCAGACAAGGGAGTGCACCATTTGATCGAAGCTTTGCCTCAAATTATCGATAAACACCCTGATATACTGCTATTGATCATTGGTAGTGCGTCTTATGGGTCGGATCGAGAAACTTCTTACGTTCAAGAATTGAAAAAAGTAGCTAAACCATATGAATCCTGGATTACTTTTCTTCCCTTTGTTCCATATCCTAACATAGCAGATTGGTATTCTCTTGCTGACGTTGTGGTCGTACCTTCTTCAGCAAGAGAAGCTTTTGGATTGGTGAATGTAGAGGCCATGGCCTCAGGAGTTCCTGTCATTGCATCAAACGCAGGAGGAATTCCTGAGATTGTAAAGAATGGGGTTAACGGATTTTTGATACCTCAGAGTAATCTGGCATCTGAGTTGTCGGAGAGGATAAACGTACTGTTAGAGGATGAGAATCTGCGAACACATATCGGAATGTCAGCGCGTGAATCCGTACGACAGCATTTCAGGTGGGAGCATACAGCAGAGCGATGGGGATTATTAATGCAAAATATATAAGTGAGTGACAGTAGCGGCTCCTTCGGAATAGGATGGCATAACGAATGAAAGCAGAGGAGAGAGCCGCCTGTGAACAAAGCAAGAAGGATCACCCGGAGGAGAGGGAGAGGACCTTTCCGGCGGTATGTTGACTATCTTCAACCATTGGCTGTGAGAGGAACATCGGACAACGGGGAAGGTTCACATTGTGATGCGACCGGACATTTGGCGGATGACATTATTAGTGCTTCCCACCTAAAGCACCGAAGTGTGAGAAGTGAGGCTATCGAAGATTATACGGTCCACAGTATCCATCTGTCAGCAGAATCGGTTACCTCTTCCAAAATCGCTCCGGACTCGGTTGAGCTTGGTCATCTTTCATTTAATCCGGTACAAGGAATTTCGGGACTTCACTTACTTCAACAGTTCGGAAATGAACCCTTTTCTTTTTCAGAAGAGCAAAGCGAAATCTTTATAACCATATCACTTCAATCCTCCTATCAAGATGAGCATTATGTATTGATGACAACATGCAGTCATCCGGCATTTTACGCTTATGTTCTTACTCGGTCCCAGCAGGAAGCTGTGATTGGGATTCGGCGTACAGAGGGAGCAGGCGTATCGGAAGGTTGTCTATCTTGGATTTCTTTTGGTGGCACAGCTAAGTAAGTTGATATTCTGATGTAATTGGCAAGTTCAGATGAAAGGCAGTTTATGATCATGAGAAGAGGGAGACTTTACTCAAGAATCGCTACTGCTCATCCGGTTAAGGGGGCAGAAAGGGGCTATTCCTCTGGTTATAAGGCGGGTTACGCTTTAGGTTTTGAACTGGGGAAGGCACAGCGTAACCGAATATTTGATGGAACGAGTATCATTCTACCTGTCGATTCGACAAGAGAGGATACTATACGTACCATAGAACGAATTGAAGCCTTGACTAAACACCCTTACGAATTAATGGTAGCGAGCGCTGAATGTTCAGAATCGACAAAGAAATATCTAGAAGAGAGATCCGGCTGTATTAGGCACATCATGGCTAAACAAGATGAAGGAATCACTCGAGTGCTAGGCACAGCGATTCAAGTATCAGCGGGTAAGAGGATCATGTTATGGTTAGGTGATATACCTTCTTACGATAGCTGGATTGATGAACTGATTGTGGAACTTGATCGGGATGATTCGGTAGAAATCGTAGGTGTTAATCAAGGTATGGATCATCATACTTTGGCCAAGTGGAATATTTGTTGTTTAATGTTTCGAAGAGAGCTTTTATCCAGAATAGAACTCTGGAATAATGAATTATCTACCCTTCAAGAATGCCTTGGTGAATGGATCAGACAAATCCCTGTGGAAAACGTAAATATGGTTGAAGGCAAAGGGGGCGTTTGAATGAAGCAGAGGCGTTACTTGATGAAATCTGGACAGCGAAAACTTAAAGGTTCTTCAGGTCGTTACCGCAATCGTTTGGGAACCTTGCATAACAAGACGATGGCTCGGGAGAGTTCTCCAGAATTGAACCTACCTTATGATTTAACTTACAACGATGCGTTCAAGGTCGGTTTTGCACGAGGATACGAAGATGGTTATATATTTTAATTAGAAACCCGCAATTATGCGGGTTTTTTTGTTTTTAAAGCGGATGAAAGATATAGCGACAACCTATTTGCAAATAAATGAGTCAAGTATACCCTTCAAAATCTACAAGACAGACATAGTATAAAGCAGACTTTAATAGAAAGAGGGAGGAATATTTTGTGAAAATACTGCTTACAACAATCTACGCGTATCCCCCAAGAGGAGGTCTCGGCACATATATTCAAGAGTTGAAAACAGGGCTCGAAAAACAAGGCCACACCGTAGATGTATTAGCTAGAAATAATGACACGTATTGTATAACAAGAGGAAATAAACAATATCCCTTAATCAAAAGATCAGGGGGGGCGGGCTTATTGCACTCTCTTCTTCCATCAGCATGGTTAGGAAACCGAGTCTACAAGTATATGGGATCGATCCAAGATGAAGCCTCAAAGTTTTTTGATGCGGTTAAGATGATAGATTTGAAGCAATATCAAGTTATTCACGCTCAAGACATCGTCTCTGCAAGTGTATTGAAGTATTACAAGCCAGTACTTACACCTCTCATTCTAACGATTCATGGTTGTGTAACAGCTGAATACTATTATTACGGATTTATTCAACCGAATTCTATAGGCTGGAAAGTGATATCTACTTTTGAATCCGGGGCGATTACTCGTACGGATGCTGTTATTCTACCCTCGCAGTGGCTCCTTGATGTGTACAAGAAATGTAACATCCCTACGAATAATATGAGTGTAATCAAGAACGGTATCGATACTGAAGCATTTCAACGTAAGATGGTGAGTACGAAGACGGGACTAAAGAGTCCTCCAGGGAAAAAAGTGATCATCTGTACTGGACGATTAGAGAAAGTAAAAGGGCAGCATGTATTGATTAATGCACTTGCTAAGTTAAAGGCGAGACGAAGTGACTGGGTGTGCTGGATGGTAGGTCGAGGAAAGAATGAGAGAGCGCTGAAGAAACAGGTAAGCAGATTAGGCTTGAATAACCATGTCAAATTTCTAGGGATGAGAAGAGATGTTCCGGCGTTATTAAAACAATCAGATATTTTCGTTATACCAAGTCTTCAAGATAATTATCCTTACTCATTGGTAGAAGCATATGTTGCAGGAAAAGCGATAATTGCTTCTCAGGTGGGTGGAATGACAGAAATGGTGCAGCATTCAAGAAACGGACTGCTTGTTCCACCGGATGATAGTCATGCACTATATATGGAAATGAGAGGTTTGCTAGAGAATCCAGGGAAGATAAAGGCGCTAAGTCAGGAAGCAAAATCATGGGGAATGGCAACATTCGCGCTTGAGAAGATGACGAATGAAGTCCTTCATATTTATAATAACGCGCTGGCATCTAAAGGAGTTGTTAGGAGGTAGGGGATATGTTAGAGAAGGGACTCACCGTTATTAAGCTGGATAAGGCAAATATGCAGCTTTATTTGTCGGATTTGGTTGAGTTAGAGCAGCTTGTTTTTTTGAAGAGAGGGCACTTATATTCGACAGAGGAATGGGGAGAAAGTCATTTCCTTGCAGATTTACCTGGCAAGTTTGATCTAAGCTATGGAATTGTAAAAGGGAATAAACTTGTAGCCTTCTTAATTGTTTCTGAGCCATTCCCAGGTGTATGTCATGTTCATAGAGTTGCTGTACATCCCAAGCATCCTGGGAATAATATCGGTAGAAAGCTTATGCTGCAAGTGTATGAAAGCTGGAAGAAGATGCCGGAGTACAGGACGATTACAGCTATTATGCGTACAGATCATAAAATATCACTGCCTTTCGCTAAACTGTTGGGTGCCAAGGTTGCAGATAAAGCATATATGACCCGGCAGTTTCAAGCATTGGGAAGAACAGATGTTCAAATATTCGATAACTACTTCATGGACACTTATGGCATAAGCTACGCATTGATTCATATTGACAAATAACCGAGGAGAGGAAGAGATGGATAAGAAAATATGCGTTTATCAACCGAATGTGTTCCCCCCTCTACATTATTTTAACCGAATTATGAACAGTGATGTTTGGGTTGTCCTTGACGATGTCCAGTTAAATAAGAAGGTCGGTCAGACTCGTATTCCTCTAAAAATAAACGGCATTGAACATCACTTCATTATACCTGTACTCGGTGGTAATCGCGTGAAAATTAATGCAGCATCCATTGCGTATCATTTAGATTGGGTGTCGAAATTTCAGACGATGCTTCACTATGCTTATGGCAAAAGCCCTTATTTTGAAACACTCTGGTCAACGGCTGCTGAGTATGCAACATATCATCAACAGCTGAACTCCAGTTTCATGCACTTTTGTGAACAATTCACCACACAAATGCTTCGGACGTTTGGTTGGCACGGAGAGATCATTAGCTCAAACGGGCTCGCGTCGGATAAGAAATCGTCTGAGCGGATGGCCGAGATTGTTGCCCTATTGCATGGTACTCATTATGTGGGTGGGGGAAAAGGATTTGAGCAATACGTGGACATGGAGCATTTCCGTAATCGCAATCTGGGCGTCATTATTCAAAACTGGAAGTGTCCTGAATACGCGCAGAGCAAAGGAGAGTTTGCTTCCAACTTGTCCATCTTGGATCTGATCGCTAATGTAAGCTTAGATGAGGCCAGAGAGGTATTGGTTGCAGGTGGACGCAATGGATGGAAAGAATACCGTTAAATCGTATTCAAAAACACGAGCCTAGGCTCGTGTTTTTGAATTGTGTTCGGAACGAACGAGTACCTAAATATTTTCAAAGTCCAAGAAGAAAATTTAAGAGTTTCATATAAATATAAAAGGTTGTAAAAGCAGAGGTTCACAATGATTAGGAGGAGAAGAGGGGTGAGAATATGCTCGAATTAGGAGGAGAGAGAATTCTCATATTTGTTCCACATGCGGATGATGAGGTTCTGGGATGTGGTGGATTGATTGAAAAAGCTTGTAGGTATAACAATCAAGTTAAAGTTGTCTTAGCTTCCGTAGGTAATTCATTTTTCTGGCACAGAGATCAGCCGGTAGAGGTAAATACACGTAAAAAGGAATTTTTTGATGCGCTTAAATATTTGGGTTGCTCCGACCAAGATATTATGTATGAAGATAAGGAGAGTATTCTGGATACCATTCCGAAAAAAGAAATTGTAACTAAAATTGATAGATACCTGATGGAATTTAAACCAACAATGGTATTCATACCATACCCAAGCTTTAATCATGATCACCAGGTATTATATGAGGCATGTATCGCAGGTTTACGACCGGTTCCGGACCGGAATTATAAGCTCATTGCGATGTATGAATATCCGCTTATTGTCTGGCAGCATCCCAAGCTTACCGATGTGGGTGAGCTGTATCTAGATATTAGTGATACGATTGACAAAAAAATAAACGCTTTACGCAAACATAAATCACAAATGCGAGAGCCTAGACACTTAATTTCTCCAAAGTCAGTCAAGGAATGGGCAGCTAAAAGAGGTATGGAGATTGGGTTTGATTATGCGGAGAAATATTATTTGCTGAGATCAACCCTGATATGAAATGAGATGACCCTGAATTTTTGCTTCATTAATGATTCGGAGAGTAAGAGAACGATGCCAAAACCTCTCAGCATACACGCTTCATCCAGTGGTCATCCTATACGGTGTCAGTACACCACCTATTATAGAGATGGAGGATGAATCATGATCAAATCGAAAGCCCTCAGTTTAACTCTGTCGGCAGCAATGATCGTAAGTGTGGCAGGGCTAGCGGGTTGTGGTTACAACAAAGATAGTAACACAACGCGTACGCACAACGTCAGCATGAAGAACAACGGCCGCATTGGTGGAAACATGCTGAATAACTACAGCACCCATAACGGCACACAACATGATTTGACGAACCTGAAATACAGCAAAACGCTGTCCGAAAAAATCTCGAAAATTAAGGGAGTACGTGACGCACATGTATTTGTGACCAAAAACAACGCGTATGTGTCATTGGCGCTGGATGGTCAGTCCAAAAACCATGGAACTCATCCGAATGCTACAGGGAATATGAGAAGCATGAATACAGATGGCATGGACGGTAATATGCTTGGCATGAACGGCACGGTGCGTCGTCATGATGGTGTTTATGGTAACTCAGCTACGGGTAGTGCTGGCCTGCTACGTGGGATGAGTAATCCGCGAGGAACCCTAGACAACAACACAGGATTAGGAACAAGCGCTGGTATGGGCGTTCGCGGTTACAGCAATGGTGGCTTTAATGGTTCAGGCTACAACACAGGCGATACAACCACTGGAACTGGACTGATGGGTATGAACGGTGTGCGTTCCCTGAAGAACCGTACAGATGGCAGATATGGAATGATGAGCAACACAACAGGAACAGGAAATACGTCGTATGAGAATAGCGTACCGAAGCACATTCGTGACGAGATTAGTATGAAGGTTCAAAAGACCGTTCCTACAGTCAAAGAGGTGTACTGTTCCAGTGACGAAGGCTTTTATCAACATGCTATGAGATACCGTGGTACGACGAACATCAACGGTGCAACTCACAAAGCTGGAAACGTTGTGACCAATACGGTGGGAACGCTGGCTCATGATATGGGCGTATGGATTAATCGAATCTTCCCATTGCATGCAGGACGAGATGGGATGAAAATGCATAATAATACGACCAATAAAGATGGACTTTTTGATATGAATCGCTATAACAATCGTTAATATTCCCATTTCTTCATAAAATAAAGCTCTTGCCTATAGGCAAGAGCTTTATTTATTCGTGATTTAGTATTTACGATGACCCTGTACCCATACACCATTGATCTCAAGATCGCTATTGAGCAGCAGAACATCTGCCTGATATCCGTCTTTTAAAGATCCGGTACGGTGATCGATACCGAGTTTTTTTGCTGGGTTACGGCTCGCGAGCTGTGACGCTCTTTCGATATCCAATCCGATTTCTTTAATGAGGAATTGGAAGCCCTTAATCATAGTTAGTGTACTGCCTGCAAGGCTGTCACGATTGCTCTTCAGTGTAGCAATTCCATTCTCAACGACAACAGGCAGGTCACCTAATGTATACTCTCCATCCGCCATTCCTGTTGCGGACATTGCATCCGTGATGAGGATCAGGTTATAGTCTTGCTTCATTCGAGCCAGAATACGTACTCCAGCAGGATGAACGTGAATACCATCAGCAATGATTTCGGCGCTTAGGCGGTCATCACTCAGCATAGCTCCAACAGTGCCTGGTTTCCGGTGATGAAGACCGGTCATTGCATTGAATGTATGAACGCCATGGCTCAAACCTGCTTCAACGGCATTTAGAACTTCATCATAAGTAGCATCTGTATGTCCAAGAGCAGCTACAATATTATGGTCCTTAAGCCAAGCGATTGCTTCTAGGGCTCCGTCACGTTCTGGAGCAAGTGTCACTTGCTTTACAAGTCCAGGGTATGCCTTTTCCCACTCTTCTAGCCAGTCAATATTGGCATGGACGATATGCTCTGGATTTTGAGCTCCAGGCCATTTTGGGCTAATAAACGGACCTTCGAGATGAACGCCTTCAAGTCGAGTGTATGGCATTTCGTGTTGCTTATATTCGTTTACTTCTTTGAGAACCGCATCTATGGCTGCCTTTGGTGCAGTCATCGTTGTAGCTAGCATGGATGTGGTGCCCTGGGAGCAATGGTAAGAAGTGATGGTATCCAGTACTTCCTTGTTGGAATCCATGAAGTCTTCACCATTACCACCATGAACATGGATATCAATAAATCCAGGGATTATATATCCTTCTGTTTCACGAATCGATTGAGCATTCAATACATCAAGATCTGCAGGAAGTGCAGTAGCTTCACCAGCATAAACGATATGCTCACCTTGCATAGCTAGAACGCCGTTCTCTTGAAGTCCTTCGGGAGTCAGTACTTTACCGTATAGCAGGGTCAGTTGTTCTCTTGATTTGCTCATTTGAAATATCTCCCTGCGCCTTGGTCTAGAAGTACAATGACGTTCGGATGACATTGCAGCAAGGATGCCGGACAATCTGTAGATATTGGACCTGTCAAAGCACGTTTTGCAATTTCTGCTTTGTCTTCACCGCGGATCAACATCATGATCTGACGAGCTTTCATGATTGAGCCTACACCCATCGTAATGGCGTGTGTTGGAACATCATCGATAGATGGGAAGAATCGTGCGTTGGCCTCACGAGTCTTCGCTTGCAGTGTTGTAATATGCGTGCCACTCGTTAAGCTCTCTGCCGGCTCATTGAAGGCAATATGACCGTTGTGACCGATACCTAGGAGTTGTATATCGATAGGACCATTCTGCTCCAGCATACGATCATATGAACGGCATTCCTCTTCAAGGTCTTCTGCATTCCCGTTCGGAATATGTGTCTGTTCTTTATTGATATCAATATGGTTGAACAACTTTTCATTCATAAATGTACGATAAGTTTCGGCATGATCCTTAGGAAGACCAACATATTCATCCAGATTATAAGTAGTTGCGTTCGCAAAGCTTACTAAACCTTGACGGTGCATTTCGATAAGCTTGTTATAGAGTCCAACGGGCGTACTTCCTGTAGCTAGACCTAGCTTCGCATAGGGATTAGCGTTCAACAAGCTCGTAATTTGATTGGCTGCGGTTTGTACGAAGCCTTCTTCATCTTTAAAAGTATAGATGTTCATTGTGATTATAAACCTCCTCGGCTTTTGCGGAAATTTTGTACATTATGATAAGACTGCTCCAGACGGGGAACATAAGTTGAGAAATCCCTGCTGGCCATTCCCATAAACAAAATATCAATGATATGGAGCTGAGCAATGCGTGAAGCCATATCTCCCCGCCGCATTCCTTCTTCTAGTGAAGAAGAGTACAGAGCGATGTCAGACAGTGATGCAAGGGCGCTGCTACGGTATGAAGTGATACTAATTGCAAACGCACCAGCATTCTTAGCACAGGACAGGGCATCGATCGTCTCTGGTGTTTCGCCTGAATACGAAATGGCGATTGCTACATCATGAGATGTAAGCGTGGAAGCTGATGTAATCTGCATGTGAGAATCGGCGAATGCAGTACAGTTCTTTCCGATTCGAACGAGCTTCTGGTAGAAGTCCTGAGCCACAATGGATGATGTTGCAACACCGTACAGATCAACACGTTTAGCTCGGCATAGTACATCGACTGCGCGTTCTAGCTGGCCTAGATCCAGTAACGAAGTGGTGTCTTGAATAGAAGTTAAATGATTAGCTTCAATCGCTTGTACGATATCTGCTAATGGCTTGCCCGCAACAATATCCTGGTACTTCGTATTGCCAGAGCGGGAGGTCATTTCAGCATGAGCCATTTCAGCCGCTAATTTGACCTTAAAATCAGGATACCCTTTACAATCAAAATGTTTGCAAAATCGAGTTACAGTTGCGGCACTCACATCGCATTTATCTGCGAGTTCTTTGATGCCCATATGAACGATCTCTGAAGGGCCGTCTAGAATAAACTCGGCTAGTCGCCGTTCCTGCCGGGGCAGGCGATCCTTCTCCACGGCGATAATATGCAGGATAGGTGCCATCACAGGCCTCCTTTGAATAGTGGAATCATGCAACTAATCTGGAAGAAGTTGTCGTGAAAATAATTTTGTTATTGTTCCACTAAATAAGAAAATTATTTTTATATCTTCATCATATTAGATGATATCGCAGGAATCAAGGATAAAAAGCACTTGTCTTATTTTTTGCCCAATTTATGGACTCTTCCGCACCTTCAACCCTTTCCCGACATACTATGAGTTGACTGTATCCCTTAACCTTGTTAGACCACACATACCCGGGCAAGGAGGGGTGACACCATTGAAGGGGAATGACCATAACAGCAAGTTCTTGTTAACCCACCGTGAACGCGAAGTGTTTGAATTGCTAGTTCAGGATAAGACCACTCGCGACATCGCCGGGCAGTTGTTCATTAGCGAGAAAACGGTTCGAAACCACATCTCGAATGTTATGCAGAAGCTAAACGTCAAAGGCCGTTCTCAAGCCGTTGTAGAATTGATTAAACTGGGAGAACTAAAGATCTGACCGATCTTACAGGTGAAAACTGCACGACGAAAGCCTTCTTTCACCGCGAATGCGGGGGAAAGAAGGCTTTTTTGTGTGGTTTATTATAATTTTGTTCAAATCGAACGCTGGTTGGTATATGTAAGGTGCATGCAATTAAATAGAGTTAATCATATTCGCTACGACTAAAGAGCAAGCGCCGATTACTAGCAAGACTATAACCATGATAATCACAAATATCTTACCGTTCATCCTTTTCACCTCGGGAAGATTATACCAGATTTACACAAAAGAAGAGAACATATAATAGTTTGCACAGAGGAGAGAAGGCTTTTTCGTATATGAAGTTTATTCTATCTCGTCTATCTCGTTATCTAAGTTTAGTTCGATAATTTGATCGGTAAGAATATGTTCTTCATAATTTTTATCAAGTATAACAGGGATAATCTTGATCTTGCCGCCTTCTAATGCCACAAAACGATTATAGTTTTCCGTGTGGAATTGTTGTGCCATAAGCGCTTGAACTTCTTCTCCCTGCTCATTTTCTATCTGGAAGTATAGATTCTCAGAAACATTCGTCATATTGTACACAAGTTTTGAGGATATCGGTGTTAGAATGAATGCCTCTACTTCAACTTTTTGACCAGATTCTAAAGTGAAATGATGATGGATAGGAATTCTTTTTGTATTTGCGATCAGGTTTTGTCCTGAAGCTTTGAAATTAAACTTCCATTTCCCTTTTATCATTTTTTCCGAATCACTTCTTTTTAAGTCGTTAAACACGATCCGGATGGCTTTTTCGTTGTGTAAATCCATATTTCCGATATCGGCAGCCCAAAAATAATTAATGTAGGATTCTGTTATGTCTCTTGGACCACCGCCACCCCCCATTTCGATTTTCTGACCGTCAATATACACGTCAATATCTGAGAACCAATTATAGGCTAAATCATCACCCTTTAAATCGGCATGAAATGTGCTACTGATCAGAAGCTGACCATCATCTAAAATGATCTCATTTAAAGTAACATTGACGCCGTTATCTTGAACGGACTCGCCAATTATGGTTTTGAAATCCGAAAGCGTGCCCACCTGGGAATAAACAAAAGCCTCTAGTTTTTCTCCAATGATCGGGATGTTCGCTAATGCAAAATTTGAATTCAGAGCAATAATGGAGACAAGGGCAAGTGAAGCGATGGTTGAGATCATTTTCATTGAAAGCGAACGGCGAACTTTTAATTTCTTCTTTATTCTTGTTTTGATCACTTTTTTCTCTATATCCGTTAAGGGCTGTTCATCAAATTCATCGAAATGAATTGTTTCATGATTAAGCTCTTTGAATAAATCAGTCATTGCTATTCCCCCTTAGTTGTTAAAACGATTTCGAAATGCTGCACGTATTTTTTTACGTCCGCGTGATAGTCGATTGTAAAGAGCAGATTTTTGTACGCCATGCTCAATCGCTAGTTCGTCGATACTTTTTTGCTCTCCATAATATTGAGAGAATAATAACTGATCCTCTTTTTTTAGTGATGAAAGGAGCTGCTGGGTGTGATTGCTCAGCGAATCTTCTTCGATTATTTTGGACTCGGCACTATAGGGATCTACTAACATATGATCTTCTAATTCATGTTGAAGTAGAAATTTCGTATACTGCCGCCTATAATCAATGGCCTTGTACTTCGTAATCGCTGCAATCCAGTTTTTCAATGAGTTTTTACTTTGATCATATGAATGAATGTTGTTCCACACCAAGAGGAGTACATCATCAAAACACTCATCTTGAATGATTTCTAAGTTGCCTAAGTATTTCTTAATAACTGCTTTGATAAGACCTCCATACTGATCGATTACATAGAATAGAGCTTTTTCATTTTTTACAGTTAGCTGTTTCACTACATTTTCTTCCGTGATTTTCATGTTTACCTCCAAATTAAGGGCCCTTATATCCTTAATACGTTTGCGATATGCTGAATTCTATCCATATGAAAAAATAGTTTATTATAAAAAGTAGCATTACGATCATATCGGCATAAAAAAGGCCTTCGTCCACCACGAATGTGGGGAGAAGGCTTCTACGTGTGGGGAATATTGGATAAACCTGACTAGATGTAAGACATGAGCCGTGATACGAATCCGATCAAAATAAGTACTAGGCCAGTACCCATACCCATTGCACCACCAGATTTTGTTTCGGATGCATGGCTAGCGTCAATCGGAGTCCGTTTTAGGAACCGTAGCCATTTTGAATTCGGGTTTTTGTAGTCATACAGTCCGAAAGCAAACGTAATGACACCTATTATAATCATGAACATTTGAACAGCTCCTTAAATCATGAGTATTATGGGGCAAATGAAAAGTTCATAACGATATATCTAAGTACAAAGAAAGCTAAGATAAAGAGCGCAGCAGTCCCTAAGAGGATGGATATGATGATTTTATCAGAACGTGTAAATTTGTTCATAAACTCACCTCGAATCAATTTCCTAAATTATACAGTAGTGGGTGGGTTATAACAATGTTCTTTGAAGTTATCCTCTTTTTTTCAAAGTCTTATAATGACAAGGCAATGGATGTCTGATATGAATGGAAGTATGAGTATGTATAGGGAGGTGATTGCAATTGAATATTTTTTTGCGGTGATCATCGTCGTAGCTGTCATTCTAGTATTCGCATGGATATCTAGGTCAAGAAAGAAGCAACCCAGCAATGTGATCTCATTACATAAGAAAAGAGACGCAAAGGAAGGTACAGATCAGGTATGTAGCAAATGCAAGAAACGTCTACCTCTCACGTTTTATACTAATGATGCAGGGACGGTTAGAGGATTGTGTAAGGCTTGTGCGAAGCAAATTGGAAAGCGCGAGGAGCTTTATCCGGTATAGAAAAAAAGCAACCAGATATCATCCGTTAAGCGGATAATCTGGTTGCTTTTTTAATATTAGACCCAGCCCATAGCCCGAACGACCTGGGCAACGATAAAGGTTACGCCAATCGCAATGGCCGTTGGAATGGCAAAGGACAGAAACGTCCACTTCTTACTCTTGGTTTCCTTGTAAATGTTAATAAGTGTTGTTCCACAAGGATAGTGAAGGAGGGAGAACAGCATCATGTTGAGTGCCGTGAGCCACGTCCAGCCTTGATCCAGGAAGATCTGCTTCAAAGCGAACATATCCTCAACTTCGGTTAAAGAGCCTGTTGCCAGATAACCCATGAGCAGAATAGGAAGTACGATTTCGTTGGCTGGAAGTCCAATGATAAATGCCATCAGAATAAATCCATCCAATCCAAGCGCCTGTGCAAAGGGATCAAGGAAGCCGACAAAATGCAGCAAAATACTGGTGTCTCCGATATAGATATTGGCTAATATCCAGGTCAATACCCCTGCAGGTGCAGCCACGATGACAGCTCTGCGTAGAACATACACCGTTTTATCCAGTGTTGAGCGTAGGATGGTATTTAGGATTTTTGGTTTGCGATAAGGTGGAAGTTCTAGCGTGTAGTGGGAAGGCACTCCTTTTAAAGCAGTCTTAGACAGTACCCATGAAACACTAAGTGTAACAACAACACCGAGTAGAACCATACCGATCACAACAGATGCTGTAACGAGCGTCTGCGCTCCCCCCGTAAAACCTGCAGCCATGAATAGGGAGGACAGCAGAATCAGTGTTGGCCAGCGTCCGTTACAAGGGACGAAGTTGTTCGTTAGGATAGCGAGCATTCTCTCCCTTGGGGATTCAATAATTCTTGTAGACATGATCGCAGCTGCGTTACAGCCAAATCCCATAGCCATCGTTAAGGACTGTTTACCATGTGCCCCGGATTTCTTGAATAGGCGATCTAGATTGAATGCCACCCTTGGCAAATACCCGTAGTTTTCTAGGAGGGCAAATGCGGGGAAGAATATGGCCATCGGGGGCAGCATGACGCTAATTACCCAAGCTGTTCCTCGAAATAACCCCAGAATAAGCACACCGTGAAGCCAGTCGGGTGCATGAATCGCTTCGAATCCAAGCGTTAAGTACCCCTCGATCCATCCGAAAAAACTGGCGAGCATGGAGGAAGGCACGTTAGCCCCCGCAATGGTCAGGTAGAACAAAATACCAAGGAGTCCGAGCATAATAGGAAAGCCCCATATTTTTGAAGTGAAGATGTTATCCAGACGTTCTGATCGATAGAGTCTGTCTTTGTCTGTTACGGTAACGGCATCATTACAGAGCTCTTTTGATTTTTTGAATAAATCTCCAACAATCGTTTCCCGAACGCCATCAATTCGATCATCCGGTATGGTGTCTGTTAGAGCTTGTAAACGCTGTAGCTGTTGTTCCAAGAGGTACACCTCCTTTAACTTGAGACGAGATTTTATCTTGAAGTGTAGCAATCAGTTTTTTGTCACCGTCCAAAAATCGTATTGCAAGCCAGCGAGAAGGATATTCGTCGCCAACAATTTTCAAAAGTTCAGATTCAATTCTTGCAATATCCGCTTCCAACTCTGCGTTGTATGTCATACGATATGGAGTCGTTTTAATTTCCCCTAAGCACATACGAAGCAAGTGATCTGACAGGACGCCGAGTCCTTCGTTATTTCTCGCAGAGATGGGAATAACGGGAACACCGAGTTTTTTAGAGAGTTTATCTACGTTGATCTTGATTCCTTTTTTCTTCGCCTCATCCATCAGATTCAAACATACGATTACCCGATCTGTCATCTCAAGTACCTGCAGTGCCAGATTGAGACTTCTCTCAAGCGCTGTGGAGTCAAGCACGAGCAGTGTGACATCAGGCTTCTCAAATACGATAAAATCACGTGCGACTTCCTCATCCGCAGAGTTAGAGAAGAGGGAATACGTTCCGGGCAGATCAACGAAGGTAAACCGAGCATCTTTATATTCGTAGTTGCCGCTTGCGAGGTTAACCGTTTTGCCTGACCAATTCCCCGTATGCTGCTTAAGACCAGTCAAAGCGTTAAACAGCGTGCTTTTCCCGGTATTCGGATTTCCTGCGAGTGCAACCGTATACGACCTCATGATGATATCACCTCTCCGTATATTAACTGGCTTTCTTCTTTACGTAGTGCAATGACTGTACCTGCAACTCTATATGAAATGGGATCCCCAAGAGGGCTAGCTTTGAGCACCTCGATTACGGAATTTTGAACGAATCCAAGATCCAGTAATCGACGTTTTAATTCACCTTGGATATCCACTTTTTTAACCAAAAACTGTTCACCGATCGCGGCCTGGTATAAATTTTGAATATTTTTTGTCTCGTCCATAAGATTTAACCTCTCCCTATTTAATTGGTCCGAGCTCATAATGTTTCCCTAAAGCAACTTTATGGTTATGATATGCTCAACTTGCAATAATGTCAACGGATGACGTAAATATTTATAAAAAAATGATTGCGAATGATGAGTATTACCCATATATTATATATGATCAAACACTCATATAGATGGTGGGGATGAATATGTTATGGGATACGGTTGTGATCGGGGCAGGTCAAGCGGGGTTATCAGCTGGATACTGGTTAAAATCTATGTCTGTGCAAGAAAATTTTCTGATCCTGGATCGCCACTCAGGTGCTGGAGAAGTATGGCATCAGAGGTACGAATCTCTCCGACTGTTCACGCCAAGAAGTCACAGTTCTTTACCGGGGTTACATTTGGCAGGAGACCCGAAAGGATTTCCAGATAAGAATGAGATATCTTTATATCTACAACAATATGCTGAACATTTTCAGTTACCTATTCGTTTTAATACAGAAGTTACGTCAGTTCGTAAAGAACAAGGGATATTTATCATCGATAGTAAGCAAGAGACTTTTCAAGCAAGGCGGCTTATTATTGCTACGGGTCCTTTTCAACATCCGAGTGTCCCTGCGTTTTCTCAAGTTGTTCCTAAGGACATTCTGCAATTGCATTCTTCGTTATATAAAGAACCGTCACAGCTTCAAGAAGGGAATGTACTTGTTGTTGGGGGAGGTAATAGCGGGGCACAGATCGCTGTAGAGCTGTCCTCCGTAAAGTTAACGTATCTAGCAACGAGTCAAACACCCAAATATGTACCACTGACGATTGGAGATAGGAGCTTCTTCTGGTGGCTGGATCGATTAGGTATCCTGAAGGCAAGCTCTTCGTCATGGGTTGGCAAGATCTTGCGGAGTCAGGGGGACCCTATTTTCGGATATGAATTGAAAGAAGCGGTCAGGTACGGTAAAGTGATCTTAAAAAAGAGAGTAGTGAATGTAACCCATTCCGGAGTCCATTTTCAAGATGGCTCAGTGGAATCGGTTCGTAACATCATTTGGGCTACGGGGTTTTACTCTAGCTACGAGTGGCTTCATATTGAAGGAGCTATAGATTCTCTCGGACAGGTGCTCCATTCTCAGGGAGTCAGTCCGGTAAAGGGGCTCTATTTTGCTGGATTACCGTGGCAGACACATCGGGGATCGGCTCTGCTAACAGGAGTCGGACAAGATACCCGCCGAATGGTGCAAGCTATGAATGAAAAGAGGAATTGATCATGGATAGAGATCAGCATGAACTATTGCAGGAGGAACAGGCTTTGGAAGCATCTCGCATTCTTAAAGCCATCTCCGACCCTACTCGGATTCGAATTCTTCATTTACTATCCCAAGAGGAATGTTCGGTGGGACATATTGCAGAGGTACTCGGTATGAGTCAATCTGCGGTGTCGCATCAATTAAGCCACCTTCGGAATTTGAGATTGGTGAAATATCGGCGCGATGGTAATACTTATTATTACACCTACGAGGATGAGCATGTGATCGGGATCTTGCAGCAGGTGCTGGAGCATATTTCTCATTAGATATGAATCGTTTTTGCGGAGTTACTTGACATTTGTATTTTTCAATTGTAACGTATTGAAAAATGAAATCCGTGAACAACAACGTTTGAACAAGGACATAAGTGAAGTAGATACGACGTAACAGAGAGAAAGCCCTATTGGCTGGAAGGCTTTCATGTACGGCTGCTCACCTCCTCCCTTATAGTTGCCTTCGCTGCGAATGCGGTGGGGGCCGGGTATGGCCCGTTATCGCTTCTTTGAGGATCTTTTCCTGCGATGCATACTTTTTAAGCCGGGGAAGATTGAAACAGGGTGGTACCACGAGCACATTCGTCCCTTATGACGAGTGTGTTTTTTGCTGTTTTCACGGATGAGAAGGAGAATGAAGAGCATGAAACAAAGTCAATTATTTATGTCCACCCTTCGTGAGGTTCCAGCTGAAGCGGAAGCACTAAGTCATCAGCAACTGCTCCGAGGTGGTTATATTCGGCAGGTTGCTGCTGGTATTTATACCTATTTACCGCTAGGTTGGCGTGTACTTCGTAAAATTGAAAACATTATCCGCCAGGAAATGAATGCCTCTGGTGCTCAGGAGCTTCATATGCCAGCTATTCAGCCCGCTGAGTTATGGAAAGAATCCGGTAGATATGATGTTTATGGACCTGAGCTAATTCGGCTTTATGATCGTCATGAACGGGAATTTGTACTTGGACCTACACATGAAGAGGTAATTACATCTCTTGTTCGACAAGAGGTATCATCCTACCGAAAATTGCCGGTAAATCTGTATCAGATCCAGACGAAGTACCGAGATGAAAGACGTCCTCGATTTGGTCTTCTTCGAGGAAGAGAGTTTATTATGAAGGACGCGTATTCCTTTGATACAGATTGGGCGGGGCTGGATCATTCCTACCGGAATATGTACAGTACGTACGAGCGTATTTTTAAACGATTCGGTCTTCGTTTCAAAGCGGTGGAAGCTGACGCTGGTGCCATCGGTGGACAAGGTGAGACCCATGAATTTATGGCCTTGGCTGAAATCGGGGAGGACACCATCGTATCTTGCAGCTCATGTGAATATGCGGCCAATTTGGAGCAAGCACAGATGGCGGTTATCGACCAGGCAGATAGAAGAGCGAGCGCAGGAACTGACGAAGGGATCTCAATGGAGAAGATTGCTACACCGAATGTGAAGAGTATTCAAGAGTTGGTGGAGTTCCTTCAAGTGAGCTCACATCAGCTGATAAAGACACTTCTATATAAGGCAGATGACAAGATCATTGCGGTGCTCGTTCGAGGTGATCGTGAAGTAAATGAGGTCAAAGTGAAGTCCTATTTACAAGCAGAAGCTGTTGAATTAGCTGATGCTGGTGAAGTAGAGCGTGCCACAGGTGCTCCAATTGGATTTGCCGGACCTGTAGGACTTCCACTGCAACTTCTTGTTGATCATGAGATTGCGTCTATGCTGGAAGGAATCACGGGAGCGAATGAGGTAGATATGCATTTGATGCACGTTCGTCCAGGCATCGACTTTTCGCTTGAACATACGGGTGATTTCCGAAATGCGGCAGAAGGAGATCGCTGCCCACGCTGTGGTGAGTCTTTATTATTTCATCGTGGCATCGAGCTTGGGCATGTGTTTAAGCTTGGAACCAAGTATAGTGACGCTCTAAGTGCGATGTATGTTGATGCCGATGGTCGAGAGAAACCGTTCGTTATGGGGTGCTATGGCATTGGGGTGTCACGTGTCATGGCGGCGATTGCTGAGCAGAGCATTGAAGGCGAGCGATTAGTATGGCCGATATCCGTCGCTCCGTTTCAAGTTCATATCATTCCTGTTTCCGTGAAGGACGAATCGCAGAGCGCATTAGCAGAACGGTTGTATCGTGATCTGACTGACATGCGACTAGAGGTATTGTTAGATGATCGCGATGAACGGGCAGGAGTGAAGTTTAAAGATGGCGATCTGCTCGGGGCACCGATTCGAATTATCGTCGGCCGGGGTGCCGTATCGGGTGAAGTTGAGTTTATGGGTTCAGATGGTGCCAAGGTGAGTATGTCTGCAGCAGATGCGCTCGATCGTATTCGAGAAGCCTCCCTTGCTAATTAGTAAATATATCGCAAACCAATAATAAAAGCATCGGTAGTGGTGGATCCGCTATCGATGCTTTTATTACATATTAAGTCTTTTTTGAAGCATAACTATTTCAAGAGCTCCGAGTTTAAAATATCATTGCTCTGGTTAATTCGTTGAACAAGGGTGCTTACGTTTGCTTGGAGTAACCAAGCCTTTGAACTTTGTAGGATTTGATCGCTCTATATCAAATCTTGGAGCATGTCTTAGCAATGAATCGCATAAGGTAGAAACTAATGTCGTTTGCCTTGCGAAATGAGATAAAGACGTTACAATTATCCTGTATCGTTGTTAACACTAAATATTGGAAGTGGCAAAAAAGACAGTCAGGAGGATCAGTCAGATGACGGAATGGTATGAAGAAAGTTTTGGAGAAGACTACTTACTCGTGTATAAACACCGAGACATTCAGGGTGCTGTTCATGAAGTGCAAAAGATGGCTTCATGGCTTCATCTGCCCGCACAAGGAAGGGTGCTAGATTTATGTTGTGGGATGGGCCGTCATTCCCTTGTCTTAAGTGAAGAAGGTTATCAAGTGACAGGTGTAGATTTGTCAGATGTTCTTCTAGAAGAGGCGAAGGAGATGGACCAGGAGCATGCGGTTACCTGGATTTCTGGCGATATGCGGCAGCTGCCGCTACCGAGCAGTGAGTTCGACGCAGTACTGAACTTGTTCACTTCATTTGGTTATTTTAAGAAGGACAAGGAGCATATCAAGGTGTTGCAGGAGATCTATCGTGTCCTAAAACCAAATGGACGCTTTATTATCGACTTTTTAAATCCTGCTTATGTTTCACAGAATCTTGTCCCTGAATCTTCCCGTATATCTGAAGGACAACGTATCCTTGAAAAACGTAAGATTGAGAACGGTTATGTAACAAAAGATATCACAATCACGGATGTTTACGGTGGGGAGCCGCGTCATTATCAAGAACGCGTAAAGCTCTACACCCTTGATGAGTTCAAAGAAATGGTGGAAGAAGCTGGGCTGTGCATCGACCAAGTTCATGGAAGCTACGATGAGGATCAATATATTCCTGAGACGTCTCCGCGAATGATATTTGTCGGTCGACGCCCGATGGAGCATTGATTATGGGACAAAGCATGTTCGGGAAGCTCCCGACAATTACACCACTTCATGAGGATCGTATTATACAAGTTAAAATCACTCTTGATTCACCTTTACGTTGGGTTAATAGTTATCTATTACGGGACGAGCAGGGGATTACGCTTATTGATCCAGGCCCTCGAACCGAATCAACTGAGCAGGAATGGAATGATGCTCTAGCAGCACTTCAAATACAGGATGAGGAGATAACATCCATCGTAATAACACATCATCATCCAGACCATTATGGTCTCGCAGGGTGGTTTCAGGAGCGGACGGGCGCGAAGGTATGGATGTCTGAACGTGCTCACAAGGAAGCCCAGCTGATGTGGGGGGATGATGCCCATGCTTCTGATATGAACGATAAGCTCCCTGCTTTCTTCGCGATGCATGGTATGCCGGAATCATGGCTTGTTCAGATACCAGAACATCTAAACAGCTTCATATCTCAAGTCTCTCCGCAGCCTCAAGTATCGTATATAAGTAAGGTGATGGAGATAAGTATGGGGGGGCGTGTCTGGATTCCTGTGCAGACAGCTGGACATGCTCCAGGGCATCTTTCCTTTTACCATCCGGATAGCGGGGTAATCCTGTGCGGTGATGCGGTGTTACCGCAGATATCGCCAAATGTTAGCCTAGTGCCTGGTAGCGATACTCAGCCGCTGCACCTGTATTTGGAGGGGCTGCGCCGCCTCCGGGAGTTACATGTCCGGACTGCATATCCCGGACACCGCCACCCGTTCACGCATTTCCATGAACGAATTGACGCGCTCCTCCTTCACCATGAGGAGCGGCTCACTGCAATCTCCGGCATGCTATCTGCAACCGGAGGACTTACCGCCTTTGAAGTCTGTGTAGCCCTCTTCGGCGACAAACTCGGCATTCATCAGATGCGCTTCGCCATGTGCGAAGCACTTGCCCACCTTGACGAGCTTGTCAGACAGAAGCGTGCAGAACTCAAGGAGTCTCAGGCGGGAGCAGCTCTGTTCATTCCAGTTCAGGCATAATTAACGGACACCGAACTTTTTACTTTTTTTCACATAAGCTTCAGCAAAGCAATGAATGAAAACTCTCCTTATTACATATTCCTGTTCCACAGGCTTAAACGACAACTTAGGTCGTGCCCGTGGAATAGGACATCTATAGCACTCCTCACCTTAAGATGCTGACTTCCCTCATCACGTTAACACAAATATTTCACAAAAAAGATTTCCTAGTTCTTTTCTCGTTTAATGATACGTAAGGTAATTGTTCGGAACTTATGTATTATGGGACTTACTCTTCCTCTAACATCTATCAATCTATCCTACCTCGATGTGTATTCGTATTTTCAGGAGTACCCAAAATATCCTAATTGTGAATAAAGGAGATCTCGCGATGAAGAGAAAAGAAGTGGTGGCTATGCTGCTTGCTGGAGGACAGGGGAAACGTCTGAAAGAATTAACCAAGACACTGGCGAAGCCGGCAGTTTATTTTGGAGGTACATATCGAATTATTGATTTCCCATTAAGTAACTGCTCTAATTCAGGAATTGATACGGTTGGAGTATTAACTCAATATGAGCCGCTCGTGCTGCATTCATATATTGGTGTAGGTAGTGATTGGGATATGGATCGTCGAACCGGGGGAGTGTATGTACTGCCGCCACATGAGCGGGAGGATGGAACGAGTTGGTACCGCGGTACAGCTGATGCGATCTACCGGAATTTGATGTTCATCGAACAGTACGATCCCGAGCATGTACTGATTCTATCAGGCGATCACATCTACAAGATGGATTATGAACAGATGCTGAGTTACCACAAGAAGAATAACGCAGATTGTACCATATCGGTCATTGATGTGACTCTAGATGAAGCTACACGTTTTGGGATTCTGAATACCCACGATGATTACCGCATTTATGAATTTGAAGAGAAGCCAGCTAATCCGAAGAGTACCTTAGCCTCCATGGGGGTGTACTTGTTCAAATGGGATATACTCAAAAAATATTTGCTTCAAAATGTAGAGAATCCAAGTACAAGTCACGATTTCGGCAAAGACATCATTCCGCTTATGTTAGCGGAGGAAAAAACACTTTATGCGTATCCGTTTCAAGGCTATTGGAAGGATGTTGGAACGATAAATAGCTTATGGGAGGCCAACATGGATCTATTGTCCGAGCATCCTGAATTAGATCTGAACGACCCCGATTGGCGAATTTATACACGAAATCCAAATCAGCCTGCAGAGTATATTGCACCTGGTGCGAAGGTGCGAAATTGTATGATCAATGAAGGCTGTTCTGTTTATGGAGAAGTGAACCATTCCGTTCTTTTCTATGGTGTGGAAGTAGGAGAGGGAAGCGTAATTACAGATTCTGTAATCATGCCACAGGTGAAGATTGGTCGTAATGTACGCATCCACCGTGCGATTATTACGGAGAATATGGTGATTGAAGATGGGACTATCATCGGTGAGAGTAGTAGTAATGATAGCGATATATTGTTAATCACGAATGATAGTGAGGCCGCAACGAAGTTCAAGACATCAGCTCCAGCCGCTATTTTATAAGAGAACAAAGGACGGTGTTTGATCGATGAAGCAACTCATGGGAGTTATTAATTTGGATCATGAGCTTGATGTACTGAATGAACTTACGTATTTTCGCTGCGGCGCAGCGGTACCTTTTGCAGCAAGATACCGCTTGATCGACTTTGTGATGTCCAATATGATGCACGCTGGTGTACTCGATATTGCATTGTTTGTAAGACGTAAATATCGATCGCTGATGGACCATCTCGGTGAAGGCCGCCCTTGGGATCTGGATCGTAAAAGAGGAGGGCTGTTTATTCTTCCGCCTGATTGGAATGACCCATCCGATGTTTCAACAGGCGAACTTCAGCATATTCATAATAATCTGGACTTTTTCGAGCGCGGGTCAGCCAAATATGTCGTGTACTCGGGGAGTCAGCATTTAAGTCATGTTGATTTTGGTAAGGCTTATGAATATCACCTAGAACAGAAGGCGGATGTAACCTTAATCTATACGAAGGTTGATCAGCTTCAGCCGGAGCATCAGCCTTGTACTCGGCTGGATGTGGATGACAGTGGTAGGGTGACAGATATCCACCGTGAACGGGATCATGCCAACGTTTACATGGAAATGTTCATCATGGAGAAAGAATTGTTCCTTCGACTGGTGAATCAATGCATCGCGCATGGTGAGAGTCATATTTTTCGGGACGCGATTCAGAAAAACCGAAATAAGCTGAATATTGCCGGTTATGAGTATAAAGGCTATCATGCGGTTATTAATTCACTGGAGAGCTATTATCGCAACAGTCTGGATCTGTTGAAACCGGAGAAGTACAACTCCTTGTTCCGTGAGCATCCCGTTCATACCAAGATTAAATACGAGGTGCCAGCTAGGTATCAAGAGACTGCTGATGTGAGTAATTCTCTCGTTGCCAATGGATGTCAGATTGGTGGAACGGTTGAGAACAGTATCTTGTTCCGCGGGGTACAAGTGAAAGAAGGGGCTAGAATTCACAATTCAATAATTATGCAGAAATGTATCATTGAAGAGAACGTTGTGCTTGAAAATGTAATTCTGGATAAAGACGTCATTATATCAAGAGGTCGCAAGCTTCAGGGGGATGTGCGTAAGCCTTTTGTTGTTGCTAAAGATACTGCGATCTAAACTTTATGCGTCAGGAGGACACTTCTTTTGTTTAACAACAAGGAATTATTCAAATCTGCGTTCAAAGAACAGTTGGTGAGTCGTTTAGGAAAAGACATTGAGGAAGCTACGGCAGGAGATATTTACAAAATTCTCGGTACGCTCATTCGTGAATTCATAGGTAGGGAATGGGCTGAAACCAACCGCTCGTACATGGATCAGCAAGAGAAGCAGGTGTACTATTTTTCCATGGAGTTTCTGATCGGTCGGTTGCTTGGGAATAATCTGCTGAATCTTGGCATGCTCCGGACCGTTCGTGAAGGACTTGCGGATCTCGGATGGAGTCTAGAAGAGATCGAGGAACAAGAACCAGATGCAGGACTTGGTAATGGGGGTTTAGGCCGTCTTGCAGCATGCTTCCTAGACTCACTTGCCTCGCTAGGCTACGCTGGACATGGCTGTGGTATTCGGTATAGATTTGGACTATTTGAGCAAAAAATTATTGATGGTCATCAGGTTGAACTTCCTGATGACTGGCTCCAGAAGAGTAATGTGTGGGAAGAGCGGCGGGCCGACAAGCGAGTTGAAGTACGCTTTTGGGGTCAGGTAGAAGTTGCTGAGAAGGACGGTAAGACACAGTTTAATACGGTCAACTATGAGAAAGTATGGGCTGTTCCTTATGACGTTCCGGTCATCGGATATGGCGATTCGCAAGTAAATACACTTAGACTGTGGAGTGCAGAATCAGCTATGGACCCTGCTAGAATGGGGCTCGAGCTTCAGAATAGCTATTATAAGTTCTTAGAGTATAACCGTTCGGTTGAATCGATCTCTGAATTTTTATATCCCGATGATTCTGGTTATGAAGGTAAGATTCTTCGGCTAAAACAGCAGTATTTCTTATGCTCCGCAGGGCTTCAAAGTGTGCTGAGGACGTTCGATAAATTAGAACTTCCTTATAGTGAACTACCGAATAAAGTAGCTATTCATATCAATGATACGCATCCAACACTTGTCATTCCAGAATTGATGCGAATTTTGGTTGATGATAAGGGGTTGGGATGGGATGAGGCTTGGGATCTTACGACCCAAACGGTGTCGTATACGAATCATACATTGCTGAGTGAGGCGCTTGAGAAGTGGCCTGTCAATATGGTTCGTGAGCTCTTACCAAGAGTGTATATGATCATTGAGGAGATTAATAAGCGCTTCTGTGGAATGTTGCTTGATCGTTTTCCAGACGGGCAGGACCTGGTTTCTAAGGTTGCTATTGTGGAGAGTGATCAGGTGAAGATGGCCCATCTGGCCATTGTGGGCAGCTACAGTGTGAATGGTGTGGCTGAGCTGCATACGGAACTGCTTAAGACGAATGTGATGAAGCCATTCTATGATCTATTTCCTGATCGTTTTAACAATAAAACCAACGGTATTACGCATCGTCGCTGGTTGATTCATGCCAATCCAGAGCTTAGTAATGTAATTAGTGAGACGATTGGGACGTGGTGGATGAAGCGCCCGCATCAGCTGCTTGGTCTGGAGACATTTAAAGAAGATTCAGCACTTCGTGAGAAAATCATGAAGATTAAACGCAGCAACAAGCTGCGGTTAGCAGAGTTTATTAGACAGAAGCAGGGCGTGATGGTAGATCCGGATTCAATCTTTGATGTTCAGGTAAAGCGGCTTCACGCATACAAAAGACAGCTCATGAACATTTTACACGTCATGTATTTGTATAATGACATCAAGGACCATCCTTCAGTTGATCGAGTACCGCGTACATTTATTTTTGCTGCTAAAGCGGCGCCGGGTTATTATTTGGCGAAGAGCATTATCAAGCTGATTAATGTGGTCGCTAATACGGTGAACAAGGATCCTCAGGTGAATAGTAAGCTTAAGGTGCTATTTTTGGAGAACTATTCCGTGTCATTAGCGGAGAAGATTATTCCGGCAGCAGACGTAAGCGAACAGATCTCTACAGCAGGTAAGGAAGCCTCTGGTACAGGAAACATGAAGTTTATGATGAATGGTGCGCTGACGATAGGTACGCTAGATGGTGCGAATGTGGAGATGCATCAGATGCTTGGGGATGACAACATGTTCCTGTTCGGTCTAACTTCGGAAGAAGTGCTGAACTACTACAAAAATGGTAGGTATATTGCAAAAGATGTGTATCATAAAGATCCGCGAATCAAACGTGTTATGGATCAGTTGGTGTCACCTGGCCCTTTTTGTTGCCACGAACGAGAGTTCAATCTAATTTATCAGTCTATTTTGGAGCATAATGACGAGTTTTTTGTCCTTAAAGACTTTGACAGTTATGCAAATACGCACGAGGCTATCGATCAGGTATACTTGAATACACCTGAGTGGGCAACGAAGGCGATCGTAAATATCGCTCACGCTGGCCATTTCTCGAGTGATTGCACCATCAACCGTTACGCGGCGAATATATGGGATATTCGGCCAGTACGACCATCCCTTCATGTCTAGACTTATCTCATTAACAGCTGCCCTTCATGGGCGGCTGTTTTTTCTATATTATGTCTTACTTTAGTAATAAAGGATTCATATCCTCCTTCTAGAATGGTAATGTATGACGAACGAATGAGGAGAATGAAATGATGATAAAATCTCAGGACACACAGTTAGATTTTAATATAAATGCTCTGGATTTTCCCGTTGGCGGAGCTGTAGTAGCGATTAAAGATAATAAAGTTGTGTACAGTAAGGGCTTTGGAAAAGCGCGTCTTGGCGCGGATGAGAAGCCTTTTACACCGAATACAATGGTAAGCATTATGAGCATATCCAAAAGTTTTACGGCAGCATCCCTGCTAAAGCTTGTTGATGAAGGATTGCTTGAACTTGATATGCCCATAGTCCACTATCTGCCTTATTTTCAAACAACCGATGAAGAAGTGAGTAAACGAATTACAGTGAGGCACCTATTATCACATACTGCAGGTTTTGCCGGAGACCTCGGTATTGGTGACTTGGTAAGTCCAATTGCATTTAATTTGAGAGACTTTGAGAAGATGAAAGAACAATGTGGAGTAACGGATTCCATTATTGGAGGGATCCGCACACGGGAGGATGTTACGAGATATATTCGTTCCGTAGCCTTATCAGATACGCCAGGTTCTAATTGGAGTTATTGCACGGACGCCTATATTGTTGCAGCTGATCTGTTTGAGCAGGTTAGCGGTAGCTCGTGGGACGAATTTATGGAGAGTACGTGGTTTAGAGGGCTAGGGTTAAACAGAACTACATTGTACGCCCATAAGGTACAACAAGCGGAAGACCATGCAATGTATTACACGAGTAACGATAATGTTTTTCGTGATGCAACCAGACCAGATTCTTCGATGATGGCATACGAAATCCCCTTTCTTGTGAACCAGTTAGGCGCTCCTATGGGATTTATATATTCTACTGCTCATGATTTGGGAAGCTATTTGTCTTCTTATATGAACGAGCATCCCTTCTTATCTAGCTACGCACTTCATGAGATGTTCGAAACGGTATGGGATTTTGAAGAAGAAGGGGAAGGATATGCTTTAGGCTGGGGAACGAATCGGAAAGAGAATCTCCTTATCCTAGAGCATGGCGGTGGATATACGGGTGTTAGTGCGTATGTATGCATGGTTCCATCACATGGAACAGCGGTAATCGTTGTATCCAACCATGATGAAACACCTTCGCAAAAGATAGCATATGAGATGCTGGATTTGTTACTCCAGGCAAGATAAAAAGTTATAAGGCTGTTACCAACGTGGTAACGGTCCTTTTTTGTGGAATGGCTCAAAGAAAGGCAGAAATGTTATAATAACTTTTAAATAACTAATTAGCTATGAACGGGTGAAGTCAAGCATGAGTCATAAAGTTACGATGCAACATATCGCCGAAGCGGTTGGGGTTTCGAAATATGTCGTCTCCAAATCTCTGTCCGGTAAGGAGGGGGTGAATGCGGCAACCAGAGAGCGAGTCCGTCAGGCGGCCATCAAGATGGGGTATCGGTTCAATCCACGTACAGCAAAAGTAAATGAGGAAGAGACAGAGGAGTCAACAGAGGTCGTACAGACCATTGTTGTACTTCTTCCAGATATCCGCTATCAATATAAAGAATCACTCTATTGGGGGCGTATCATTAGCGGGATAACAGAGGAGCTCGAATCACTTGATATGAGGGGAGTCGTTGTAACGGATCAGACAGCGGATAGTTTCTTATCCATTGTGAATCAAGACACGATTCAAGGTTTCATTGGAGTGGGTGAGATTTCGGCTCAAGTGATCGAGGAGATTAGCAGACTTCGGGTCCCGATCGTGCTTGTCGACTCAGGCAATCCACTGATTGAAGCCATTCGATTGTTTGCTAACAATCGTGAGTGTGTGTATCAATTGAGCCAACATTTACTATCTATGGATCATCAAAATATTCGGTTTGTAGGCAATATGTCTTTCTCGCAGAGCTTTATGAGCAGGTGGAATGGCTACAAAGATGCCATGGAAGAGCATGGACTGACGGTAAATCGGCAGGATCCACTATGTCATCTGAACGGAGAAGACCAAGCTGAATATACAGATGAGATTCGTTCTATTATACAGGAGTGTATGGATAACAATGGACTGCCTACTGCACTGATATGTGCGAATGATTCACTTGCCATCAGTGCAATGAAGGCTTTAGCTGATCTAAAGCTTAAAGTACCAGATGACATTTCCGTCACAGGGTTTGATAATATCGAAGACGCATATCACACAGATCCGGGATTGACTACGGTGAATGTGGAGAAGGAAATGATGGGTCGCCGAGCGGTTCAGCTAATGCTCCACAGTATAAAGCATCGTGATTTCCCTAAGGAAACGGTATATATGCCTGCATCTATTATACATCGTGATTCTGTGTCCTCCTTGAAAGGAAATAGGGCCTAATAGGCTCGCGTATAATAAGCTTAAAGATAACGGGGTCCTCTATATGAGGGCCCCGTTTGTTTGGTTTTATAGGTTGTTATCGGCTTCGGTTGTACCTGTCGTTTCAATTTCTCGCTCTGCTTGTTTACGATGAGCAATTCGGCTGCTTGCTGCCGCTGCGACAGCTCCAACAATGTCATCAAGAAAAGTATTGATTACTCCGCTTGATTTGTCGTTCAACCGTTCTAGTACGCCAGGTTTTAATTTATCAACATATCCATAGTTCGTAAATCCAATGCTGCCATATACGTTGACAATGGAGAACGCCAGAATTTCATCCACACCATACAAGCCCTCGTCATGGGCTAACATATCCTGAAGCGGAGATAGGAGCTTCCCCTCTTCCGCCAACATATCCAGCTGGATGCCTGTTATTACGGCGTTCTGAACTTCTCGCTTACTGAGCACCGCCTCGACGTTTTTGACGCACTCTTCCATCGTTAGGCCTGGGTAGTATTTCTTCTGTAGCACCATAACAAGCTCAGCGATCTCAGTCGTCGTCACTCCACGTTCATGTAGTAACCTTCTCGTCGCCTCAGCGACTTTCTTGCTATTTAAGCTATAAGGTATCTGTGTGTCGGCCATGATCTCACCTCGTTTTCTTAGTGGTTGTAATGAAGCCATACATCCAAATTGTACTTTTTCTATGATTACTTTGTCCAGAAACCTAAAAAGAAGGGGCATGTTTTGGAAAAGGGCTCGTATACATAAGAGTACAACCTGTACAAAAAGTAGGGAGGAACAATACATGACACGTAAACGTACGATTCGCGGACTTTCAGCCGCCGGACTTCTCGCTGTTCCGTTGATGTTGTCCGGCTGCGGGCCATTCGGTGGGAAGGAATCGGAGGCCATTGATCCGCCACCAGCTCAAGCGGAGACCCAGATGATGAACTCGGCACTCAATCAGTCGTTACAAGGCCAGGTCGGTGTACAGACCACCGTCTATTTGTCTGATCAGCATGGAATGCTCGCACCCGTTACTCTTGGTATTCCCAAAGAAGAAGGAAAAGACCCCCTTAAAAGTACTCTGGAAGTAATGATCCAAGGTGGTTCCTACTCAGGCTACATTCCTGTTGGCTTCCGAGGCGTGTTACCTACGGGAACAGAGGTCAAAAATGTCACGGTTGATAAGGAAAATAAGCTTGCTGTAGTAGAGTTTAATAAATCCTTTGGTGAATATAACGTTCAGGATGAACGCAAAATCTTAGAAGCTCTTACCTGGACGTTGACTGGAAACGAAGGGATTGACAAGATCCAATTGTGGGTGGATGGTGCAAAATTAAATGAAATGCCTGTTAATCATACCCCGCTAGATCGGCCGTTATCTCGTACGATGGGAATCAATCTCCAAAAAGCTGAGGATACGCAGTATTCACAGTCTTCCCCAGTAACGGTCTATTTCTCTGGCTTATCTCCTTCGGGCATCCAGTATTACGTTCCAGTAACGCGTCTTGTAGCTTCCGGTCAGGATACTGTGACCGCAGCGCTCAATGAGCTAATTCGCGGCCCGCAGTATGGTGACGGTCTGGAGCAAGTTATGACGAGTGAAACGTCTGTCGCAGAGATTAATAAGAACGAAGATGGATCCCTTACCGTTTCATTAAATGAAGATATGTTCGAACAGGGGGATCAGATCCCATCCGAGATGCTGCAAGCCGTTGTGCTTACGGTTGCGGAGAATTCGAACAATGCCAAGGTGAAAATTCATATGAACGATTTGGCTGAAGTTAAGGGAGATGACGGACGAAATTATAGTGAACCGGTTAGTCGTCCAGAGTATATTAATGAGATTCCTATATAAGATCTGGGATTCGCGCGAGGGTGCTTTTATGTTGGCACTTTGGTAGAATAGGGGTTGCTAATTAGGACGCGATAAGAAGTAGGAGGCAGAAAACATGAGATCTAACGGACGTAAGAGCGACGAGCTTCGCCCGATGAATTTATCGACCCATGTGAATAAATATGCGGAAGGCTCCGTGTACATCGAAATGGGAGAGACCAAGGTGCTGATTACAGCTACCGTGGATGAGAAAGTACCTCCATTTCTGAAAGGACAAGGAAAGGGCTGGGTGACAGCGGAATATTCCATGCTACCACGGGCGACACAATCCCGTAATCAGCGGGAAGCGAACCGAGGTAAACTCAGCGGCCGGACGATGGAAATTCAGCGGCTGATTGGTAGAGCGCTCAGGTCTGTTGTGAATCTGCATGCGCTGGGTGAGCGCACGATTACGCTGGATTGTGATGTCATTCAAGCGGACGGCGGTACCCGGACCACCTCTATAACAGGTGCCTTTGTGGCACTGGCAATTGCAGTGAATAAAATTGCAGAACAACATAAGCTAGCTGTATTCCCCATTACGGACTACCTGGCATCCACAAGTGTTGGAGTAGCTGGTGGGCAGGCCCTTCTGGATTTGAATTATGAAGAGGATTCCAAGGCCAAAGTGGATATGAATTTAGTAATGACAGGCAGTGGGAAATTTGTTGAGGTTCAAGGAACAGGAGAGGATAGCCCGTTTTCCCGTGATGAGCTCAATGAAATTTTAGAGCTTGGTGAAAAAGGAATTCGTGAGCTGATCCTTCGTCAACAAGAAGTGCTTGGACCTATTGCAGCAAAGATCGGCACAGTCAGCACGAGAAGCGGGGCGTAACGTATGGAGCTTCAAGGAGATATCATCATTGTTGCAACTCGTAATAAAGGCAAAGTTATGGAATTCTCCCATGCCTTCGCACCTTTTGGTAAAAAGGTCGTAAGTATGTTTGATTACCCTAATCTTCCTGATGTTGTGGAAGATGGGGAGACCTTTTCTGAGAATGCCCTAAAAAAAGCCAAGACCATTGGAGATGCTATTGGTTTGCCTGTTCTTGGCGATGATTCAGGTCTTTGTGTGGAGGCATTAGATGGGGCGCCTGGTGTGTATTCTGCTCGGTATGCAGGTGAGCATGGTGCAGATCAAGATAACAACTTGAAGCTTTTGGCTGAGCTTGAGAAGCTTCGACTTGGTGAAGATACAGAGCAGCCACTGCTCAGTCCTGCACAGTTCGTCTGCGTGCTTGTTCTTTATGATCCGGCAACAGGGCAGCATATTGAGACCAGAGGAACCGTAGATGGATGGATTACTTCCCAGCCATCAGGAAGTAAAGGCTTTGGTTATGATCCTCTTTTCTATCTTCCAAAATTCGAGAAAACCATGGCAGAGCTAACAATTGAGGAGAAGCAAGCGATCAGTCACCGCGGAGAAGCACTTCGTCAACTGGCTGATAAACTTCGCTCAGAGGATTAATCGTACCCAAGTGATAGCAACGGATCGGGTCCCGCCCGTTTTCCGTACATAGGAGAAGCAGGATCTTTCCTTCATCGAATCACGATGAGAGGAAGGATTCTGTTTTTTTATTTTCTTACCGGAAAAATTAAAAATAAGGATGGTCTAGTTGGGTTCTCCTTGGTAAAATTATTATGAAACGTAGTTTCATTGTGTGAAATTGAAATGGGAGGTTTTTAAATGAGTTATTCATTTTCTGGGATTGACCATGTTCAGTTAGCCGCACCTGAAGGCTGTGAGGCGGAAGCACGATATTTTTTTACAGGACTTTTAGGCTGGAAGGAAATCGACAAACCAGATATGTTAAAACAACGTGGAGGTGTATGGTTTCAGTGCGGAGCACATCAAGTGCACATAGGAGTTCAGAAGGACTTCACTCCAGCTACCAAAGCACATCCAGCTTTTCTTGTTCGTCAATTAAATGAACTCAGAGACTATTTGTTAATCCATAACGTAGAGGTCATTGATGATGATGCGAGAAAGGATGAAAGAGTCCTGCGGTTTTACTTGAATGATCCATTTGGTAATCGCTTGGAATTTATGGAATACATATAGATGAATGTTTCTGTTATAGAATAGAAAAAATGACGTACCCGTCAATTTCGATGGGGACGTCATTTTTTATTGTAGACAACAATTTGTAAGTCTTGAGCCATAGGGGGAGCATGACCTTCTTACCTAATAGCTACATTGTACTCCTTCAGCCAGTAATTCACCTGGGCTAAATAGGCGAACAGCTGAGGGCCTGACATCAACTGACCGAACCAAGGTAAATTTGATGATGCATCAGGAGAAGAGGCAAGCTCACGAATTCTTGTGGTATCTATCAGGGGTAGTAGTGGGGAAGCAGGGTCATCTAGAATGGAAAGAACCTGCTGTTTTACAGCCGCCAAGTAGTTAGGATTGTGGGTTTTGGGATAAGGGCTCTTTTTGCGATAGAGTACATCATCCGGAAGAACTCCCTCAAGTGATTTCCGCAGAATTCCCTTTTCTCGATCTCCTGCTGTTTTAATACTCCATGGGATGTTCCACACATAATCGATCAGACGATGATCCGTATAAGGTACACGCACCTCCAGTCCGACACCCATACTCATCCGGTCTTTCCGATCAAGTAATGTTGGCATGAAGCGAGTAATATTTAAGTAGGACATGATTCTCATTTTAGCTTGCTGGCCTGTTTCCTCCTTAAGGATCGGGACCTCTGCCACGGCATCGCTGTACCGGTCTCCCAAATACTCGAGGGGGGAAATCCATTCCCGGATTTCTGGAGAGAGCAGCCCTGCACGCATATCTGGAGCCACAGACCAAGGGAACGTTCCTGAGTTCAGCATATCCTCTCTGTGAAACCAAGGATATCCGCCGAATATTTCATCCGCGGCTTCACCAGAAATAGCTACCGTGGCTCCTTTTTTGATCTCCTGGCAAAACAGGAGCAAGGAAGCGTCGACATCGGCCATACCTGGAAGATCTCGTTTTTGGGTGGATAATTCAAGCGCCTCAACCAGCTCAGGGGTATCGAACTCAATCCAGTGATGTGCCGTTCCAAGCTCTTCATGCATCCGCTTAATCCATGGGGCATCTGCTCCGGGCTGGAAGGAATGAGATTTAAAGTGCCTATCGTTATCTACATAATCGACAGAGTACGTATGAATTTGTCCTTGGCCCGATTGTTTGTAGTAGTCAACAGCTATGGCAGAGAGGGCGCTGGAATCAAGACCACCGGATAGAAGAGAGCACACAGGAACATCGGATACGAGCTGTCTTTGAACCGTATCAAATAGCAGTTCACGCAGATGTGCTGCTGTTTGTTCTACATTATCCTCATGCGGTCTGCTTGTGAGCTTCCAATACGTATAATTACGGAGTCCTCCCCGACTAAATATCATGGCATGACCAGGTTTAAGTTCAAATATATCTTTGTACACACCATGGCCAGGTGTTCGTGCAGGGCCAACAATGAACACTTCCGCCAAGCCTTCCGGACCAACGACGGGTTCGACTTTTGGGTGCTGAAGCAGTGCCTTAGGTTCTGATCCAAAGATGAGTGTACCGTCGATGTAACTGTAGAACAGAGGCTTAACCCCAACTCTGTCCCTAGCAAGAAATACTTGTTCTTTTACGCTATCCCAAATGGCAAAGGCAAATATTCCATTCAGGCGTTCCAGACAATCCGGTCCCCATTCGATATAGGAGACGAGGAGAACCTCGGTGTCACATTTCGTTTTGAAACGATGTCCCCTTTGGATCAATTCGTCTTTCAATTCCGCAGCATTATATAACTCTCCATTATATACAATGGCGTATACGTCCTCTTCCTGATGAATAATCATAGGCTGAGCACCGTTCTCCGGATCAATAACACTGAGCCGTCGGTGTCCAAATGCACAAGGATTGGATATCCAAGTTCCTGAGCCGTCAGGACCGCGGTGGGCAATGCTTTCAGTCATTCTAACCAGCAACTGAGAGTCCTGGGTTAAGTCGCCGCTCCATTGTATAAATCCGGTTATTCCGCACATGACGGTTCATCCTCTCTATTGTCTTTGTCATACGCTGTCCTTCTTTTTTGATCTAAATCGCCAAAGTGATACAGATATATGCCGAAGTAGGGCATAAAATGTCTGTCCTTTAACGAAAACTATGAGGGAGAACGAATTCAATGTGAAGGGGTGAGGGCGACATGGACAAGTCGAAATATTACGTCTCCGTTCAGAGCCGCTCAGTTATGAACGAACAAGGGGCAAGTGCTTATGAGTGGGAGATTGAAGCTACTCCTGAGGAAGCCAACCAAGTGCGAATGGAGCTCGGTTTAATGCAGGAGAAGGAGGAAGAGGCTTTTCCGGGATATGTTTTTCCTTGGCCTGATACACCTGAGCAGAGCACAAATGCAATGTTCCAAGATTCATTGGATCGAGTATATATGACGATTTATCGATTAGGAACGCCAGAAACAAAGGCCCAAATGCAGCAGTTTCGGTTACTTTCTCATTTTGCGGATCAATGAAAGGAGAGGCGAATATGTACTCGATTAAAGATGCTAAAATTCGGCGTATGACGAATGTGAATGGCACACCTTGTGCTGAGGTGGAGGTTTATCCAACTTCCGAATCAGATACTGTAGTTTTGGCATATCTGGCACCATCTGCACGGCTTGGAGGCTATGAATTAGTGAAGGTTGTCCGCAGTGACGCATCCCTTACGCACGATTGGTTCGATAATAGTATGCACAGCGCCTATGAGGATGCTACCGATGTCGCTTTTGAGAACAGTGCCATAGCCACTGCGGAAGAGGAACGAGAGCAATTTAAACAGCAACTTTTATCTATTGGCAATTTGAGCCAGCAGTTGAATGGAAGATTTAATAATTAGTTGCTCCATTTATTGAATTTGCAAGGACATTTCTAAGAGACCAGCTTTAATAGGCGAGGTCTCTTTGTTTTGTTGGTTTTTGTCAAATGAAATCGAAGTTTTACGTGTATTCGCAATTTCGAATACAAGTTATAGGCTGAATTGAGTGGGACTTTTATGAAGAATACATAGGAGGTTGGAATCGGTTTTATTCCTAATCATGAATATTTTGGAAATGAGGCTTGTCCTCTATATGATTGTTTATCAGGTATCCCTATAATGTTGGGTTAGTGTGGCAATATTCACTAATACTTCATGAGGAGAGATAAGATTGAAAAAGCGTCTGATTCAAACAATCATGGCAGGTATGCTGGCTTTGAGTATGGTATTTGGGACCATCCAGCCATCTGCACAGGCTGAGGAGACTACGGGTATTTCTGTGGTGGATTCATCACAGGAACTGGTCAATGGAAAGATGAAGGTTAGCTTTGATGTTCGTAACGGAGGCAGAGGGACGACAGCGGGCTTTATCGTCGTTGGTTACGATGAGAAAGGTAAAGTCATAGAAGTGATTGGAGACTCAACTTATCTCATGAGCAATGAGATTGAAACTTTTGAAGTGGATTTGGTAAGTGGAAGTAAAGTTAAGGAGGTAAAGGTGCTTCCAGCAGAATCCTCAGGTAACCAAGCCGTACTTCTTGAGTACGGTACACGTACAGAGAAAGGAAGCATTGAGGTATCTGGTGCTGTGCTGAATGCTAGTGAGGGGCGCCGAGTGGGGATGCTTGTCGTAGGTTATGATGCTAACGGAAAAGCGGTTGAAGTGAATTCAGGAAGTAGTTATTTAATGGGTAGTGAGGTAGCTACATATAATATTCAGTTGAAAGCAGTTAACCAGATTAAAAGCGTGAAAGCAATGGTTATTGATTCTACTGAGGATGCGGTGAAACTTCTCCAGACGGGAAGTCGTGTAGAGAATGGCAAGCTGGTCATTACCGGATCTATTCAAAATCGTAATGAAGGTGGCCGAGTTGGTGTTATTGTAGTGGGTAGTAATTCAAGTGGAAAAGTGCTTGAGGTCAACACGACAACGGGTTATTTAACCGCTAAGGAAATTGGTAATTTCGAAGCAGAGCTTGAATCAGGAAAAGCGGTCTCTGGTGTAAAAGTCTTCTTAACAGGAACGAGCCAGACACCTAAAATTATTGCTGAAGGAAAGACACGTATTAACAACAAGTTGGTGGTTACCATTGGTGTAGAGAATGGAACGAAGAGTCAGCGAATTACAGTGAAGTCTACAGCTTACGATTCCAAGGGACGTTCCCTGGGATCAGATACGGATTCGATGTTTATGTTAGCTAATGAAACAACAACACTGCGTATGGACTATAATGATAGCCGTGTTAGTAGTGTAAAGCTGAAATATTATGATGAAGCGGGAAAAGAAATTGGGGCCGTGCCGATCCGTATTAAAATCAACGGTCAACTTCAGTCCTACGCTCAAGCGCCAATGATGGTAAACGGTAGTGTGCTGGTACCGATGCGTCCGATTTTCGAATCTCTTCAGGCTTCTGTCAAGTGGGATCAGAAATCGCAGACCGTTACTTCGAGCAAAGGAACGACGAACATTAAGCTGAAGATGGGCTCGAAGCAGGCGACGGTGAATGGGAAGGCAGTAGCGCTGGACTCCGCACCACGCTCGGTACAAGGAACAACGATGGTTCCACTACGTTTTGTCGCGGCTGCACTTGGTTGCGAGGTCAAATGGGATAAGAATGAGCAGATGGTGTTGATTACAACCAAATAAGCGAAAGGATCAGGCCTTCTAGGCCTGATCCTTTTTTCTAACTCGTGGATTTTGGGGCGTTAAGCGTATTCTCGAAGCACTTGTATACCTTGAATCACATTGTATATAAAAGCTCCAAAGTATATGATTCCAAAGAGGATTACATACCCCAGAACGGCACCGAATGAGCCAGCACCAATGGCCATAATAATTAATATGACCGCAGCGATCACAGGGAACACATGCGAGAACAACGCTCTTTTAGCATGTTTTTTTACATAGTCGTCAGTCGAGATGAGCCATACAACAATCGGTAGAATGAATGGTGCGAAAAAGATACTGAAATACGATAATGACGAGAGTAATTGCCGCATAAAGAGGCCCCTTTCGAATCCTGTATTTATCATACATATTACCCTGTAAGGGACATACTGATTCATATGTTAAATGTTCCAAACAAAATTCTTCTTTAAAAATTCCCAAAGATGCGATATAATATATTTCGTTACTGTTTTACATAGTTTTTGTCCCAGTAGCTCAGCTGGATAGAGCAACGGCCTTCTAAGCCGTCGGTCAGGGGTTCGAATCCCTTCTGGGACGTCCTAAGAAAAGTCGCCATTATGGCGGCTTTTTTGCGTATTCCAGAAGGTGAGAACCCATGCTCTATGCAAATTTTGTGAAAAAGTCTTATACTGGAGCAGTACTATATAGCTGATTTGCAATGATCATACATAGAGGAGAGAACAAAATGTCAGAAACGAAGATTTCGCAACGTACAGCTATTTTATTGGAACATGCACGCAACTGCGGCCTCCAAGGTGAAGAACTTTTGAATGCGATCCGTTCAGGTAAGATTGAGTCATTCGAATTGGCCCAGAACGGCCATTTCGATTATGCCGAGCTGTTTAGTTATGCAGAGGAGCATGGTGAAGAATTAGAGAAGGCCGCCGCTACAGGGTATCGAATTACATTTAATACGAAGAATGGTTTGAAAATATGGCTTGAAGAAACATTCCAATTAAGCTCAGAATCCGATTTTTCGGTAGGCGAAGGGATTATTGAGAATCTCCATCTGCAGGAAGAACAGGTAGCGAAGCTAAAACAGAGTCTAGCAGTTAACTGGACCATTGCGGAAATCACGCCGAATGCACACGGCTATAACTTGAAACTGACTTTGCGCGGACTGCAGCACTAATATAGAAGAAAGATAAACAATCCCCCGTTTCTCATGTACAAGAAAGCGGGGGATTGTTATTTCTATTACATTCTGCTCGGGGTTGGCAAACCAAGAACCTCTAGAGCTTCACCTAGCGTATCTTTATAGATCGATGTCAGCCATACGCGTAAATGGAGTACATCTCCTTCGGACTTAAGGATTGGGCATGCGGCATAGAAGTTATTAAAGAGCGAAGCCAGTTCATATGCATAATTACATAGTGAGCTTGGTGTGAGCTCTTTGCTCGCAGCATACAGTGAATCGTGCCAAGTGCTAATATGTCTAAGTAGAGCGTGCTCTGCTTTTTCAAGATTTGGGAATTGTTCTGGGACTAGAGGCATCACACCTTTGTCTTGAGCCTTGTTTAGGACGCTGAGGGCACGAGCATAAGAGTAAAGTAGATAGACACCTGTATTACCGGATATTTCTGTAGCTTGCTTCAGATCAAATACGACCTCTGTTTGTAAAGCGAAACGCAGCAGATAGTAACGGATGGAGGCGATGGCGATTTCTCGACTGGACAGACCATTCTTGTCGGAACGCGAATCTTCGATGACATCTTCCATCCGTTGGATCAGTTCTGTAACCTTGATGCCAATTCCTTGACGACCGGACATAGCATAAGAAGATTTTCCATCAGAGGTATCGATTCCAAGCTCAGATGCAGCTGAAGGACTTAACGACACAACTCCATAGCTGACATGACGAAGTTTTTCTGCTTCCTTGGTGAATCCAAGTCCCTCTAACGCTTGCTTGACCATCATTTGGGGGTATTGCTGTCTATAATCAATGACGTTGATGACGGTATCGGCTTGACCGAATGATTGGTGCTCACCGTGAGATACAGTTGTCCATACATCCTCAGTGAACTTTTTATATACAAAATCATTTTGTAGCAGACCGTATTTCCACAAATGATATGCAATATCTTTTGCTGTATAGGTCAAAATGCCATTTGAACGAACAAGCACTTTATCGATGCTGTGCTCAGCCTCATGGTCGTCACTTGGCTCGTTCGTCGACTGTTTCAGAACCCAGCAACCAGCGAGCTTTCCCTCAGTTTCTTGATGGAATAATGATGTTTGCTTAAGTAACTCGAAAGCCGTATCCCAGAACCCTTCTCTAACGATACTGCTTTCCCAGACCAGTAGGTCATATTCGATTCCGAATTGCTTCATCTCTTCGATGTGTTCTCTGACGATTCGCTCTGCTACAAGTAGCCCAATCCATGAAAGGTTTTGGTTTCCTTCCTCTAGTGCATGGAGTACTTCGGTTCTTTGTTTAACGAGTTCCGGATCATTTTGATAAGCCTTATTGATGGCTGCGTAAATATCCCAGCAGTAATCTCCGAAACGAAGATGATCTTTTGATAATGTTATGTTTTGAATGCCCACAACCGTATCTGCCAGTTGATTGCCTAGATCATCAATGTAATTGTGAACTTCTACCTTGTATCCGATTTTTCTCATGAGACGAACGAGGGTATCTCCGATGCAAGAATTTCTTAAGTGCCCAATATGGGCAGACTTGTTAGGGTTGATCGAAGTATGTTCAATTACAACCTTGTTCTTAGACAAAGGTGGCAGTTCAAACTTCATATGTGCCCAGCTGGGCCAGTGGATGTGAAAGTTAATGAAGCCTGGCGGCACAACTTCAATACGGTGAATCAACATACTGAAAGCTTCATCTCGCTCAAGTTCAGTCTTGATTTGCTCTGCGATTTGTATGGGTGCCTTACGTAAGGGTTTAGCAAGTTGCATAGCAATGTTCGTTGAGTAATCTCCATGCTCCATATTTACGGGTTGTTCGATTTTCACTTGAAATGTATCAGGTAGCTTGACTTCCTCCATGCATGAGACGACCTGTTGGACAGATTTTTCGATCCCTGTAATAATGAACTGACTTAACATTTTACATACCCCCTTAGAAAATAAAAAAAGCCCCCATCTCATAAGAGACGAGGACTATTGCTCGCGGTACCACTCTCGTTGTTAAACCGGCAGGTCTAACCACTTGATTACAATAACGGTGTAAACCGGGACTTCCTACTGATTATTTCAGAAGACCGTTCTCATGGGTCCGCTTCGTGAACGCACCTGTACCGGCTCCCACCAACCCGGCTCGCTTAGACTTAGATGTCGATCATTACTCTCCCAATCATTGAACTCGTATTTTGCTTTTCCACATTATAACTAATATTTTTAGAAAAGCAAGCCATCATTTATATGCAACAACGCGAAGTCTTTTATAATCTGCCCAAAAGGCATCGTCTTTCCATAGTGATTGTTCCGTAAGTTGACTTATTTTTTCAAAAGCTTCGTGTTGATCCTCTGGTGTGAGTTCAGTGAAAAAACACTGTCCAAAATGGTGCAGCCATTCTTTGATCCCATTCTTTCCTCCGTGAAGTCTTGTTGGGCGGTCAAAGTGATGGGCTAATGTTACTCGAAATCCGATCTTCTCCAGTAAAAAAGTGTATTCTCCAATGCTTGGAAAGTACCAGGGGTTACTAGCTTTTGGGTCGATGTTGTAATCAGAGGAGAGGACTTCTTCGATCGCAACCACAATCGCTGCAATATTCCCTTTTCCCCCGAATTCAGCTACAAAACGTCCCTCTGGTTTTAGAGCTTGGTACACTGAGGCTAATGTATTTTCTGCATTTGTCATCCAGTGCAGCGTAGCATTAGAGAACACCGCATCTACGGGTGTGTCTAAGTTAAAATTTTCTCCGTTCCCTGTAATGAAATGGAGCGAAGGATATTTTTCTTGGGCTTTACTGATCATTTCCTGGGAGTAGTCCATACCTACAACGAAAGCTCCTGCATCCGAGATCTCTTTAGCAAGGTCGCCGGTGCCGCATCCGAGATCCAAAATCTGTTCTCCTGAACGAGGGGCTAGAAGTTCGATTAACCCTTTTCCATAGGCTGATACAAAAGAAATCTGATTGTCATAATCCTCTGGTTTCCACACTTGGGCTGAACTCATAAGACCACTCCTTAACGATTGGTTCCTTTATTGTGCATGAACTTACTTATAATTTGAAATATATAAATACTATGATGGTTATAGGTTTTATCTATTGGAAATTGATAATAACCAAGACCGTCGCAAAACAGTCTTGGTTGATGGAACGAACTCTGAACTTATTTTACAGCTACTAACAGAGCCCCGATAGCAATTAGGGCAACACCTGCAACATTGATCCACGATATTTTCTCACCAAGAAATACAAAGGCCAGTATAACAGCAATCACCACACTGAGCTTATCGATGGGGCCTACTTGCGACACCTTGCCATATTTTAATGCCAAAAAATAAAAGAGCCATGACAGAGCGCCCGCAACACCGCTTAGCACGATAAAGCTGAGCGCTTTTTTCTGTAACAAAATCTCACCAAGCTGTGAAAATTTCCCCTGCACCGCAACGACTCCGAGCAAAAATAAAGCCATAATAACGGAACGGATCGCAGTGGCAGCGTTCGCGTCAATGTTCTGCAGCCCGATTTTACCGAAGATTGCTACAAGCGCAGCGGTAACCGCGGAGAGTAGAGCATATGTAAGCCATAATGGCATGTTAAGTACCTCCTTATATAAGTAAACTACTCTTTAGGTAGTATAGGGTAATATAAGGAATCTTAAAATAAACGATAATTTGCGACTAAAAATATCCGTCTGGGTACTAACATAGTTGTGTGCTTAGATAAGTTGTCATTGCAATTGGATTTTTAGAAATAGAAGGGTGTGCGGACAGAACAACCGTTATATGTGGAAATAGCTCTAAAATACGTGCTACGCGGACTGAGATTCCGTTATTTATTCCAAACACACTAATTTCACGAATTTTGTTGGTATTAACGGATTGTCTGTCCGCTTACATTCACAAAGTGAGAATATAACTAAGATAGTGGATCGTCTGTCCTCAAAGAGACTGCGAAGAAACTGCTAACGAAGGATATGCTCCGACGAACCCCCGATTGGTGTTCTCACCCTCTGGAATACGCAAAAAAGCCGCCATAAAAAAGGCGGCTTTTCTTAGGATGTCCCAGACCGGGGTACGGCCTCTTCGGGCCGACTGCGAAGCGAATGCTAACGAAGGATATGCTCCGACGAACCCCCGATTGGTGTTCTCACCCTCTGGAATACGCAAAAAAGCCGCCATTAAAGGCGGCTTTTCTTAGGACGTCCCAGACCGGGGTACGGCCTCTTCGGGCCGACTGCGAAGCGAATGCTAACGAAGGATATGCACCGACGAACCCCCAATTGGTGTTCTCACCTTCTGGAATACGCAAAAAAGCCGCCATTGAAGGCGGCTTTTCTTAAGACGTCCCAGAAGGGATTCGAACCCCTGACCGACGGCTTAGAAGGCCGTTGCTCTATCCAGCTGAGCTACTGGGACACGTTTTTTCAAGCAGGAAATATCATACCATGCGATAAAAATAATTGCAACACATTAATTTGGACTAATAATTTTGATATGCGATTAAGGTCTTGTATATCGTGTTATATAGTTTAGATATATATAATTCCTACGATATTACAGCAATGAATCTTTCACTGTTTTTGAGCAAAAACTTCTGCGGTTTGTGTTTTTTTAACTTTGCAGAGGATATGCTATAATCTACAAATATGAAAACGGAAAAGAAAGGGGGTGTCCTTATAAAGGACTCCAACTCCCCAGACCAAGAAGACAAAAACATCATCCTGTTTCCGAAGACATTGGATTACTATCAAATACAACTCACCGTCATGCTCGAAAACGAACGTTACGGGGAGGCGATGGAGCTCCTCCGGTTCCTGCTTCAGTGCCAAGGCCAGAGTGAACGGAATTACGAAGAATGGCGTGCGCTGTTAGAGTGGCTGGAAGCTGCTTTTCCATCATCTTCATCAGCAATTCCAAGCGAAGAAGAGGCAGTGGATGAGAGTGATGAGAATGAGGCGGAGATGACTCGCCGCATGGTTCAAGATAAACTCTCTCAGGATGCCGGATACGCTGATAAACTACTTGAAACGGTAATGAACGGTCCTCTAACCGAACAGACAGTACTAGCACTAGAACAACTAGCATATCTTGATCGACCAGAGGTCGATGTGGCACTTACAGAGTGGATTAAAGAGCGTGCTCTACATCCATTGCTGCAATTCCGTGTGCTACAAACCCTACGTCGCCGGGGATTATCAAGTGTAGTTACTCTTCCTAGAGGCTCAGAGACCGTAGAGATTGAGGTAGAACAAGTTCCTTTAAGCCAAGGCGAGTTTCCGGATGCTATACTTCAAATACTTGATCGTGTGGCTGAGAAAACAGAGGTCCATGAGCCTACCTTGTTTTATTTTGCTCAGGAACTGTGGTCTCAGTTCGTCATGGCGGTTTACGGAACAACAGACTATAAGTCTATGCTTGATGATGAGGAATCTACTCTGGATATATGGGCGGCTGCATTGCACGACATCGTCTCAGAGAGTTTAAAAGGCGTTCGTGACGAAGAGGAAATCCGATCTTATTATGGAATTACTGATACCATGCGATTCAGATACGAAGGGGCGTATCGCTCTCTTAAACAATTTGTCTCAGCAGGTGTTGAGGATTCTTAAAGCATGGGAAACGCTTTCCGTATGATGCCACAAGGGTTCGCCCTTGAAAAAGGATTTAATGTTGTTTATACTATAGTGGTTATTCGGTACGGGATACATTATCTACGCCGACCACGTGAATTATTTTGGAGGGGAAAGCATAAATGAAAGCAACTTGGGAAAAAATAGAGAAGAACCTTGGCGTTCTTGACGTTGAGGTTGAAGCGGACCGCGTAGCGGGCGCCCTCGACAAAGCTTTTAATAAAGTAGTTAAAAAAGCGAATGTACCTGGTTTCCGTAAAGGAAAGGTACCTCGTTCAATCTTCGAAGCACGTTTTGGAGTAGAAAGCCTCTATCAAGACGCTATCGACATCCTACTTCCTGAAGTATACGGAGAAGCTATTGAAGAAACAGCTATCTTCCCTGTAGATCGTCCGGAAATCGATATCGAGCAGTTTGGTAAAGGTGAAACTTTCAAGTTTAAAGCGAAAGTAACCGTTAAACCTGAAGTGAAGCTTGGAGACTACAAAGGTCTTGAAGTAGCAGCTGTTACAGCTGAAGTGTCTGACGAAGAATTGACTCAAGAACTCACGCGCTTGCAAGAGCGTCATGCTGAGCTTGCAGTAATCGATGAAGGTACAGCAGCTTCTGGTGACATCGCAGTTATCGACTTCGACGGATCCGTTGATGGCGTTCCTTTTGAAGGTGGACAAGCTGAGCGTTACTCTTTGGAACTAGGAAGCAACACTTTCATTCCAGGTTTTGAAGAGCAAGTTATCGGTATGGGCACTGGCGACTTCAAAGATGTTGAAGTAACCTTCCCTGAGACTTACCATGCAGAAGAGCTTGCTAACAAACAAGCAGTCTTCAAAGTGAAAGTACATGAAATTAAGCGCAAACAGCTTCCTGAACTGGATGATGAGTTTGCTAAAGATGTTAGCGAATTCGACACGCTTGATGAGTACAAAGAAGACTTGAAGAAACAATTGTTGAAGCGTAAAGAGCAAGAAGCTCAAGGCGTTCGTGAGAACGAAGTTGTTGAAAAAGCTGCAGCTAATGCGGAAATCGACATTCCTGAAGCAATGGTACAATCCGAAGTTCAAAACATGATGCGCGATTTCGACAACCGTCTTCGCCAACAAGGTATGAACCTTGAAATGTTCCTTAGCTTCTCCGGTCAGTCAAACGCTGATTTGGAAGGTCAAATGAAGGATGACGCTACAAAGCGCGTTCGTAACAACCTTGTTCTTGAGCAAATCGCTAAAGACGAGAAGCTTGAAGCTACAGAAGAAGAAATCAACGAAGAGTTGAACAACATGGCTGAAACTTACAAGCGCCCTGTTGACGAAATTCGTAACATCTTGGCTTCTAACGGTTCCCTTGACAGCCTTCGTGAAGAACTGGTTCTTCGCAAAACAATCGACTTCTTGCTTGAAAACAGCGTAGAAGGCGCACCTGTTGCAAAAGAAGAAACAGCTACAGAAGAATAAAATAAGGCTGCTGCAGAAGCTGCCCTAACAATGGATAAGGCACGTACTTTAATGACGTGCCTTATTTTTAACCATAAACACCCATTTTATTACTAAATATGACACGAAATGGGTATTTTTGAAAGAGTACATATAGAATACATAATGAAACAAGTTGGCAGGATATAATTTTTGAGAAGTTCATAGAATGTAAACAGGGTTAAAAAATGACATGGCGCTTTGAACATGTTAGAATATCTTGTGTAACGCTCAAGTATATTTTCAAGGAAAAGAGGTTGGTCGCATGAGTCTTGTACCTATGGTTGTGGAACAAACCAATCGAGGAGAGAGATCCTATGATATCTACTCCCGATTACTGAAAGATCGCATCATCTTCCTCAGCAGTGCGATCGATGACGATGTCGCCAATCTTGTCATTGCACAGCTATTGTTTTTGGCTGCAGAAGATCCGGAAAAAGACATCCATTTGTACATCAATTCTCCTGGTGGTTCTGTAACAGCCGGGATGGGTATATATGATACGATGCAGTTCATCAAGCCTGATGTATCTACCATTTGCGTCGGTATGGCCGCAAGTATGGGATCATTGCTGTTAACTGCCGGGGCGCCGGGTAAACGCTTTGCACTCGAGAACAGTGAGGTTATGATTCACCAACCGCTCGGGGGAGTTCAAGGCCAGGCCTCTGATATTCAAATCCACGCAGATTGGATCATCAAGACTAGACAGAAGCTTAACCGTATCTATGTGGAACACACGGGGCAATCCCTTGAAAAAATTGAACGTGATACGGACCGCGACTATTTCTTGAGCGCGGAGGAAGCGAAAGCTTACCGAATTATTGACGAGGTCCTGTCTTCACCGATCAAATCTTAAGAGGTGGTAATCTAATGTTTAAATTTAACGATGATAAAGGGCAGCTGAAATGCTCTTTCTGCGGTAAATCGCAGGAGCAGGTTCGCAAGCTAGTTGCTGGACCCGGCGTTTATATATGCGATGAGTGCATTGATTTGTGCTCTGAGATCGTGGAAGAGGAGCTCGGTCACGAGGAAGAAGTCGACCTCAAGGATATCCCGAAACCACGTGAAATTCGTGATATTTTAGACCAATATGTTATTGGTCAAGATCAAGCTAAGAAGTCTCTTTCTGTAGCGGTTTATAACCACTACAAGCGTATTAATACGCAAAATAAAGTGGAAGACGTTGAGTTGCAAAAGAGTAATATTTTGCTGCTTGGTCCGACAGGATCGGGTAAAACGTTGCTTGCACAGACGATGGCTAAAATCCTGAATGTTCCTTTTGCTATTGCAGATGCTACTTCCCTTACAGAAGCGGGATACGTTGGTGAAGATGTGGAGAACATCTTGCTTAAGCTCATTCAAGCTGCAGATTTCGATGTAGAGAAGGCAGAACGCGGCATTATCTATATTGATGAAATTGATAAAGTGGCTCGTAAATCCGAGAATCCATCGATTACGCGTGATGTTTCAGGTGAAGGTGTACAACAGGCTTTGTTGAAGATCCTGGAAGGTACTGTAGCTTCAGTTCCTCCTCAAGGTGGACGTAAGCATCCTCATCAAGAATTTATCCAGATCGACACAACGAACATTCTGTTCATTTGTGGTGGTGCATTTGATGGTCTGGAACAATACATTAAACGCCGGATCGGTAAGAAGGTTATCGGATTTAATGCATCGGGTGAAGGCCAGAAAGAGCTTAAACCGGGTGAATACCTGACAATGGTACTTCCAGAAGATCTTCTGAAATTCGGCCTGATTCCAGAATTTGTTGGACGTCTGCCAGTCATTTCAACACTGGAGCCGCTTGATGAGAAGACGCTTGTTCGGATTCTTTCTGAACCGAAGAATGCACTCACGAAGCAGTATCAGAAGTTGCTTGAGCTGGATAACGTTAGTCTGAAGTTTGAAGCGGAAGCGCTGGAAGCTATCGCTCGAGAAGCGATTAAGCGTAATACCGGTGCACGTGGACTTCGTTCCATTATTGAAGGCATTATGCTGGATGTGATGTATGAAGTGCCATCCCGTGATGACATTACAGATTGCGTGATTACAGAGAAAGTGGTTCAAGATAAAGTAATTCCTGAACTTCAAGCAAATGGTAATGATGACAAGAAACAAGAAGAAAGTGCTTAAATTAAAGCACTTTTGAAATAAATCAATGCCAATTCTCCACCCCCGCCCTTTATTTTTTGATGGGCAGAGGTGGAGCTTTGGCGTTATATGGGAGAGATAAACCATGTTTTTGAGACAAGACACAAGGCCCGTAAAAGTGGGGAATCTCACAATCGGCGGAAGCAATGAAGTCATTATTCAAAGCATGTGCACGACCAAAACCGCTGATGTTGAAGCAACGGTTGCCGAAATTTTGCGGTTGGAAGAAGCAGGTTGTCAGATTGTACGTGTTACGGTTAACAATGAAGAAGCGGCTGCAGCTATTAAGGAAATTAAGAAGCGAATTCACATTCCTCTCGTAGCTGATATTCATTTCAATTATAAGCTTGCTCTTGCTGCAATTGAGAATGGTATTGATAAAGTACGTATTAATCCAGGGAATATTGGTAAGCGTGAAAAAGTCGAAGCGGTTGTCAAAGCGTGTAAGGAAAAAGGGATTCCGATCCGTATTGGTGTAAATGCAGGTTCTCTTGAGAATCATTTGCTTGAGAAGTATGGCTACCCAACAGCGGAAGCTATGGTAGAGAGTGCGCTATATCATATCGGTATTTTGGAGGAACTTGATTTCCACGATATTATCGTTTCACTCAAAGCTTCCGATGTCCCAATGGCTGTAGAAGCATATACGAAAGCGGCTGAGGTGATTCCGTATCCGCTGCATCTTGGAATTACAGAGGCAGGTACATTGTTCTCCGGAACGGTGAAGAGTGCTGCTGGACTAGGAACTTTATTGTCCGCGGGTATTGGTAATACCATGCGAATTTCACTCAGTGCCGACCCGGTAGAGGAGATCAAGGTAGGCCGTGAACTGCTGAAGGTATTTGGCCTGATCTCGGATGCGGCAACACTTGTTTCTTGCCCAACATGCGGCAGACTTGACATCGATTTATTCTCGATTGCCAATGAAGTGGAAGAATATATTGCGAATGTTAAAGTACCAATTAAAGTGTCTGTTCTCGGTTGTGCAGTGAATGGCCCTGGTGAAGCCAGAGAGGCTGATATCGGTATTGCTGGAGCACGAGGCGAAGGTCTACTGTTCCGATATGGAGAAATGATACGTAAAGTGCCAGAAGCTACGATGGTCGAAGAGCTTAAAAAAGAGATTGATCATATTGTTAAAGTATATGAAGAGACGGGAGAAATCCCTGGTCGTAAACATAAGACGGGTGTGTAAACATAAACATTCGTAGTAACCGTAGTCGATAATGATACAAAAAAAGAACTGGCCACTTGAGATTTCATTCTCAGGTGGTCTTTTTCGATTAATCATTCCTATTTTTATTCAGATTCTTAGGAATTCCTTTCAAAGAGTCGTTTTACCATCCGATTAACAGGCAATACTATCATGTATTAACGTGTGGTAATAGACATGAATGGAGAAACAGGAGGAATGACTTATGAATTTGAATATTGTGATTATGCTGGTTCAACTGTTCTTTGCAGTGATTATCGGCGTTTATTTTTGGAACTTGCTGCGAGGTCAAAAAACGAGTAAAACAGCGGTAGATCGTGAATCTCGTAAAGAATTGGATAAGCTACGTAAATTGCGCTCCATTTCACTTACTAAACCTTTGGCTGAGAAGACGCGCCCTCAGACGATGAATGATATCGTCGGCCAAAAAGATGGTCTACGTGCGTTAAAAGCTGCTCTTTGTAGTGGTAATCCTCAGCATGTTATTGTATACGGACCTCCGGGAGTAGGGAAGACAGCAGCGGCTCGTGTTGTTATGGAAGAGGCTAAAAAAAATCCGCAGTCTCCGTTTAAATACGATGCCAAATTTACTGAGATTGATGCTACGACTGCGCGTTTTGACGAGCGCGGAATCGCAGATCCACTAATTGGATCAGTCCATGACCCGATTTATCAAGGTGCGGGTGCCATGGGGGTAGCTGGAATTCCCCAGCCTAAGCCAGGTGCTGTAACGAAAGCCCATGGTGGAATTTTATTTGTTGATGAAATCGGTGAATTGCACCCCATTCAGATGAATAAGCTGTTAAAAGTGCTGGAGGACCGCAAAGTTCTACTTGAGAGTGCGTATTATAACTCGGAAGACACCAATACACCGGCTTACATTCATGATATTTTTCAAAATGGATTACCCGCCGATTTTCGCTTAGTAGGAGCAACGACACGTTCACCTGAAGAAATAGCCCCTGCGTTAAGATCACGCTGTATGGAAATCTTTTTCCGTCCTTTGCTTCCAGAAGAGATTGGACAAATTGCTGAGGATGCCATACAAAAAATCGGTTTGATGCCATGCCCAGAAGCTGTGGAGGTTGTAAAACGTTATTCGACGAATGGGCGTGAGGCCGTTAACATGATTCAGCTAGCAGCAGGTCTTGCTCTCACGGAGAAACGTGAGACGCTCCGAGCAGCTGATGTGGAGTGGGTGGCGAGCAGTAGTCAGCTACAGCCAAGACCAGATCGAAAGATACCGGAAAAACCACAGGTAGGGCTTGTGAATGGATTAGCGGTGTATGGGCCGAATATGGGCGCGCTGCTCGAGATTGAGGTATCTGCTGTACCAGTTGAAAAAGGAAGAGGAATCTATAACATTACAGGTGTGGTTGATGAGGAGGAGTTCGGTGGTGCTTCTCGCAAGCTTCGACGTAAGAGCATGGCTAAAGGTTCGATAGAAAATGTACTTACGGTATTAGGAGCAATGGGATTTAATCCTAAGGATTTCGATCTGCATATCAACTTCCCCGGTGGAACACCGATCGACGGTCCCTCTGCTGGGATTGCGATGGCAACAGCTATTGTATCAGCAATCACGGGGCTCGAAATCGACAACAAAATAGCCATGACCGGTGAGATCAGCATTCACGGTAAAGTGAAGCCGATTGGCGGTGTTATTGCTAAAGTGGAGGCAGCGTTCCAGGCCGGAGCGACAATGGTAATTATACCGAAAGACAATTGGCAGACTCTTTTTGAAGATCTGAATGGGCTGCGAGTGATTCCGGTTGAATCTGTTGATGAAGTGTTTACCCAAGTATTTGGTGGGGCTGTTACACCAGGTGTGGTTCAAATGTCTCAAGCAGAGAAGTTTTCTGCTTCCTCAGCTTCTTTGTTACAAGCCACACAGCCGCACAATGGGCAAATTACAGATGCTGGTAGCTGTTAATACTCAACTTGTTGTTTTTTTATACGAAGATTTGATAAAATAGGAATAGTGTCAACATTGAGAGCCATTGGAGGTGTGAAAGCGATGGGACCCAATAAATCCAAAGGTCGTCGTTTTCCTTTGTTGCCTTTAAGAGGACTTCTCGTCTATCCAAGTATGGTATTGCATTTGGATGTTGGTCGGGAGAAGTCGGTTAAGGCATTAGAAAAGGCGATGGTTGAAGACAATTTGATTCTCCTATGTTCTCAATCGGAAGTGAACATTGAAGAACCAACGCAAGAGGATATTTTTCGAATCGGTACAGTAGCGAATGTAAGACAAATGCTTAAACTTCCGAACGGTACCATACGTGTGCTTGTGGAAGGTATGGAACGGGCGGAAATTATTCAATATACGGATAACGAGGACTATTATGAAGTCCTCGCGCGTGAACTTCCTGAAGAAGAGAATAACGATTCCGAAGTTGCAGCTCTAATGAGAACGGTACTGGGACAATTTGAGAACTATATCAATTTGTCCAAAAAAGTGACGCCTGAGACACTGGCCGCGGTATCCGATATCGAAGAGCCGGGACGCCTTGCGGACGTGATTACAAGTCATTTGTCCCTTAAGATTAAGGATAAGCAAGAAATTCTGGAGACGATTGATGTTCGGAAACGTCTGGAGAAACTGCTTGATATCTTGAACAATGAGCGTGAAGTACTTGAGCTCGAGCGAAAGATTAATCAGCGTGTTAAGAAGCAGATGGAGAAGACACAGAAAGAGTATTATTTGCGTGAGCAGATGAAAGCGATCCAGAAAGAATTAGGTGAGAAAGAAGGACGTACTGGAGAAGTAGAGGAACTTCGCAACCAGCTGAAGGAGCTTGAACTTCCAGAGCGTGTACAAGAGAAGGTAGAGAAGGAAATTGATCGTCTGGAGAGAATGCCATCGAGTTCAGCGGAAGGCGGTGTCATCCGTAACTACGTGGATTGGCTCCTCGCATTGCCTTGGACGAAACAGACTGAGGATGACCTGGATATCTTGAAAGCGGAGCAGGTTCTCGATGAGGATCATTATGGTCTGGAGAAACCGAAAGAGCGCGTTCTAGAATACTTAGCGGTTCAGAAGCTCGTCAAGAAGCTGAAAGGTCCGATTCTTTGTTTAGTTGGCCCTCCAGGTGTCGGCAAGACTTCATTGGCTCGTTCGATAGCTCGTTCTCTTGAACGTAATTTCGTACGCATCTCTCTTGGTGGCGTTCGAGATGAAGCAGAAATCCGAGGTCATAGACGTACCTATGTTGGCGCAATGCCAGGCCGTATTATTCAAGGAATGAAGACAGCAGGTTCTAAGAACCCTGTATTTTTACTTGATGAAATTGATAAGATGGCTTCTGATTTCCGGGGAGATCCTTCATCGGCCCTATTGGAAGTACTTGATCCTGAGCAGAATAATACATTCAGCGATCATTTTATTGAAATTCCGTTTGATCTGTCACAAGTCATGTTTGTAACGACAGCAAATACACTGCATAGCATTCCACGTCCATTACTTGATCGAATGGAGATTCTTAATATTCCGGGGTATACGGAACTTGAGAAGTTGCAGATTGCAATACGCTACCTGCTTCCGAAGCAGAAAAGCGAGCATGGATTGGAATCAGAACAGCTCGTGTTGAGCGAAGAGGCTTTGTTAAAGGTAATCCGTGAGTATACGCGTGAGTCCGGTGTGCGGAATCTTGAACAGCAGGTTGCGGCATTATGCCGTAAAACAGCTAAAAGGATTGTTACCAATGATTCTGAAGTCATCACGATTGGCGAGGAAGATATTAAAGATTATCTTGGCATTCCAAAGTTCCGTTATGGTATGGCTGAGCTTGAGGATCAGGTGGGGAGTGTGACGGGCCTTGCTTGGACTGAGGTTGGCGGTGAGACGCTTACGATTGAGGTTACCGTTGTGCCAGGTACAGGCAAGCTGACGCTTACAGGTAAGCTCGGCGATGTTATGAAGGAATCTGCTCAAGCCGCATTCAGTTACACGCGCTCCAAGGCGGCAGAGCTTGGAATTGAGTCAGATTTTCATGAGAAGCTTGATGTACACATTCATATTCCTGAGGGCGCTATTCCAAAGGATGGCCCTTCGGCAGGAATTACGATTGCCACTGCGCTCATATCTTCATTAACGAAGCGACATGTAGCTCGTGATGTGGCCATGACAGGTGAGATCACCTTGCGCGGACGGGTATTGCCTATAGGCGGTTTGAAGGAGAAATCCCTTGCGGCCCACCGAGCAGGCTACAAAAAAATTCTACTCCCGAAAGACAATGAACGGGACTTGCGCGATATCCCAGACAGCGTAAAGAACGACATTGAATTTGTTCCTGTTTCCCATATGGACCAGGTGCTCCAGCACGCGCTGGTGGAGCAAGCGGGAGTGCACTAGAGAGGAATTACTTGAAATGAAAGTTACGAAATCAGAGTTTGTTATCAGTGCTGTAGGTCCCGATCAGTACCCTATAGACGCCTTGCCAGAGGTTGCTCTGGCAGGGCGCTCCAACGTAGGTAAATCTTCACTTATTAATAGGATGCTGACTCGGAAGAACCTAGCCCGGACAAGCTCAACCCCAGGTAAAACACAGCAACTTAACTACTACCGTGCGAATGACGACCTATACCTAGTCGATTTTCCTGGATATGGTTATGCCAAGGTCTCCAAAACACAGCGTGCGGCATTTGGAGAAATGATCGAGAAATACTTGTTAAATCGTGATGAGCTTAAGCTTGTGCTTCTGGTCGTGGATCTTCGTCATCCGCCTTCTAAAGACGATATCAGCATGTACGATTGGTTGCAGTATTATAATCGTGATGTTTGTGTTGTAGCTACGAAAGCTGACAAAATCCCGCGTAGCCGCTGGCAAAAACATATCAAGATTGTGAAGGAAACACTAGGCTTTAAGCCACATCATTCCATGGTCATGTTTTCATCTGAAACTGGATTGGGTAAAGATGAATTATGGAGTATTATTGAGTCTTATATAAATTATGGTGAAATGGACGAAGCGTCTAGCGAGGACGTGAAGGAGTCTTTTCTAGGAGAGCAAGGGCAAGAATAATAGCTTGCCAACTGATTTGCTGTGCCTTCACTTTTCATCATATATCATAGAGATACGGTGTATTTTCTGTATGAAAGTGAGAATCCCTTTGAAATTGTTAGGGAAATTCCGTCTTAAACCGTTTTTTTATGAAATTTGCTGAATAATCTCAATCGGCTGACAGGAAATATCCTTGTGGCCTGCGGTATAATGGACATAAGGATCGTTAAAAGAATTGAGGAGATTTTTATGGCTCATAGGTTAGCCACAGAATATGTTAATGCCACCATGCAAATGACGGACGTTCAAATGAATCAATTTCTGCAGAGTACTATTGCTTCCCAGATTAATTTCAGGGTTAAGGTAATGGACGGCGGAGGGCAGGAGATTGTGCTCGAAGACGAAAGCGGGGAAGAAGTTCATTTGCCTTTTGAACGCAAAGATGGCTTTTATGTCTGTGAGCTGTCCTGCCGATTAGTGACCTCGGAGCTGACCAACGCTGTGCGTAAGCTTTTTTCAGCTTACAAAGGTTCAGGAAAGGTAAATCGGATTTATCGTGGATTCATTATGAGCTACGACTATCATGAAGGTGCAGTGAAACGAATTGCACAACTAGCGGAGGACGCTTGTAGTCTGGTGTATGAATACAAGAATACAACAGGGGAATTGCAGCGCCTTTTCAACAGCAATGAAACAGAGAGAGAGATCGAGTCTATTCAACGGAATATTAACGATCTTTTGGATCAACGTATTACTACTGTTTCACCTTGCATAATTGAGCGTATTGATGAGCAGCTAAGATACTATAATCAGCGATTATTCGTTCTAGAGGCTTAAGAAATCACACTAAATTACGAAAGCTTCCCGATTTTATCGGGGGCTTTTTTTGTTTTGGTTGAAATGGTGTAAAAACATGAAACAACCTACAAAAACAACTTGTCTACCATGAACAAACCTTTATTTGTCTTCATATGCTGATCTGTAAAATAAATATGATCATTTTTCAAAAATGTATTGCATTTCGATCATATTGATGTTATTTTTAATCTCGTTGAAAACAATATAGGAACCAGGATTCACTCAGGACATGTAATGTTGCGAGAGATTATTCCCTCGGGAAGTGAATGACGTAGGTCCTAGCGGATGAAATTTTTCAAACATTTTATTCCTAGGAAGGGGGAAACCGGAAGATGGAATACTCAACTTTCGGAAGACACGTTGCTGTTGATACTTGGGGAGTCGATTTTGAACTACTGAACAGTGCTGAATATTTACAAGCTCAGATGGTGGAAGCCGCTGAAGCATGTGGAGCAACGGTAATGTCCGTGCAGTCCAAGCAATTTGAACCACAAGGTGCAACGGTACTTGTACTGCTGTCGGAAAGCCATCTCTCTATTCATACTTATCCTGAGAGAGGTTTTGCTGCGATTGACTGTTATACCTGCGGGGAGACGGTGGATCCGCAATTGGCTATTGATTACCTGGTATCCGTTCTAAAACCGGAAAAATGCTACGCGAAAAAGCTCGTGCGCGGTTTAGGCGAAATGAGCGTAGAAACGCCCGAAATGAAGCAGGCTGAATTGGTGTAATTCATTAAGCCTCCAAAATGTGTATACTGATAACCATGGATTTTTCCATGGTTATTTATTTTATGTGATAGATTTCTAAAGAACATGACCATTCATAAACATTTCATAAAATAGACAAGGTTTTTCGACATACTATGATATAATTATCATGGTTAAAACAGTCGTTTATATTGTAATGAATTAGTGAATTATATGGATACAGAAAGCTTTAATAACCAATAGGCAGGTGAACAAGAAATGCACATCGTCGTTGTTGGGTTGAATTATCGCACGGCGCCTGTAGAAGTCAGAGAACGGTTTACGTTTGCGGAGCAAGATCTACCAGAGGCGTTGGAATTGTTGAAATCAACCAAGAGCGTATTGGAGGGCGTCATTGTCGCTACCTGCAACCGTACTGAGATTTACGTAGTTGTCGACCGACTCTCTATGTGCGGCTACTTTATCCGTGGTTTTATGGAGCAGTGGTTTAACATCAAGCGTGAAGAATTCACTCAGCATCTATATATATATGAAGATGAGCAGGCGATTTCCCATTTATTCAAAGTAACCTGTGGTCTTGATTCCATGGTTATTGGGGAGACGCAGATTTTAGGACAGGTTCGTAATGCTTTTCTTGAATCACAAAAACAAAAGGCGACAGGTACTTGGTTCAACATGCTATTTAAGCAGGCTGTAACACTTGGCAAACGAGCTCATTCGGAGACTTCTATCGGAGAGAGTGCCGTTTCTGTTAGCTATGCTGCTGTTGAATTAGGAAAAAGAATATTCGGAACATTTAGTGATAAGAAAGTGCTTATACTCGGTGCTGGCAAGATGAGTGAGCTCACCGTTAAGCACTTATATGCGAATGGTGCGGCTGAAGTTATTGTGGCTAACCGAACAATAGCTCGTGCCGAAGAGCTTGCTCGTAAGTTCAAGGGAACACCAAGTGGTATGCATGAAGCACTGGATCGATTGCACGAAGTAGATATTATAATTAGCTCTACTGGTGCGAATGAATATGTACTTAACCCGTTGCTCGTGAAGAAAAGTATGAAGAAGCGGCCCTCACGTCCATTGTTTATGATCGATATTGCTGTACCACGTGATATTGACCCTGCAGTAGGAGAAGTATCGAATGTGTTCCTTTATGATATTGATGATCTCGAAGGAATTGTGGAGAGCAATATGGAGATGCGGCGCGCGGAAGCAGCCAAGATTGAAGTGATGATCAAAGAGGAAATGGATGCCTTTCATCAGTGGTTAAAGACGTTAGGTGTTAGACCCGCTATTCGCGCGTTGCAGGATAAATCCAATGCGATACATGAGGATACCCTTGAAAGTTTATTTAACAAGTTACCTGAACTGGATGAACGCCAGCGTAAGGTTATCCGTCGTCTCACCAAAAGTATCGTGAATCAGATGATGCATGATCCGATCAACCGGATCAAAGAAATGACTGGCGAAAAGCATGGCGGAGAAGCACTGGATTATTTCACACAAATCTTTGCTTTGGAGAACGTGATGGAAGAAAACGAACGAAGAGCAGATCGTAAAGCTCTGAATAACGTTAACCCAGCCGAGGTTGAATCTTTGGTGAAATTGGCGGATCAACCTGATGAGCAGAAACAGGCCCGGATTCCACTGGCCCCTGCAGTTTTTTAAGGTGGGTGAAGTTATTACATGTCGTTGAACCTAATTTATGATATTGGCATTTGTATCTATGCCCTGAGCCTACTGTTTTTTATCTCGGATTGTGTTTCTCGCAATCGGGCAGCGAAGCGGATAGGCACAGGGCTTCTTGTTGTTGCTGCGTTGTTTCAAGGAGGAGTTATAGGATTACGAGTCGCAGAGACGAGAACGATCCCTGTGTTTACCTCTTTTGACTTCTTACTGCTGTGTTCGTTCGGTGTTACGCTCACATCTCTAGTCGTCATACTTATGAAACGAACTGAATTTGCACCTTTGCTTATGAACACCATTGGCTTTTGTGTTATGTTCCTTAATCGATTCTGGATAACGACGGGATATAATACTTTGGAGAGCTGGCAGACTGTCCATGGCATGCTTATTCTGCATATTGCCCTTGCAAGTATTAGCTTTACTGCATTAACCGTTGGTGCGGTCTTTGCGGCCATGTATATGTTTCTACATCGTAAACTGAAGCACAAGAAATGGAATGATATTGTTCGGAGACTGCCTAGTCTTGAAATTTTAGATAAATACTCCTACATTGCATTACTAATGGGAACGCCGGTTTTAATCTTGTCATTGATAGTTGCTGTGTTATCGATTGCTACGGAAGGACGCTGGACTCTTTTGGCTGACTTAAAGGTGCTATCCACTACGGTAGCTCTTGGTGTTTATATCTATTATTTTGTGCGCCGACGTATTCAGAAGCAATCCGGTTATGATACAGCCATATGGGCTATCGTTGGTTTTGTATTTATTGTTGTGAACTTCCTGTTAAACGCATGGTCTGGCTTTCACAGTTGGTCAGGAGTGTGATGAGATGAATTCATATGTTCCAGTTATGCTCAAATGCGAGGGACGGAACTGCTTGGTTATAGGTGGAGGGGCAGTTGCAGAGAGAAAGGTGGAGTCGCTCCTTGCTGCAGGTGCCTCGATTCATATCATTAGCCCATCTCTAAGTAGCAGACTTTATGATTTAGCTTTGTCTAAGGTGATTCAATGGACGGCTAAGAATTATGAAGATGGAGACTTGAATTCTGCTTTTCTAGTTCATGCAGCAACGAATGATCCGAAAGTGAATGAGGCAGTCGCTTTAGAAGCCAATAGACTGGGGATTTTGGTCAATGTGGCTAGCAGAGGAGAATCAGGTACATTTATTAATCCTGCTGTCATTAGACGTGGAAGGTTGACTGTTGCAGTATCTACGTCAGGAGCAGGTCCCCTTGCAGTCAAAGAGATATGCAGTCATTTGGATGAGCAACTTGATGATGGGGTTGAGCCGTATCTGGATTTTTTATATACCATGCGTACGGCGGTCAAGGAACGAGTTCGCACCTCACCTGCTAGACAAAAGCTTTTGCGAAAAATACATGAAATCGATATACTACAGGACATAAAGCAGGGGAGTTACATCCCGTGGAGTCCGGAACAGATCCAGCTATGGATTAGTCACAATCAGGAGGATTAAAAATGCGTACAATTGTGGTTGGTAGTAGACAAAGCGCACTTGCGCTTACTCAGACGGGGCAGGTTATTGATGATTTGAAGCGTTTGGCTCGTGATCATGGCATGGCGTTCAATTTTGAAGTTAAGAAGATTGTGACCAAGGGGGATCGCATCCTGGATGTTACCTTGTCTAAGGTTGGCGGCAAGGGATTGTTCGTTAAAGAGATAGAACAGGCGATGCTTGATGGTGAGATTGATATGGCTGTTCATAGTATGAAGGACATGCCTTCTGTGTTGCCTGAAGGTTTAACAACAGGGGCTGTTCCTCGGCGGAAAGATCCTCGGGATTGTCTAATCTCTTTGGAATCTGACAGCTTGGATAGTCTGCCGCACGGGGCTAAAGTAGGGACTAGTAGTTTGCGTCGCTCCAGCCAATTGAAGGCATATCGCCCAGATCTGCAGATAGAATGGATTCGTGGAAATATTGACTCAAGACTTCGTAAATTAGAAAATGGTGAGTTTCAGGCGATCATTCTTGCAGCTGCTGGTCTTCAGCGTATGGGCTGGAAAGATCGAATAACCTCCTATTTATCGACTGAGGTTTGTCTACCTGCTGTAGGTCAGGGAGCGCTCGGTATTGAATGCCGAGTAGAGGATGCAGAACTCTTGAAGTTATTATCCCTTTACAATGATGAGGATACATCACGCACGGTAGCTGCTGAGCGCAAATATTTGAGTGAACTAAATGGTGGATGTCAGGTGCCAATTGGGGCATATGCAGTACTGACCGAAGCACCTGCAGGTCATTCCCAAGAAGGTCAGAGTATGATTCAACTAACCGGTATGGTGGGTTCACCTGACGGTGAAATTGTATTGAAAGAAAGTGCTCTAGGCACGGACCCTGAGGCTTTAGGTATAGAGGTTTCCGATAAACTAAAAGCCATGGGAGCGGAGCAGATTCTGGCACAAGTAAGGGGATGATCGGATGACGGGCAAGGTTTACTTGGTTGGAGCGGGCCCTGGTGACGCTCGGCTTATTACGATTAAGGGTAAGGAATGTATCGAAAAAGCAGACGCTATTGTATATGACCGTCTGGCATCTCCTCGTTTCCTTCAGTGGGTGAAGCCGGGGACTAAGAAGGTGTATGTTGGTAAACTTCCAGACAGGCATACGATGAAGCAGGAAGAAATTAATCAGTTGCTTGTTGATCTTGCACTAGAAGGTAAGACAGTTGTCAGATTAAAGGGTGGAGACCCTACAATTTTTGGCAGAGTAGGGGAAGAAGCTGAGCTGCTATATAGAAATGGTATTGAGTTCGAGATTGTTCCAGGCATAACCTCCTCCATCAGTGTTCCTGCTTATGCGGGTATTCCAGTGACACATCGTGACCTTGCCTCTTCACTGTCGATCATTACAGGGCATGAGAGTCCAGATAAGCTGGATCGAATGATTCAATGGGATAAGGTGACCCATGCTACAGGTACACTCATCTTTATGATGGGTGTGGCCAAAATAGGATATATCAGTCAGCAACTAATCTCACATGGACGATCACCACAAACCCCAGTCGCTCTGGTAAGATGGGGGACCCGTGCAGAGCAAGATACAATCGTCGGGACACTTGCTGATATTGAAGAAATTGTAAAAACGACAGGTTTTCAGGCCCCGGCCGTTATCGTCGTAGGCGACGTTGTTCGGCAACGCGAACATCTGAAATGGGCAGAGAAGCTTCCGTTGTTCGGAAAGCGGATCCTTGTGACTAGAGCTCGAAGTCAGGCGAGTACACTTGTGAGCCGGATTGAGGAACTGGGCGGTGAACCTTACGAATTTCCGGTGATAGAGACCGTGAAACCGACCTCGAAACAGATGGTTGATCAGCTTCATCAATCGTTTGAGAGACTGAATCAATATGACTGGGTGTTCTTTACGAGTGTTAACGGAGTTGACTTCTTTTTCAGGCATTTAAATGAATTAGGCAAGGATATCCGTGCACTAGCGGGTGCGAGAATCGCAGCGGTTGGTCCCGCTACAGCAAATGCACTGCGTGAACGAGGAATTGTTCCAGAGGTACTGAGGGAACGCTATCAAGCGGAAGGGCTCATTGAAGCATTTGGATCAGAGCTGAAGGCTGGTCAGCAAGTCTTACTTCCCAGAGGAGACCTTGGTCGGAGTTGGTTGCCAGAGGAACTGAACCGAATGGGGCTACAGGTAACAGATGTTAAGATTTATGAGACCATCTCTTGTGCTGAAGATGATCATGAATTGTGTAAGCTATTTGATGAGGGTGGAATCCATGCCGTTACCTTTACTAGCTCCTCGACAGTAACAAATCTCATTCGGGCGCTCGAACGAATGGGAGGGGATGCATTGCTCCAGCGCCTTCGCGAATGTACGATTGCTTGCATCGGGCCACTAACGGCAGATACGGCAAGAGAGGCTGGGCTAAATGTATCGCTTATGGCCCAAGAAGCGACAATAGAAAGTCTAGTTGAAGTGTTATGTGAGTGGAATAAAGACGAACCACGTCGCCATAGGAAATGAGTTATAGTGGACATTATTTTATATTCATTACTTTTACAGCTAAAGTATTTCAACAAGATATCGTTTGACCTGGAGGGATAAACATGAGTTTTGCGATTGTACGTCATCGTCGTTTGCGCCAAAGTGCCGGTATTCGAAGCATGGTACGGGAGACTGTACTGAATGTTGAAGATCTGGTACAGCCGATTTTTGTAGCTTATGGAACAGGTGTAAAGAATGAGATTTCATCCATGCCAGGTGTATACCACTTTTCTCTGGATACGCTTAAAGCCGAAGTGGATGAGATTGCTGCGCTTGGTATACCTGCAGTACTCCTCTTTGGTATTCCAGAAACGAAAGATAGTGTTGGATCATCCGGATTCGCAGATGATGGAATCGTTCAAGAAGCAACACGTCTTATCAAGGAATGGTATCCGGATCTGTTAGTCATAGCTGATACTTGCTTATGTGAGTTTACGGATCATGGACATTGCGGTATGGTGCATACCTTTGAGCGGGACGGTCATGTTCATGGAGATGTCATGAATGACGAGTCGCTTGAACTGTTGGCGCGCACAGCTGTTTCTCAGGCAAGAGCTGGTGCAGATATTATTGCTCCATCGAATATGATGGATGGTTTCGTGCAGGCAATTCGCACCGCTTTAGATCAAGCTGGATATGAGCATATTCCGATTATGTCTTATTCGGTTAAGTATGCTTCTGCTTTCTACGGTCCATTTCGTGAAGCAGCTGACTCTGCTCCGCAATTCGGAGACCGTAAGACGTATCAAATGGACCCTGCAAATGTGCGCGAAGCACTTCGTGAAGCAGAAAGTGATGTGCTTGAGGGCGCTGATATGCTCATGGTTAAACCGGCGCTTGCTTATCTGGACGTTGTAAGATTGCTAAGAGATCAATTTGATTTGCCGTTAGTAGCTTATAACGTGAGTGGCGAATATTCGATGGTTAAAGCTGCTGCTCAGCAAGGCTGGATTAATGAACAGGCAATCGTAATGGAGATGCTGACAAGCATGAAGCGGGCTGGTGCAGATATTATCATTACGTATTTCTCCAAGGATGCAGCAAGCTGGATTCGTAATCGTTAATTAATAGTTTTGTCTTATGGGACAGATAGGAGTGTCAACAATGAGCCAAGGTATTCGTAAGGAAGAAGCTTCACGTGTCGCCTTTGAAGAGGCAAAACAGTATATTCCAGGCGGTGTTAATAGTCCGGTAAGGGCTTTTAAATCGGTAGGATTGACACCAATCTATATGGAGCGCGGTGAAGGAAGCCGGGTGTTTGATATCGATGGCAACAGCTTTCTAGACTATGTCGGATCCTGGGGACCGCTCATTATGGGTCATGCACATCCGGAGGTCGTTGAGGCATTACGGGACACGGCCACTAGAGGTACAAGCTTTGGAGCTCCAACTTTATTAGAAACAGAAATGGCCAAGCTGGTATGTGAGCGTGTACCATCCATTGAGATTGTTCGGATGGTGAACTCCGGAACGGAAGCAACGATGAGTGCAATTCGTCTGGCTCGAGGTTATACGGGGCGAAGCAAAATTATTAAGTTCGAAGGCTCTTACCACGGGCATGCGGATAGCTTGCTGATCAAGGCGGGTTCTGGTATTGCTACACTTGGGTTGCCTGACAGTCCCGGTGTACCAGAAGCTGTAGCAACGAATACGATTGCGGTTCCATATAATGACCTAGAATCTGTACAGCTTGCATTTGAACGTTTTGGTAGCGAGATCGCTGCAGTTATTGTAGAGCCTGTAGCTGGAAATATGGGCGTTGTTCCTCCGCAAGACGGGTTTCTAGAAGGACTTCGTAAAGTTACAACGGACCATGGAAGCTTACTTATTTTTGATGAGGTTATGACTGGATTCCGTGTAGATCTGAACTGTGCACAAGGGCGTTTTGGAGTTACCCCGGATTTGACTTGCCTTGGCAAAGTAATCGGTGGAGGTCTTCCAGTCGGTGCTTACGGTGGTAAACGCGAGATTATGGATCAGATTGCTCCTGCGGGTCCGATATATCAGGCTGGAACACTAAGTGGTAATCCTCTGGCTATGGCGGCAGGCTATACTACACTGAGACTGCTGACTCCTGCAATCTACGACCAATTGGAACAGCGAGGGGCTCAGCTTCAAGCTGGACTAGAGCGAAACGCTCGAGAATTCGGAGTACCGCTCTCTATTAATCGTGTTGGGTCGATGGTGTGTCCGTTCTTTACAGACCAGAAGGTCGTCAATTTTGAAACAGCGAAGACTAGCGACTTGGATTTATTCCGTCGTTATTTTGCAGCGATGATTCAAGAGGGGATTAGTGTTCCACCATCCCAGTTCGAAGGAATGTTCATCTCGGCTGCACATACGGAGGAAGACATTGAAGCGACAATTGAAGCGAACTACAATGCCTTCAAAAGTCTATGAGCTATCAAGGAAACTGGGTTCGCCGTGGTGAATGGCTGGAGATGACACCCGGCAAGGTGTTGACGAGTCAATCCGATCGAGAGGAAGCGACAATGAAGTGGCTTCTTGAACAGGTTGGTATGCCGGAGAAGCTACTTAGAAAGCTACAACACAGTGATGGTATTCAGTGGAGAGGTGATCGACTTCGTTTGGCATTATTTCCGCCACGAGAGGCGGGGATTGAGCCGATGTGGAGCGATATTGAGATTTTGTACGAGGATGATTTCTGTCTTGTAGTGAACAAGCCTGCGGGTATGGCTGTCCATCCGGATGACCGTAGTAATGAGATTACACTGAACCATGCTGTTGCAGCCTATTATGAAGCCTCCGGAGTGGAAGCGGCTGTTCGTCATATTCATCGACTCGATAAAGACACAACTGGACCGGTACTGTATGCCAAGAATGAATATGCTCAGCTCAAACTGGATGAAGCTATGCGACAAAAAGAGATTGTTCGGATCTATGCAGCCCTGGTTCAGGGACGCGTGTCACCAGACCTTAAGGTTATTGATCTACCTATCGGTAAAGACAGGCATCACGGACAGCGCCGCAGAGTGTCATTAACTGGTCAGACCGCCATTACACGTATCCTTGAAGCTGAGGTATATAGGGAGTCCAGTTTGTTGTACCTGAGCTTGGAGACGGGAAGGACACATCAGATTCGCGTTCATTTGAGTCATATGGGACATGCAATACTCGGGGATTCGCTGTATGGGGGATATTCGGTTAGCTTTGGCCGACAGGCTCTGCACGGAGCGAAGCTTAGCTTTTCCCATCCGTTCACTGGCGAAGTCACCGAGGTCGTTGCACCTTGGCCAGATGATCTTCTTCAGCTGAAGGAAGAACAGGCGAGTAAGCTTTTTCGGAAATAGAGACCGTTTTTAAACGGTCTTTTTTCTTTTTCTAGAAAATTGAAACCTTCATTTTGTATATGATGCCTGTAAAAAAGTCATGCTCCCCCAATTTCGGCATATAGATAAGTTGAGTAACAAAAATGGGGCTCATGCCGCGGAATAGTCCGCGGATAGTATATGCCGAAAGGAGGACATTCCCGTGTTCGACCAGTCCTACGGATTACGGTTTGATATTTATGAACGCATTATTTTATCAGAAGATCTGCCGGGAATTGAAGAGCTGGAAGAGGTTGAATTAATTCCTCATATTCAGGTGATCAGTCAGGAGGAACAGGCGACTCTTCGCGGTCATCTGCTCTTAGCAGGTCTGTATAAAGGCGACAGCGAAGCGGGCGAGTCCGAACCATTGGAGCATTGGATACCAGTTGAAATTACGGTTCCTATGAACAGAGTATCTTCGCTGGATGAAATTGCCGTGGAAATCGAAAATTTTGATGTTGACTTGTTGTCTACCCGAAGTTTGAATATCACCGGGGTTCTCTCGTTGAAAGGTATTCAAGCTGCTGTTCAAGGAACGAATGACCTTTCTTGGAACGATGAAGAAATTACGGTGGTACATGCTCCTGAAACATATCCTGAACAACCCTTTGGTTATGATGGGGGAAATCGTCAGCAAGTGGATGATCCAGCAGCCAATCCTCCGGCATATCCATCCTATCCATTCGTGCAAGGTCAGGATGTGTATGCTCAAGAGCAGATTTCGGGTTCTCATGGAGAAACGTCAATTAACGAGCGGTATGATGATTCCCAAACAGGGCAATATCAAGAGAATCCTGATTCTGGGTTTCAGTCTGAGTACGATAATCATGTGAAGTTCGCTAAGTTAGAAAGTGCTGATAACGCCCCAAGAGAGCAGTTACATAGAGAGCAGGAATCGGAGCTGTTCATAACCGCTCAACCTGTAGAACAACCTGTGTCAGATCCTGTAGCTGCGCCACAGCCACAAAGTATAACGGATTCAAACCCTAATGTCTGGAACTTTGAACGCGTTGAAAAAGCAGATATTAGTGGGTATCCAGGTATCGCGGAAGAGCGAGTTGAAGACACTGAACAGCCTATAGTGCATGATGAGACAGGGGCGATATCCGAAGAGAAACTGGATAATACCGGTGTTCAAGAAACGGCATTTATTTCAGAAGATACTTCAGATCAGGAGGAACCTCCTTCAAAGCCAGAACTTAAAGTTGCTTTCAGCACGAAGAACAGCACTGTAGACAGTACGTCAGGCGTTGGTTTTTCATCACTGTTGAGTTCAAGCCGAACTGTTCAGGAGCAGCAAGAGATTGCAGCGCGTGATGTAGAGGAACCGATTGCTGAATCGGCGGAGCAGCTTACAGTTGAGGATGTTCAGTGGAAGTCTCTGTTTCTTGGGAGCCGGCAGGAAGAGAAACCATTTCGTAAAGTTCGATTATGTATTGTACAGCGCGAAGAGACGATTGAGGTAATTGCTGAGAGATATCAATTGAGTCCTAGGGAGTTATTACTTTATAACCGTATGTCAGAACAAAGCGTTGAAGAAGGCCAGGTTCTTTATATTCCTTGATTTTTCTTAGAAAACGTTCGATAACGGAAATAAGCAGGCAGGTCGCTTAAGGGTTACCCTTGAGCGGCCTATTTGCTTTTTTTAGTGCTTTGTGGTGATATATTGACTATCCACCCAGAGCAAGTTATAGTTGACTATAGTCAACTTAAACATATTGGAATACAATATGGTAATACTGTATATAGCATTTGCAAATTACAAACAACTGTGAACGGGAAGAGTAGGAAGAAATGGCCTTCAGAGAGCGGAATTGCAGCGCTGAGAGATTCCGCAGGAACCAATCTTGCGAAAAGTCGCCCCGGAGTTGCTTGCTTGAACTTCAGTTCATGATAATCATGAACGAAGATAGAGCATGCCGGCTGCAGCCGTTACCTGTGTAAAGTGTCGCAACACTTGGAGTTGTCTGGATTAAAGGCATTCTAGAACGAAGTGGTGCGAAACAAAGGTGGTACCGCGAGAGAACAACAGTCTTTCGTCCTTTGAGGACGAAAGGCTTTTTTTGTTTCTAATGAAAAAGTTCCAAGTAGTGCAAACGGCTAAAATTATTCTGTATGGCAATGCTGACTAAGTAACGGAGGTACGAGATTATGGAGCAAAAGGAAAATCAAACCTCGGCACAAATGCCGACCACTTATGATCCGAAGGCAGCAGAACAAAAATGGTATACCTATTGGAAAGAAGGCGGTTATTTTAAAGCGGGTCAGCGTTCGGACGCCGAGCCTTATACGATTGTAATACCACCGCCAAATGTTACCGGTATGCTTCATATTGGTCATGCGCTGGATTTCACACTGCAAGATATCCTCATTCGTGTTAAGCGGATGCAGGGCTATGATGCACTTTGGCTTCCAGGCTCAGACCATGCAGGAATTGCTACCCAAACCAAGGTTGAGCAGAAACTGCGTGAGCAAGGAATTACTCGTTATGATCTGGGTCGTGAGAAGTTCCTGGAGAAAGTATGGGAATGGAAAGAGCAGTACGCGAATACGATTCGAGATCAATGGTCCAAAATGGGGCTTTCCCTCGATTATTCCAGAGAGCGGTTCACCCTGGATGAAGGACTGTCTAAAGCGGTTCGCGAAGTGTTCGTGAAGTTTTATGACAAGGGTCTTATCTACCGCGGTAAACGTATTATTAACTGGGATCCTGCAGCACGTACTGCATTATCTGATATCGAGGTTGAATATAAGGAAGTTCAGGGTCATTTGTACCATCTGACCTATCCGTTGAAAGATGGTAGTGGCAGTATTACCGTTGCGACTACTCGTCCAGAAACGATGCTCGGCGATACAGCTGTAGCTGTTCACCCAGCGGATGAAAGATATAAGGATATGATTGGTAAAACATTAATCCTGCCTATTATCGGACGTGAAATTCCAGTCATTGCAGATGAATATGTTGAGAAGGATTTTGGTAGTGGCGCTGTGAAAATCACACCTGCTCATGACCCGAATGACTTTGAAATGGGTCTTCGCCATGACCTGCCTCAAATTACGGTTATGGATGAAACAGGTACAATGAACAATCATGCTGGTAAATATGAAGGCTTGGATCGTAGTGATTGCCGGAAGCAAATCGTAGCAGATCTGAAAGAGTCTGGTGTTCTTATTAAAATTGAAGATCACGTTCATCAGGTAGGTCATAGTGAGCGTAGCGGTGCTGTTGTTGAGCCGTATCTGTCAACGCAGTGGTTCGTTAAAATGCAGCCTTTGGCAGAAAGAGCGATTGAAGCTCAAAAGTCAGGTGAAGGTGTTAATTTTGTACCTGAACGCTTTGAGAAAACATACCTTCAGTGGATTGAGAACGTACGTGACTGGTGTATTTCACGTCAGCTTTGGTGGGGTCACCGTATCCCAGCTTGGTATTGTGAAGACTGCGGTGAAGTTCATGTAGCCCATAATGATGTTGAAGCTTGCTCCAAATGCGGAAGCAAGAACATGAAGCAAGACGAGGATGTGCTGGATACTTGGTTCAGTTCTGCTCTATGGCCGTTTTCGACTTTGGGATGGCCGGAAGATACAGAGGATCTCAAACGTTATTATCCAACTAGCGTTCTAGTTACGGGTTATGACATCATCTACTTCTGGGTAGCTCGTATGATATTTACAGCGCTTGAATTTACAGATGAGAAGCCATTTAAAGACGTCCTTATGCACGGGCTGGTTCGTGATGCTGATGGTAAGAAGATGTCAAAATCACTTGGCAACGGTGTAGATCCGCTGGATGTTATCGAGAAGTATGGTACCGATGCTATGCGCTATATGATTTCGACAAGCAGCACACCAGGTCAAGACCTTCGTTTCCGCTGGGAACGGGTAGAGCAAGCACGGAATTTTGCTAACAAAATTTGGAACGCATCTCGCTTTGCGTTAATGAACCTTGAAGGCTTCAAACATAGCGATATCGACATCAGTGGAGATTTAGGAACTGCAGATCGTTGGATTCTTCATCGTCTGAACGAAACTTCACGCGATATTACGCGTCTAATTGATGCCTATGAATTTGGCGAAACAGGTCGACTGCTCTATAATTTCATCTGGGACGACTTGTGTGATTGGTATATCGAGTTTGCCAAGCTGTCGCTTTATGGCGAGGATCAAGCTGCGAAGAAGAAGACTCAGTCCGTTCTTGCGTACGTTCTCGATCAGACGATGCGCTTGATTCATCCTTTCATGCCGTTCATTTCGGAAGAAATTTGGCAACACTTGCCGCATGAGGGTGAGACGGTTATGCTCTCCTCTTGGCCGACTTACGATGCTTCGCTGGAGAATAAAGATGCTGTGGCTGAAATGAATTTGCTAATGGACGTGATTCGAGCTGTTCGTAATATCCGTGCTGAAGTAAATGTACCGATGAGTAAGAAAATAGAGCTGATGCTCAGTGCAGCTGATGAGAACGTACTGGGTATCGTTGAACGTAATGCAGACTATATTCGCCGCTTCTGTAACACTTCAGAGTACCAAGCGGGCCTTGGCCTTGAGGCACCTGATAAAGCGATGACAGCTATCGTAACGGGAGTAGAACTTTATCTCCCACTGGCTGGTTTAATCGATATTGAACAGGAGATTGCTCGTCTTGAAAAGGAAGTTCAGCACTTAACCAGTGAGGTAGAGCGTGTAGAGAAGAAGTTGAGCAATCAAGGCTTTGTTTCCAAAGCTCCGGCTAAAGTGATTGAAGAAGAGCGCGCGAAACAGGCTGATTACTCCGAGAAGCGGAGTAAGGTAATCGCTCGGATTGAAGAGCTAAGAGGCTAAGGAGAAGCTATCTAAATATTGACCTGAAGGTGAGAAGCATGGGGAACCATAATGGGGCTGCTGTTGAGCTAGCCCCTCTACAAAGCTACGAGGAAGCGGTTGATTGGATCAACGGGCTGATTCCATTTGGGATTCGGCCAGGTCTGGAACGTATTGAGAAATTGCTTGAGCAACTTGGCAATCCTGAGCGGAGACTGAAGTTCATTCATGTAGCAGGCACGAATGGGAAAGGATCAACATGCGCATTCTTGACTGAGGTTCTTTTGCAGAGCGGCTATTCTGTTGGGACTTTCACTTCTCCGTACATTACGAAATTCACGAATCGGTTTCGTTATAATGGGGAAGACATTCCTGAAGAAACATTGCTTAAGCTGACGAATAGGCTCTATCCGCTCGTTCGGGAGATGGCGGAAACAGAGCTTGGTTCTCCAACGATGTTTGAGGTTTCTACGGCACTTGCTATTTTATATTATGCTGTGGATAGTGTTCCTGATGTCGTCGTTTGGGAAACGGGACTCGGTGGCAGAATGGACGTAACGAATGTGGTTCATCCTGTTATTTCTGTGATCACGAATATTGGAATGGATCATACGGATATTTTGGGAGAGACGATTCCTGAGATCGCTTTTGAAAAGGCCGGAATTATTAAGCGTGGTGTACCTGTAGTCAGCACGGTAACGCAGCCAGAAGCTATTCAGGTCTTGAAGGAAGCGGCTGAACGTAATCGTGCGACACTGTATCTCGTAGGAGAGCAATTCTCTTATGAGCGTACGGGTGGCGATGAGGAAGGCCAGACATTTCACTTCACTGGTCCTTTCCGCAGTTTGGATATAGGGATTACCTTACAGGGAGATCACCAGTGCGCAAATGCAGCTTGTGCCATGATGAGTCTTGAAGTGCTTCGTCACTATATGGCCTTTGTGATCGAAGATGACAATCTCAAGAATGGATTTCACTCTACGCAGTGGGCAGGAAGACTAGAGCAGGTGAGCTCATCTCCTCGTATAGTTTTAGATGGAGCCCATAATCCAGAAGGTGCTGAAACCTTGGCCATCAGCCTTCCAAAAATTTATAAATACCGTAAGCTAAACTTAATGATGGGAATGCTCTCAAATAAGCATCATGAGACGTATTTGAAGCATATACTGCCTATAGTGGATACGCTTATCCTGACAGAACCGGATTTCCGGAGAAAAATGGACGCCAAGGCGTTAGGAGACATCGTAGAGCAGGTACGGGAGAAACACGCCAAACCATCGCTGCAAATCATCATAGAGCAAGACTGGAAAAACGCACTTGAAATGTTGAAATCACGGACGGAAGCGGAGGATCTTGGGGTGGTGTCTGGTACGTTGTATCTGATTGCCGACGTGCGTTCCAACCTCCTGGGCCTTTCCGATTCTGAAAAAGGTTGGTGATATCTGTTGAATACATCAGAATTAGAACATGTTCATTTTATTGGAATAGGCGGCTACGGCATGAGCGCCATTGCAAGAGTAATGTTGGAGATGGGATATAAAGTTACGGGATCAGACGTGGCATCCCAAGAATTAACAGAAAAGCTGGCTGCCAAAGGTGCCAAGATATATATTGGCCATACGGCAGAACAGGTTAATGGAGCAGATCTCGTTGTTTACTCAACGGCATTGTCAAGGGACAATGTAGAACGAGTAGCGGCTGAGGAGCAGAATATCCCAGTGCTACATCGTGCTCAAATGCTTGCGAGACTGCTGAATGAAGGCAAGGGAGTAGCTGTAGCCGGTGCGCACGGCAAAACAACAACCTCCTCAATGATTGCCCTCGTTATGGAGGAATGCGGTGTTGATCCGACATTCATTATCGGCGGAGAGATTATGAATGTGGGTACGAATGCTAAGGCAGGACAAGGTGAATATGTCGTGGCCGAAGCGGATGAGAGTGATGGCTCATTCTTACAGTACCATCCATGGCTTGGTGTGGTATTGAACATTGAGGCTGATCATTTGGAGAACTATAACGGTGACTTCAATGAATTGAAAGCAGCATATGTACAGTTCCTAAGCCAGATTCGAGAAGATGGTACAGCCGTTGTATGCGGTGATGATCCGAATATCCAGGCTATTTTACCAGAACTAAATCGTGTAGAAGTCACCACTTATGGTATTCATTCAGACTGTGAGTATATGGCGACCGATTTAGTACTTGGTGACCGTCAAGTTTCCTTTACGATGTCTCATAAGGGGCAGGTACTAGGAGCCGTTGAACTCTCAGTTCCTGGTAAGCACAACGTATATAATGCAATGGCTACCGTGATAACTTGCATGAAAGCGGGCGTATCGTTTGAAGCGATCGTAAAAGCAATCTTTAAATTTAACGGTGCGAAACGTCGTTTCCAAGTGCTTGGTGAAGTTAATGATATTCTAGTCATTGATGACTATGCGCACCATCCGACTGAAATTGAAGCTACGATCAGTGCAGCTAAGGCAACAGGGAAACGAATTATAGCGATTTTCCAGCCTCAGCGTTACTCGAGAACGTTCTTCCTACTTGATGCATTTAGCCGTGCGTTTGAGGATGCCGATGAGGTCATCATCACAGATATATATTCACCGGCTGGTGAGAAACAGATCGAAGGCGTGAGTTCCGCTAGATTGGTTGAACTGATTATCGAGAACAGTAACGCTGGCGCTAGATACCTTTCTTCTAAAGAAGAGGTTCTTGCTGACCTTAAGGGACGTGTTCAGCCGGGCGATCTCGTTCTGACAATGGGAGCGGGAGATATCTGGAAGGTAGGGGCTACATTAGCTGAGTCTCTAAAAAAGAATAAATAATTACATGAAGTGAGCATAGCTCTTATCTGATGCCCACATGTCCACCTGCAAAGGACGGACATGTGGGCATCATTTGTATAAGTTGTCCTTATCCGCTCATAACTTTCCTGAATCTATCATATAGGTATTTATAGATGAGGAGATAAGTGAGGGGGTTAGGCAATGAGCAAAGCGCGTATGACGATAAGGTTCGACCATGAGACGTCTAGAGAACAAGAAGAAGAACCTATTGAAATGGCGGATAAGCATAACTTTACTGCATATGACAATCACAAGAGGAATTCACGCGTTCATGGTCGATTGGCTGAGGAAAGGCGGCGTCTGGAGCAAGATAGAGATGATCGCCCTCATTTGGAGAGTCAATATGAAAGGCCTGCAATTCCTTACATAGAGAATGATATAGGGAATACTGAACAAGATTCTACGCCAATGAATGATTGGGAAATGGAACAACAGAAGTATTATCAGGATGTGTCCAGAGAGAACACCAGAATTCAGCCTCACTTATCAGAAGCAAGTTCCTCTAATTATGATTATGGTTATTATCGTTCAAGAAAGCCAACCTCAGCATGGAAGGTAGCAGGGTCCATAACAGGCGCAATTGTGACAGGAGTATTGTTCGGAGCGGTTGTATTATCCATGTTTAACGATGGAGGCTCAGACCAAGCTCAAATCACTTCAGAGATTAGCAGTCAGTCTACCGACAATCAGCCATCGGGCAATGCAAGTGTGGATCAGACGTTGATCAATCAAGAGACAGCAGGATCGGCATCTGTAGTCGTTGCCATACCCGAACAAACCTTTTATATGCTGCAATATGGAGTGTTTAGTTCGGCCGAAAGGGCAGAACAGGCTAAAGGGGAGTTAACACAAGCGGGTATTGCAGCTTTTGGAGATTCCTCTCCTGAAAATAGAGTATACGCCGGGGTATCACCAGATCGGGAGCAGGCCAAGCTGCTTAGTGGTCAGCTCAAAAGTGAAGGTGTTGAGCTTTACGTCAGGGAAATTTCGCTGCCTGGAGCACAGTCTGCTGTTTTTGCTGGAGAAGCCGCTGCATTAGACATTTTCTTTGAAATGAGTGGTGAACTTACCACAAAGCTAAGCTCGCTATCGGCTTCCCTTTTGGGGTTAGATAGTCCCGGGCCTGTGGATACAGAGACTATGAATACTATTTCTGGGCTCCACCTCCAGTGGACAGAGGCTATGAAGCTTATTAATTCAGGTCTCAGCCCAGCGAATGGGAATAGTCTGACGTCTATGGAGCAGGAAATGAATGGAGCAATTACAGCTCTGACAGAATACAACAAGAATCGATCCAAGGGTCATTTATGGGAAATTCAAGCAGGAATGATGAACTATATTATGGGGCAGAGGAAGCTTGTGGAAAGCTTGTAGTCCGAAAGCCGCAAAAGCCGCGGAAATCCGGCAGGTGAACTGGAAATAGTTCCCCCGTCCGGATTTCTGTTTGTATTGCTTGACGATTCACCGTATAATAATTAGGGTGTCAAAAAATGGCGAGGGAAGAGGACGGATGAAGAAAAACGCAGGAGTGCTTATCTTGTTTATACTGATGGGTTGGCTAACCGGAACTTGGATTGCTAAACTATTGCTACCTGTCAAAGCTCTTTCTTTTCTAACCACTTCGAAGATGTTAACGTGGTCGCCCGAAGCTAATTTGGACATTATTAACTATGACATTAACATTGAATTCAAACTTTGCCTGCTGGGTCTGATCGGAATGATTACAGCGATTTGGCTGTATCGCAGGCTCTAACAACAAAGGAGACATCCCTCTTGAAAGAGAAGACATCGAGGCACATTATACTGGCGTCCACATCTCCGCGACGTCAAGAACTGATAGCGAAGCTAGGATTGCCTTTTGATATTATTCCTAGTGATGCTAATGAAGACACCCCCTTCGGATGGGAGCCGCGTAAGATTGTGGAGACCCTTGCACTGCGTAAAGCAGATACAGTATATCGAAATCTGGTGGAACCAGTTATAAATGCGATTATTGTAGGGAGTGACACGATTGTCGTTCTAGAGGGTAATATACTGGGCAAGCCGTCAGATGATGCGGATGCCGTAAGAATGCTATCATTACTTCAAGGTCGCGTCCATGAGGTCTATACAGGCGTTGCCTGTATAGATGTCTTAACAGGACAATGTATTGTTCGTTATCGGATGACCAAGGTGAATATGAAGCCATTAATTGATGATCAGATCATATCCTATGTACGGAGCGGTGAACCTAGAGGCAAAGCCGGCGCTTACGCCATTCAAGGCCTTGGTGCATCGATTGTTGAGAGCATAGAGGGGGACTACTTCAATGTCGTAGGTCTTCCGGTATCGTTACTTAGTGATATGCTTTCAGAGATGGGAATGCATGTATTATCTTAATTATCGTTTATGCCCGTATTTATGATTTAGATACAGGAAAAGAGGGGAATCTATGGAGTCGCAAGCATTCTTGCTGCGCGACATCCCCCATGAAGAACGACCAAGAGAGCGCATGATGTCTTATGGGGCGAGCGCCTTAAGTCATGCTGAACTTCTTGCGATATTGCTTCGAACAGGGACACGTCAAGAATCTGCTATCCATGTAGCACAGCGGATTTTGAAGCAGGTTGGAAGCATTCGTCAGCTTGTAGATCTCAGCATTGAAGAGTTAACACAGATTAAAGGGATTGGTCCTGCTAAAGCTGTACAGTTGAAAGCGGGAATTGAACTCGGACGACGCCTTGTCAGTTCGAGACACATGGAGCCGGTGATCATACGTAGTCCGCATGATGCCGCGGAATTGCTAAGCGAACAGCTGCGCTATCTCCAGAAAGAGCATTTTGTTTGTCTTTTTTTAAATACCAAAAATCACGTCATAGCCCAAGAAACGCTTTCCATGGGAAGTCTTAATGCCTCCATTGTTCATCCCCGTGAGGTGTTCAGAGCCGCAATCAAATGCAGTAGTGCGTCTTTGGTTTGTGCGCACAATCACCCAAGCGGCGATCCTACACCAAGTCCTGAAGATATTTCTCTGACCTCTCGTTTGGTAGAGGCTGGCAATATAATTGGTATTGAGGTTTTGGATCATTTGATTATTGGAGATGGAGCGTTTGTAAGTTTGAAGGAACGGGGCCTGATGTAATATAATAGTTCAGATTGAGAAGGAAAGGGAGATTGCAGCATGTTAGGTAGTTTCACGAAAGATTTAGGAATTGATTTGGGGACAGCTAATACACTTGTCTATGTCCGTGGTAAAGGAATTGTCGTTAGAGAGCCTTCGGTGGTAGCTCTGCGTACTGATACGAAAACAATTGAGGCTGTTGGTGAATCCGCCAAAAAAATGATCGGGCGTACTCCAGGTAATATTCGTGCGATTCGTCCGATGAAAGACGGCGTTATCGCTGATTTTGATACGACAGCAACCATGATTAAGTACTTTATACGTCAAGCACAGAAGCAGCGTTCCATATTCCCGCGTCATCCCAACGTGATGGTGTGTGTACCTTCGGGTATTACGGCTGTTGAACAACGTGCGGTTGAAGATGCAACAAAGCAAGCGGGTGCTCGCGAGGCTTACACCATTGAAGAGCCATTTGCAGCAGCTATCGGTGCAGACCTTCCAGTATGGGAGCCAACAGGAAGTATGGTAGTTGATATCGGTGGAGGTACGACTGAGGTAGCGGTAATTTCCCTTGGAGGTATCGTTACAAGCCGTTCTGTACGTGTTGCAGGTGATGAGATGGATGATTCCATCATTTCCTACATCAAGCGCCAGTACAACTTGATGATCGGGGAACGTACATCTGAGCAATTGAAGATGGAAGTTGGATCAGCGATGCCGCTGGAATCGGTTGAGACAATGGAAATCCGTGGTCGTGACTTGGTAACAGGATTGCCAAAGACAATTACGATTACTTCTGATGAAATTAGTGAAGCATTGGCGGATACGATTAATGCGATTGTTGATGCAGTGAAAGTAACCCTCGAAAAATGCCCGCCAGAGCTAGCTGCGGACATTATGGATCGCGGTATTGTATTGACTGGTGGCGGAGCCTTGCTGCGTAATCTAGATAAGCTGCTTGCTGAAGAGACAGGCATGCCAGTGATTGTGGCTGAGAATCCGCTTGACTGTGTAGCCATTGGTACAGGTAAAGCGCTCGATAATATTCATATGTTTAAATCCCGCAACAATTCTACTTTCCGGAAGCGGTAGAATGGACAGGTGTGTCAACCCCTGGTATGTGGGAGAGAAAACAGTAACGTTAGAGGGTGTTGAAAACTGTTTAAACTGCTAGGTAACAAACGTTTATTTATTATGCTTATCGGGCTGGTTACGTTTATTATACTCATGGGCTTTACGCTTGGTCCGAGAGTAGGTTTAACTTGGCCCGAGAAGTTTGTTAGAGATACTGTAGGTTTTGTGCAAGGTGTGTTCTACAAGCCCGCTTCTTACATAGCGGGCTTCTTTGAAGATGTGGGCGAGATGAAAGAAGTATTCGAAGAGAACGAACGCCTGAAGAAGGCAGTGGCGGAGTATACACGCGAGAGTGCAGAATACCACATAATTAAGAACGAAAATAAAGTTCTAAAGGATACTCTAAAGTTCACAGAAACTCAAAAGCAAAGGTACGACTATGACTACCGTCCGGCTAACGTATTGAGTGTGAATCAGGATCCGAACAACCACACGTTGGTCATTGATCTGGGCGCACAAGATGGCGTTCGGATGAACATGTCTGTTACCTCTGTTGATGGCATGGTCGGCGTTATTAGTCAAGTTGGTAACTTCACTTCCACAGTGAAACTGCTAACGACGCTGGACCCACAAGACTCGAAGCGTCAGCAGATCGCAGCTACCGTTTCTGATAAGGATACTTTTGGTATCATTGAAAGCTACGATAAGAAGACAAAAATGTTGAAAATGACACGAATCCCAGAGGATGATCCGATTAAACGAGAAGATTTGGTTGTTTCTTCAGGAAATGGTGGAGTCATTCCTCGTGGCATGATTATTGGCACAGTTAAGAAAGTAGAAACTGGTGAATTTGGGTTGACGAAGACGGCTACGATTGAACCTGCGGCAAGCTTTCAGGATTGGAAGACACTTCTTGTGGTATTCGCACCTGAGGAGCCGAAGGGATGAAGCGTAAACAGGTATTAATACTGCTGTTGTTTCTCTTGTTTATTCTTCAAGGGACTATTGGCTTCTGGTTAACCCCAAGTTCATGGCAGGATAAAGTCTCACCGAATTTCATGTTTATTGCCATTCTCTTCGCAACGATGTATCACCACCGACACACGGGGCTTGTACTCGGACTTGTGTTTGGAATGCTTCATGACGTAGTCTATTACGGTGAAATGATCGGTACTTACTCCTTCGCTATGGGGGTGTCGGCTTACGTTATGGGGCTTTTGTTTAAGACGCCGCGCGCTCCATTGCCAGTTATGATGACAGTGGTTATACTAGGCAGCTTACTGCTGGATAGCATGGTGTTTGGAGTGTATAAGTTATTTGGAGTTAATCCAGATTCCTATAATTGGGCTCTGCTGAATTATATGCTTCCCAATCTTCTGATTCATTTTGCTTTTGCCTTGATTATTTATGTACCTCTTCGGAAGCAGTTTGAGTTACTTGCTAAGGCTCCGAAGAGAAGCAAGGCTTCCTGACCCGTCAAACTGACATTTTACAAAGACTAGCAGGAACTTGAAGGTCCGAGCGCGAAATGTATGAAGATGGGAGGGACAGGCTTATGGCTGTAAAATCCAATCATGTTACGATTAAGGGCATCAAAGATGGCCTGGTATTCCTGCTTGATGATCAATGTGAACTAGAAGAACTGCTCAGTGAGCTGCGGTATAAACTTGAGCATAGCCACCAGAATATTTTGACCGGACCTATCATTCATGTGGATGTGAAGATGGGGTCCAGACGGATCTCAGAAGAACAGAAGCAGTCTATTCTTGACATATTGAAGCAGAAGGGCAACTTGCTGATTCGTACAGTGGAATCTCCACCTCTAGAGCCGGAGAATGAGCCGGTGACAGGACCCGTAGTTAAAACCGGGATGGTTCGTTCTGGACAGGTTCTGCATCATACTGGAGATATAATCTTCCTTGGTGATGTGAATCCTGGCGGTACGATTATAGCGACCGGAGACATATATATTCTGGGTGCCCTTCGGGGAACAGCGCATGCAGGTGTGGATGGCAATGAGGATGCAATTATAGCGGCCTCCTATTTAGCTCCCACCCAGCTTCGTATTTCAGATATGATCAGCAGACCTCCGGATGAATGGGAGACACGGGAGACGGTCATGGAATTTGCATATTTACAGAATGGTAGTATGCAGATTGACAAGATCAGTAACATCGTCCGATTGGGCCGGGATTTTAATGTGTTTAAAGGGGTGTAGAATATGGGAGAGGCAATCGTCATAACATCAGGCAAAGGCGGAGTCGGAAAAACGACTACCTCGGCAAACATCGGCACGGCTCTGGCACTGCTAGGCAAAAAAGTGTGTTTGGTGGATACCGATATCGGTCTTCGGAATCTCGACGTGGTCATGGGTTTGGAAAACCGTATCATTTATGACCTCGTCGACGTTGCAGAAGGGCGCTGCCGTCTCAATCAGGCGCTTATCAAGGATAAACGCTTTGACGAGCTTTATATGCTGCCTGCAGCCCAAACCAAGGACAAGCATGCGATTTCACCTGAACAGGTGAAGGATATTGTTCTGGAACTGAAGAAGGAATATGAATACATTATTATCGATTGTCCGGCAGGAATTGAGCAAGGCTTTAAGAATGCTATTGCGGGGGCGGATAAGGCTATTGTCGTAACAACTCCGGAAAATGCTGCAGTACGCGATGCGGATCGTATTATCGGACTACTGGAAAGCTCTCACGTTGAATCTCCGAAGCTCGTTGTTAATCGGATTCGTCCGAATATGGTGAAGTCAGGAGATATGCTTGAAATCGAAGATGTATTGCAAGTGTTGAACATCGATTTGATCGGAATCGTGCCAGATGATGAGATGGTCATCAAGGCAGCTAATCTTGGAGAACCGACGGTGATGAACCCGGATTCCCCTGCAGCTATTGCTTACCGTAATATCGCTCGGCGGATTCTAGGGGATACAGTTCCTCTGATGCAGATTCATCAGAAAAAAGGAATGTTCACACGATTCAAGAAATTTTTCGGTATGGGATAATATCATATTTAGCACTTATTTTGAGCCGATGCATGATGCTGCATCGGCTTTTTATTTGTGCAGACCGCAGATTCCCTAACAGAGGGCTTGTTCTAAATATCTTTCATGTCCACATAGGATAGATTAAAACAAGCCCCAAGGGGGAGAACAATGTGGATATTAAAAATTCAGTAAAACTTCGAAGAGAGGCGCGAATTCGTGAACTCTTAAGCGATAATGATAGTGAAGTAACGCGAGATTCAAACGATCTGCGCCCCCTTCCTGCTCTTTCCGCAATACATATACCTGAAGTTCGGCAGAGTAATGGAATCCAGCATCACAGTCTGAGTAGTGCGGGTAGTACAGAGGAGATGGAGCGCGATCCCGAGAAGTTATGGAAGCAAGGGCATCGAGGGTGGTATGACCATACAACAGAGCCAGTGATGCCGCCTCGTAAATACTCTTTTGTAGCAGGGTTACTGCGCCGCCTAACGGCTAGTGTGCTCATATTCGGTGCGATTTGGGGCATCTTCTCGATCCATGAACCATGGGCTATTCGAACGCAAGGTTACATCATTCAAGGATTAAACCAAGAAATGAATTTTCAGGCTGCGCAAGCATGGTACGAAGAGTACTTCGGAGGAACCCCATCTTTTATTCCTATTTTTGGTCAAGATGAACAAGATACAACAAAAGTCAATGCAAGAACCTCCTTAATCCCCCCACTTCAAGGGAATTTGGTCCAGACTTTTGCTGTTGACTTCAAAGGGGTGCTGATTGCACCTCAAGGGGATTCACTCTCTGTCCATGAGGTTAAAAGCGTAGAAGCAGGTAGAGTGCTTGAAGTTAAACAGCAGGCTGACTCAAGTATCTCAGTTCTGATTCAACATACAGGAACAAGAACAGCCATTTATAGCCGTTTATCTACAACGACCTTGAAAGTGAATGATTGGGTTGAAGGTGGAGATGTCATAGGTACGCTCCCTTCTGTACAGTCCGATGGAGAGCAGTCTGCTTTATATTTTATGTTAAAAGACGGAGAACGAAGTGTTGACCCTACGGATGTGATTACATTTGATTAGTATTCGGGGGACGACCCTGTCTCTTCATCCTCTTTTTGTTATTGTCATGTTGGCTTCTGTCATAACCGGACGATTTTTTGAATTGCTTACTCTATTTGTGATCGTTTTCATACATGAACTTGGTCATGCTGGCGCTGCTTTAGCGATGGGGTTTAAAGTGCGATCAATTCAGATGCTGCCGTTTGGCGGGGTTGCGGTGATTGAAGATGATAAACGAATGAATGCTGCACGCGAATTGATTATTGCTCTAGCAGGCCCTCTGCAAAATGGCATTATGATTGGAATTGCATTCATATGTCAGGCGGCTGGATGGGGGGACGAATCTTTTTTGAATTATGTAATCCAAGGAAACCTTATAATAGCCCTCTTCAATCTGTTACCTGTACTCCCTCTGGATGGCGGAAAGGTTCTGCAAGCGTTAATCAGCTTACTCGTCCCCTATCATGCAACGCTGTTATGGACAGCTCGTGCAGGATTTATATGTAGCTTGTTTATGATCGGATATGGTCTTTCCCCGTTATTTACAGGTGAGGGGGTAAAGCTCAATCTGCTCATGATCGGCCTTTTTTTAGCCTATTCGAATTTTGAAGATCACCGAAATGTTCATTATCGTTTTTTACGTTTTTTAGTGAATCGGAGCGGAATTGACGAGCATCAGCAGGAGGGTGTGGGAACAGCTCAACCGATTGTTGCAGATTCATCGAAACCTTTGGATGATATTATGCGTTTATTTAAGAGAGAGAAGTATCATTTGATCTATGTCATGAATCGCCAAGGAGGGCTTATGGCTGTCGTGCCAGAGCAGCATGTCATCGCTTCTTACTTTGCGTCGAATAGACCACCTTGGTATGCCTAGCGGATAATTATGAAAGACCACTTTAGCAATTCATTTCTATATATTCCGTCTGCTGTGACTCATGATAGGATTGGGTAATAGATTCGTAAGTCTTCCATAAGAGGTGAAGCCATGAAACAAATGATCGTTCACTGTGACCCGGAAACCATTCAGATGGCCCTCGTCGAAGATGGCAGGCTTGTTGAGTATGCAACTGAACGCGGGCGTGAGAAAAGTGTCGTTGGTAGTTTTTATAAAGGAAGAGTAGTCAATGTGCTTCCAGGCATGCAGGCTGCATTTGTAGATATTGGATTGAAAAAGAACGCTTTTTTATATGTGGACGATGTATTGCATCCGCATTTGGAGAAACAGCCCAAGATCAAACCTTCCATTACGGATTTGCTTAAGGTCGGACAAGAGCTGGTTGTTCAGGTTATGAAGGAACCGAGGGGAGGAAAAGGTGCGAGAGTCACCACTCACTTCTCTTTGCCGGGCAGATGTATGGTATTTATGCCTAAGTCTGATTATGTGGCCGTATCCAAGAAAATTCAAAGAGAAGCGGAAAGAATGCGTCTAAAAATGATCGGTGAGCGGATTAGAAATGGTGAGGAAGGTATTATTATGCGTACGGTCTCTGAGGATGAGTCCGTTGAATTTGTTGCTGGAGATCTGGAGCTACTGCGTCTGGAATGGGAAGGGATTATTGAGCGGGCGAAAGTTTCAGAATCACCGGCTATTCTGCATAGAGATCTAGGAATTCTTCAGCGCTTTATCCGAGATGCCTTTGATCCCATGAATGATGAACTGATTATTGACCGCGAACAAGATGCCAGAGAAGCAGAACGATATTTAACCAATATGATGCCTGGTATTAAACCTAAAGTACATTTGTATGAGGGGAACTATCATGTCTTTCAAGCTTATGGTATTGAGGAGCAATTGAGGGTCAGTTTCTCACGTCAAATCTCTCTGCCTGGCGGTGGAACGATCGTTATTGATCAAACTGAGGCCCTTACGGTTATTGATGTGAATACAGCAAAGTATACGGGCGGAGATAATTTTGAGGATACCGTTACCCAGACGAATCTACATGCTGCCCGCGAAATTGCCCGGATTCTCCGGCTTCGGGATATCGGTGGTATGATCATTATAGATTTCATTGATATGGAAGAGGATGAGCATCGACAAGAGGTCATCGCTGTCATGGAGGCAGGTATCCGTAAAGATCGGACGAAGAGTTTTGTTGTTGGCTGGACCAAGCTGGGATTACTGGAGATGACCCGCAAGAAAGCGCGTGAGAGTTCAGCCACTCCCTATCCCAAGACTTGTACAGTCTGCGGTGGGACAGGCATCGTCTAAAAGAAGTGATGTTGACGGATTAGTAGGCTATATGTTATGATCTTCAAGTATGTGTTTAGTGAGCAATTGCTGCACATGCTGTAACCGCTCCGATCGGGTTTACAAGGGCGCTCATTTTTAAATGAACGAACACCTGAATTAGGCGAGTCTGAGACATGAGGAGGTGCAAGCAAATGTACGCTATTATCGAAACAGGTGGTAAACAATACAAAGTTCAAGAGGGCGACGTATTGTTCATCGAGAAGCTGAATGCAGGTGACGGGGAAAGCGTGACTTTCGACCGTGTACTAGCCGTTTCCAAAGAGGACGGTTTGGTAGCAGGAACACCGGTTGTTTCCGGCGCATCCGTAACTGCTAAAGTGGAGAAGCACGGTAAAGGCCATAAGGTCGTTGTATACAAATACAAGCCGAAGAAGAACTACCACAAGAAGCAAGGTCATCGTCAACCTTACACAAAAGTAACCATCGAGAAAATCCAAGCGTAAGAAGGTGCGGTAATTGATTACTGTACAGATCTCTCGCCAAGAAGACGGCCTAATCCATGGATTTGAAGTCAAGGGACATGCAGGTTATGCTGCCCACGGACAAGATATCGTATGTGCTGGAGTATCCAGTGTTACGGTAGGTACGGTGAACTCTATTGAGGCTTTAACCGGTACTGTCATGGAGACCAAGATGAAGGGCGGATTTCTCAGCGGAATTGTTCCGCCGGTGAAAGACGAATCGGTATCGGGTCAGGTGCAGTTGCTTCTCGAATCCATGGTTCTGATGTTACAAGGAATTGCAGATTCATACCGTGAGTATATTCAAATACAAGAACACACTACTAAAAGAAGGAGGTAGACAACATGTTGAAATTGGATCTTCAGTTATTCGCATCGAAAAAAGGTGTAGGTTCCACAAAGAACGGACGTGACAGCCAATCGAAACGTTTGGGCGTTAAGCGTGCAGACGGTCAAGTCGTTACTGGTGGAAGCATCTTGGTTCGCCAACGCGGAACGAAAATTCACCCAGGCACAAACGTGGGCATCGGCAAAGACGATACTTTGTTTGCGAAAGTCGAAGGCGTTGTGAAATTCGAACGTTGGGGTCGTGATCGCAAGAAAGTGAGCGTCTACCCGGTTGATGTCGCTCCTGTAGCGGCTGCAGTAGAAGCGTAAGACGTTTCTAATAAAGCTTACAGACGAGAAGTTTCCGGCAACTTTGCCGGGGCTTCTTTTTTTTATTGAAGAGATGAATCCCGGATAAAGACTGTGGTATACTGTGGTCTGGTGAGCGTAACCAATTGTTTGTGGGAACGGGGAGAAATGATGAATTCCTGGAAATGGATATCGGCTGGTGTTGGTTCAACATCCGTGCTGCCAGCAGCCTGGATGTTATGGCATCCTACATATACAGCTGGAATAATTCTGACAATCTGGTCTGCTGTCGCCGCGCTTGTTGCTGCTTGGTGTGTCTGGCGAATGGAAGTTCGCAAGCAGAAAGTTAACCAGCAGAACTTGGAGCAGAGCGCCATTCAGACGCTGAACCACCACCGCCATGATTGGATGAACGAGCTTCAGATTTTATATGGGTATATTCAGTTAGGGAAGCTTGATAAATCAGTGCAATGTGTGGAAAGAATAAAGGAACGGATGCTACAAGATAGTAAAATATCAAAGCTTGGTCTTCCGTCGTTGGTTTTTTATTTGCATTCCTATCGAACATTAAACACGGGTTTACAATTAGATGTTGATGTTGTAGACCATGTTCAATTGGAGGGAAAGCTGACATCAAGTAAGGAAGAGAGTTTTGCTCAATCCATTATGCAGGTTATACAAGTATATCAGCAAAGTGGGAGCTCGACTTGGGAAGATGAGCGACTGCTCACCTTAACATTCATGGAGCAGGGACAAGAACTGATTGCTGAGTTTGATGGAGAGGGTTCTTTTGGTGATTCAGACCATATACGTCAACAGATTGAGCTTGCAGTACAAGATAGAGGTATAAGGGTAGAGCAGATCCATACGGAAAATACGACGTATCGATTATGCTTACCGTATGTGATATGAGGAAGGTGAATTCATGTTTGTAGATAAGGCAAAAGTGTATGTTAAAGGCGGAGACGGTGGGGATGGTCTAATCGCGTTTCGTCGTGAGAAATACGTGCCCGAAGGTGGTCCAGGCGGCGGAGATGGCGGTAAGGGCGGAGATGTAATATTTCGCGTTGATGAGGGTCTTCGGACTCTGATGGATTTCCGATACCAGCGGCATTTTAAAGCTAAGCGTGGGGAAAAGGGTCGCAACAAAAGCCAACATGGAGCTAATGCGGAAAATATGGTAGTGAGAATACCTCCGGGTACCGTGCTTATTGATGATGACTCAGGCGAAGTTATTGCTGATTTAACCCGCCATGGTCAACAAGTTGTCGTAGCACGTGGTGGTCGAGGCGGACGTGGTAATATCCGTTTTGCTACTCCGAACAATCCAGCCCCGGAGCTTGCAGAGAATGGTGAAGAAGGTCAAGAGCGTTATGTTGTGATGGAACTTAAAGTAATGGCTGATATCGGACTTGTTGGATTCCCAAGTGTCGGGAAGTCTACATTACTGTCCGTTGTATCAGCGGCACAACCGAAGATTGGAGCCTATCACTTTACAACAATTACTCCGAATCTAGGTGTGGTTGATGTCGGTGATGGTCGTAGCTTCGTCATGGCGGACCTTCCAGGTTTGATTGAAGGAGCACATGAAGGTGTGGGGCTCGGACACGAATTCCTACGTCATGTGGAACGGACACGTGTTATTATTCATGTGGTCGATATGTCTGGTTCTGAGGGTAGAGATCCGTTCGAAGATTGGCAGAAGATCAACGAAGAGATTCGGTTATACAATCCGGTATTGGCCGAGCGTCCTCAGATTGTCGCAGCTAATAAGATGGACATGCCTGACTCGGAAGACAACTTGGAAGCATTCCGTGAACAAGTGAAGGAAGTGCGTCCTGATCTTGAGATCATGCCAATCTCATCACTAACGCGTCAAGGGATTCAGGAACTTCTATATCGCGCGGCAGCTATCTTGGAAGCTATTCCAGATGAACCTGCTATTGAAGAAGTTGCTGAGACAACAAAACGTAAAGTATATAAATTCGATAAGAAGGATGATAATGCGTTTACGATTACACGTGACAACGAGATGTATGTTGTAAACAGTGAACGTATTGAACGGATGTTGAAGCGGATGCAGATGAATTCGCATGATGCGATTCTGAAGCTTGGTCGTACACTCCGGCATATGGGTGTCGATGAGGAACTTCGTCGTCGCGGGGCAACGGAAGGAACCATCGTTCGGATCGGGGACTTTGAATTCGAGTTTATTGAAGGCAGTAGTTATTACTAAGTGCTATACCGCTTAACTCCAACTAAGGAGTATAGGCGGTTTTTTTTTGTTTTAATTTATAACCCCAAAACATTAGGATTTCGTATACAATAAGGTAATGATGATGGTCAGGCTCTTGAATCTCATAACAATTGCTTGACACACTTTTTGTCGTTGTGACGAGGAGATATATTAGGCGATATTAACGGATTTGCATGCCGGTAATGAACTTCTTATAAGTGAGTAGAATGCAATCTCAGTCTATATGAAAACCTCCCTCATGAGTCGGGAGGTTTTGTGTATATCAATCATAATCAACGTGTAAATATACAAATATTCGATCACATGATAAAACCATTTTAAAAAAAAGGCTTAAATGTATTGCCCTTAACAAGGTTATCCAGTATAATGTCCACTATACAAAAACACGAGTCTTTGAGGAGAGGACGTTTGTGAAGGAACGATATTATCTAGTCCGTGAGGATATTTTGCCAGAAGCCGTGGTAAAGACCATGCAGGTGAAAAGACTGCTCGCGTCCGGTGATGTCAAGACCGTGCATGATGCTGTGGAACAGGTCGGTCTGAGTCGGAGTGCTTTTTATAAGTACAAAGATGGTATTCATCCGATCAACCAGTTGGAGCGCGATGAGATTGTCACCATTTCCATTGATATGGAGCATCGTTCAGGTATGTTGTCCGAGGTACTCGGACTTGTAGCTGGAGAAGGCGGTAATGTACTGACGATACATCAAAGTATACCGCTGCAAGGGATTGCGAATGTAGTCATATCCGTTGAAGTTTCACGGTTGAATGAGGAGTTAGATGACTTGCTAGATGGACTGAGACGAGCGACTGGTGTGCGAAGAGTTCAGATGATCGGGCAAGGATAGAAATATAGATTACAAGAGTATGGGAACTTAGGAGGAGTGGGTTATATGAAGCCGGTTAAAGTGGGATTGTTAGGATTGGGTACTGTAGGTACAGGTGTTGTTCGTATTGTAGAGGGACATCAGGAGGATTTAAGCAGCCAAGTCGGATCACCTATTATCATAGAGAAAATTGCAGTTAAGAATACGGAGAAAGACCGGAGCGTATTCGTGGATAGTGCAAAACTGACGGATGATCCTTGGGATGTCATTCGTGATCCAGAGATTGATGTGATTGTAGAAGTAATGGGCGGTATCGAGCAGACGAAGTCTTATATTTTGGAAGCTTTGGATCGTGGTAAACATATTGTCACTGCAAATAAAGACTTGATGGCACTACATGGTGCTGAGATATTGGCAAAGGCACAAGAGAAACAGTGTGACGTATTCTACGAAGCGAGTGTAGCTGGCGGAATTCCGATCATTCGCACACTGATCGAGGGTTTCTCATCAGATCGTATTATGAAAATCATGGGGATCGTTAACGGAACAACGAATTTTATTTTGACTAAAATGAGTCAAGAAGGTGCTTCATACGAAGATGTGTTGGCAGAAGCACAACAACTTGGCTATGCCGAAGCAGATCCAACATCGGATGTAGAGGGATTGGATGCCGCACGTAAAATGGCCATTCTCGGTACACTTGGTTTCCGTACAAATGTTGAATTGAAGGATGTAAGCGTGAAGGGGATCTCTCAAGTCTCTAAGGAAGATATTCTTTACGCGAAGCGCCTGGGTTACGAAATGAAATTGCTAGGTATTGCAGATCGCGAAGAGGAGCAGGTCAGCATTAGTGTCCAACCGACTATGGTTCGCACCAGTCATCCGATTGCGTCAGTGAATGGCGTGTATAATGCAGTATACGTATATGGAGAAGCCGTGGGTGAGACGATGTTCTACGGACCAGGTGCTGGTGAAATGCCAACGGCAACATCCGTTGTAGCAGACTTAGTTGCTGTTATTAAGAACCTGAAACTTGGCGTGAACGGTTTGAAAGCAATTGTTCCGTATAAAGCGAAGAAGCTCAAGAATGATGAGCAGATCACTTATAAGAATTTTATCTTGCTTCATGTTGATGATAAGGCAGGGGTACTTGCAAAAATCACTCAGGTATTCGCCGAGTACGATGTAAGCTTGGAGTCTGTAGTGCAGCAGCCTAATGATCAAAATCCTGATGCAGAAATCATTATCGTAACGCATAATGCGAGCAAAGCTAGCATGGATAAGGTGCTGACTCATTTTGAAAGTTTGGAAGCAATCCGTCGCATCAAGAGTGTATATCGCGTAGAAGGATAGACCGAGCGTTATCTTGAACCATTCGATTACTAACTATACTAATTATATAAATATAAGAGGAGAGTAATAGAGATGCCATATGAAGGTTTGATCCAGACGTATAAGGAATACTTGCCCGTTAATGAGAATACTCCATTGTTAACTTTAAAAGAAGGAAATACGCCGCTGATTCGGGCAGAGAATTTGTCCAAAGACCTTGGAATAGATCTGCACTTCAAATTTGAAGGTCTGAATCCAACGGGTTCTTTTAAAGACCGTGGTATGGTTATGGCCGTTGCCAAAGCTATGGAAGAAGGCAGTCGTACCATCATGTGTGCTTCTACAGGAAACACTTCTGCAGCAGCAGCTGCATATGCTGCACGCGGTGGCCTGAATTGCATTGTAATCATCCCGAATAACAATATCGCGCTTGGTAAACTAGCTCAAGCAATGATTTACGGTGCGAAAGTTATTGCAATTGACGGTAACTTTGACCGGGCACTTGAGATTGTACGAGAAATTACAGCAAAACATCCTATTACTCTAGTGAACTCGGTGAATCCGTACCGGATTGAAGGTCAAAAGACAGCAGCATTTGAAGTCGTTGATCAACTTGGTAAAGCCCCTGATGTCCTTGCAATTCCTGTTGGTAATGCAGGAAACATAACTGCTTACTGGAAAGGGTTTAAGGAATATCATGCTGCTGGTAAGGCATCTTCACTTCCAACAATGCTTGGGTTCGAAGCTGAAGGCGCGATGGCCATCGTAAAAGGTGAGCCGATCCCTAATCCAGAAACAGTTGCTACAGCGATTCGTATCGGGAATCCGGCAAGCTGGAAAACAGCGGTTGCTGCGGCTAATGAATCTGGAGGACAGATTAATTACGTGACTGATGATGAAATCCTTGCAGCATACCGTGCTATTGCTTCACGTGAAGGTATTTTTGCAGAACCAGGTTCTGCAGCTTCGATTGCTGGTGTGTACAAAATGAAGCGTGAAGGTTACTTCAAAGGTGGAGAGAGTGTTGTGTGTGTGCTCACTGGCCATGGTCTGAAGGATCCTAATATTGCAATCAAAACAGTAAATTCTGAGCCGCTTGTGGTATCAGATACAGAAGAAGCTGTCATGGATGCTATTGCTAAGCTTGAAGGAGCTGCGCACGTATGAGTTTGTCTGAAAGAGTCCGAATTAAGGTCCCAGCCAGCACGGCTAACCTCGGTCCGGGATTTGATACACTAGGAATGGCTTTATCTCTGTATGCTTGGATTGAAATGAAGCAGGATGACCGAACTTCATTCCAGTTGTTTGGCGATCAAATGACAGGGGTCCCTGAGGATAAGAGTAATCTCATCTATCAGGTTGCTCAGATGGTTTTTGAAGAAGCGGGTATTTCTGTTCCTGAACTCTCTATATCTATGTACTCAGAAATTCCGTTGACTCGTGGACTAGGCAGTAGTGCATCAGCAATCGTGGGGGCTCTCGCGGCAGCTAATGCATTAATCGGTTCTCCTCTACCGGATCGTAAATTATTCGATATGGCAACGAATCTTGAAAAACATCCTGATAATGTTGGTGCATCTTTGTTTGGAGGTATTATTGCAGCTGCTTGGGATGGACAACATGCAGACTATGTCCGGATTGAACCACCAGCTGAATTGGAAACGATGGTGGTAATTCCAGATTTTCACCTGCCTACCTCTATGGCAAGAGAGGCGCTACCAAAGCAGGTTTTGCTTGCTGACGCTGTATATAACATCAGTCGCTCTTCGCTAATGACTGCTGCATTATCATCTGGACGATTAGACCTGATCGGGGCCGCGATGAAGGACAGGATTCATCAACCGTACCGTGCGGCACTTGTGCCAGGGATGGCTGAAATACTTGATGAAGCGCCAAATCGTGGTGCGTTGGGTGTTGCATTAAGTGGAGCAGGACCCACACTAATTGCATTCATACAGCGAGAAGATGAACGTGTAGAGGCACTTCAAACCTATCTCCTTGAAACGATGAAAAAAGAAGGAATCCCAGCATCGATTTTGTTACTCTCACCAGACATTCATGGGGTACAGGTGCTGGATGAATTACAGAGCATTTCATTTATGGATATGATTAGAGGGGAAGTTACCACATGAAACGTATAGCATTGCTACCCTCGGGGTCAGTTTCTCATGAAGCTATTTTATATTTACTTAAAGATGAGCCTGTTGAGTTCGTTCATCATAAGCTGATATCTGATGTTTTCATGTCAACTGTAGATGGAAAAAGTGATTATAGCGTTATTCCAATTGAAAATACCATTGAAGGCTCGGTTAGCCTTCATATGGATTGGCTTGTAAATGAAGTTGATATACCTATGCAAGTGGAGTGGGTGTATCCCTCCATTCAGAATCTTATTGGTGACGCATCTGAGTTCCAGACCGAGGTCGGAATTGTTGATTATAAGAAAATCAAAAAAATATACTCACATCCGGTTGCTACAGCTCAATGCAGACAGTTCCTATCTAAGTATGTTCCGGACGCTGAGCTTGAACCTGTAGGTAGCACATCTGAAGGTGTAAAGATTGTCAAAGAAAATCCAGGAAAAGGCTGGGCGGCTATTGGCACAACCTTAGGCTCTTCTACTCATGGATTAAATATTATGGCAGAAAAGATTACGGACCATGATAACAACTACACACGGTTCGTTTTGATTGGTCGTAACCCGATTGAAGTACCGCGTACCCCGGAGCTGGTGAAGACAAGTATTTTGGTTACACTTCCAGAAGACGTTCCAGGAGCGCTTCATCAAGTGTTATCTACATTTGCTTGGAGAAGATTAAACTTGTCCCGTATCGAGTCACGCCCAACCAAGAAGAAATTAGGTAACTACTATTTCTATATCGATGTTCTTGATACGTCAGATTCTGTATTACTTACTGCGGCAATGTCTGAAATTGAAGCCCTGGGATGTCAGGTTCGCGTACTTGGTTCGTACCCTGGCTTTGCGTATGAGAAAGAGAAATCGAAAATTGAATTATAAGATGAGGGCAGTTTATAAGACAGCTTCTCAATGAATGCATTGTAAGAGTTGTATGCCCTGTAATGTTTGTACTAATTGAATATCTATAAATCCTTTCATGTTGATGAAAGGATTTTTTTTGTGTATAGGGATGTCAATCGCCCATCTTCTGCATAGGATGTAGTAACGAATGCAGGCGAAAGGCTTTAAAACGCCTAGAAGAGTGTAGGAGGTTTAGCGGCGTGAAAATACACATCGTCAAGAAGGGCGACTCCCTATATGAGCTATCTAAAAAATATGGAGTCCCTTTGGTTAAAATTGTGGATGCAAATCCTCAATTAGTAGATCCGAATAAACTAGATATCGGCATGAAAGTAAAAATACCAACAGAACCTGTTCCCGTTCCTGAAGGAAGTCAGCCTATTATCCATAAACATGCCGTGAAGCAAGGGGACTCACTGTGGAAACTTTCCAAAGCTTGGGGAGTTTCACTGAAAGAGATCATAGATGCGAACCCTCAACTTAAGAATCCTAATGCACTACTAGTAGGAGAAATTGTTAACATCCCCGCCGCGGGAACATTTACGAACCCAGGCAATAATCAGCATACCGGTGGTAATGGACACATGCCAGATAAGATGATTCCAGGAAGTAAAACTTACACAGGACCGAAGGAAGAAATGACAGCACCCAAGGAAGAGGTAGTTGCTCCTAAAGAAGAAATGAATGCACCAATGCCCAATATGCCAGTTTTACCTAACATACCTATGCTTCCTGAAAACGAAGTCAAGCCTGAAGTCAACGTTAAGCCGGAAATTACAATAATTCCTGAAATCACATTAAAACCTGAGATAACGATTATGCCGGAACTGGTTATTAAACCAGAGAATCCAATTTTACCGCCTGCGGAACCGATCTGTAAGGAGAAGAAGCAAGAGAAACCAGACTGTCAGGAGATGCATTTTGTCCCGGCTCCTGAGCCATGTCCTCCTTTTCCGGAATGTCATGAATACGTTATGCCTCAACAAATGGACTGCTACCCTTCACCAGCTATGATGTTCCAACCAGCTCCACTGATGATGTTTCCTGAATCTCCATGTGGATGTAAGGATCATATGATGGCTTCACATGATTGGCATGGGCCGCAGCATATGATGCATCCAGGAGAGAATGAGATGTTGCCAGGATGGGGAGCTCCGAATTCACCATACCCGGGTATAACAGAACAACCAATGACACTTGAGAATAATCATCTGAATATAGCGGAGTCTTATATGCCCGGTATGTCGTCAATGAGTCCAAACATGATATACCCTGAACAAGATCAGCCCTCTATCTCTTATGAATCAGGTATGGGAATGGCTCATCATCAAAAATCACCTTGTGGATGTCATGGTGGAACTGAGGTGCCAACGCCGTATGCTCAGGGAATGATGATGAATCCGAGCTGGGGGCAAATGCACCCGCATCATCAGCATCATGTTAACTATCCACATCATTTTAGTCACTGTCAGTTCCCTATAATGCCTTGTTGCTGTGGAGTACAGCCATATTCCCCTTGGCCTGTTTATGGGATGGAGGGCATGGCACAAACGATGGGGAACTCGGCTTTTCCTCAAGGGGGGATAGGGACGAATTACCCTTTACATGGTGAAAATGTGGAGCACCCTAAAAAAGATTGTGGTTGCCACGGACGTCAAGAAGACGAACCGGAATCCATAAATGTTACTGGTGTGGAGTCTTTTGATACGGAATATCAAGAAGAGTTAGTTGATGAAACAGAGGTTGAAGCAAAAGTGTCACGCGAACGACGTACAAGAGTGAAACCGAAATCTACACCTAAGAAGTCACGTAAGGAGATCAATAAACCTAAACGTAAAAATCCTTGGATTAAAGGTTAGTCTAACGAGAGTAAGAGCTTAAAGTAAGAAGTAAGCGTGCTTATAAAGCAAGATGGGTAGAAACGCCTGTCTTGCTTTGTTTTTTCTTTATAATTGGAATATTTTATGGGTTGATTCTGTTTTTAATCGTATGGTATATTATAAATCCAGTCGCGAGGAGCTAGAATGAGTGACTGGCGAGAGTGTTTAAAAGATGAAAGACTTCAAAAAAACTTTTCAAAAAAACTCTTGCAAAACTAAGTGAGACATGATAAGATATAAGAGTTGCTGCGGCGAACGAGATTCGCGAGTGGCACTGAAGAATTGACCTTTGAAAACTGAACAACGAGTGAGTTAAACCGATCTTACTTCGGTAAGATCAAAAATGAGGATTTTTAATTCTCGTCAGTTTTTCTAAATGAGCGAATCGCTATTTAAATGATTTGGAAGGTTGGATATTTTCTCGAAGTAATTCGGTGATATTCAACTCGATAAATCCTTAATGGAGAGTTTGATCCTGGCTCAGGACGAACGCTGGCGGCGTGCCTAATACATGCAAGTCGA